>NZ_JBIAIF010000012.1:0-242192 GCF_042871255.1 Streptomyces sp. NPDC005955 | reverse complement strand
CACGCTGTTGAGTTCTCAAGGAACGGACGCTTCCTTTGTACTCACTCCAGCCATTCGGCTGAGGCTTTCCTCCGGGCGCTTCCCTTCGGTGTTTCAAACTCTACCAGGTCTTTTTCTTTACTCTGACCAGGTCTCGCAGGCATGCGAAATTCTGATCTCAAGATGAGAAAAGAGGACTTGATGGAGACTGCCCGGCTTCGCGACGCTCGTCGCGTTGCTCGCGGGCAGGGTTACGACTGTACAGCGGGCTTGACAGCGGGGGCAAATCGAGGGTGCACCCCTCCCTCAGCCACCCGGCTCCGCCCACACAGAACTCGGACTTTTTATGACTTACGCTGCTGAACAGTGCGCCGTCCCCGGGCAGACGGGTGACGGCGCCGTCGGACTCCGAGCCTTGGGAGGCTTGCCCATGACCCGTGTGACATCCCCTGTCTCCGGCCGTGCCATCGGACTGACCGCAGTGCCGGATCCCGTCTTCTCCGGTGCCATGGTGGGCCCCGGGACCGCGGTCGATCCCGAGCGGACGCCCGCGGAGGCGGTGGCTCCCGTCTCCGGAGTGATCGTCTCCCTCCATCCGCACGCCTTCGTGGTGGTGGACGACGAGGGGCACGGCGTGCTCACCCATCTGGGCATCGACACCGTGCAGCTCAACGGACAGGGCTTCGAGCTGCTGGTGAACAAGGGGGACAACGTGCAGCGCGGTCAGGCCGTCGTGCGGTGGAACCCCGCCGAGGTCGAAGCGGCCGGCAAGTCTCCGGTGTGCCCCGTGGTGGCGTTGGAGGCCATGGTGGACTCCCTGTCGTCCGTGAACGAGAGCGGTGACGTGAAGGTGGGCGACACGCTCTTCGACTGGCAGTAGCGGCGACCGGCAGACCAACCATCGCGGCGGCGGGCCCGTCGCTTGTACGCGGAGACGGTGAGATGGAAACAACGCTGCGGGGCGTCGGCGTGAGCCACGGTGTGGCGATCGGCGAGGTACGGCACATGGGCACGGCGGTCCTCGAACCGCCCGCGAAGCAGATCCCCACCGAGGACGCCGAGCGGGAGCAGGGACGTGCCCGCCAGGCGGTCGACGCCGTGGCGGCCGATCTGAACGCGCGGGGCAACCTCGCGGGCGGAGAGGCCCAGGCCGTGCTCGAAGCGCAGGCCCTCATGGCCCAGGACCCGGAGCTGATCGTCGACGTCGAGCGACGGATCGCGGTGGGCAGCACGGCCGAGCGCGCCGTGTACGACGCCTTCGCCTCGTACCGGGCGCTGCTGGCGGGGGCCGGCGAGTACCTCGCGGGGCGGGTGGCCGACCTCGATGACGTGCGCAACCGCATCGTCGCCCGGTTGCTGGGCGTGCCCATGCCGGGGGTGCCGGACAGTGACGAGCCGTACGTGCTGATCGCGCGGGACCTGGCGCCGGCCGACACGGCGCTGCTGGATCCGTCGTTGGTCCTGGGCTTCGTGACCGAGGAGGGCGGTCCGACGAGTCACAGCGCGATCCTGGCGCGGGCGCTCGGCGTGCCCGCGGTGGTGGCGCTGCCGGGAGCCGGGGAGCTGGCCGAAGGCGTGGTGGTCGCCGTGGACGGCAGCACCGGGGAGGTGTTCGTCGAGCCGAGCGCCGAGAAGCGGGCCGCGCTGGCGGCGGTCGCGGAGGAACGCAGGGCGGCGCTGGCCTCCTCGACCGGTCCCGGGGCGACGTCCGACGGGCACAAGGTGCCGTTGCTGGCCAATGTGGGCGGGCCGGCGGACGTGCCGGCGGCGGTGGAGGCCGGGGCCGAGGGGGTCGGGCTGTTCCGCACCGAGTTCCTGTTCCTGGACGACAGCGCGAAGGCGCCGTCCGAGGAGAAGCAGGTGGCCGCGTACCGGCAGGTGTTGGAGGCGTTCCCGGAGGGGCGGGTCGTCGTCCGGGTCCTGGACGCGGGGGCGGACAAGCCGTTGGACTTCCTCACCCCCGCGGACGAACCGAATCCGGCGTTGGGGGTGCGGGGGTTGCGGTCCCTGTTGGACCACCCGGACGTGCTGCGCACCCAGCTGACCGCGCTGGCCAGGGCCGCCGAGGGACTTCCGGTGTATCTGGAGGTGATGGCGCCGATGGTGGCGGACCGGACGGATGCGAAGGCGTTCGCGGACGCCTGTCGTGCGGCGGGGTTGCGCGCGAAGTTCGGCGCCATGGTGGAGATCCCCTCGGCGGCGCTGCGGGCGCGTTCGATCCTCCAGGAGGTCGAGTTCCTGTCGCTGGGCACCAATGACCTCGCGCAGTACACGTTCGCCGCCGACCGGCAGGTGGGCGCGGTGTCGCGGTTGCAGGACCCGTGGCAGCCGGCACTGCTGGACCTGGTGGCGCTCTCGGCGGAGGCGGCGAAGGCCGAGGGCAAGAGTTGCGGGGTGTGCGGCGAGGCGGCGGCCGATCCGCTGCTGGCGTGCGTGTTGACGGGACTGGGCGTGACCTCCCTGTCGATGGGCTCGGCGTCGATCCCGTACGTACGGGCGGCGCTGGCCACGTACACGTTGGCGCAGTGCGAGCGCGCGGCGGCGGCGGCGCGGGCCGCGGACACCGCCGAGGACGCGCGCAACGCGGCGCAGGCGGTGCTCTCCGGGGAGTAGTCGTCACCGGGACGCTCCGCCGTGCGGGGCGTCCCGGTGACGGAGCCGGGTGTCAGCGGTGGGTGTGGCCGCTGGTGCCCGGGCCGATGCCGTCGATGTCGGGCGGTGCGCAGTAGTCCACGCCGGATTCCGGGGAGACGGGTTCGCCGGAGACGGCGTCGGTGCAGTAGGCGTCGAACACCTGCGCCGCGGTGAGCGGTGCGAGTCCGTCGTCGACGAGGCGCCAGCCCTGGACCCGGTCGTCGTGGCCCGGGGTGGTGGTGCGCATGACGAGGCCGCCGGGGCTCCGGGTCGCGAAGCCCGTGGCGAGCACGGTGGCGAGTTCGACCGCGGCGGCTTCGTCGGCTTCGGTGAGGCCCGTCGTGTCGCTGCGGGCCCGGAAGACGCCGAGGAGGGTTTCCGCCGGGGTGGTGACGCTGCCGACGAGGTGGTGCGCGCCGGGGCGGGCGGAGCGCAGGATGCGCAGCAGGAGGTCGAAGGCCCGGGCGAAGGCGGCCCGACCGATGTCCTCGCCGCAGGTGGCGCACTCCCCCGCACGGGCGAGTGCCTGGGTGGCGTACTCCCAGGTGGCCCGGCGTGCGGCCTCGTCGAGGAGGTCGGGGAGCAGTTCGGCGAGGGGACGGCCGTCGTAGGGGACGGTGGGGACGGTGGCGGCGAGTTCCGCGGTGAAGCGGGTGCGCGAGGCGCGGGTGTCGGGGTCGATTCCGGTGCGGGCGCAGTAGGACGCGTACTGCTCGGGGTCGAAGAGGGCGATGCTGGTGTGTTGGCCCCGGGCGTCGAGGGCGCGGAGGACGGCTTCGGTGTGGCGCAGGTAGGCGTGGTGGTCGTCGAAGGCGAAGCTGCGGTAGCGGCGCATGGCCGTGAAGTCGGCGGCGTCGGCGAGCAGGCCGAGGGTGCCGGCGATCTCGCGGCGGATCCGTTCGTTCGTGGTGGCGTGGCGGTCGGTCGGTGTCATGGTTCCCCCTGTGCACGGTCGATCGATGCTCACTCACCGTAACCGGGGGGACTGACATCGGTGATCGGCGTGGGGGCGGGGTCGGGGTCAGGGGCGGCGGGCGGCGAGTTCCACGTAGAAGTGGAGGAGGTCGACGCGGTCGACGGAGCCGGGGTTGACGGCCCGGTCGAGGGGGGTGCCCTGGAGGAGGCGTTTGACCGGTACTTCGAGGCGTTTGCCGGTGAGGGTGTGGGGCACGGCGGGGACTTCGATGATCTCGTCGGGGACGTGGCGGGGGGAGAGGTCCTCGCGGATGGTCCGCTTGACGAGGGCGCGCAGCCGGTCGTCGAGGGCGGTGCCCGGGGCGAGGTGGACGAAGAGCGGCATCCAGTACCCGCCGTCGGCCCGTTCGACGCCGACGACGAGGGACTCCTTGATCTCGGGGAGGCGTTCGACGGCCTCGTAGATGTCGGCGGACCCCATGCGGACGCCCTGGCGGTTGAGGGTGGAGTCGGAGCGGCCGTGGATGACGACGGACCCGTGGGGGGTGAGGGTGATCCAGTCGCCGTGCCGCCAGACTCCGGGGTAGGTGTCGAAGTAGCTGTCGTGGTAGCGGTGGCCGTCGGGGTCGTTCCAGAAGTAGAGCGGCATGGACGGCATGGGCCGGGTGACGACGAGTTCGCCGACCTCGTCGAGGAGGGGTCGCCCCTGGGGGTCCCATGCCTGGAGGTCGGTGCCGAGGCCGGGTGCCTGGAGTTCGCCGATGCGGACGGGGAGGGTGGGCACCGCTCCGGCGAAGCAGGAGCAGACGTCGGTGCCGCCGCTGACGGAGGCGATCCACAGGCCGCCGTCGCGGTCGGCGAACTCGTCGTGCAGCCAGCGGAAGCCGTCGGGGGGCAGCGGGGAGCCGGTGGTGGCGACGCAGCGGACGCGGCTGAGGTCGTGGTCGCGGGCCGGGTGCACGTCGGCCTTGCGGCAGGCCATCACGTAGGCGGCGGAGGTGCCGAAGAAGGTGGCGCCGGTCTGTTCGGCGATGCGCCACTGGGCCCCGGTGTCGGGGTGTGCGGGGCTGCCGTCGTACAGGACGACGGTGGTGCCGGTGAGGAGTCCGGAGACGAGGAAGTTCCACATCATCCAGCCGGTGGACGTGTACCAGAAGAAGCGGTCGTCGGGGCCGAGGTCGCAGTGGAGCCCGAGTTGTTTGTAGTGCTCCAGGAGGATGCCGCCCTGGGACTGGACGATCGCTTTGGGCAGTCCGGTGGTGCCAGAGGAGTAGAGCACCCACAGGGGGTGGTCGAAGGGGACCGGGGTGAAGTCCGGTGCGGTGTCGGCGGCGGTGAGGTCCGCCCATTCCAGGGCGCCGTCGGGGGCGGGGGTGCCGAGCAGGGGGACGTGGACGACGGCGCGCAGGGTCGGCAGCTGGGCCCGGAGTTCGGCGACGGTGTCGGTGCGGTCGTGTTCCTTGCCCCCGTAGCGGTAGCCGTCGACGGTGAAGAGGACGACGGGTTCGACCTGTTGGAAGCGGTCGAGGACGCTGCGGGCGCCGAAGTCGGGGGCGCAGGAGGTCCACACGGCGCCCACGGTGGCGGTGGCGAGGAGGGCCACGACTGCCTGCGGGACGTTCGGGAGGTAGCCGCTGACCCGGTCGCCCGGGCGGACCCCGAGGCCGCGCAGTGCGGCGGACAGCGAGCCGACCTGGCGGCGTAGCTCGGCCCAGGTGACGGGGGTGGG
The DNA here is from genome assembly GCF_042871255.1 of Streptomyces sp. NPDC005955. Taxonomy (NCBI): domain Bacteria; kingdom Bacillati; phylum Actinomycetota; class Actinomycetes; order Kitasatosporales; family Streptomycetaceae; genus Streptomyces; species Streptomyces sp. NPDC005955. The sequence continues at coordinate 236,935 of NZ_JBIAIF010000012.1, read as the reverse complement.
GCCGTGGGTCTCGTCGACGTGGAGGAGGGCGGGTTCGGCGGGGCGGTCGGCGGCGGCTCGCAGGGCGTGTTCGGCGTAGTTGAGGGTGGCGCCCGGGAACCAGGTCGCGCCGGGCATCCGGCGGGTGCCGAGCACCTGGGTGGGGGGCGTGCCGAAGCGGACGTCGAACCATTCGGCGACGGCCTGCCAGAAGGTGTCGAGTTCGTCGACGGACCAGCGGTGCAGGGCCGGGTACCCGCCGTGGGCGGGGGCGCCGTGGTGGGCGGCGGCCCAGGTCTGGAAGCGGGTGATCCGGGCGGACTCCACGGTCCGCCGGTCGGGCTGCCAGAGCGGTGGGGTGTTCGCTGAGGACGAGGACATGGTCGGTGCTCCCCTGCCGGGTGCTGGGTGTGGGCGTCCTCGGCGCACGGTGGGTGGTGTGCGCCTCGGCGGCTGAGGGGGACGATGCCATGTGATCGACTCGGGCACCAGGGCGGGACGCGCCGGTGAGGAGTGGTGGTGTCCCGGGTGAACGGCGGCTGAACGCGCCACGTGGCCCGTGGGCGCGGTGGCAGGGTGATCGTCATGGATGGTCGTGGCCTGTTGCGGTCGGTGAAGGCACTCGGTGCGGGGGGACCGTCGCTGGGGTTGCGTGCGGTGCGCGCGGCGCTGCGCCGACGGCGGGTGGACGCGTCCGCCCTGGCGCCGCGGGGGGCGGAGCGGGCGCGGGTGCCGGGTGCGGTGACGGACGTGGCGTCGGGTCCGGGCGGGGGTGTCATCCGGTTCGCCCGTTCGGAGCTGCGGCTGCTGGTCACGGTGACGGGGGCGGTGTTCTGGGGGTGGGACGGTGCCGGGCCCGAGCCGTCGTACGCCTTGTGCGGCGCGGCGCCGGAGGCCGATCCGCGCGTCATGTTGGAGCCGGACAAGGACGGGGGGTGGCGGGTGGTGTCGGAGCGGATCACGGTCGCGGTGTCGCGGTACGGGGGGATCGAGGTCCGCACTCCGGGCGGGGTGGTGTTGCGCCGGGTCGAGCCGCCGCGCTGGTGGGAGTCGGCCGGGGGCGGGGTGGCGCGGTGGGTGCAGCGGGCGGAGGTGGCGGCGGACGCGCGGTTCTTCGGGCTCGGGGGGCGGGCGGCGGGGCCGCGGCTGGTGGACGGGACGTACCGGTTGTGGAACACCGATCCGGGGGGTTCGTTCGGGCCGGGTGACGACCCGTTGTCGATCACGATGCCCGTGCAGTGGGTGGTGGCGGACGGCGGGACGCACCTGGTCTTCCACGACACGACGTGGGACGGGTCGGTCTCGCTCCAGGAGGGCGAGGAGGGGTACGGGTCGGGGCACGACCGGCCGGGCACGGTGGAGCTGCGCTGTGACGGGGGGCCGTTGCGGTGTTGGGTGGTGGTGGGCGCGCCGGCCCGGGTGCTGCACACCTGGGTGTCGTTGACGGGTGCGCCCGCGGTGCCGCCGGGGTGGGCGCTCGGGTACCAGCACGCGCGGTGGGGGTTCGGGAGCGCGGCCGAGGTGCGGCGGACGGTCGCCGGGTACCGGGAGCGGGGGTTGCCGCTGGACGCGGTGCACCTGGACATCGACCATCTGGACGGGTACCGGGTGTTCACGGTGGACCGGCGGCGGTTCCCGGAGTTGCCGGAGTTGGCGCGGGAGTTGGCGGCGGACGGGGTGCGGTTGGTGTCGATCGTCGATCCGGCGGTGAAGGCGGAGCCGGGGAACCCGGTGTTCGAGTCGGGGCGGGCCGTGGGGGCGTTCGTGCGGGACGCGACCGGGCGGGAGGTGGTCGGCACGGTCTGGGCGGGTGAGTCGGTGTACCCGGACTTCACGGATCCGGCTGTCCGTGCGTGGTGGGGTGACTGGTACGGGGAGCGGCTGGGGCAGGGGTTCGCGGGGTTCTGGCACGACATGAACGAACCGGTGTCGTTCGCGGCGTTCGGCGAGCGGACGTTGCCGCGGTCGGCGCGGCACGTGCTGGAGGGGCGGGGCGGGGACCACCGGGAGGCGCACAACGTGTACGCCCTGGGGATGGCGCGGGCCGCCTACGAGGGGGTCCGGCGGCTGCGTCCGGCCGAGCGGCCGTTCCTGTTCTCGCGGTCGGGCTGGGCGGGGATGCAGCGGTACGGGGGCACCTGGTCGGGGGACGTGGCGACGGGGTGGCCGGGGTTGCGCGCGTCGTTGGCGCTGGTGCTGGGGTTGGGGTTGTGCGGGGTGCCGTACTCCGGGCCGGACGTGGGGGGCTTCACGGGGAGTCCGTCGCCCGAGTTGTACCTGCGGTGGTTCCAGTTGGGTGCCCACCTCCCGTTGTTCCGTACCCATTCGGCGCTGCGGGCGGGGCGGCGGGAGCCGTGGGCGTTCGGCGAGGAGGTGGTGGAGCACGCGCGGGCGGTGCTGCTCGAACGGCGGCGGTTGGCTCCGTACCTGATGACGTTGGCGCAGTTGGCGGCGCGCACGGGGGCGCCCTATGCGCGTCCGTTGTGGTGGGGTGCGCCGGAGGACCGGGCGTTGCGGGACTGCGGGGACGCGTTCCTGCTGGGGGACGCCCTGTTGGTCGCGCCGGTGGTGGAGCCGGGGGTAGACCGGCGTGTGGTGCAGCTGCCGGCGGGCACCTGGTACGACGCGGTCAGCGGGCTCGCGTTCGCGGGGCCGGGGCGGGTTCGGGTGGCGGCGCCGTTGTCGCGGGTGCCGGTCCTGGTGCGTGCGGGTGCGGTGGTGCCGGTGCGCGGGGCGGACGGCGGGGTGGAGTTGGAGGTGTGGCCTCCCGTGCGTGGGGGTACGGGAGGCGGTCTGGTGGTGGCGGACGCCGGTGACGGGTGGGGGACGTCCGAGGTGGAGCGCTTCACGACGCGGTGGCGGGGTGCGGACGTGGTCGTGGAGCGTGAGGGCGGTGGCCCGGTGGGGTATCCGGTGCGGCTGCGGGAGGTGTGAGCCGGACCGGTGCGCCGCGCGGTGCACCGGGGCCCGGGCCGGGGGTGGTGGCCCGGGGCCGGGTGGTCGGGTCGGGGTGCCGGCTCAGCCGTGGCGGCCTTCGAACCACGCCCGGGCGGCCAGGGTGTGGAGGGGGAAGGCGAGTTCCGTGGGGCGGCGCAGCAGGTGCCACCCCTCCGTCTCGTCCGTGGGCACGGAGGGGGGCAGTTCGGACGCGGGCCGTTCCGGGAGGGCTCCGAAGAGGACGAGGTACCCGTCGGGTGCGCTGAGTACGTGGGCGATGCGCACGTCCCGGGCGGCGGCGTCGATGCCGGTCTCTTCCTTGAGCTCCCGTACGAGGGCCTCGCGCCAGTCCTCGTGGTGCTCGATGAACCCGCCGGGCAGGGCTATGCCGCCGAGTGCGGGGGCCACCGTGCGGGTGATGACGACCAGGGCGGTGCCCTGGTCGTCGTAGACGGGTTGGAGGGCCACCGCCACGGGCAGGGGGTTGCGGTACGTCGTGGTGCCGCAGGTGGCACACCCCCTGGGCCAGCCGGATGCCTCGGCGGCGAAGGGGGCGCCACAGCTCGAACAGTGGGAGTCCCGTACGGGGTTGGTGGTGTGGTGCTGGGAATCGGACACGCGCGGACTGTATCCGATCGCCCGGGGCGGACGGCGCGCCGTCCCGTGCGCGGGCGGTACGGCCGTCGGCGGTGCGGTGGGGTTGGCCGGAACCACCCCCGTCGATCCCGGCCAACCTCACCGATAAGACCGGACGCAGTTCGGAGGCGTGCGGTTCTGCCGTCCAGGGCCGAATCTCGCCGTTCGCCGACCGTCGCGTGGGGGCGCCGGACGGCCGGTGGCGCCCGGTCCCGTCAGGTGGTGGCGGTCTGGCGGGTCACCTCGCCGACGGCCAGGGCGTGTTCGACGACCTCGATGAGGACGTCCTTGGCGGACTCCCGGTGCCGGACGTCGCACAGGACGACGGGGACGGAGCCGTCGAGGTCGAGCGCTTGGCGCACCGAGTCGGCGGGGTAGCGGTCGGCTCCGTCGAAGCAGTTGACGCCGACGATGAAGGGGATGTTGCGCCGTTCGAAGTAGTCGACGGCGGCGAAACAGTCCTCCAGGCGGCGGGTGTCGGCGAGGACGACGGCGCCGAGCGCCCCGGTGGCGAGTTCGTCCCAGAGGAACCAGAAGCGGTCCTGTCCGGGGGTGCCGAAGAGGTAGAGCACCAGGTCCTGGCGGAGGGTGATGCGGCCGAAGTCCATCGCCACGGTGGTGGTGTTCTTGCCCTCGACGCCATGGGTGTCGTCGACCGGGCGGCCCGCTTCGCTGAGGGTCTCCTCGGTGCGCAGTGGCTTGATCTCGCTCACCGCGCCGACCAGGGTGGTCTTGCCCACGCCGAAGCCGCCCGCCACCAGGATCTTGAGGGTGACGGGTTCTATGGGGGCCTTGCCCCGCTCAGTACGCCCCAGGACCATCGGATTCGTCTCCTGCCTCAGTGGTGTGGGGCGACGGGGGACCGTATCCTCCGCCGCCAGGTGTTTCGATGACGAGTACGTCGCCGGGGCGGACAGCGACCGTGTCGCTGCCGTCCAGGTGCAGGACCGTACCGTCCGGGTGTTCGACCCGGTCGGTGCCGAGGGCGCCCGGGGCACCGCCGGCGAGACCGTAGGGCGGGACCCTGCGGTGTTGGGAGAGGGTGGAGACGGTCATGGGCTCGCGGAACCTGATGCGGCGCACGGCCCCGTCGCCGCCGTGCCACCGGCCGGCGCCGCCGCTGCCGTGCCGGACGGCGAACTCCTCCAGGAGGACGGGCAGGCGCCACTCCAGGACCTCGGGGTCGGTGAGCCGGGAGTTGGTCATGTGGGTCTGGACGACGGACGTTCCGTGGAAGCCGTCCCCGGCGCCGGAGCCCGAGGCGATCGTCTCGTAGTACTGGTGGCGGTCGTTGCCGAAGGTGACGTTGTTCATCGTGCCGGAGCCCTCCGCCTGGACATCCAGGGCGGCGTACAGGGCGCCGGTGACGGCCTGTGAGGTCTCCACGTTGCCCGCGACGACGGCGGCCGGGGGGCGCGGGGCGAGCAGCGAGCCGGGCGGGACGACGATGCGCAGGGGGCGCAGGCTGCCGTCGTTGAGGGGGATGTCGTCGGCGACGAGGGTGCGGAACACGTAGAGCACGGCCGCGACGACCACGGCGGACGGGGCGTTGAAGTTGGTCGTCAGCTGGGGGGACGTGCCGGTGAAGTCGATGGTGGCCGCGCGGGCTGCGCGGTCGACGGTGACCCGTACCCGGATGACGGCGCCCGAGTCGGTCTCGTACGTGTGGGAGCCGTCCCGGAGGGTGTCGATCACGCGGCGGACGGACTCCTCGGCGTTGTCCTGGACGTGGCGCATGTACGCCTGGACGACGTCGAGGCCGAAGTCGTCGATCACGCGGCGGACCTCGTCCACGCCCTTGTGGTTCGCGGCGATCTGGGCGCGCAGGTCGGCCAGGTTGGTGTCGGGGTCGCGGGAGGGGTGGGTCGCCGTGGTGAGCAGGTGGAGGGTTTCCGCTTCGCGGAAGCGGCCGTCCTCGGCGAGCAGCCAGTCGTCGAAGAGGACGCCTTCCTCGGCGAGGGTGCGGCTGTCGGCGGGCATGGAGCCGGGGGCGGTGCCGCCGATCTCGGCGTGGTGCCCGCGCGAGGCCACGAAGAAGAGCGGGGCTCCTGGGGGCCGTGCTCCGGCGACGGCATCCGCATCGCCATCGGCATCGGTGGGGCGGGCGAAGACGGGGGTGATGACGGTGACGTCGGGCAGGTGGGTGCCGCCGTGGTAGGGGTCGTTGACCGCGTAGGCGTCGCCGGGGCGCATGGTGCGGCCGCGGCGGCGGATGACCTCCTTGACGCTGGTGCCCATCGATCCCAGGTGGACGGGGATGTGCGGGGCGTTGGCCACGAGGGCGCCGTCGGGGTCGAAGAGGGCGCAGGAGAAGTCGAGGCGTTCCTTGATGTTGACGGACTGCGCGGTGGACTCCAGCCGGGCGCCCATCTGTTCCGCGACGGACATGAAGAGGTTGTTGAAGACCTCCAGGAGCACCGGGTCGGCGGCGGTGCCGGTGCGGGAGTCCTCGGGCACGGTGGTGCGTTCCAGGACCAGGTGGCCGGCCGGGTGCGGGGTGGCCCGCCAGCCGTCGTCGACGACGGTGGTCGCGCCGTCCTCGGTGATCAGTGCCGGCCCGGTGACGGCACGGCCCGGTGGCAGGTGGGCGCGGCGGTGCAGAGGGGCCCGTCGCCAGGCCCCGCCGGTGTGCAGGGCCACCTCGTCGGGGGGCTCGGGGGCGGTCGCGGGCGGGGCGAGGGAGGACAGGTCGGGGGGATCGGTGGGACCCACGGCCTCCACCGAGACGGACTCGATGACGATCGGGCGGTCCAGGGCGAAGGAGTAGACGGTGCGGTGGCGGTCCTCGAAGGCCCGGCCCATCGCGTCCGGTTCCCCGAGGTCCACGGCGAGGGTGGTGTCCGTGCCGTCGTAGCGCAGATGGGCGCGCCGGGTGACGCGGACGTCCGCGTCGGGGACGCCTTCGGCCCGCAGTTCGGCGCGGGCGGCCGCTTCCAGGGCGTCGGCGGTGTCGCGCACGCGGGGGGTGGTGGCCGGGTCCAGGGGTGCTTCGACGGACCGTTCGCGCAGGGCGGCGAGGTCGGCGAGACCGATGCCGAGGGCGGACAGCACGCCGGCCAGGGGTGGTACGAGGACGGTGCGGATGCCGAGCGAGTCGGCGACCCGGCAGGCGTGCTGTCCCCCGGCGCCGCCGAAGGTGGTCAGGGCGTAGCGGGTGACGTCGTGGCCCTGTTGGACGGAGATGCGGGTGACGGCGTTGGCGATGTTGGCCACGGCGATGCGCAGGTACCCTTCGGCGACCTGTTCCGGGGTGCGGTCGTCGCCGGTGCGGCGGGTGATCTCGGCGGCGAGCGCGGCGAAGCGGTGGCGGACGAGTTCGCCGTCGAGGGGCTGGTCGCGGTCGGGCCCGAACACCCGGGGGAAGTGGTCGGGCTGGATGCGGCCGAGCATCAGGTTGGCGTCGGTGACGGTGAGCGGTCCCCCGGCGCGGTAGCAGGCGGGGCCGGGGTCGGCGCCGGCGGAGTCGGGGCCGACGCGGTAGCGGCTGCCGTCGAAGTGGAGGACGGAGCCGCCGCCGGCGGCGACGGTGTGGATGTCCAGCACGGGGGCCCGCAGCCGCACCCCGGCGACGGTGTGGCTGAGGACGCGCGGGTAGGTGCCGGCGTAGTGGGAGACGTCGGTGGACGTGCCGCCCATGTCGAACCCGATGACGCGGTCGTGGCCGGCGCGTTCGGACATCCGGGCCATGCCGACGATGCCGCCCGCCGGTCCGGACAGGACGGCGTCCTTGCCGCGGAACCGGGTGGCGTCGGTGAGCCCCCCGTTGGACTGCATGAACAGCAGGCGTCCGCGGGGCACGTCCAGTGCCTCGCCCAGGCGCCGGACGTAGCGGCGCAGCACCGGCGAGAGGTAGGCGTCGGCGACGGTCGTGTCGCCGCGGGGCACCAGCTTCATCAGCGGGCTGACCTCGCTGGACAGGGAGATCTGGGGGAAGCCGATGCGGGCGGCGAGTGCACCGACGCGCTGTTCGTGTTCGGGGTACAGGTGGCTGTGGAGCAGGACGACGGCGACGGCGCGGACACCGTCGGCGCGGGCGGCGCGCAGCGGTCCTTCGAGGGCGTCGAGGTCGGGCTGGCGCAGTACCTGTCCCTCGGCGGTGATGCGTTCGTCGACCTCGATGACGCGCTCGTGGAGCGGGTCGGGCAGGACGATCTCACGGTCGAAGATGCGGGGCCGGTTCTGGTAGGCGATGCGCAGGGCGTCGCGGAACCCCCGGGTGATGACGAGGGCGGTGCGTTCCCCGGTGCGTTCGAGCAGGGCGTTGGTGGCGACGGTGGTGCCCATGCGCAGGGACGCGATCGTGGGCGCTGCGTTCGCTGCGCCCGCTGCGTGCTCGGCGAGGAGGAGCCGGATGCCCTCGACGGCGGCGTCGGGGGTCTCGGGGCCGGGGTCGCCGGGGGTCCCTCCGGGTCCCGCGGGGTCGCGGGGCCGTGCGGAGAGGACCTTGCGGGTGACGAGGCTCCCGTCGGGCCTGCGTGCGACGACATCGGTGAAGGTGCCACCGCGGTCGACCCAGAACTGCCAGCCCGTCACGTCGTTCTCCCCGCTGCCGTGCTGCTCAGAGGGCCCTCAGGCCGCTGATCACGTCGCGCAGGATACTCGCGTCCGGCAGCTCGGCAGGTGGCACGGGGCGTGTCACGTGCACGAGTTCGTCTTCGACGAGGTCACCGATCAGGACGCGGACCACGCCGATCGGCAGGTCCAGTTCCGCCGCGAGTTCGGCGACGGACTGCGGCGTGTCGCGGCACAGTTCGATGATGTCGACGTGTTCCGGGGAGAGTGACTGGTCGGCCTCCGGGTTGGCTACGTGGGACTCGGTGAGCACCACCGCGATCAGATCGAGGCGGTGTTGGTTGGCGCTGGTGGTGCGGCCCCGGGTCATCGCGTACGGACGTACCACGGGGCCGGCGTCGTCATCGAACCAGTGGGGGGTTCCCTGACCGTCTGCGCTCATGCAGTCCCACTACCCGCCAGGGGACGGTTCGGTGCGCGGAGCGGCCCCCAAGTGCGCGCCGACCCGCTTCACGAGCAGGGTCATCTCGTAGGCGACCTGACCCACGTCGGAGTCCGCGTCGGACAGGACGGCGAGGCAGCTGCCGTCTCCGGCGGCGGTGACGAAGAGGAACGCCTCGTCGAGCTCCACGACGGTCTGGCGGACGCCGCCCGCGTCGAAGTGGCGGCCCACGCCCTTGGCCAGGCTGTGGAAACCGGAGGCCACCGCGGCGAGGTGCTCGCTGTCCTCCCGGGTCAGTCCCTGCGACACACCGGTCGGCAGGCCGTCACCGGACAGGACGAGCGCCTTCCGGATGCTGGCGACCCGCTGGACGAGTTCGTCGAGCAGCCAGTTCAGGTCGGAGTTCTCCCCGGTCGCGATGTGGCCGTTGGCCCGTGGTGCGGTCATCGACCGTCCCCCTCAGATGTGGTTCCGTGTGCTGTGCCGCCCCGGGCGGTGTCGCCCTCGGCGTTCTCTTCGCGGCCGCGGGCCCACCCTCGTTGGAGCGAGGCCATGCGGCTGCGTACTTCGTCGGCGTCCCGCTCTTCGGGCGCCGGTCGGGCGCGATCGCTGCGCAGGTCCGGTCCCTGTCTGAGCTGGGGCGCGAGATTGGCCTGGCGGACCCGGCGCGGGAGGCCGCCGGTCGGGGGTTCCGCGGGGGGACCGTCCGGGCCGGGGCGCCGTCGGTCCGTGGGGGTGCGGTCCCGTCGGGGCAGGGTGGCTCCGCCGCGTGCGGTGGCGTCGCCGCCCGGGGGTTGGATGCTCCGTACGGCGTCACCGCCGGGCGCGGGGGTGCTCGTGGTGGCCTCCGGGAAGCGGCGTCTGCGCGGCAGGTCCGGCGGGGTGCCGGGGCCGGTGCGCGCGGTGGTGCGCTCCGCGCCGGGTTCGGGGGTGCGGGCTGCGGCTTCGACGACCGGACGGCCGTGGGAGCTGACGAGCTTGGGGGCGCGACGGCGCTGGAGGTCCGGTTCGGCTTCGCGGTACTCGTCCGGCGCGCGGTGCCGTCCGGGCGGGGGCGCGTGGTCGTCCGGGGTGCCGAGGCGGCCGGTGAAGACCTCGATGTCGTCGGCGGAGCCGATGGGCGCCGCCACTTCGGCGGGTCCGTCCAGGACGGAGGCGGGCAGTCCGGGGAGCGTTCCGGTGCCCTGGGCCGGGGTCGCGGCGCGGCCGCCGGTCCTGGCCTCGGCGAGGACGCGTCCGGCACGCACCCCGACCCCGTCGGTGTCGCCGTCCGGCGCCGCGTCGGTGAGCAGGGTCTCGGGCAGGAAGACGACGGCGGTCGTGCCGCCGTACGGCGACGGTTGGAGCGCGACGCGGACGTTCTGGCGCTGGGCGAGGCGGCTGATGACGAACAGTCCGAGGCGGTCCGTGTCGGACAGTTCGAACTCGGGGGTCTCGGCGAGCCGGAGGTTGGCGTCGAGCAGGGCCTCGGAGGTCATGCCCAGTCCCCGGTCGTGGATCTCCAGGGTGAAGCCGTTGGCCACGTACTCGCCGTGCACCTGGACCGTGGTGTGCGGCGGGGAGAACACCGTGGCGTTCTCCAGGAGTTCGGCGACGAGGTGGGTGACGTCGGCGACGGCGGGGCCGATGACGGCGATCCTGGGCAGTCGGCGGACGGCGATGCGCTCGTAGTCCTCGACTTCGGCGACGGAGGCGCGGACGACGTCCATCAGCTGCACGGGCTTGCGCCACTGGCGGGAGGGAGCGGCGCCGGAGAGGATCACCAGGCCCTCCGCGTGGCGGCGCATGCGGGTGGTGAGGTGGTCGATGCGGAAGAGGTCGGCGAGTTCGTCGGTGTCCTCGGTGCGACGTTCCATGGCGTCCAGCAGCGTGAGCTGCTTGTGGAGCAGGACCTGGCTGCGGCGGGCGAGGTTGACGAAGACCTCGGAGACGCCGTGGCGCAGTTCGGCCTGTTTCACCGCGGCTTCGACGGCGGCCCGCTGGAGGATGTTCAGGGCGAGTCCGACCTGGCCGATCTCGTCCTTGCCGTAGTCGAGGCGCGGGGCTTCGGTGTTGACGTCGATCTTCTCGCCGGAGGCGAGGCGCCGCATGACGCCCGGGAGCCGGACGCCGGACGCCTCGGTGGCCTCCAGCCGCAGCTGGCGCAGGTCACGGATGAGTCCGCGGCCGATGCGCACGGAGAGGAACACCGAGAACAGCAGGGCGATCAGGCCGAGGACGCCCGCGATGACGGCCCGGGCGATGACCCCGACGGCGATGGGGTGGACCCGGTCCTGGTAGCGGTCGTTGGCGGCGGCGTTGCGGTCGGCGAGGTTGTCGAGGACTCCCTCGGTGGCGTCGTTCCATTCGCCTGCGGAGATCATCGTGGGCACGCCGGGGGCGGCGGCGCCGACGGACTGTTCGGCGACCCTGAGCGCTGCGGTCTCGTCGTCGTGCCAGTAGTTCTCGTAGCGCTCGCGTTCGGAGGACGGGAGCAGGGTCAGGTTCACCTCGTACAGCAGTTCCCGCTGGGCGACGAGGTCGGAGATGGTGCGGATCTCGTGGCGGGTGAGGCTGCGGGCGACGAGCGCGGAGCCGAGGAGGGCGTCCTCCCGGGAGAGGAGTTCACGGGCGCGGGCGATGCCGACGAGGGCGCGGCCCTGCTTGTCCATCTCCGGGTCGTCCAGGCCGTGCACGGTCATCACGAGCGCGTAGCTGGGGTCGATCAGCAGGTTGTAGAGGTCGAGGGCGGTGGTCCGGCTGACCGTGCCCTCCTCCACGGCGTGCCGCACCGAGTCGATGCCGTCGAGGGCTTCGAGGAGGGCGGTGAGCCGACCGCGGGACTCGGCGTCGAGGTCGTCGGCGACACCGGAGGCCCGGGTGTTCTTGCGGACCTTCGCGACGAGTTCGTCCGTACGTTCCCGGACGCGGTGCAGATCGGTCAGGGCGTCGCTGGAGCTGGAGTCCGCGAGGTAGACCATGGACTGGCGGCGCTCCTCCTGGATGGCCTGGACCATGTCCTCGATCGGATAACCGATCTTGTCGACCACCTCGGCGACCGTCAGCAGCTGGGCCGCCTCACGGCTCGTGATCACGGTGGAGAAGCTCCACAGCGCGGTGAGCGAGACCAGCGGCACCAGCAGCAATGCCACGATCTTCCGGCGGATCGATCTCCCGCGAAAGCGCATGGCCTCCCCCTACTTCGAACCCCCGTGCCGGAGGTAAACAGGCGCGTCAAGAAACGGCGTGAGCCTACTACTGACGTAGCCACTTCTCGAAGACGTGTCCGGATAATTGTTCCCGACGGGACCCACGAGACATCATCAGTTGTCCACCTATGAGGGGAGATTGCCGCCCAGACCGGCGCACACGCCTCCGCCTCCGATCCCCCCACCCAGCGAGATCAGTTGGCTGGAAACGTGCGGTATGCGGGAATCTTCACGTGCACTCGTGCGTCTTCCTTACGGAGGCGGGGCACGGGGTGACGCCTTCGAAGTGGCCGGTGCGAAGGGGAACCGGCGTTCATGAGCAGGGTACGAGCGGGTCGCCGGATCACCGTGTGGTCACAACGGCCCCGCGCCGCCGTCGGGCGGCATAAAACAGAGCAAGACGGGCACGACATGGTTGTCGACGGCTGCGGCACCGGCGGACGGACCCGTGGACGGTGGGGAGTGACGAGGTCATGAAGACGGCAGAGCGGCGGACGCCGACCAGGCGGAAGACCCCGGTGGAGCGTCCGGACGCGGACGGCGGAGTCGGGGCGACCGCCCGGGTCCACCGGGTGGACGGCTCGGCGGGGGTCTCGGCGCCCCGCCCCAAACCCTTGTGGGTCGAGGAACCCGCACTCCGGTACCGGATGGCCGATCCGGTGCGCACGGCGGCCGTGCGGGCCGTGCTGATCGTGTCGGTCACCCTGATCCAGGCCATGGTGGCGTTCTTCTGCACGCTCGCCGAGTCGTGGCTGGCGTTCCCGATGGTGCTGAGCAGCATCCTCAGCACGGTGGTCGCCACCTGGAGCGTGCTCGACGTCTGGGTGACGCGCCAGGTCTGGAAGCAGCGCCACGGCGTGGTCTCCACGCCCAGCAGCACGGCGCGGGCCCTGCGGCGCGAGCGCCGTCGGGCGCTGAAGCAGGAGCGGCGGGCCGAGCGGGCCCGTACGCGCCAGGAGCGGCGCGGGGGCCGGCCGGAGCAGCTGTCCCACTCGTAGCCCTGATGAGGGGCCTGGTGCCCGCGCCGCCCTGCGCGGCGCGGGCACCGGGCGTCAGGCCGCGGCGGGCACGAGGCGTCAGGCCGTGGGGGCCGGGCGCTTGTACATCCGGGTCGCGGTGATCTCCCCGTGCACGCCCTCGTCCGATGCGCTGGCCCGGGGCAGTCCGGGACGCAGGTGCTCCTCGACGCTGATGTACTTCAACCCGGCCCGCAGGTCGGCGTCGTTGCGCAGCCTGATGACCAACGGGAACTCCGCGAGGGCCGTGGTGTCGAAGAGTCCCGTGGTGTAGAGGAGTTGGACCCCGAGCGCGTCCGACACCGCGCGCTGGAGCTCCAGCAGGTACGTGGCGTTGGCCCGGCCGATGGGGTTGTCGAGGAACAGGGTGCCGGCGTGGCGGTGCTTGTCGTGGCCCCGGTCGTTGGAGCGCAGCGCGGCCATCGTGCAGTAGAGGGCGATCGCCGCCGTCAACAGCTGGCCGCCGGAGAACACGTCGCCCATCTGTCCGACCGGCACCCGCTCCGCGCGCAGGACGGCGTCCGGCTTGAGGATCTCCACCGAGATGCCCCGGGGCTCCAGGGCGGCTCCCACCCCGCGCAGCAGCAGGGACATCCCGTCGCGCCGGAGGTCCGCGTTCTTGCGGACGGCGGCCCGGGTCGCCTCGTCGATCACCTCGCCCAACCGTTCGACCAGGGTGGCCTGGTCGGGCTCCTCGAAGCGGATGCGCAGGAACTCCTGCCCCGACCACTCGCCGAGTCCCTCGGGCAGCCGGGACAGGCGCTGCGCCGAGCGCAGGGTCGCCAGGGCCGACTCCACGAGCCCGCGCAGCCGGTCCACGATCGAGTCGCGGTTGCGCTCCAGTTGGGCGAGTTCGTCGGTGAGCACCCGCAACCGGGGCGCGAAGGCGTCGGCCCACTTCTGGGCGTGCTCGGGCAGCGCGGAGGCGGGCAGTTCGCGGATCTGCTGGCGGGCCGGGGTGCGGACCTGCTCGTACCGGGTGGAGTTGGCGTGCCGCACGAGGACGTCGCTGGCCTCGCGCACGGCCCCGTCGGCGGCCGAGAGGTCGGTGGCGCAGCCGCGCAGCGAGCGGCGGGTCTCGGCGGCGGCGGCGCGGGCCTGGTCCAGGCTGCCCGGGTAGGGCTCGGCCTCCTCGGCGGCGGACTCGTCGTCGTGGTGGTCGCGCAGCAGGTCGCGCAGGAGCGCCGCGGTCTCGTCGAAGCCCCCGGCGGCGTCCTGGGCCGTGCGGTGGGCCTGGAGCAGTTCGCCGTGCGCGGCGCGGGCCCGGTTCAGTGCCTCCGTGCGGGCGGCGAGGTCGGCGGTCGCGGCGCGCAGCAGGATCTGGGCGTGGTCGACGCTGGTGGGGGTCTTGTCGTCGGGCAGCTCGGTGTGGGCCTCGGCGTCCTCGGGCGCGAGGCGTTCCGCGTCGCCGCGCAGCCGCCCGAGTCGCTCGCTGGCCGCGGAGACCCGGTTCTCCAGCAGGTGCACCAGTTCCTCGGCGCGGGCGGCGGCGGCCTGCCGGGAGGGGCCGTCGGCGCCGTCCGGGGACTGGAGGAGTTGTTCGGCCCGGGCGCGGACCTTGTTGCTGAGGCGGTCGAGTTCGGTGAGGGCGGCGCTCTCGTCGCTCTCGGCCCGGGCCTGTTCGGCCCGCAGGTCGGCGCCGACGCCGACCTTCTCGTACACCTGGGAAGCGGCGCGGTACGCCTCCCTGAGCGCGGGCAGCGACGCCTTCGGTGCGGCCGGGGCGGTGTCGTCCTGCTCCTGGTGGTCCTCGGGGGCGCCGGCGATGTCGGTGCGTTCGGCCCGTAGGGCGCGGGCGGTGCGGCGGGCGTCGTCGGCGGCCCGCTGGGCGGCGCGGCGGTCCTCGTCGGCGGCGCGGGCGCGGTCGAGGCAGTACCGGGCCCGGGCCTCCGACTCGACGGCCTCGTCGGAGAGTTCGCGCACCTTCACCTGCCAGGCCGCACGTTCCCGCAGTCGGAACGCCAGGCCGGCGAGGGCGTCGGCCGCGCGGCGGGCGCGCTGGGCCGTCTCCTGGCGTTCCTCGCGGACCCGGGCGGCCTCGGCGGCGCTCTCCTCGGCCTCCGCGCGCTCGGTGCGGGCCTCGGCCAGTTCGGCTTCGGCCTCCTCGGCGAAGGTCCGGGCCTGCTGGGCGGCGTCGGCGAGTTCGGTGAGGCGGCCGGCGGGGCAACCGGTGCGCCAGGACGCGAGGCGGGAGGCGAGTTCGCGGTCCTTGCCCAGGCGCGCGGAGAGGGCCCTGATCTCCTCGTCCCGCCGGGTGGCACGGGTGCGCAGGGCCCGGCGTTCCTCGTCGGCGGCGTGCTCGTCGTGCATGGCCGGGTTCGGCGGGACCAGGAACACCGCGGTGTCGGCGGCGTCCTCGGCGGCGCCGGCCGGCGGGGTGGGGGCGAGCAGGGCCGCGGCGGTGCCCACGGCGACCGTGGAGCGCGGCAGCAGGGCGGCGCCGGTGAGCGCCTCGCGGGCGCGGGCGTGGGTGTCGGGGTCGGTGATGACGACCCCGTCGACGAGCTCCGGGCGGGCGGCGAGCACCCGGGCGTGGTCGGCGGGGTCGACGGCCTGGGCGAGGTAGCGCCAGCCGGGGAGGGCGGGGATGCCCTGTTCGCCGAGGAACTCGACGGTGGCGAGGACATCGGGGCCGGGCGGCAGCAGTCCGCCGTCACCGAGGGCGCCGAGGATGCGGGAGTCGTCGGCGGCGGCGGTCCGCAGGTCGAAGAGGTGCCGCTCGGCCGCGGTCACGCCCTCGTCCAGGAGGCCGCGCAGGTCGTCGGCGACGTGGTCGAGTTGCTCCACCGTGAGCGGGCCCGCCGCGCCGGCGGTGTCCTCGTCCGGGTCCGGGGCGGCGGCACCGCCCACGGGACGGCGGGTGGCCTCGCTGCCGGCCGGTCCCGCCGGCGCCGAGGGCGCCCGGCGCGGCTGCGGCACGCCCGGGGCGTCCCCGGGGCGGGGCGGGGCGCCGGGCAGGCCGAGGAGTTCGGTGAGGCGTTCCTCGGCGGCGAGCGCTTCGACGGTCAGCCGCTCGGCCTCGTGCTCGCGCCGGGCGGCCTGCGCGGCGTCGGCGGCGCGGGCGGCGGTGAGTTCGGCGCGGGACTCCACGGCGGCGGCCTCGCGGGCGCGTTCGGCGGCCCGGCGGGCGGACTCCCGTGCGGTGTCCCAGGCGGCGACGGCGGACTTCTCCGCGTCGCTGGCGGCGAGTGCGGCCCGCGCCGGGTCGGCGTCCGGGGCGGTGTCGTCCAGCCAGCCGGCGCGCACGGCTTCGGCGGTCTCCTGCTCCACCTCGGCGAGGCGCTGGCGCAGATGGCCCACCTCGCTGCGGGCGCGCTGGGCTTCGGTGGCGGCGGCCGTGGCGTCCCGGTGGGCGACCTCGCCCGCTTCCTGGAGTGCGGTGGACCGTTCCTCGCCCTCGTTGGCCAGGGCCTCGGCCTCCTCGGCGGCGGTGTGCAGCACCCGGACGAGGTCGGCGGCGGCCCGGGCCCGGGCGGCCAGCGCGGGGGCGGCGTCCCGTTCGGCTTCCAGGATCGCGGCGGCGACCCTGGCGGAGCGGTCGGCGGCGGCGCGGTGCCGCAGCACGGCTTCCGCGCCCTGCCAGGCGGCGTGCAGGGTGCGGGCGTCGGCGACCTCGCGCTTCTGCGCCGCCGCGGCCTTCTCGGCCCGGACCAGTGCCAGGGAGGCGTGCCGGAAGGCGAGTTCGGCGGCGATCAGGTCGATGCGGGCGCGGCCCCCTTCGGCTTCGCCGACGGTGTGCTCGGCGGCGGTGACCTGCTGGGCGAGGTCGG
This sequence comes from Streptomyces sp. NPDC005955, assembly GCF_042871255.1. Taxonomy (NCBI): domain Bacteria; kingdom Bacillati; phylum Actinomycetota; class Actinomycetes; order Kitasatosporales; family Streptomycetaceae; genus Streptomyces; species Streptomyces sp. NPDC005955. The sequence continues at coordinate 220,455 of NZ_JBIAIF010000012.1, read as the reverse complement.
CGGTGCGCAGCCGTTCGGCGGCGGCGCGCACCGAGAGGCCGCGGAGCAGGGTGCGGGTGCGTCGTTCGGCGGCGCCGTGGACGTCACGGGCCCGGGCGCGGGTCTCCGCGGCGTCCACGATCTTGCCGAGGAGGTCGACGGAGCCCGCGGTGAAGTCGCGTTCGGCGATGAGTTCGGCGCGACGGCCGAGTTTGTTGCCGAAGCCGCTGACGAGGTCGGCGAGTCCGTCGGTGTCCCGGGTGTCGGTGACCGCGCGCAGCAGCAGGTCGGTGAAGTCGGAGTCCTTCTTGACGGCGAACAGTCCGGCGGCTTCGCCCTCGTCGGCGTTCATCTCGCGCTGGTAGCGGAAGAGTTCGGGGTCGAGGCCCAGCTCGCCGAGGTGTTCCGTCCAGCGTTCGTGGGTCTCCTCCCAGTGCACGTCGAGGTGCGGGTACGCCTTGCCCGCCTCGGTGAGGGCGTCCCGGAACCCCTTCATGGTGCGGCGGCGGCCCCGGGCTCCGGAGGCCCCTTCTACGGGCGGGCGGACGGCGGTCGACTCGGCGACGGGCAGGTTGTCCAGGCTGAGGCCGGGGCCGGGGCGCAGCGAGTACCACGCCTCGGCGAACTTGCGCGGGTCGTTGGAGACCTGCCGGCCGCGCCATTCGCTGACCTTGCCGACGACCACGCACTCGCCGGTCAGGGTGTGCTGCCACTCCAGGGCGACGTGCCCGCAGTCGTCGGCGAGCAGGAACTTGCGCAGCACTCCGGAGCTGGCTCCGCCGAGGGTGTTGCGGTGGCCCGGGAGCATCACCGAGAAGATCAGTTTGAGGAGGACGGACTTGCCGCCGCCGTTCTCCAGGAACAGCACGCCCGCGGGCGCGGGGCGGCGCGGCGGCCCGACCGGCTCCTCCTCGAAGAACTCCGCCTGGGTGGGGGCGGGGTCGGGCACGGGGGCGCCGACTCCGCGCAGGTCGAGCACGGTGTCGGCGTAGCGCGCACCGGCCGGCCCGATCGAGTAGAGGCGGACCCGGGACAGCTCGTACATGGCGGCGGACTCTCGTCGAGAACGTGGACGTGGGGGGCGATCGTGGCGGACCTGCCGTGGGGACGACGGGCTGCCGTCCGATCAGGTCAGGTCAGGTCAGGTCAGGTCAGGAGTGGAACGGGAGGCCGGCGTCGGCGACGAGTTCCAGGTCGTCGGCCTGGTCGGCGGGCAGCAGGGTGGCGGTGCCGTCGGTGACGGGGACCACGCCGAGGTCGAGCAGTTCGGCCATCGCGGCGCCGCCCGCCAGGTCACGGACCTGGAGCTGGTAGCGGGCGGTGGTGCGGAAGGTGCCGCCGGCGTCGTCCCCGGTGCGCTGGAGGAAACCCGAGTCGGTGAGGAAGGCGACCGCCTTGGCGACGATCCCGGTGGTGGAACCGGCGAGTCTGCGGGCGTCCTTGGTGGCGCCGGTGGAGCTGCGGCGCGCCCAGGTCCGCCAGGCGGCCTCCAGGCCGGGCTCACCGGACGCGGGGTCGGTGTTCTCGCCCTGCTCCGCCGCGCGTTCCTCCAGCCGTCGGCACGCCTGCCGGACGAAGGCGTCGACGCCGTTGACGGTGACCCGGCCGATGTATCCGTCGTCGACGAGGTCCTCGGGGCGGGGGAAGGCCAGCGCGGCGACGGCGAGGTGGGCGAGGCCGTGCAGGAAGCGGTCGGTGGAGTCGGCAGCGGTGCGGCGGGCGTAGTCGCCCATCCGGACCGCGAAGACGGAGTCCTCGGCGGCGGTGACGGCCATGCCCGCGCGGGGCGACACCTCCAGGACGACCAGGCCGAGGCCGGTGGCGACGGCGTCCGCGAGCCGGGCGAACGCGGGGTCCTCGCGGTAGCGGCGCAGCAGTTCGGCGTACTCCTGGTCGCGGGCGGGCTGGAGTTTGGGCTGGAGTCCGAAGGCGACGAGCCGGGCGGCGTCGGCGGTGTCCGCGGGGGTGACGGGGGCGGGGGCCGCGGCTTGCTGCCGGTCCTCCGGCTCGCTCCACGCGGCGGTGTCTGCGTGGTGGTCGCTCACGGCTGGTACTCCTCGATCGGGTGGTTCGTGGTGCCGGTGGGGCGGGTGGAGCAGGTGGAACGGAGGGAGGCTCGGGGCGTGCGGGGCCGACGGGGGGTGCGGTCGCGGTCCGCCGCCCGGGGCGCGGGGGCGGGTCTCACACGGCCTCCGCCCGGTCGGCGGCCATGCCCAGGGCGTCCAGGAGGGCGGTGCCGACGATGAGGTCGGCGCCGCCGAACTCGGGGTCCGCCAGCTCGGTGCCGTCGTCGACGGCGAAGAGCAGATTCTCCTCGCCCTGGCGGTAGGCGGTGCCCACCGCCGGGCTCGCCGCGTGCACGGCGAGCAGGGCGAGCAGGTAGGGCAGGTCGTGGTCGCCGCCGCGGCGGGCCTCGGCGAGCAGTCCGGACAGCCGCCGGGGGGCGTCCGGGGGCAGGTCGAGCAGCCGCATCGCCTGGGCGAGCTGTTCGTCGCTGAAGCGGCTGTCGTCGGGGGTGGCGATCAGGTCGGGCTCGGGCATCTCCGCGCCCAGGTGCTCCCGCTCCAGGGGCGGGGTGAGCAGGATGTCGACCAGGTCGGCCACGCGCACCGACACGGGGGTGCGCAGGCCGGTGCCGTGGGCGAAGAACGCGTCGGTGACCCGGATGGCGTGGGTGAGGGGGAGCGGCAGGGTGGGGGCGACGAGTTGGCCGTACAGGTCGAGGCCCGCGCTCGCGGTGGGCGGGGCGAACGCCTGACGGTCCTGTTCGGCGCGGAACAGGGGACCCGCTTCGAGCAGCCGGGACTGGAGCTGGGTGTGACGGCGGATGCAGTCCTTGACGATGTCGACGAGTTCCGCGGCGCGGCGCTTCTGCTCGGGGTCCTCGGACTCGTCGCGGGCCTTGCGGATGTTGGTGAGGATCGCGTTCTCGTGGCGGTAGCGGTCGGCGACGTGGTCGAGCGCTTCGTCGATCATGTCGGGGACGCCGTGGAGCCAGTCGACGGCGCGCACGTTGCGCCGGGTGGCGTCGAGGGCGCGGCGCAGCGTCTCGGAGTACTGCACCGTGCGGTAGCGGGCCTGTTCGGCGGCGAGTTGCGCATCGGCGAGGCGGCCCCGGCGGATCAGGACCTCCAGCTTGACCTCGGCGGCGATCTGCGCGCTGGTGACATCGGTGTCGAGGGCGCCGACGAGGACGTTGACGGCTTCGTCGGTGGTCCGGAGGTAGACCCCGCCGCCGTAGCCGGAGACCTCCTCGATGAGTTTGAAGTCGTAGTCGCGCCGTACGTAGGTGCCGTCCGTCGCGAAGGTGCCGTACACGGCGCGGAAGCCGCGGTCGACGCTGCCGACGTTGATCAGGTTCTCCAGGACCCAGCGGGCGACCCGCTCGTGTTCCCCGGCGGGGCGCCGGGGCGCCTGTGCGGCGATGCGGGGCACGAGCCGGGCCACTATCTGGTCGTGGTCGGCGCCCGTGTCGAAGTCCATGTTCAGCGTGACGAGGTCGATGGCCGACAGCGCGACCTCGGCCATGCCGTAGACCGAGTACTCCCCGGCGAGGTTCGCCTTGCGGGCGTCGAGGTCGTGGAGCGGGGCGGTGCACGCGAGCGCGCGCAGGCGCCGCGCCAGGCCCTCGTCGGCGGCCGGGCCCGGGGCGGGGCGCGGCCCCGCGCTGAGCTGGGGCGGAACGGGTTCCGTCGAGACAGGCGAAGTCACGGGGCACAGCCTAGGTCCTCGATCTGACATCAACCGAAACGACGCAGATGCCCCCGGGCGCGGCGGTCGGGTGTCCCGGGTCCCCGGGGGCCGGCGGGTGCCCCGGGCCCCGGGGAGCCGGGGGGGTGCTCCGGGGCCTCGGCACGTCAGCCGGGGTCGGGCCCGGCGGCCGTCCGCTCCCCGTACGCCTCGACCAGCCGGCGGCGGGAGTCGTCCAGGTAGGCGGCGAGGAGGTGTTCCGCGGTGGCGGTCTCGCCGCTCTCCAGGGCCTTCAGGACGTGCTCGTTGCGGGCGAGGAAGGGTTCGTGGAGCCCTCGGAGGTCGTCCACCAGGTGGAACGCGAGGCGCAGTTCGGCGAAGACGCTGCGCATGAGTTCGTCGGTGCGTTCGCTGCCGGCGAGGGCGACGAGCGCGCGGTGGAAGTGGAGGTTGGCGGTGGAGACGCCCTTCCAGTCCCGGGCGAGGGCTGCGGCGCGGCCTTCGGCGACGGCCGCGGCGATCTGCTCCACGGCGTGCGGCGGATTGCCCAGGCCCCGGACGACCGCGCATTCGACGAGTCGGCGCGTGCGGTAGATGTCCTCCACGTCCTGGATGGTCAGCATGCGGACGAAGACGCCGCGGTTGAGCCGGTGTTCCAGCAGGCGTTCGTGGGTGAGCAGCCGGAAGGACTCCCGCAGGGTGTTCCGGGAGACGCCGAGCGCACCGCCGATGGCGTCCTCGGAGAGCCGGGTGCCGGGCGGGAAGCACCCGTCGGCGATGCGTTCACGGAGGACGTCCGCGACCCGTTCGGCGGTGCTGGTCCGGCCGAGGAGCACCCGGTCACCGGCCAGGCCGGTCTGTTCTGCCATGCCGGGGATTCAATCGCAGCCCCCGGAAAGGGGACAACCGCGGGACGAGGGCCCCCGGCGAGAACGAGGCCCCACGGGTATTGAGGGATCGTTGAACGATCCCCTACCTTGCTGAAGAGGATAGGGAGGGCACGTGGTCACCATCGACCTCAACGCCGACCTGGGCGAGGGCTTCGGCCGCTGGACGCTCACCGACGACGAACGGCTGCTGTCCGTCGTCACCAGCGCCAATGTGGCCTGCGGGTTCCACGCCGGGGACGCACTGACCATGCGGCGGGTGTGCGCACGGGCGGCGGAGCTCGGCGTACGGATCGGGGCGCAGGTCTCGTACCGGGACCTGGCGGGCTTCGGACGGCGTGCCATGGACGTCCCGCCGCAGGAGTTGGCGGCCGAAGTCGCGTACCAGATAGGGGCGCTGGAGGTGTTCGCCCGGGCGGCGGGCGCGGCGGTGGCGTACGTGAAGCCCCACGGCGCGCTCTACAACCGGGTGGTCCACGACGGGGAACAGGCCGCCGCCGTGGTGGAGGGCGTGCTCCTCGCCGGCCGCGCCCTGCCCGTGCTGGGGCTGCCCGGCTCGCGGTTCCTCGCAGCCGCCGGGGCGGCCGGCCTCCCGGTCGTCACGGAGGCGTTCGGCGACCGCGCCTACACCGACGGGGGCACGCTGGTGCCGCGCGGCACGGACGGCGCGGTGGTCAGCGACCCGGACGAGGTCGTGTCGCGTTCGGTGGGGCTCGCCCGCACCGGCTCGGTCCGCGCCCACGGCGGGCGGGAGATCTCCGTGGCGGCGCGCTCGCTGTGCCTGCACGGGGACACCCCGGGGGCGGTGGAGCTCGCCCGTCGGGTGCGGGCGGGGTTGGAGCGGGCCGGGGTGCGGGTGGAGGCGTTCGCATGAGGCCGCTGGAGGTGGGGGAACGCGCCCTGCTGGTGGAGGTGGACAGCGGTGCGGCGGCGCAGGCGCTGCACGCCGAGCTGGTGCGCCGCCGGGCCGCCGGGACGCTGCGGGTGCGCGAGATCGTGCCCGCGGCGCGCACCGTCCTCCTCGACGGTCTGGACGACCCCCGGGGGCTCGCGGCGCAGTTGCCGACCTGGGCGGTGCCGCCGCCCCGGGCGCACCCGGCGGACACCGTCGAGATCCCGGTGCGCTACGACGGCCCGGACCTGGCGGAGGTCGCCGCGCGGTGGGGGGTGTCCGTCGACGAGGTGCCGGCGATCCACTCCGGTACCGCGTTCCGGGTCGACTTCTGCGGCTTCGCGCCCGGCTTCGGCTATCTGACGGGTCTGCCGGACCGCTACGACGTGCCGCGCCGGGCCACTCCGCGTACGACGGTGCCCGCGGGGTCGGTGGCGCTGGCCGGACCGTACACGGGGGTGTACCCGCGGGCGTCGCCCGGTGGCTGGCAGCTCATCGGCACGACCGAGGTGACGCTGTGGGACCCGGGGCGGGTGCCCGCCGCGCTGCTCTCCCCCGGTGTCCGCGTCCGGTTCGTGAGAGGGGAGAGCCGGTGAGCGGTTCGACGGCCCCGACGGCCCCGGTGGATTCGACGGCCCGGGTGGAGGGGTCCTGGTGACCGATCGCGCCGTCGTCGTCGTACGGCCGGGCGCGCTGACCACCGTGCAGGACCGGGGGCGCCCCGGGTACGCCCACCTCGGGGTGCCCCGCTCGGGCGCCCTCGACCCGCCGGCCGCCGCGCTCGCCAACCGGCTGGTCGGCAACCCGGAGGAGTGCGCCGTGCTGGAGACCACCGTCACCGGCTGTGCGGTGCGGCCCCGGCACGGCGTCCTGGCGGCGGTGACCGGGGCCCCCTGTCGGGTCACCGTGGACGGCCGCCCCGGCGGGTGGGGCAGTGCCCGGTGGGTGCCCGCCGGGGCGGTCCTGGACCTCGGGCCGGCCACCGCCGGGGTGCGCAGTTACCTGGCGCTCGGCGGTGGCGTGGCCGTGGACCCGGTGCTGGGGAGCCGCTCGACGGACCTCCTGTCCGGGCTCGGGCGACCGCCGCTCGGCGCGGGGGACGTGCTTCCGCTGGGCCCCGGACGCCCGCCCGTCGCCCGGGTGGACACCGCGCCCCAGCCGGGTCCGCCCGGTGCCCACCGGGACCTCGTGCTGGGGGTGCGGTTCGGGCCGCGCGCCGACTGGTTCACCGCCGCGGCCCTGCACGTGCTGACCACGTGCGCGTACCGGGTGTCCCCGGCCAGCAACCGGGTGGGGCTGCGCACCGAGGGGCCGGCGCTGCAACGCGCCGTCGGGGGCGAACTGCCCAGTGAGGGCCTGGTGCTGGGCGCCGTGCAGGTGCCGCCGGACGGACGTCCGGTGGTGTTCCTCGCGGACCATCCGACGACGGGCGGCTATCCGGTGGTCGCCGTCGTCCGGGAAGCCGATCTGCCGGCCGTCGCACAGGCGGCGCCGGGCACGCCCGTGCGCTTCGTGGTGGCGCCGGCGGCGCGCCGCCGCGGGCACGGCTGACCGACCGCGTCCGGCGCCTCGGGCCGGCGGTGCGGTCGGCCCGGGAACGGGGCGCGGACGCCCCGTTCCCGGAGGGGTTCAGACGGCCGGGGCGTCCGGGCCGATGCGGCTGCGGACGGCCGTTTGGACCTCGTCCTCCTCCGCGGGGTCCGCGGCGAGCCTGCGCAGCCGCTCCACGACACGCGCGTCGCCGGTCTCCGCGTGCCGCGCGGCGATCTCCCGGGTGCTCTCCTCGCAGTCCCACAGGCATTCGACGGCGAACCCGGCCGGGAAGGACCCGTCGGTCGCGGCGAGGGCGCGGGCCGCGCGCCCCCGCAGATGGGAGGAGGCGGTCTCGCGGTAGACGTGGCGCAGCACCGGGGCCGCGCAGACGATGGCGAGTCGGCCCGCGCCGTCCACGAGGGTCCACAGGGTCGCGGCGTCCGGGCCTTCGGAGCGCACCGCTTCCCGGAGCGCGCCGAGGACCAGGGTCGCGTCACGGGCGCCGCCCCGGCAGGCGAGCACGCGTCCGGCGGCGGCTCCGAGGGCGTCGGGCCGTTGGACCCAGGCCCGGGCGCGGTCCACGGCGGCGACGCTGCGCATGCGTTCGAACGACTCGACGGCGGCCTCCACGACGGTCACCGAGGGGGAGGCGACGGCCGCTTCGATCAGGTCGAGGGCGAGGGGGTCGTGGGCGTCGGCGAGGTAGCGCAGGGCGGCCGAGCGGGCGCCGTCGGTGCCGCTCAGCGCGGCTTGGGTGATCTCGGGGCGGTCCTGCGGCCCGGCGACGGCCGTGAGGCAGCGGGCGGCGGGCGCGTGCAGGGGGGTGCCGCGTTCGGCGCCCTGGTCGGCCCAGTCGAGGACCGCGCGCACGCTCCAGCCGGGGCGCGGCCCGGTGGAGTCGAGTTGGCGCTGCCAGCGGTCGAAGGAGCCCTGTTCGCCGGCGGCCCGGACCCGGCCGGCCACCGCCTCGCGGGGGTCGTCGGCCCACAGGCGCCAGGGTCGTGGTTCGTAGGCGTCGCGGACTGCGGCGGCGAGCGCGGCCTCGCCCTCGGTATCGCGGGCGAACCGGGCGAGGACGGGCACGGCGAGGGCGCGCAGCCCGGCGTCGTCGTCGCGCAGCGCCAGTTCGTCGAGGGCCCAGGCCCAGTTGGTGCCGTGCGTGGCGTACCGCCGCAGCAGGTCCAGGGCGTCCCGGCGCCCGTAGGAGGCGAGGTGGCCGAGGACGGCGAGCGCGAGCCCGGTGCGGGAGTCGCGGGTGTCGAGGACGTCCTCCGGGTGGAAGAGGTGCGCCTCGACGGCGTCCAGCTCGCCGTGCAGGTCGAGGTAGAGCCGCGCGTAGTACAGGGAGCGGTTCTCGATCTGCCAGTCGTGGCGGGGGTCGTGGAGAACGCACTGGTTCAGTGCCGCGAGCGCGTCGGCCCGCGGAGCGGTGAGCGCGTGGAGCGTGCCGTCGCCACGGCCTCTCTGGAGGAGACCTAGCAACGTGCCACTGGGCGCTATACCCGAATCGAACATGGGAAACAGCCTCACATCAAGCGTCGACGCGACCGGGGATTCGCATTTACCAGGTCACGCGACAACACGTCGGGGCGCCCGTCGTCTCTTGCTTGCTGTAGACCATCTTCCTCTGCCTCTCGTCGGTGGCCCGTGCCGGGCCGTTCAGGGCCCGCGCGGTGCGGCAACACCTGCCCATCCGTCGCGTCCATGAATCACGTGGTCATGATGACCCAGGCGTTCACAATGCCGCGACCGATTTCCCGGACCGGCGTTCCGCCTGGTCAGGGGCGGGTGCTCTAGCCGGCGCCGAAGAGTTCCAGGAGCTGGGTCTTGCCGAACATCCGGGCGGTGTCCGTGGCGGACGGGCTGCCGGCCCCCGGGTCCGCGCCGCCCTCGAACAGGACCCGCACGACCTCGTCCTCGCCCTTGAAGACGGCTCCCGCGAGGGGGGTCTGTCCCCGGTCATTGGGCCGGTTCGGGTCGGCGCCGCGCTCCAGGAGGGCCCGCACCACGTCGACGTGACCGTGGTAGGCAGCCAGCATGACGAGGGTGTGGCCGTGGTCGTTGGTGAGGTTCACCGGGACGCCGGCGTCGACGTAGGCGGCGAGCCGGTCGGCGTCCCCCGTGCGGGCCAGCTCGAAGAGCTTCGTCGCGAGTTCCACGACGTCGGCGTCGGGGGTGGCCCCGGGCTCGGGGGCTTCGCTCATCGGACGGTGCCTCTCTCTCGGTCGGTGCAGGTCCTACGGGTGCCGGTGGGCCCTCGGACGGTGTCGAAGAGCCGAAGACCCGAAGACCCGGAGGTCCCCCGGACAGGTGAATCGACAGGGTACTGCCCGCGCGGGTGCGTGAGCGGCGGCGCCCGGGGGTGACGCCGGCTCCCCGTTCGGCGGTCCCGGCGGCTCCGGGCGCGTGCCCGTTCGGGTCACGGGCGCGCCGGTCCGGGGCGCCGGGCCCGTGGACGGCGGGCGGGGGTGCCCCTGCCGGACGGGTGAACAGACGTACGCCACTCAGGCGAAACATCGAGCAATTCACCCCATTGCACCTTTTATCGTACGGATACCTGCTGTGAGCCTGGAACAGCTCATGGTGACTGTCCCCACCGACCAGGAGAAACCCCATGATCCTCTCCATCTCAGGCGTCGTGCTGCTCGGAATCATCGTGTTCCTGTTCTTCCGCAAGGACGGCCTCAAGGGTTCGCACGCCGTGGTCTGCGCCCTGTTCGGCTTCTATCTGGCGAGCACGGCGATCGCCCCCAGCATCAAGGCGGGCGGGGCGAGCCTCGCCAGCCTCCTCGGCGGGATCAAGTTCTGACGGTCCGCCGCACCTGTCCCCCCCCTCCGTACCCACCCCCCGCACGCACCCCAGGAGACCGACGTGGTCCGGCGCCCCCTCCCCCGTCTGCTGCGCGACGGCAGCGCACCGATCGCCCGGAGCCGGGAGCTGGCCAGGTCGGCGGCCGACAGCGCCACCGATGTCCTCCATCCGCTGATCACGATCGTGCGGGGCCTGCGCCGGCTGGCCGCGGCCGGGCGGCGCAAGTGGGCGGCCACGCCCAAGGACGGGCGCGGCGGGCTGCTGTTCGTCGCCGCCGCCCTGGTCCTGGTGGTGGCGCTGGTCCCGTACGGACCGGCCTTCGCCGTGGTCACCCTGATGGCGGCGGCGGCCTGGTCCGGTCGGGACCGGACCCCCGCGGCCCCCGCCGGTCCCGACGAGTCCCAGGTCCACCGCCTCACCTCGCTGTACGAGGCGCTGGTGCCGTACTTCTCCGTCCCCGAGGACCCCACCCCGCTGTACGCGCACGGCGGGGACTGGGAGCAGGCGTTCGGCGCCTTCGAGTTCGACGACGGCCGCCTCTCGCGCCTCCTGGTGCGCTACCCGGCGTACTTCACCGACGGCGAGCCGGCCGCGCGCGCCCGTATCGAACAGGTGCTGCACGCCAAGTCGGGGCGCGGGCGCGAGTACCGCTTCGACTGGGACGAGGAGGGGAACGAGCTGACGGTCACCGCACTGTCCCCGCTGCCCACCGACATCGTCGCGCAGCGGTTCGTCACGGCCCCCGGCGAACTCGTGCTCGGCCTCACCGACCCCACCGGTGTGCCGCGCACCCTCCCGGTCGTCCACGGCGACGGCGTCCGCGACGAACCGCCCGTCGTCTGGCGCACCGGCCACCGGTCCACCGAACCGCATCTGCTCGCCGTCGGACGGCCGGGCAGCGGCACGACCAGCCTGTTGCGCTCCCTCGCCCTCCAGGCGCTCCCCCACGGCGACGTCCTGGTGGTGGACGGTGCGGGGACGGGCGAGTTCGCGTGTCTGATCGGCCGTACCGGCGTCCTCGCCGTCGAGACCGGGCTCTCCGGCGCGCTCGCGGCGCTGGGGTGGGCGGCGCACGAGACGGAACGACGACTCACCGACGCCCACGAGGCCCGTCGGGCGGGCGGTCCGCCGCCGGAGGACGTCCGGCGCCCGCTGTACCTCCTGGTGGACCGGCCGTCGGTACTCGGACACCTGGCCGCGACGGACGGCACCCGCGATCCGCAGGCCCTGCTCCAGACGGCGCTGCGGCACGGTCGGGCGGCGGGCGTGACGGTGGTGGTCGCGGAACAGTACGACGCGCTCGACGCACTCGGCGACGCGGTCCTGCGGCACACCCGGGCGCGGGTCACCCTGGGGCCGGTGGTCGAGGGCACCGAAGGGGTCCTGGGCGCGGCACCGCACACCACGCCCGTCAAGGAGGTGCCGCCGGGCCGGGGGTACGCCCGCCTCGGTGACGGACCCGTGTTGCGGTTGCAGGTGCCCGCGACGCCCGATCCGTACGACGGGGCGACCAGCGAGGCGCACCGGCAGGCCGTGCTGGCGCTGCTGCCGGAGCGCACCGCGGCGACCCCTCCCCCGGCCGAGGAGCCGTCACCCGCCGGGACGTCTGCGTCGGTCGAGCCCCCCTCGCCGGTCGAGGTCGTTGCGCCGGTCGAGGACGGTGACGCGACGGACGCGCCCATCCGGGACGCGCGCGCACGCCGGGCGGCCGCGGCGTTGGAAGGCTGACCCGCCCCGGTCGGGCCGCGGGTGGTCGGACCGTCCGGGCGGCCCGGTCAGGCCACGAACGTGCGGGTGGGCTCGGCCCCGTTCGCTCCGGCCGCACCGCTGCGGACCAGTCGCGCCGCCGCCGCGAGCCGGGCCGCCGCCTCGTCCGCGACCGCGCCGCCGACCGTGAACGGCAGCCGGACGTACCCCTCGAACGCCCCGTCCACCCCGAACCGGGGTCCGGACGGGACCCGGATGCCGACCCGTTCCCCCACCTCCGCCAGCCGGGAGCCGGAGAGCCCGCCGGTGCGCACCCACAGCGTCAGACCGCCGTCCGGCACCTCGAACTCCCAGTCGGGCAGCTCCCGTCGCACCGCCGCCACCAGGGCGTCGCGGTTCTCCCGGGCCTGGGCGCGGCGCAGCGCGACGGCCTCCTCCCAGCCGCCGCCGCGCAACAGCCAGTTGACGGCGAGCTGTTCGAGGACGGGGGTGCCGAGGTCGGCGAAGGCGCGGGCCGCGACGAGGCTGCGGATCACGTCGGGGGCGGCCCGGACCCAACCGATCCGCATGCCCGCCCAGAACGCCTTGCTGGCGGAGCCGACCGTGATCACCGTGGAGCCCGCGGGGTCGAACCCGCAGACGGGGCGGGGCATCGTCAGGTCCGGCTCCAGGGCCACTTCGCTCATCGTCTCGTCCACGATGAGCACCGTTCCCGCGGCGCGGGCGGCCTCCACCAGGGCGCGCCGCTGGTCCTCGCCGATGAGGGCCCCGGTCGGGTTGTGGAAGTCGGCGACGACGTACGCGAGCCGGGGCGCCGCGTCCCGGAGCACCTGGCGCCAGCGGTCCAGGTCCCAACCGCCGAGGCGTTCGGCCATCGCGACCGGGACCAGCCGGGCGCCGGCCTCCCGCATGAGCTGGAGGATGTTGGCGTAGCTGGGCGACTCCACGGCGATCCGTTCGCCGCGGCCGGCGAAGAGGTGACAGATCGCGTCGGTGGCTCCCATCGCCCCGGTGGTGACCATGATCTGTTCCGGCATGGTGGGGATGCCGCGTGCGGTGTAGCGGGCGGCGATCATCTCCCGTAGCGCGGGCAGCCCGGCCGGGTAGTCGCCGTGGGTGTGGGCGTACGGCGGCAGTTCCTCCAGGGCGCCGTGCACCGCCCGGGTGAGCCAGGGCTCGGGGGCCGGCAGCGCGGCGCAGCCCAAGTCGATCATGGACCCCAGGGCCTCCGGGGGCAGTGGTTCGAGGCCGCGTGCGGGGAAGGGGTTGCCGGCCGGTACCGAGGTCCAGCTCCCGGCGCCCCGACGGGACTCCAGGAAGCCCTCGTTGCGCAGTTCCTCGTACGCGGCGGCCACCGTGGTGCGGCTCACCGACAGCGCGAGGGCGAGCTCGCGCTCGGCGGGGAGCCGGGCGCCCACCGGAACCCTGCCCTCCAGCACCAGCAGGCGGACTCCGTCGGCGAGCGCCCGGTACGCGGGCGGTCGACGGCTGCCGGGGCCGGCCGGCCGGGTCTGCTGCGAGGTGAGCAGACGGGCGAGCTGCGCCGAACCCACCGTTGAGGTCCACTGAGCCATGCTCTTCAGTCCACCTTCCTCGAATTGGCCATGGAACGAAGCGATGTCCCCGCCACAGAGTGACACGAGCCAGGCCACTACCACCACTCAGGGGCGCCGCGTGTTCGTGTCGACTTCACCTCCCACTCCTCCGTCCGGGACGACCGGCGCCGTGCGGAACGCCCCCGCCCCCGAGGCGGTTCCCCCCGACCCGCTCCCGCGCCGGCTGCTGCGCCTGTACGGCGGGCTCGCGCTGTACGGGGTGAGCTGCGCCCTGCTCGTGGAGGCCGGACTCGGGCTCGAACCGTGGGGGGTGCTGCACCAGGGGCTCGCGGGGCTGACGGGCCTGACCATCGGTGCGGTCACGATCGTCGTGGGCGCGCTGGTGCTGCTGCTGTGGATACCCCTGCGCCAGCGACCGGGGCTCGGCACCGTGTCGAACGTCGTCGTGATCGGCCTGGTGATGGACGCGACCCTGTTCCTGGTGCCGGACGCCCGGGCCCTGGCCGTCCGCGTCCCGCTGATGGTCGCGGCGGTGGCGCTGAACGGCGTGGCCACCGGGCTGTACATCGCCGCGCGCTTCGGCCCCGGCCCGCGCGACGGCCTGATGACGGGGCTGCACCGGCGCACCGGGCGGTCGATCCGACTGGTCCGCACCTGCCTGGAGGTCGCCGTCGTCACCACCGGGTTCCTGCTGGGCGGCACGGTCGGCGCGGGCACGGTCGTGTACGCACTGGCGATCGGTCCGCTGGCCCAGTTCTTCCTGCGGCTCTTCACCGCCCCGGCCGCGTCCCGGGTTCCCGTCGCCGGAGGGGGCCGGGCGATACTGCGCAGGTGACCCCTCAGCCCCACCACCCCTATCTGGACCACCCCGCTCCGCTCGCGTTCGCCCACCGCGGGGGCGCCGCGGACGGCCTGGAGAACACCGTGACCGCCTTCCGGCGGGCCGTGGAGCTGGGGTACCGCTACTTGGAGACCGACGTCCACGCCACCGCCGACGGCGAGCTCGTCGCCTTCCACGACGCGACCCTGGACCGGGTCTCCGACGGCTCCGGGGCGATCACCGCACTGCCCTGGTCCGTGGTGAGCCGGGCGCGGGTGGGCGGCACCGAGCCGGTCCCCCTCTTCGAGGAGTTGTTGACCCGGTTCCCCGAGGCGCGCTGGAACGTCGACGCCAAGTCCGACTCCGCCGTGGTCCCGCTGCTGGAGCTGATACGGCGCACCGGCGCCTGGGACCGGGTCTGCGTGAGCTCGTTCGCGGAGGCCCGGGTGGCGCGGGCGCGACGCCTGGGCGGCCCCCGGCTCGCCACCTCGCTGGGCGTACGGGGCGTCCTGGGGCTGCGGCTGCGCTCGTACGGATTGCCGGCCCCGGTGCGCGGTTCGGCGGTGTGCGTCCAGGTCCCCGAGGTGCAGACGGGGGTACGGGTGGTGGACCGCCGCTTCGTCCGGGCCGCGCACGCCCGCGGACTCCCGGTGCACGTGTGGACGGTGAACGACCCCGCACGCATGCACGCGCTCCTGGACCTGGGCGTGGATGGCATCATGACCGATCACATCGACACCCTGCGGTCGGTCCTCACGGACCGGGGCGCGTGGGTCTGAGCGCACCCCCGCACGGGCCTCCCGCGCCGGGGAGCACGACGGGGAAGCGAGGGGGCCGGTGGGGGCCAGGGCCGTGCGGACGGATCCCGATGACGACGCCGGGCAGCGGCGGCGCGAACAGCACGGGTGGTACTTCTACGACTGGGCCTGCTCGGTGTACTCGACGACGGTCCTCACGGTCTTCCTCGGCCCCTACCTGACCGGCGTCGCCAAGGCGGCGGCCGACGCCGACGGCTACGTGCACCCGCTCGGCGTCCCGGTGCGGGCGGGCTCCTTCTTCGCGTACTCGGTGTCCCTGTCGGTGATCGTCGCGATCGTCGTCATGCCGATCGCGGGGGCCGTCGCCGACCGCACCGGTCGCCGCAAGCCGCTGCTGGCCGCCGCGGCCTACACCGGAGCCTCGGCCACGGCCGGCATGTTCCTGTTGGGCGGCGACCGCTATCTGCTCGGCGGCCTCCTGCTCGTCGTCGCCAATGCCTCGCTCGCGGTGTCGATGGTCCTGTACAACTCGTTCCTGCCGCTGATCGCCCGCCCCGAGGAGCGGGACGCGGTGTCCTCGCGCGGCTGGGCCTTCGGCTACACCTCGGGCGCGCTGGTGCTCGTCGCCAACCTCGTCCTGTTCCTGCGGCACGACGACTTCGGGGTCTCCGAGGGCACCGCGGTGCGGATCTGCCTGGCGTCGGCGGGCGTGTGGTGGGGCGCCTTCACGGTGATCCCGCTGCGCCGTCTGCGTGACCGCCGCACGGAGAAGACGGCGGGCACCGGGGGCGCCGCCGGCGGCTGGCGGCAGTTGGCGGCCACCTTCCGCGAGATGCGCCGGCAGCCGCTGACCCTCGCGTTCCTGCTCGCGTACCTCGTCTACAACGACGGGGTGCAGACCGTGATCTCCCAGGCGTCGCTGTACGGCTCCGAAGAACTGGGGCTCGACCAGTCGACCCTGATCGTGGCGGTCCTGCTGGTCCAGCTCCTCGCGATCGCGGGCGCCCTCGGCATGGGGCGGCTGGCCCGGACCTACGGGGCGCAGCGCACGATCCTCGCCTCGCTGGTCGCCTGGACGCTGATCCTCGGGGCGGGGTACTTCCTCCCGGCCGGGGCGCCCGTCTTCTTCTTCCTGCTGGCCGCCGGGATCGGTCTGGTGCTGGGCGGTACGCAGGCCCTGTCGCGCTCGCTGTTCTCCCACCTGGTGCCGCCGGGCAAGGAGGCGGAGTACTTCTCCGCGTACGAGATGAGCGATCGGGGGATGTCCTGGCTCGGTCCGCTGCTCTTCGGCCTGACGTACCAGGTGACCGGAAGCTATCGGGACGCGATCCTGTCCCTGGTCGCCTTCTTCGTGCTCGGGTTCTTCCTGCTCGCGCGGGTTCCGGTACGCCGGGCGGTGCGCGACGCGGGCAATCCGGTGCCGGAACGGATTTAGCGCATGGGGGCAAAGGGCGGTAGTGTACGCCTTTGGCCTGCCAGGCGTACCGTTACTGCGCGCTAAACCAGCCGAAACGTTGGGTTACATCTCCTATCAGATGTGACAAACCGGGCGCGGGTGGGTACTGCATTGGTCAACAAGGCTGCGGCTACGACGGCGACGCAGGAGCCCGGAACGGGAATCTTTACCGCCGACCGGACGTTGACCGGATGACGACGACAGCGACACCTGTCCTGTGGGCGACAAGCCCGGGAGGCACGATTCATGAGTGAGCGAGCTCTTCGCGGCACGCGCCTCGTGGTGACCAGCTACGAGACGGACCGCGGCATCGACCTGGCCCCGCGCCAGGCCGTGGAGTACGCATGCGAGAAGGGGCATCGATTCGAGATGCCCTTCTCTGTGGAGGCGGAGATCCCGCCGGAGTGGGAGTGCAAGGTCTGCGGGGCCCAAGCACTCCTCGTGGACGGCGAAGGCCCAGAGGAGAAGAAGGCGAAGCCCGCTCGAACGCATTGGGACATGCTGATGGAGCGGCGCACCCGCGAGGAGCTCGAAGAGGTCCTTGAGGAGCGGCTTGCCGTACTCCGCAGCGGCGCGATGAACATCGCCGTTCATCCGCGGGACAGCCGCAAGTCCGCCTGACCCCGTCCGGGGTGCAGGTGGGAAAACAGAACAGCTCGATCGCCTCCGGGCGGGTGCCCCTTCAGGTAGGGCACCCGCCCGCGGCTTTTCCCGTCAAGCGTTTCCCGTCAGGGCTTTCCCTGTCAGGGGGTGAGGGGCGGGCGCGGCCCGTCCTGCTCGGGGGCGGGTTCCCGGTCCCGGATCACCTCGCCCTGGACGACCTTCCCGTCCGGGCGCCGCATCCGGGCCTGCTGGAAGGCGTCCCCGAGGGAACCCGGTGGCGTCGCCGCCATCCGGCGCTCCAGAGCGCGTTCCGTACGCCGCCCGATGAACCCCCGGACCGGGGGGAGCAACAGCAGCAGTCCGACCGCGTCGGAGATCATCCCGGGGACGATCAGGAACAGCCCCGCGAGCATCACGAGACCGCTGCCCTCCCCCGGCCGGGGGCTTTGCGGCAGCACCCCGTCCTGGGCCTGCTGGACGGCCTCGCTGAGGTTCTTGAAGGCGCGCCGACCGGCGGCCTTGATCACGACGCCGCCCAGCACCGCGCCGGCCACGAGCAGCAGCAGGACGGTGAACCCGCCGGCCGCACCGGCGACCAGCGTGAGCAGCCAGATCTCCAGCACGAACCAGGCCACCAGGGCCAGCGGGATGATCCTCCGGAGCTTGCCGGGCCGGGAACGGGAGGGGCGTGGCGGGGTCGGTACACCGGTCGTCATGCATCCAGTGTGCCTGGCCCGGCGTGCGCCCGGCATAAAGCAGGACGGTCAACAATCCTGCGCGGGCCCCGCTCAGGGTCCCGTCCGCCGCGGGTCAGCGGTTCTCGTTGCCCGGGGCCCCGGCGCCGCTGCGTTCCACGGGGGCCGGTTCGGCGCCCTTCGGCGTGGCCGCGGAGCCGTGCGACCTCAACTTGCCGAGGCGTTCCGTGACGCCCCAGGAGGTCACCCGCCACAGGGCCTCGACCAGGATGTCCCGGCTCATCTTGGAATCGCCGTGCACCCGCTCCACGAAGGTGATGGGCACCTCGACGACGTGGAACCCGGCCTTGACGGCGCGGCGTGCCAGATCGACCTGGAAGCAGTAGCCCTGGGAGGCGACCTCGGTCAGGCCGAGCCCTTCGAGGGTCTCCCGGCGGAAGGCGCGGTAGCCCCCGGTCACGTCGCGGAGCGGCACGTCCAGGAGCAGCCGCGAGTACGTGCTGCCGCCGCGGGAGATGAACTCGCGGGACTTGGGCCAGTTCACGACCCGGCCGCCCGGGACCCAGCGGGACCCGAGGACGAGGTCGGCCCCCTTGAGCGCGGTGAGCAGTCGGGGCAGTTCCTCGGGCTGGTGGGAGCCGTCGGCGTCCATCTCGATGATGACGCCGTACCCCTCGGCGAGGCCCCACCGGAAGCCGGCGAGGTAGGCGGCGCCCAGCCCCTCCTTGCCCTTGCGGTGCAGCACGTGGACGTGCTCGTCCGCGGCGGCGAGGCCGTCGGCGAGCCCGCCCGTGCCGTCCGGGCTGTTGTCATCGGCGACGAGGACGTGCGCGTCGGGAACCGATTCCCTGACGCGACCGACGATCGACTCGATGTTCTCGGCCTCGTTGTAGGTCGGGATGATGACCAAGGCCGTACCCAGTGGGCC
Organism: Streptomyces sp. NPDC005955; assembly: GCF_042871255.1. Classification (NCBI taxonomy): domain Bacteria; kingdom Bacillati; phylum Actinomycetota; class Actinomycetes; order Kitasatosporales; family Streptomycetaceae; genus Streptomyces; species Streptomyces sp. NPDC005955. Next base: position 202,139 of record NZ_JBIAIF010000012.1, on the reverse strand, counting down.
GAACCGCCGCTCTTCGGCACCGGCCGAGGAGATCGCGTCGCCGTCGTTCACAGGAGCCCCTTCGTGCATGTCGTACGCAGGTGTCCACCATAGTGGGCGCGACCCGTACACCTGTGCCGCAACCGGCACGCAGGGTCGGACTTCGCCCGGCTGTCGCGCCGCGGGGCACGGATCGGGGCCCGGCAGCCCTTCGGTCCGGCCCGGGACCCGCTGGCTGCGGATCGACCGGGTCCGTTGTCTACTGAGCGGCCGGGCCCCATCAGTCCCACGCGGCCCCGGGCTCCTCGGGGAGCCGGGGGGACCCCCGACCGGCGGAACGTTCCCCCGCCCCCGAGGCGCGGGAACTGGGCCTGGCTCCCAGCGGTGGGACACCGGGCACGGTGCCCCACCCCTGACCCAGCGGCGTTCGACGACTGCGCGGACGTTCGCCGGTCGGACGTCCAGTGGTGGACCCGGCCGAACCTACCCGGCGCCGGCGGTTCCCTGTCAATACCTCCGCGACCTGCATCGATCCAGGGAACCCGCAGGTCAGCGCCGAGGACCCGCAGGTCGCGCGGTGCGGCACGGCACCCCCGTCCGGATGCGCGCCACCCCGCCAATCACTCACCCGGCCGTACGTACACCGTCCGTCCGGCGACCACCGTGCGCAGGCACAGGGGCGGCTCGGAGCCCGGAGACAGGTCGGGCAGACCGGGGGTGCCGGAGCGCGGGTCGGTGGACCAGCGGGCCACCCGGTCGTCGGGGGCCTGGACCAACAGCGGCCCGGTGCGCCACACGGCGTAGTCGGCCGTGGCTCCGGGCACCAGCACGCCCCCGTCGTCGCGTCCGGTGGCCCGCCAGCCGCCGCGGGTGTGGGCGGCGAAGGCGGCCCGCACGGACACCCGGTGCTCCGGGGTGCGGTGGTGGGCCGCCGCCCGGACGGTGTTCCAGGGGTCGAGCGGGGTCACGGGGCTGTCGGAGCCGAAGGCCAGGGCGACCCCGGCGCGCAGCAGCGCGGCGAAGGGGTTGAGGGACCGGGCGCGTTCGGCGCCGAGCCGTTCGACGTACATGCCCTCGTCCCCGCCCCACCGGGCGTCGAACGCGGGCTGGACGGAGGCGGTCAGCCCCAGTTCGGCGAAGGCCGCGATCGTTTCGGGGGTGAGCATCTCCGCGTGCTCCACCCGGTGGCGGGCGGCCCGGACACGGGCGAGCCCGACCTTTTCGGCCGCGGCGCGGAAGCCCTCCACGACGGTGCTGACCGCGGCGTCGCCGATCACGTGGAACCCCGCCTGGAGGCCCGCCCCGGTGCAGGCGACGACGTGGGCGGTCACATCGGCGGCGTCGAGGTAGGACACGCCGCGGTGCGGGGCGTCGGCGTACGGCTCGTGCAGACAGGCGGTGTGGGAGCCGAGGGAACCGTCAACGAAGAGGTCGCCGGCGGCGCCCACCACGCCGAGGGAGCGGATCCGTTCGGCGTCCGCGGCGCCCGTGACCCGCTCGCCCCAGTAGCCGATGACGCGGGGCCCGGGCTCCTCGTCGGCCAGCCGGAGCAGCCCGGTCAGGTCGTCCTCGCTGGAGATCTCGGGCCCGCCGCACTCGTGCACCGAGCCGATGCCGAGCGAGGCGGCGTGGCGCAGCGCAGCGCGCTGGGCCGCGGTGCGCTGGGCGGGGGTGACGGCGGCGAACGCGGCGGCGCGCACCGCGTGGTGGGCGTCCCGGGTGAGGGGCTCGTCGGCGGCGTACCCGTCCTTGCCGGTGATGCCGGGGACCAGGTCGAGGAGGGCGGTGCTGACCACGGCCGAGTGGACGTCGACGCGTGAGAGGTAGAGGGGGCGGCCCCCGGTGGCGGCGTCCAGTTCCGCACGGCTCGGGGGGCGGGTGTCCGGCCAGCGCGCGGCGTCCCAGCCGTGGCCGAGGAGCACCCGGTCGTCGGGGCGGGCGCCGGCGTGGGCCCGGACGCGTTCCAGGGCGGCGTCGCGGGTGGCGGCCTCGGTCAGGTCGAGGCCGGTGAGGGCGAGGCCGGTGGAGGTGGTGTGGACGTGGGCGTCGGTGAAGGCGGGGGTGACGAGCGCGCCCTCCAGGTCGACGGTCGTGTCGGCGGTCGCGGCGAAGGCGTCGGCCGCTCCCTCGGACCCCACCCAGGCCACCTGCCCCCGGGACACCACCATTGCGGTGGCGAAGGGGTCGGCGGGTGAGTGGATCTCGCCCCCGCGGAGCAGGACGGTGCTCGGGTCGGGCGCCCGGTCCGGGGTGGTTGTGCGCTGGCTCATGCGACCAGTGTCCTGGCAGGCCCGTCGCGGTGCGGCGCCGGGTCCGTCGTGACACGGTCCGGGCGCGGGGCGGGGCCGCCCAGGATCCGAGCGGTGGCCGGCTCAGATCTTGGGCGGCCTCGCCTCGTAGGGGGTCGACAAAACCACGGTCGTGCGGGTGGACACCCCGGCGAGGCTGCGCAGCCGACTCAGCAGGTGCTCCAGCGCGCGCGGAGTCGCGACCCGCACCTTGAGGATGTAGTTCTCGTCCCCGGCCACGCTGTGGCACGCCTCGATCTCCGGTACGCCGGCCAGGCGTTCGGCGATGTCGTCGGGGGCACTGGGATCGAACGGTTTCACCGAGATGAACGCGGTGAGCGGCAGGCCGACGGCCTCCGGGTCGACGACCGCGGCGTACCCGCGGATCACCCCGCGCTGCTCCAGCCGCCGCACCCGTTGGTGCACCGCGGACGTGGACAGGCCGGTGGCCTTGCCGAGGTCGGTGTAGCTCATCCGCCCGTCCTTGACGAGCAACTCGACGATCTGACGATCCAGCTCCTCCATGGCGGAAACCTACAGCTCTGATGATCGCCAGGGATACCGTAAGGGCGTTCGGCTCCGTTCCGAGACCAATCGGTGACGCGACGGGCCGTTCGGTTGCCCGTTCGGCCGCCGCTCCACCCCCCGTTCCCCCGCTTGTGTGACGAACACCACAACCCGTTGGTGGTGTCCGGACATCCGACGCGATTATCGCCACGGCCGGACGGGAAATGCTTGCTGTGGCCGAAGCCGAGCGCCCGGCCCGCCCATCGAGGGGGAGAGTTCCCACATGCAGAGTCTGAAGCGCCCCGGTCGTCTGTCCCGGCTGAAGCAGCAGCCGGTCGTCGAGCCCGAGCCGGAGGGCGTCGAACCCGGCGACGACGAGTTCGACGCGTACGACACCATCGAGATCTTCCGGGTGATCTGCCCGGACTGCGCCCGGCCCATCGCCCTGCTGGACGACGAGGACGTCCTCCCGGAGCACGCGACGTGCCCCACCCCCTGGAACCCGTTCGGCCTCCAGGTCTGCGCCGGCACGGGGCGCCCCGCCACCGCGGCCCGTCCCGCCGGCGAACAGGAGGCGACCCGGGAGTCCGACGGCGACACCGCCGTGCTGCTGGCACTCCCCCAGGGGCTCAACTGGCGCACCCAGCCGTTCTCCCACGTCGGCGGGCCGGGCTCGCGTCCCATCCGGGTCCCGCAGATGCGGCGCGACGCGGCCTGAGCGCCCCGCGCCGACGCACCCCCACTCCACCCACGCACCGTTCCTCCGGCGTCCCCTGTCCGGGCGCCGGCCCGGCACAGCCGTCCGGGCCCACGGGCGCGACGACCTCTCCCGACGCTGCGGCCTTGCGGACCGCCGGGCCGGGACCGTGTCCCTGACCAGGACCCACCGAGCGGGGCCGTCCGGCGCCCCGCCACCCGGAGCGGTCCGCGGGCGTGACGACGGGTCCCCCTTCCGTGGACACCGTCGTACGCATGCACGACCGTCGTCGGGGGTGACCGCCGCGTTCGGCCGGGCGTTGGCCACGGTATGACCTCGACCCTTCCGAGTTCGGGCAGGATGCGCCGCGTTCTCGTCGCCCCACCTGAAGAATCGATTCCGCGGCCGTTGCTCCCGGCACGTCGCGCCGAACGACCGCTCCCGCAGCGACGCCCGGTGCCCCGGCCGCTGCCGGGGCGTCCCACGGCCGGGGCGCCACCGGCGGTGCCGGACGTCGATCCGCCCATCTACCGGGCGCTGGTGGCCCGGTGGGCCACGGGGGGCCGGGTGCCGCCCGGGTCCCCCGACCCGGAGTGGGAACGGCTCACCGCGCCCCTGGTGCGCCCGGGACAGTTCGGCGGAACGGCCGCGGGGCCGCTGCGCTAGGCGTGCGGGCGGCGCCGCGGGGTCAGGAGGACTCCGGGCCGGCCACGTGACGGGCGATGACCATGCGCTGGATCTGGTTGGTGCCCTCGACGATCTGGAGGACCTTGGCCTCCCGCAGGTAACGCTCCACCGGGAAGTCCGCGGTGTAGCCGTACCCGCCCAGGACCTGCACCGCGTCGGTGGTCACCTTCATCGCCGCGTCGCTGCACAGGAGTTTGGCCATGGCCGCCTCCTTGCCGAACGGGCGGCCCGCGTCCCGCAGCCGGGCCGCCGCGAGGTAGAGCGCACGTCCCGCGGCCACCTGGGTGGCCATGTCGGCCAGCAGGAAGCGCACCCCTTGGAAGTCGGCGACGGGACGGCCGAACTGGCGCCGCTCGACGGCGTACCCGACCGCGGCGTCCAGCGCGGCCTGGGCCACCCCGATCGCGCAGGCGGCGATGCCCAGCCGGCCGGAGTCGAGCGCCGACAGGGCGATGGCGAAGCCCTGGCCCTCCGCGCCGATGCGCCGCGCGTCGGACACCCGGACCCCGTCGAAGTGGAGTTGCGCGGTGGGCGAGCCCTTCATGCCCATCTTCCGCTCGGGGGCGGCGGCGCTCAGCCCGGGGGCGTCACCCGGCACCAGGTACGCCGTGATGCCGCGCGCGCCGGGGCCGCCCGAGCGGGCCAGGACGGTGTAGAAGTCGGCGATCCCGCCGTGGGTGATCCACGCCTTGGTCCCGGTGAGCACCCAGTCGTCGCCGTCCCGGACGGCCCTGGTCCGCAGCGAGGCGGCGTCGGAGCCGGACGCGGGCTCGGACAGGCAGTACGCGCCCAGCAGCCCCTCACCGAGCATCGCGGGCAGGTGTTCGGCCCGTTGCTCCTCCGTGCCGAAACCGGCGAGGGCGTGACAGGCCAGGGTGTGGACGCTGACCCCGAGCCCGACGGTGAGCCGGGCCGCGGCGAGTTCCTCCAGCACCTGGAGGTACACCTCGTACGGCTGGTCCCCGCCGCCGTGGGCCGAGTCGTAGGGCAGGGCGAGCAGTCCGGACCCGGAGAGCAGGGTGAAGAGCTCGCGGGGGAAGCGGCCCGCTTCCTCCTCCTCGGCGGCCGTCGGGGCGATCTCCCGGCGGGCCAGTTCCCGTACGAGCGAGAACAGGTCCCGGGCCTCGTCCGTGGGGGCGATCCGGTCCACGGGTGGTGGGACGTGGTCGGGCATGTGCGGTCCTCCCTGTCGGGCAGTTCGGGGACGCCCGCCCGGGTGCGGCGAACGTCTCCGGCAGATCCGCGGCACGGGTTCCACGCCGGTGGCGCAGCCCCGGTCCCCGGAGTTTCGGCACTGCCCAGCCGATGGTGGCGCTCCGGTTCGCGGAGCGGAACCGACCGGTGGCTGTGGCGCGTCGAGTATGCCCGATCGGAGGCAGTTCGTCACTGGTGCTGATCTTCGAACAGCCTGGTGGAAGTTGGTACGCACCATTGACCCAACTGGTCTAGTCCTCCTACTGTTCCCCCCGAACACCCCACGTGTTCGCGCCCAGCCGGTGCGTACCCGACGCCCCCCAGCGTCCAGGGACCGGCACCCGTACGCCCGACTCGGTACGTCAGCAGCACTTCCCCCCACCCTTCCCTCTCCCCCACGAGGTGAGTCGATGTCACATTCGCACCGTCCCCGTGCCCGTTTCCGGGCGCTCCTGTCCGCCGCCTGTTGCGCCGTCCTCGGCGCGGGCCTGCTCGTCGGAGCCGGCACGGCTGCCGCGGGCGAGGCCGCTTCGGACGCACAGCCCCTGTCGCCGCGGGCCTCCAAGGTCGTCGGATACTTCTCCGAATGGGGCGTGTACGGCCGGAACTACCACATCAACAACATCCAGACCTCCGGTTCCGCCGCGAAGCTGACGCACATCAACTACGGCTTCGGCAACGTCCAGAACGGCCAGTGCGGCATGGGCGACTCGTACGCGGCCCTGGAGAAGACCTACCCGGCCGCCCAGTCCGTGGACGGCGTCGCCGACACCTGGGACCAGCCGCTGCGCGGCAACTTCAACCAGATCAAGGAACTCAAGGCGAAGAACCCGCACATCAAGGTGCTGTGGTCGTTCGGCGGGTGGACCTGGTCCAACGGCTTCGCCCAGGCCGCGAAGAACCCCACCGCCTTCGCCGAGTCCTGCTTCAAGTTGGTCAACGACCCGCGCTGGGCCGGGGTGTTCGACGGCATCGACATCGACTGGGAGTACCCGAACGCCTGTGGCGCCGGGTGCGACACCAGCGGTCGGACCGCGTACACCGACCTGATGCGTGCCGTGCGCGCCAAGTTCGGTTCCCAGCTGGTGACGTCCGCGATCCCGGCCGACGCCTCACCGGGCGGCAAGATCGACGCCGCCGACTACGCGGGCGCCGCGCAGTACGTCGACTGGTACAACCCGATGACGTACGACTTCTTCGGCGCCTGGTCGCGGACCGGCCCCACCGCGCCGCACTCGCCGCTCACCAGCTACCCCGGCATTCCGAAGCCCCACTACTACTCGGACGCCACGATCACCAAGCTGAAGGGCCTCGGCATCCCGTCGTCCAAGCTGCTGCTCGGCGTCGGCTTCTACGGCCGCGGTTGGACCGGCGTCACCCAGTCGACGCCCGGCGGAAGCGCCACCGGCCCGGCCCAGGGCACCTACGAGCAGGGCATCGACGACTACAAGGTGCTCAAGGCCAAGTGCCCGACGACCGGCACGGTCGGTGGCACCGCCTACGCCAAGTGCGGTAACGAGTGGTGGAGTTACGACACCCCCGCCACGCTCGCCACGAAGATGACGTACAAGAACCAGCAGAACCTCGCCGGTACGTTCATCTGGGAGCTGAGCGGTGACACCGCCAACGGTGAGCTGATCAAGGCGCTCAACTAGCCACCGCGGCAACCACGAAGGGGCGGGACCCGGTCGCGGGTCCCGCCCCTTCGTGGTGTCCGTCAGCCGACCCGCGCCCCGGGGACGGGAGGGGCGGGTCCGTCCGTCACGGGGGGCGGCGGGGCCGGACAGGAGGGTTCGAGTTCCTCGATGGTGCGCAGGGTGCTGCCGAGCAGCCGGACCAGCAGTTCGCGGACCTCGTCCCGGGACGGGTCGGCGCGGTCGATCCAGTCGAGGGTGACGCCCTCGACGCTCCACTGCCAGCCGAGGAGCGCCAGCCGGGCCACCCGCGGAATGTCACGACGCCCGTACGCGCCCTCGGCGATGGTGTCGACGATCGCCTCCCGCACCCCGCCGAGCAGGGCGTGCACCTCGGAGTCGAACCCGACGCCGCCGCTGATGATCGTGCGGTAGGCGGCCTGGTTGTGCTCGGCGTAGCGCAGGTAGCCGTCGATGGTCCGTTCGAGCCTGGTGCGTCCCGGGAGGTCGGTGTCGCTGCCGGCGCGGGCGACCAGACCGGCGACGGCGTCCTCGATGATCGCGAGGTAGTAGCCGCGCTTGGAGTCGAAGTAGTAGTAGATCAGGCCCTTCGCGACGTGCGCCTGTCGGGCGATGTCGTCCATCGACAACGCGTCGTAGGACGTGTCGGCGAACAACTTCCGGCCGATCGCGATGAGTTCGGCCCGTCGGGTGAGGGAGCGGTCGCTGCCACGGGTCCGGGGCCGTCCGGTGTCGGCGACGCGTGGACCGCCGGGTCGCTGCTGCTGGCTGGTATCCAAAGGCGGCCTGTGCCTCCCGGCTGGCGACGGAACACTCGGCAGTATGGCAGAACCGGTGTCCACCCCTCGGGGCGCCTTGGCAGGCTCCTCGGCGCCCCTGCGGCGGGGGCACGGATCACCCCGCTACCGGACGCGTGCGGCGCCCGCCCTCAGAAGAGGCCGAGGCGGGTGACCAGGAGCGCGATCACGACGACCAGGGTCCAGCCGAGGACGTGTTCGAGGACGGCGGGGCCGTCGGTCCGGGGGCCGCCCGTGCGGGTGGCGGCGGTGCTGGCCGTGGCGGAGGTCGCGGTCATGGCGTCTCGCTGTCGTCGTGCGGCGTCGTGCGCGGGGGAAGCGCCCGGACGGGTCCCCTTCACTGTGCCATCCACGACCGTCCGTGCGGTAGAGACGTCGGTCACGCCCCCGCGGACAGGCGAGCGGGGGGCGCGCGTGGTGTGTGGGAGGCGCACGGGGCGGGTGACCGGAGTGCGCCGACCGACCGTGCTCCCACGGGCGGGCCCGCCGTGCAACGCCGTCGCCCCGGCACGTGTCTACCGTGCGAGCGGACCGCGCCGCCCGACTGACCTCCGGGCGGCGCCGCTCGTCCGAGGCACCGACCGACGGAGGGTTCCCGGTGACACCGATCGCAGCGCAGCACGCACCCCGGACACGGCGCCGCCCCGGGCGGCCGACCGCCCTCGCCGCCCTGACCGCCCTGGCGACCCTGGCGACCCTGGCCGGCCCGACCTCCCTGGCCACGACGTCCGGCCCCCGGGCCCGGGCCGCCACTCCGGGGGCGCCGGGGGCGGGCGACCCGCTCTTCCCGCTGGACGGCAACGGCGGCTACCGGGTGAGCCACTACCTCGTCGAGCTGGACTGGAAGGCCCCGCGCACCGCGTTCCCGGCCACCGCGACGATCACCGCGCGCACCACCCAGGACCTGTCCCGCTTCCACCTCGACTTCGCGGGCAACACCCTGCGGTCCGTCACCGTCGACGGCTCCCCCGCCCGCACCGAGCGGGACGGCGACGAACTCGTCGTCACCCCGTCGCGTCCGCTCGCCGAGGACAGCGCCTTCACCGTCGTGGTGCGCTACACCGCCGATCCGACGCAGACCCGGCACCGCACCGACGCCATCGAGGACTACGGGTGGATCCCCACCCCGGACGGCACGGTCGTGTACCCGCAGCCAGGCGGCGGCCGGATGCTCTTCCCCGCCGACGACCATCCGAGCCGGCGGGCCCGGCTGACCTTCCGGATCACCACCCCGCCCGGGGTCGAAGCCGTCGCGAACGGGCGGCTGACCGGGCGCACCGAGCAGGCCGACGGGCGGGTCCGCTGGACGTACGACTCCCCGCAGCCGCTCGCCGTGCAACTCGTCCAACTCGCCGTCGGACAGTTCACGTTCGTCGAGGACGAGGGCCCGCGGGGGCTGCCGATCCGGGACGCCGTCCCAGACGCCCTGGTGGAGTCCACCGAGCGCTACCGGTCCTTGACCGCCACCCATCTGGACTGGCTGGAGGAACGGCTCGGCCCCTACCCCTTCGAGCGGTACGGGGTCCTCGTCGGGGACACCGACCTCGGGGTGGCCCTGGAGACCCAGACGCTGTCGCTGGTGCCCAAGGCCGACCTGCTGGGCGACCGGGTCGCCGCGGAACGCACCCTGGTGCACGAGCTGGCCCACCAGTGGTTCGGCAACAGCAACGGCATCCGCACCTGGTCCGACCTCTGGCTCAGCGAGGGGCACGCGCGCTTCTACGAACGGCTCTACTCGCAGGACCACGGCGGCACCGCCCTGGAGACCGCGATGAAGACGGCGTACGCACAACACGACCAGTGGCGCAGGGACTTCGGGGCACCCGCCGAACCGACCGAGCCGAACCTGTTCAAGCGGATGCGCTACGACGGCTCCGCGCTGGTGCTGTACGCACTGCGCCGGCAGGTGGGCGACGCCGCGTTCCGGACGATCGAGCGGGAGTGGGCGCAGCGGTACCGGGGCGAGATCGCCGGGACCCGGGAGTTCATCGCTCTGGCCTCCGAGGTCACGGACGAGGACATGGGGGCGTTCCTGCGGCCGTGGCTGTACGGCGGTCGGACGCCGGCGATGCCGGGACACCCGGACTGGGTGGTCACCCGCTGATCCCACGGGCACCCGCTGATCCCGCACGGGCGCCGGGTCAGCGGATCCCCAGGGCGGCCAGGGCCCGGCGCCGCTGACCGTCGCCCGCCGGGACGAACAGGTAGGCGGCCCCGCCCGCTCCGTCGAGTTCCTTGCCGGTGCTGCCGTACCGCCGGGTGCGCAGCCAGGCGTTCTCCCACTCGCGTCGCCGGTAGACCCGCCGGACCTCGGCGTTCGAGGGGGACGAGGGGTCGTGGGCGATCACCTCGCCCCCGGCGGTGAACCCCACGACGACCATCAGGTGCCCGGGGGTGCCGTACCCCGCGCCGGTCAGTTCCTCGGCCCGGAAGGACAGCGAAGTGATCACCGGGATGCCCGCGGCGATCAGGCCCTCCAGTTCGCCCAGCGAGGTGAGCCGGGTCACCACGGCCGTCATCTGCCGGTAGGAGGCTGCGTAGGCCGCGTTGAAGGACCAGTTCCCGCAGCCCCCGTACGCGTGGTCGTAGGTGGCGCGCGCCGCGTGGCAGACCTGCGGGTCGTCGTAGGCCGGGTCGACCCAGGCGAGGTCGCGGGCCGTCGGGCGGCGCCCCCAGTACTCCAGCACCATCTGGGAGGAGGCCGGCGAACACCACGCCTCGCCCCCGTTGTCGTACTCCGGATAGCGGCCGGCGTGCACGGTCTGCGCGTAGCGGGGAACGCGCAGTTCCCGGTGGACTCCGGGGTGCGCGGGCGGCGCCGGCGCCACGGTGGACCGGTCGGGCAGGTCGCTGACCGTCAACCCGAGGCGCCGCACGAGCGGGCTCCGTCGGCTCCCCGGGGTGCGGTACAGGGTGAGCCTCGCCCGGCAGGCCACCAGCCGGGTGCCGGGGTCGGTGACGGCGAGGGTGTCGGTGCGCACCGCGCTGCGGCCGTCGCCCTGGCCGTCCTTCGAGGTGCGCGTGACGTCCCGGTCGCCGGCGGCCCAGTCGCCCATCAGGTACCACGGGGTCGGGGAGCCGTCGGCGTAGGTGCCGCGCAGTTCCACCCGGAGCCACGTCCCGGGCGGGGTGTGCGCGTTCCAGGAGGGGATCACCTCGCTCGCCGCCACGGCCAGGACCTGCTCGGGGCCGGTCCACACCGCGTGCTCCCAGGTCGTGGACCGGCCCGTGCGGGGGTCGGTGCGCTCGGTGACGCCGGTGGGCGCGTCGATCGCCAGGTGGGGGTGGGCGGCGTCCACGACGCGGGTGCCCCGGGCGGTGCCCCGCGCCCAGTCGGCGCACGAGGTCCAGCCGTGGTGGGCCACGGGCCGTGCGGGGGCTGCGGCCCGGGGCGCCGGTCGGGGATCGGCGGCGGCCGTGGTGGCCGTGACGGCGGCGCAGGCGGCGGTCAGCACCGTACGGCGGGAGGTTCCTTCGGGCGCGGTCATGGAAGAGGGGACCCCCGGTCGCTGCCTGGTGACGTCGGACGGCGGCCCGGTCCGGACCGCCGTCCGACCACTATCGCCCGGGCACCCGGTCCTGACCAGCGACGACGGGGCCGACAGGGCCGACAGGGCCGACAGGGCCGACAGGGCCGACAGGGCCAGCGTGCCCGACCGGAGCAGTGCGGCACCGTCGTACGCTGGAGGCGATGACCGTGCCCACACCCGCCCCCGGTGCCGCCTCGGCCGCGGTGCGCCGGCTCGCCGCGGACCTGGCGCTGCTGGCGCCGTCCTGCGGCCCGGTCCGGCTGATCGCGGTCGACGGGCACGCGGGATCGGGCAAGACGACCTTCGCCGCCGTGCTCGCCGCGGCCCTCGGCGGCGCCCCCGTGCTGCACCTGGACGACTTCGCCACGCACACCGAACTCTTCGCCTGGACGGACCGGTTGCGGCGGCAGGTGACGGCGCCGCTGGGGCGGGGGGAGCCCGCCCGGTACGCGCCCTACGACTGGAACGCCCGCGCGTTCGGCGCGCCCCGGAGCCTCGCACCGGCGCCGGTGGTGCTGCTGGAGGGGGTGGGAGCCGGACGACGGGACCTCCGCCCGGAGCTGGCCCGCGTGGTGTGGATGGAGTACGAGCGCGGGGCCGCGTGGCAGCGGGGCCGACGGCGGGACGGGCCCGCCCAGCACTCCTTCTGGGAGCGCTGGGTCGCCGCCGAGCAGGAGCACTTCGCGGGGGATCCGACGCTGCCGTTCGCCGATCTCGTGGTGCGCCAGGGAGCACTGGGGTACGAGGTGAGTGCGGGGCCGGCGTCAACTGGTGGGCCCACCGGGGCAGTCGGGACGTCAAGACCGCATCAATCCGTCACTGAGCGTGAGGCTCAATAGGAGTGTTCGGGGATGCCCGGAAAGCGGTTTTCGTCAGGGCTTCCGCTGCGCTTGACCGGGGGCCGTACAGGTCTTACGTTCTCCCTGTGCGGCCTTCGGGTCGCCCGTGGTCGCGAAGCCCCCGATCGTTCCCCCGTGATCGGGGGCTTCGTTCTGCCCGGCAACGCCCCCTTCGTTCCCATGTTTCCGGGCGCGGAACGATGCCGGACGCTCACCGTCGGTCACCATCGCGTGCGCCCCCTGCACGCCCCCTGCACGGAACCGGCATTGCGGGCACCCTTAGATCCAGCCGCGCCGCGCGGGTACGATGCGTGCGGTACGACCGACGGACGGCGGCTCACGCACCGGCTCAACTTCCGTCCGCGGCACAGCGGTTCCACACGGGTCGGCGGGGGAACTTCAACTGTCAATGGCCGGTACCGACCGGCACCGCAAGAGACGGCACATCATCGGGGGCACGGCTTGTGGGGGACGTGATGGACTTCGGCACCCAGGGCGCTCCGGCCCCGGCGGAACTAGCGTGGCTGCGCGGTGTGGACGCCTACACCATGGGGGCGTATCCACAGGCGGAAGAAGAATTCAGGACGGCCGTACGGATGGACCCCGGGCTGGCCGACGGATGGCTGGGGCTGCACGCCCTGCGGGTGGACACCACCACGGCGCTGCTGCGCATGTACCAGCACCGCGAGCGCTTCGGCGAGCAGCGTGCCCGGCACCGGCGCACCCTGAACTCCTGGTACTGGTTGGGCTGGTGGGTGCAACCGGTGCTCGAACGGCCGCGGGACCTGCTGCTCGCGCACGCCTCGCACTGGCTCGACGGGCGCCATGTGCCCGAGTTGGACCGGGCCCTGGCCGGACTGCCGCCGGTCGACGCCGATCCGCAGGTGCGGTTCCTGCACGCCTGCCGCTCCTACCTGGTCAAGGACTGGGAGCGGCTGGTGCGCCACACCGACCCGCTCCTCGACGATCCGCTGCTCGGGATCGAGGCGGGACTGTTCGGCGGGATGGCCCGGGTGCGGCTGGAGATGTTCGGCCAGGCCGAGCCGCTGCTGTCGGCGGCCCTGATGCGGTGCCGCAGCGAGCAGCCGCAGCGCAAGGAACTGCGGTACTGGCTGGCCAGGGCCCGGGAGGGCACCGGTCGCAGCGCGGCGGCGCTCCCGCTGTACCGGGCCGTGCACCGGGTGGACCCGGCGTTCATGGACACTTCCGCCCGGCTCGCGGCGATCGCGGAGGGGGAGGGCTTCGACGACGTCCTCGACCTCGCGCCCTTCTCGCTGCCGGTGCCCGCTCCGGAGAACGCCGTGGGGCCCGACCCCCTGTTCGACGCCGAAGGCCGGGACGTGAAGGTGGGCGAACCGCCCCCGGACCCCGCCGTCGGTGGGGCGCCGGGGCTCGGGGACCCCGTCCGGGAGAAGGCCGCGGGGCCCTCCCCGCACCGCCCTTCGACCCCGGCGGCCGATCCCACGCTGCTCGCGGACGCGCTCGCCGAACTGGAGCGCATGGTGGGCCTCGATCCGGTGAAGCGCCAGGTCAAGGCGTTGTCCGCGCAGCTGAACATGGCCCGGCTACGGGCCGGCCAGGGGCTTCCGGTGCAGCCGCCGAAACGGCACTTCGTGTTCTCCGGCCCCTCCGGCACCGGCAAGACCACGGTGGCCCGAATACTGGGCCGCGTCTTCTACGCCCTCGGGCTGCTCGGCGGGGACCACCTGGTGGAGGCGCAGCGCGCCGACCTGGTCGGCGAGTACCTGGGACAGACGGCGGTGAAGGCGAACGAGCTGATCGACTCCGCGATCGGCGGGGTGCTCTTCCTGGACGAGGCGTACGCGCTGTCCAACTCCGGGTACGGCAAGGGGGACGCGTACGGGGACGAGGCGCTCCAGGTCCTGCTCAAGCGGGCCGAGGACAACCGCGACCACCTGGTGGTGATCCTCGCGGGCTATCCGGAGGGCATGGACCGGCTGCTCGCCGCCAACCCGGGGCTGTCGTCACGTTTCACCACGCGGGTGGACTTCCCCTCGTACCGTCCCCTGGAACTGACCGCGATCGGTCAGGTGCTCGCGGCCGAGAACGGTGACGCCTGGGACGAGGAAGCGGTGGACGAACTGCGTTCCATCAGTGGTCACGTGGTGGACCAGGGCTGGATCGACGAGTTGGGCAACGGCCGCTTCCTGCGCACGCTGTACGAGAAGAGCTGCGCGTACCGGGACCTCAGGTTGTCCGGCTACACGTGCACGCCGAGCCGGGACGACCTGGCGACCCTGCGGCTGCCCGATCTGATGCAGGCGTACGGGGAGGTCCTGTCGGGACGGGGGCCCGGCAAGCCGCTGGCCGGCGCCTGACCCCGGCCGGCACAACGGCCGGACGGATCAGGCGCGGTGGCCCGTGGCCCGGTCCTGGACGAGGGCCCGCAGGGTGCGGGCGTCGCCGATGGCGCGTTCGCGGGCCATGCCGGGCTGGATGCCCATGGCGGGGAGGCTGGTGCCGTCGCTGAGGTCGAGGAAGACCCAGGGGTCACCGGGGCGCAGGTTCACCTGGACGACCTGGGCCCACTCCAACCGTCGCGACGAGGCGACGTTGACGACCGTCAGCCCCTGCTCGTCGGCGACGATCTTGGGGCGGCCGAGCAGGGCGAGCACACCGAGGCAGAGGACCCCGGTGAAGACGAAGCTGGTGCGCTCCCCCGGGCTGAGCTGCGGCAGGATGAACGCGATCACCGTGAGGACGACGAGGATCGCGACGCCCGAGCCGAGCAGGATCACCCGGATCAGGGACGGGCGGAAGGTGACCGGGAGGGCCGGCAGGACCGGAGCGGTGACCGCGGTGGCCGGGGGCCCGTCCTGGTTCGCCGGGGAAGGGGTGCCGGGGGCCGGTGCGGGGGTGTCGGGCATGGTCTCGGTCTTCTTCAGAGGCGGCAGGCGTGGATGGCGGTGGTGAGGATGGCCCGCGCACCGAGCTCGTACAGGTCGTCCATGATCCGCTGGGCTTCCTTGGCGGGCACCATGGCGCGGACAGCGACCCAGCCCTCGTTGTGCAGCGGTGAGACGGTCGGGGACTCCAGACCCGGAGTGAGGGCGACGGCCTCCTCCAGGTGCTCGGCGCGGCAGTCGTAGTCCATCATCACGTAGCTCCGGGCGACCAGGACGCCCTGGAGCCGGCGGAGGAACTGCTGTGCCTTGGGCTCTTCGGTGGTGGCCCCGGTGCGACGGATGACGATGGCCTCGGAGGTCATGATCGGGTCGCCGATCACTTCGAGGCCGGCGTTGCGCAGCGAGGTGCCCGTCTCCACGACGTCGGCGATGACCTGGGCCACTCCGAGCTCGATCGCGGTCTCCACGGCACCGTCGAGGTGCACCACCGAGGCGTCGATGCCGTTGTCGGCGAGGTGCTTGGCGACGATGCCCTCGTAGGAGGTGGCGACGGTCAGCCCGCCGAGGTCGGTGACGCCGGCGGCCGTGCCCGGGCGGGTCGCGAACCGGAAGGTGGAGCGGGCGAAGCCGAGCGGCAGGATCTCCTCGGCGTTGGCGCCGGAGTCCACCAGCAGGTCGCGGCCGGTGATGCCGATGTCGAGACGGCCGGAGGAGACGTAGATCGCGATGTCGCGGGGGCGCAGGTAGAAGAACTCGACCTCGTTGTCCGGGTCGACGATGACGAGTTCCTTCGACTCCCGTCGCTGCTGGTAGCCGGCCTCATGGAGCATCGCCGACGCAGGTCCGGACAGTGAACCCTTGTTGGGGACGGCGATGCGCAGCATGAGGCCAGTTCCTTTACGTGTGGCAGCGGTGGGGTGTGCGTCAGCGGTGCGGGGTGTGCGTCGGGCGCGAGGACGGCGACGGGCCGGCGGGGCTCCGTCGCCCGCGCGCGGGGCGGTGGCCGAGCGCGCGCCGGGCGGCGCGCGCTCTACAGATGGGCGTACACGTCGTCGAGGGAGATCCCGCGCGCGACCATCATCACCTGGACGTGGTAGAGCAGCTGCGAGATCTCCTCGGCGGCGGCTTCCTTGCCCTCGTACTCGGCGGCCATCCAGACCTCGGCGGCCTCCTCGACGACCTTCTTGCCGATGGCGTGGACACCCTTGTCGACGAGCTCGGCGGTGCGTGAGGTGGACGGATCACCGTGGGCGGCCTTGTGTTGGAGCTCCGTGAACAGCTCCTCGAACGTCTTCTTGGACATGGTGCGGACCACTCTACGGGACCCGCGCGGGCTCCCCCTAACGGCCCGTGGACACCGGGGTCAGCGCCAGGGCTCGGCGACCGTGCGCAGGGTCGCCGCGGTCGCGACGGCGGCGGTGACGGCCTCGTGGCCCTTGTCCTCGCGGGAGCCCTCGATCCCCGCCCGGTCGAGTGCCTGCTCCTCGGTGTCGCAGGTCAGGACCCCGAACCCGATCGGGACCCCGGAGTCCACCGCGACCTGTGTGAGGCCCTGGGTGACGCCCTGGCACACGTAGTCGAAGTGCGGGGTGCCACCGCGGATGACCACGCCGAGGGCCACGATCGCGTCGTACCCGCGGCCGGCGAGCACCTTGGCGACCACGGGCAGTTCGAAGCTGCCCGGAACGCGCAGCAGGGTGGGCTCGTCGATGCCCAGTTCCCGCAGGGCCCGTAGGGCGCCCTCGACCAGTCCGTCCATCACCGTCTCGTGCCACTGGGCCGCGATGACGGCGACCCGCAGGTCGCCGCAGTTCTTCACGCTCAGTTCGGGTGCGCCTTTGCCGCTCACGCGCTGCTCCTGGTTCTCGTGGGGCTCGTACTGCTCTGACGTCGTGCGGGTGGTGCGGGTGCTGCGGGTCCTTCAGGGTGTCGGGGCGTGCCCCGGATGTCACTGGTTGGCGCAGGCCCGGGTGACGGGGGCGTCCAGCCAGGGCAGGTCGTGCCCCATGCGGTCCCGCTTGGTGCGCAGGTAGCGCAGATTGTGTTCACCGGCCTGCACGGGCACGGGTTCGCGTCCGTTGACGGCGAGACCGTGCCGCACCAGGGCGTCGGTCTTCTCCGGGTTGTTGGTGAGCAACCGCAGGCTGCGCACGCCGAGGTCCTTGAGGATGCGGGCGCCGGCGCCGTAGTCGCGGGCGTCGGCGGGCAGCCCCAGTTCGAGGTTGGCGTCGAGGGTGTCGTGGCCGCGCTCCTGGAGTTCGTAGGCGCGCAGCTTGGACATCAGGCCGATGCCGCGGCCCTCGTGACCGCGCAGGTAGACGACGACGCCGCGGCCCTCGGCGGCGACCCGTTCCATCGACGCCTGGAACTGCGGTCCGCAGTCGCAGCGCAGGGACTGGAAGACGTCTCCGGTGAGGCACTCGGAGTGGACCCGTACGAGGACGTCCTCGCCGTCGCCGACCTCCCCGTACACCAGGGCGAGGTGCTCGACCCCGTCGGCGGTCGCGCGGTACCCGTACGCCGTGAAGTCCCCGTGCGCGGTGGGCAGTCGCACCGCGGCCTCGCGGCGCACGGCGGGTGCTTCGGTGGTCCGGCGGTAGGCGATCAGATCGGCGATGGAGATGATCGACAGGCCGTGCTTGCGGGCGAACGGGACGAGTTCGGGCAGCCGCAGCATCCGGCCGTCCTCGCCGGCGATCTCCACGATGGCCCCGGCGGGCCGCAGTCCGGCCAGCCGGGCCAGGTCGACGGCGGCCTCGGTGTGACCGTCCCGGGCGAGCACGCCGCCGGGGCGGGCGCGCAGCGGGAAGACGTGGCCGGGCCGGACGAACTCGCCGGGCGCGGAGGTCCCGTCGGCGAGGAGCCGCAGGGTGGTGGCGCGGTCGGCGGCGGAGATCCCGGTGGTGACGCCGTGCGCGGCGCCGGCGTCGACGGAGACGGTGAACGCGGTCCGCATGGACTCGGTGTTCTCGTCGACCATCTGCGGCAGTTGGAGGCGGTCCAGTTCGACGCCCTCCATCGGGGCGCAGATCAGGCCCCGGCACTCGCTCATCATGAAGGCGACGATCTCGGGGGTGGCCTTCTCGGCGGCCAGCACGAGGTCGCCCTCGTTCTCGCGGTCCTCGTCGTCCACCACCACCACGGGGCGGCCCGCGGCGATGTCCGCGATCGCCCGCTCCACCGGATCGAGGGTCAACCGCTCGTCGTCGGTGCCCTGCGCGCTGTCGCTCCCCCCGGTGGCACCGGCGGGCCGGACGGGCGGGAGGTGTCGTCCGGGGAGGACGGTGCCGGATGCCGGGTGGCCGTTCATGCGGGGACTCCTTTCAGTGGGGGCTGCGCAGCCGCTCGGGACCGCAGCCACCAGTCGCGCATGCCCCACAGGGCGAGGGCGAAGTAGACGACGTAGACCAGGCCCGAGAAGGCGAGCCCGCTGGAGAAGGCGAGGGGGACGCCGACGACGTCGACGAGGATCCAGGCGAACCAGAACTCCACCAGGCCCCGGGCCTGGGCGACCATCGCGGCCAGGGTGCCGACGAAGATGTACGCGTCGGGCCACGGGTTCCACGACAGTTCGGGCACGGCGGTGAAGAGCAGGCCGACGGCGAGGGTGCCGAGCGCGGTGCCGCCCAGCAGCAGCCCCCGTTCCTTCCAGGTGGCGAAGCGGACGGCGAGGGAGCCGTCACCGCTCTGCTGCCTGCCGTGCGTCCACTGGCGCCAGCCCCACAGGGCGACCCCGATGACGAGGAGCTGCTTGCCGACGCCACCGGCGAGTTCGGCGTGGGCGTACGCGGCGACTAGGATGACACCGGAGAGCAGCTGCACGGGCCAGGTCCACAGCGAACGGCGCCAGCCGAGCGCCAGGGCGACCAGTCCGACGGAGTTGCCGATCAGGTCCGACCAGATGACCTGCTGGTCGAAGGCGGTGAAGGCGGGCGACTCAAGCCAGCCCAGCCCGCTCATCGTCGTTCTCCGCGGGCCCCGAGCAGCCGCTCGACGTACTTGGCGATCACGTCGACCTCCAGGTTGACCGGGTCGCCGGGGCGCTTGATGCCGAGCGTGGTCAGGTCGAGGGTGGTCGGGATGAGGCTGACGGTGAAGTGCTCGTCGCCCGCTTCCACGACGGTGAGGCTGACCCCGTCGACGGTGATGGAGCCCTTCTCCACCACGTAGCGGGCCAGCTCCCGGGGCAGCGAGATCCGGACGACCTCCCAGTGTTCGGAGGGCTCCCGCGCCAGGACCGTCCCGGTGCCGTCGACGTGGCCCTGCACGATGTGGCCGCCGAGTCGGGCGCCGACCGCGGTGGGCCGTTCCAGATTGACCCGGGAGCCCACGGCGAGGGCGCCGAGGCTCGACCGCTTCAGGGTCTCGGCCATGACGTCGGCGGTGAACTCGTCGCCGGCCAGCTCCACGACGGTCAGGCAGACGCCGTTGACCGCGATCGAGTCGCCGTGCCCCGCGTCCTGGGTGACGACGGCACCGCGCAGACGGAAGCGGGAGGCGTCGCCGAGGTCCTGGACCGCGGTGATCTCGCCGAGTTCTTCGACAATTCCGGTGAACACGGTCAGTGCTCCTTCGTGTGCGCGGGAGGAACGGCGGCTGTGGCGGGCCCGGAGCGGGCGGCGGACACGGGCGTCGCGGTGATCCGGAGGTCGGCTCCCACCGGGACGGTCTCGTTCATGTCGAGGCGCAACGCTTCGACGAGGGTGGTGATTCCTGCGCCGTTCAGGACGGCCGGCCCGGCTCCGAGCAGGACCGGGGCGAGATAACCGATCACCCGGTCCACGGCGCCGGCGGCGACGAACGCTCCGGCGAGCCGCGCACCGCCCTCCAGCAGCACGGACCGCACGCCCCGGGCGTGCAGGTCGGCGAGCAGGGCGGGGACGGACAGGCCCCCGTCGGCGCGCGGGAGCCGGACGACCGCCGGCTGCGCACCGCCCCCGCTGCTGAACGGCGTCGCGGTGAGGTCCTCGGCCACGGCGATCAGGGTGGGTGCCGTGGCGTCCAGGACCCGGGCGCCGGGGCGCACCGCGGTGCCGGAGGTGTCGAGGACGACCCGCAGCGGCTGGCGGGCGCCCTCGATCCCGCGGACGGCGAGATGGGGGTCGTCGGCCCGGGCGGTGCCCGCGCCGACGACGACGGCGTCGGACTCGGCGCGCAACCGGTGCACGTCGGCCCGGGCCTGCGGCGAGCTGATCCACCGGCTGGTGCCGTCGGCGGCCGCGGTCCGGCCGTCGAGGGTGGCGGCGTACTTCCAGGTGACGTGGGGGCGGCCGCGCCGCACGGAGGTCAGCCAGGCGGCGTTCACCGTCTCGGCCTCGGCGGCGAGGAGTCCCCCTTCCACGTCGACGCCGGCCGCGCGCAGGGTGTCCGCGCCGCCGGTCGCATCGGGGGTGGGGTCGGCCACGGCGTAGACGACCCGGGTCACTCCGGCGGCCAGCAGGGCCCGGGAGCAGGGGCCGGTGCGGCCGGTGTGGTCGCAGGGTTCGAGGGTGACCACGGCGGTGGCGCCGCGGGCCCGGTCGCCGGCCGCGCGCAGGGCGTGCACCTCGGCGTGCGGGCCTCCGGCGCGCTGGTGGTGGCCTTCGCCGACCGGTTCGCCGCGGGCGTCGATGAGGACGCATCCGACGACGGGGTTGGGGCTGGTGTGGCCGAGTCCGTGCGCGGCGAGCGCGACGGCGCGCCGCATGGCGGCTGCTTCGGCTGCGGTGGCCACCGGGTCCTCCTGCCTCTTCGGGCACGGACTCCGGGGCTGTCGAGGACGACAGAAGACGGACGTGGCACACCCGGGGCACGGGGTCGTGACCGTCCGTGGAAAGGACGGCACCGGACCTCGGCGCACACCTGACGTGTTCGCCCGCGCGCACTGCCTCCCATCCGGACTTTCACCGTCGGTCCAGGAATTTCACCTGGTCAACCGGTCACTGGAGGTGACCGGGTCGCGGACTTTAACCGCCGGCTCGGACTTTCACCGACCCCGGAGTGCGCTGCTGCTGGTACGCAACCAGTCTGCCACGCTCGCCGGCGGGCCATGCGGGCGAGTGGTTGTGGACTGGCTCACAAGGGGGCGCCCGTGGGTTCGCGGTGTCCGCCCCCGGCGGCAACTCAATTTCCGGACAGTCGACTTGGGCGATGCGCCCGGCTATTGACGGAGCTGTGGAGGGCTCCCTACTCTCTGCGTCACCCCCAAGGAGGAGCCCTGCCCTCGGACGCGGCCAGCGTTCGACGGAGCGCCCGGCGGCGGAGTCTACGGCCCTTGCCCGCCGCCGGGTCCATGGCGGCCCTGCCTCCGTCGAGCCGCGACGCCCCCGCACACCTCCGCGCGCACATGTCCCCGCTGCACCGTGCCGCCCTGCGCCGCCGGGTCCGCCGATCGGGGGGCGCGCCGGCGTGGATGTCACAGGTGCGGCCCCGGGTCCGTCGTGACTGGTGAGGGCGTTCCGTTCGGGACGTCCACGGCAGCGGAAGGCGGGTGCGTGATGACCACGACGGTGGTGACCGGCGGTACGGGAACGCTCGGCAGGCAGGTGGTGGACCGGCTGCGGGCGGCGGGACACGAGGTGCGGGTGGTGAGCCGGCGCTCCCAGCCGTACGCCGTGGACCTGGTCAAGGGGACCGGTCCGCTGGACGAGGCGTTGCGCGGGGCGGACGTGGTCGTGCACTGCGCGAGCGGGCAGCGCGGGGACGAGGTCGCCGCCCGCCGCCTGGTCGAGGCCGTCCGGCGGGCGGGGGTGGGGCACCTCGTCTACATCTCGATCGTCGGGGTCGACCGGGTGCCGCTCGGGTACTACCGGACGAAGTGGGCCGTGGAGCGGCTGGTCGAGGCGTCCGGCACCGGCTGGACGATCCTGCGGACGACGCAGTTCCACGATCTGGTGCTCACCCTGCTGACCGGGTTGGCCAAGCCGCCGGTGATGCTCGTCCCGGCCGGGGTGGCCGACCAGCCGATCGGGTCCGGTGAGGTCGCGGACCGGTTGGCGGAACTGGCGGACGGGGCACCGGCCGGTCGGGTGCCCGAACTGGGCGGACCGCAGGTGCTGGACCTCGGCGAGTTGGCGGCGGCGTACCTGGCGGCGAGCGGGCGGCGCCGGCGGATCGTGCGGGTGCCGCTGCCCGGGAAGGTGGCCCGGGCGCTACGCGCGGGTGGTCATCTGACCCCGGACCGGGCGGTGGGGCGGGAGACGTTCGCGGCGTTCCTCACCAAGGTCCTCGCACCGTCGAAGACGGGCTGAGGGGAGAACAGTTCGTCCTGTGCGGCGTCCCGGGCGGTGAACAGGGCGCCGCGCAGGACCGCCGCGCCGCCCAGTTCACCGGGACGGACCTCGGTGCGCAGCGGGGTCAGCGCGGCGATGCGGGCGCCGACCCGGGCGGCGAGGTCCGCTCCCCCGGCGCGGCCCACCTCGCCGCCGAGCACGACGCAGCCGGGGTCGAGCACGGCGGTGACCGCCGCCGTGCCCACGGCGATCCGGTCGGCCAGCGCGTCGAGGAAGGCGTCGGCGCCGCCGGGCAGCGCGGCGGGTCCGGCCGGCGGCGCCCCGGCGACCGCCGCCCGGACCACGGCGGCGGCGGGCGGCTCGTGGGCGACGGCGGTGGCCGTCATTCCGTACCGGGTCGCGAGGTCGACGACGGCGGCGGACCCGGCGAGGTCATGGAAGCCGCCGCCGCAGGAGTGGACGGACGGCAGGCCGTCGGTGCCGGGCACGGGGAGGAACCCGATCTCGCCGGCACCGCCGGAGGCCCCCCGGCGCAGGGCGCCGTCCAGGACGATCGCGGCGCCCACTCCGTGGCTGAGCCAGAGCAGGACGAAGGTGTCGCGGTCCCGCGCGGCGCCCTCCCGCTGTTCGGCCAGGGCGGCGAGGTTGGTCTCGTTCTCGACGATCACCCGGGCCCGGAGGCGTTCTTGAAGGGCCGTCATCAGACCGTGGTGCCAGGTGGGCAGGCCGCTGCCGTTGCGCAGTTCGCCGGTGGACGGGTCGACGAGGCCCGGCGCGCCGACCCCCACGCTGTGCAGCGCGGTGGCCCCGGCCCGCTCGGCGGTCCGCTCCACGAGGGCGACGGCCTGGGCGGCGGCCGTCCCGGGGTCGCCGGTGACGGGGGCCGACGCCTCGGCCACCACCTGGCCGACGAGGTCCGAGACGATCACGGAGACGCTCTGCTTGCGGACGTCGAGCGCGGCCAGGTGCGCGTAGTCGGCGACGATCCCGTACAGCCGGGCGTTCGGGCCGCGCCGTTGGGCGCCGGACTCGCCGACGACGGTGACCAGGCCGCCGTGCTGGAGCCGCTCGACCAGGTCGGCGACGCTGGGCCGGGACAGGCCGGTGAGCTGCTTGAGCTGCCCGGCCGTCAGGGGGCCCTCGCTCTGCAGGAGGCTCAGCGCGAGCCGGTCGTTGATGGCGCGGGCCGTGCTCGGTGATGCGGGCATGCGGTCGATCCTTCCAGACGCCGACCGGCGGGTCGCCGGCCGTCCTGCCCTGCCGTTCCGTCGCCGGCCCCGTAGCTGTGGACGACAGCCGTTTGACGACACCATCTATTTATCAGGCAAGGTTCCTGATAGTTTACGCCCCGGCCGCTCCGAACGGACGGCCACGACGGTCGACCGGCCGTCGACCATGGGGCCGGCCCGTGGGCCGGGCACAGCGGGAGGCAACACCGAATGGCGAGCAAGGGGGCCCCGACGGCCCAGGTCACGACGGCGGTTCGACGCGCCAGGTACGCGGTGGCCGCCGTGTTCTGCGTGCACGGCGCGGTCACCGGATCGTTCGCGACCCGGGTGCCGTGGATCCAGGACCACGCGGGGGTGAGCGCCGGCCAGTTGGGGCTCGCGCTCGCCTTCCCCGCGATCGGCGCGGCCCTCGCGATGCCCCTGGCCGGCCGGATCGGCCACCGGTTCGGCGCGCGCACCGCACTGCGCGGACTGCTGGCCCTGTGGACGCTGTCGCTGGCCCTGCCCGCGCTCGCGCCGAACCTGGCGACCCTGTGCGTGGCGCTCTTCGTCTACGGGGCCACCTCCGGGATGTCGGACGTGACGATGAACGCGCTCGGCGTCGACCTGGAGTCCCGGCTCGGCCGGTCCATCCTGTCCGGGTTGCACGGGATGTGGAGCGTGGGCGCCCTGATCGGCTCGGTCGGCGGCACCCTCGCCGCACACCTGGGGACCGACGCACGCGTGCACCACGTCCTGACCGCGGCCGTGCTCACCCTGCTGGGCCTCGCCGCCTGCCGCGGGGTACTGGACGTGCGGCCCACGGTGGACGAGGAGCCGCCGCCCCGGTTCGCGCTGCCGCCCCGTTCGGCCCTGCTCATCGGCACCGTCGGCTTCTGTGCGGTCTTCGTGGAGGGCGCGAGCCTCGACTGGTCGGCCGTCTACCTGCGGGACGTCCTGGACGCCTCGCCGGGACTGGCGGCCGCTTGCACCACCGGTTTCACGCTGACCATGGCGGTGGCCCGACTGGCGGGCGACCGGATCGTCGACCGCTTCGGCGCGGTGCGGACCGTGCGGGTGGGCGGCGCCCTCGCCGCGGTCGGCGGGCTGATGGTCGTGACCTCGAACCATCCGGCGGTGGCCATGGGCGGGTTCGCCCTGCTCGGGCTGGGGGTCGCCGTGGTCGTGCCGCTGGCGTTCGCCGCCGCCGGACGCAGCGGGCCGAACGCCAGCATGGCCATCGCGGGCGTCGCCACCGTCACCTACTCGTCGAGCCTGCTGGCACCGTCCGCCGTCGGGGCGCTCGCCGATCTGACCAGCCTGGTGGTGTCGTTCGGGCTGGTCACGGCGCTGGCCTTCGGGCTGATCGCCCTCGCGGGCGTGCTCCGGACGGCCGAGCGCACCACCCGCCCCCGGGTCGACTCGCCCAGCCCCGCAGCTCCGACGCCGAAGCCCTGACCGAGGGGCCGCACCCGCGCCTTCCTGCTCCCGCGCCGCTGGTCGGGGGCGGGAGGGCGCCCGGATGCCGGGCAGCCGGGTGCGGGGCCGTCCCGGTGCCATGCCGCCGGGACCGGGCGATCCCGGGACCTTTAGCATGTCCCCGATCATCCCGGCGTACGGACAGAAAGTGACCTCCCCATGGACCTCGGTGTGCGCTGGAAGCTGCACGGCGACGGGCGGACCCCCGCCCCGGGCGCCGTCGTCCGGCCGGACGAACGGCTTTCCTGGCCACGGACCTTCGGCCTGGGTGCGCAGCACGTGGTGGCCATGTTCGGCGCCTCTTTCGTCGCCCCCGTCCTGATGGGTCTCGACCCGAACCTCGCGATCATGATGTCCGGGGTGGCGACGGCCATCTTCCTGCTGGCGACCAAGGGCCGGGTGCCCAGTTACCTGGGCTGCTCGCTGTCCTTCGTCGGGGTGGCGGCCGTGATCCGGGCGCAGGGCGGCACCAGCGCGACGGTGACCGGTGCGGTGTTCGTGGTCGGCGTGGCGCTGTTCCTGGTGGGCATCGCGGTGCAGCGGTTCGGTGCGCGGATCATCCACGCGGCCATGCCGCCGATCGTCACGGGTGCGGTGGTGATGCTGATCGGTTTCAACCTGGCGCCGGTCACCGCCACCACCTACTGGCCGCAGGACCAGTGGACCGCGTTGCTGGTGATGCTGTTCACCGGCGCCGCGGTGGTCTGCCTACGGGGTTTCTGGTCCCGCATCGCGATCTTCCTGGGGCTGCTCTTCGGGTACGGGATCTCCTGGCTGTTCGACCGGGTCTTCGGCATGATCCACTCCAACGACGGCTCGGGGAAGGTCGTCGACCACTGGCGGCTCGACCTGTCGGCGGTGGGCGGGGCGGACTGGATCGGGCTGCCGTCGTTCCACGGGCCGTCGTTCGAGTGGTCGGCCGTGCTGGTGGCGCTGCCGGTGGTCATCGCGCTCGTCGCCGAGAACGCGGGCCATGTGAAGGCGGTCGGCGAGATGACCGGTGATCCGCTGGACGACAAGCTGGGCACCGCGATCTCCGCCGACGGCGCCGCGTCGATGCTGTCCACCGCCGTGGGCGGCCCGCCCAACACCACGTACTCGGAGAACATCGGCGTCATGGCCGCGACCCGGGTCTACTCGACGGCCGCCTACTGGGCGGCGGCGGCCTTCGCCCTGCTGTTCGGGCTGTGCCCCAAGTTCGGTGCGGTCGTGGCGGCGATCCCCGGCGGGGTGCTCGGCGGGATCACCGTCATCCTGTACGGGATGATCGGGCTGCTCGGCGCGCAGATCTGGATCAACGCGGGGGTGGACCTGCGCAATCCGCTGAACCTGGTGCCGGCCGCCGCGGGCATCATCATCGGCGTCGGCAACGTCTCGCTGGAGTTCTCCGACACGTTCTCCCTCAGCGGCATCGCCCTGGGCACCATCGTCGTCATCACCGGCTACCACGCACTGCGCGCACTGGCCCCGGCCCACCTCAAGACGCAGGAGCCGCTGTTGGACTCCGGGACGTCGACGTACGACGAGGCTCCTCGCCGGTCGGACGGCGGCGAGGGCGACGCCCCGCGCCGGGGGTAGCGGCGCGGGCGGGGTCCGTCCGGCCGGTCAGGCCCCGCGCCGGCTCCGGCGCCGCCGCACGGCGCGGTCCCACGACCACAGCAGCAGGGGCAGGGCGATCCCGCCGATCACCAGGTTGCGGGCGCCCTCCCCGTGCCGCTGCTCCTGTCCCAGCGACAGCAGCAGGCCCGCGCCGACGCCCGCTCCCAGTGGGGTGGTGACGACCAGTGGCACCAGCAGGTCACGGTCCGCTTGCTTGCCTTCGAGGAACCGCAGCACGGTGTGGGTGATCGCCGCGAGCCAACACAGTCCGACCAGGGCGGCGAAGGTGTACCAGCCCTTCCCGGGCCCGTCGGCGATGTTCACGCCGCGTCCCCGTGAGTCGTGCTCCACGCCCAGGTGGTAGAAGCCGGCGATGCCCACGGCCATGGCCGCCGCCCCCACCAGGGTGGCGGCCCACAGCGGGAGGTTCACCCCCGGTGCCGTCGGCCCGTTCGCCCGTCCGTCGTCCGCCATGTCCCCTCGCCCCCGTGCCCCGTGATGCGTGCTGCCCGGGTGGGCCCACCGGAGGCCCGGCCCGGGTGCGGTGCCGCGCGCGGGTAAACCCTATCCCCGGCCGTCGGGCCTGCGCGGGCTTGGGCCCCCTCGGTAGCCTGACGTCACTGACGTCGGGGGGAGTTGGCCGTGGGGAACGTGCTGCCGGTGGCCGTCGGGGCCGCCATCGGTCTCGTGGGCGTCCTGCTCGGTTCGTGGTTCACCGCGCGCCGGCAGGACCGCATGTGGCTCCGCGAGCAGAAGCTCCGGGCCGGAATCGGCTTCAACACGGCAGTGGTCCAACTGCTGGACCACCTGAAGGAGACCCGGCTCGGCGACGACGGACCCGGGGCCAACGAGGTGGCGGACCGGATGCAGGAGGCGCGTTCGGCCCTCTACCTGCTCTGCGCCGACGCCACCGTCGACCTCGCCGACGCCCTCGCGCGTCGGGTCTGGAGCACCCGGCCCACCGACGGCAGCGACGACCGTAGGGCCGAGTTCCAGGAGACGTTGGACCTCCTGCGTCGCTTCACCCACCAGCTCAAGAAGGAGATCGCCAGCACGTAGCCCGGCGCAACGGCCTAGCCGCCGGTGGCGAGTTCGTAGGCGTACGCCGGGGTGAACGTTCCCGGTCGGCCCCGGCAGCCGTCCGACTCGCCGGGCAGCTTGACCCACAGGTACGCGTCGACGCGGGACTCCCCCGTGGTCAGGGTCGGCGGCCGGCCCAGCGCACGGCCGGCCGGATCGCACCAGGCGCCGTCGGTAGGCGCGCCGTTGCCGTTGCGGCTGGTGTCGACCACGGCACCGAGACCGGGGGCCCCGCCGAGGGCGTCCAGCACGGCCCGGGCGAACGCGTTCTCGTCGGCGGTGCGGTGGAAGTTGGAGACGTTGGTGAAGATCCCGTCCGAGGAGTCCGCCGATCCGGCCCCCGCCTCGCGCAGTCGGGCCGCGATGGTCTCGGGGGCGTGCCAGCCGGAGTGACCGGCGTCGAAGTAGACCCGGGCCCGCGGATTGGCCTCCTTCAGCACCCGACCGGCCCGGGCCAGGGACCGGTAGCGCCGTTCGCGGGCGTCTTCCGACAGGCAGTCGGCGAGGGCGACCGCGTCGGGTTCGAGGACGACGATGACCTCGTCGTCGCCGAGCCCGGCGGCGAACCGGTCGATCCAGTCGTCGTAGGCGGCGGTGTCGGGGGCGCCGCCCTGGGAGGCGCCGCCGCAGTCGCGGTCGGGAACGGTGTACGGGACCACCACCGGGACCCGTCCGCTGTCCGATCCGCCCGAGGTCACGGCGCGCACCCGGGCGGTGATGTTGGTGGGGGTGTAGTCCGCGAACCAGACGGCGGCGGGGCGCTCCGCGATCCGGGACCGGATGGTCGCGGCCCGGGGGTCACCGGGGTTGTCCCGTACCCAGTCCAGCACCTGGGACTCGGGGTGCCGGTAGAGCCCGCCGGACGCGGGGGCCTTCCGGGTGACGGGCGCACGGGTCGTGGGGCGCGCGGGGGCGGACCCGGTGGCCGGCGGGCGCGGGGTGCGGCTCGCGGGGGCCGACGGGGTGGTGGTGGGGTCCGGGGTCGCGCTCTCGTCCGGTGGGGCGGAGCGCCGGGGCGAGGGGGACGGTGGCGGTTCGACCGGCAGTGGCGGGACGATCGGGCTGGAGGTGATCCGGGGCCGCGCCTCGTGCGCCGGCCCGCCGCGCTCCCGCAGTGCGTCGAGCGTGCCGGCGACCGTACCGAGCAGGGCGACGGCCGAGGCGGCCAGCACCATCGCGGTCCGGTGCCGTCCGTAGCGGCGACGGGGACGACGGGTCGCACCCGTCCGCCCATCGGGTCGCCTCGCGTGCGCACCGGGCACGGCGCCTCCCCTCCCCCGGTGCCGTGCGACCGTTCCCCCGTTCCGGGGAAGCCCCGGCCCATCGGCACCCGGGACAGCCTAGAGCTGGGACGCTGCCGCCATGACACGGTTGACGGAGTTCCCCGCACCGACGCACGGGGTGGACGCGGTGGTCCGGGCCCTGCGCGCGCTCGGTGCGCAGTGGCCGCCGGGCGACGGGGTGTCGGTCTTCAACCGCGTCTACCTGACCGTCACCGAGCGGGTCGGCCGGGACGTCCACGGCGGTGGCTTCCCCGACCGACGGGCCGCGACCACCCTGGCCGTCCTCTTCGCCCGGCGGTACCTGGTGGCGGTGCGGGCGGTGCAGGAGGGGGAGCGTCCGCCGGCCTGTTGGCAGCCGCTGTTCCAGTTCCGCCG
The DNA here is from genome assembly GCF_042871255.1 of Streptomyces sp. NPDC005955. Taxonomy (NCBI): domain Bacteria; kingdom Bacillati; phylum Actinomycetota; class Actinomycetes; order Kitasatosporales; family Streptomycetaceae; genus Streptomyces; species Streptomyces sp. NPDC005955. The sequence goes on along the minus strand of NZ_JBIAIF010000012.1, from coordinate 172,864 downwards.
GCATCCCGGGGTACGTCCGGTGCAGTTCGCGCTGGCGGGCGTCAATGCGCACATCGGGCACGATCTGGCGCTGGCCGTGGTGGACACCTGCCGTACGCTCGCTTGCGAACCCGCCGATCTGGAGGACGAGTTCGACCGGGTCGGCGAGTTGCTCGTGGCGCTGGAGGAGCAGGTGCGCGAGGAGTTGATGCCGGGCCCCGACCTGCTGGAGCTGGCGGATCCGCTGACCCATCTGGTGGGGGCGTGGAGCCTGGAGCGGGCGCGGGACGCCGCCTGGTCCTCGGCCCGTTGCCTGTGGGCGCTGCGCCGGCTGCCGGAGCTCGGTGACGAGACCGCCGCCCGGCTGGACGCAGCGGTCGGCCTCGTGTCCCGCTGTCTGCTGACCCCGTCCCGTTGAGGCCGCCGGGCGACGCCCCGGGGTTACGCGTTGGTCCCGGCGTCCACGGTGATCGCCGCTCCGGTGATGTGCCGGCCGCCCGGTCCCGCCAGATGGGCGACCGTCGCGGCCACGTCGTCGGGGGCCAGGAAGCGTCCCAGCGCCGACAACGCCCGCTGGTCGTCGGCGTCCTGGCCGTCCCCGGGGTTCATGTCGGTGTCGGTGGACCCCGGGTGCACCACGTTCACGGTGATGTCCCGCGGGCCGAACTCCCGGGCCAGCGCCCGGGTCAGCCCGCCGAGGGCCGCCTTGCTCATGGAGTACAGCGCGACACCGCCGAACGGCACCCGCTCGGCGAGGTTGCTGCCGATGCTGATGATCCGCCCGCCCGCCGGCAGGTGCGGCGAGGCGGCCTGCACGGCCAGGAACGCCGCCCGGGCGTGCACCGCGAGCGCCCGGTCGAGCTCTTCGAGGGTCACCTCCTCCATCGGCCCGAAGGGGAAGATGCCCGCGTTGTTGACCAGGACGTCGAGTCGCCCCAGTTCGTCCGCCGTGCGCCGGACGGCCTCGACGACGGCCGCCGGATCCGCGGAGTCCGCCTTGATCATCAGTGCTCTGCCGCCCAGCGCTTCGACCTCGGCCACCACCGCCTCGGCGCGCTGCGCACCGAGGTCACTGACGTAGGTGAACGCCACGGCCGCCCCGTCCCGGGCGAGTCTGCGCACGACGGCCGCCCCGATGCCCCGGCTGCCCCCCGTCACCAAGGCGACCTTGCCGGTCAATGTGCTCATCCCCGCACCCCTCCCATTTCTGTGTCGATCGCTACAGAATCTTTCACCCCCGCACCCCGGCACGTCAAGGCATATATTTGTCGCTCGTTACAGAATTGCTCGACCGGAGGGAGACCGCCATGACCCCGCCCCGTGGACGCCCCCGCGCGTTCGACCGGGACACCGCTCTGGCCCGCGCCATGGAGACCTTCTGGCAGTACGGCTACGAGGCCACCTCGGTGACCGACCTGACCGCGGCGATGGGCATCAGCTCACCAAGCCTGTACGCGGCCTTCGGCTCCAAGGAGCAACTGTTCCGGGAGGCCGTCGCCCTCTACGACGCCACCGAGGGCGAACCGGCGACCCGGGCCCTGGTCGAGGAGCCGACCGCCTACGCCGCGGTGGCCGCCGTCCTGCGCATGAACGCCCGTGCCTACGCCCATGACGGTCGTCCCGCGGGCTGCATGATCGTGCTGTCGGCGATGAACTGCTCCCCGTCCGGCTCCGGGGTGCGCGACCACCTCGCCGAGCGCCGTCGGGAGGGCGTGGACGCCCTGCGCGCCCGGCTCGACCAGGGGGTGCGCGCGGGCGAGTTGACGCCCGGCACCGACACCGCGACGGTCGCCGCGTTCTACACGGCGGTCCTCCAGGGCATGTCGGTACAGGCCCGGGACGGCGCCGGTCACCCGGAGCTGGACCGGATCGCGGACCGTGCGCTGGCCGCCTGGGACGCGGTGACGGCGCCCACCGGCTGAGCCGGGGACGCCGTCAGGAGGGGACGCGGGGGAACGCAGGGGAGGCCGGGGCCGGGCCGGGGGCCGGCCGGATCAGTCCTCCGGCAGTTCCACCGGGGCGATCTCGTCGTACACGTCACCCGGGCCCGGGTTCGTGGCGTCGGTCTCCCCGCCGAGTTGGCGCATCACGCCCCACACGGCGTTGAGCGCGGTCTGGACGGCGCCCTCGGCCCAACCGGCGGTCCAGGAGATGTCGTCGCCGGCGAGGAAGATGCCCCGCTTGTCCTCGGGCAGCCGGTCCTGCATGAAGTGCGTGAACAGCCGTCGCTGGTACCGGTAGTGACCCGGCAGGTTGGCCTTGAAGGCCCCCATGAAGTACGGCTCGTTCTCCCAGGACACCGTCACCGGGTTGCCGATGATGTGCCGTCGGACGTCGACGTCCGGGTAGATCTCGCCGAGCGACTTGAGCATGACCTCCATGCGCTCGTGCGCGGAGAGCGGGAGCCACTTGAGGCTGTCGTCGCACCAGGTGTACGAGAGGCAGATGACGGCGGGCTTGTCCGGACCGTCGTCCAGCAGGTAGGTGCCCCGCGTCATCCGGTCGGTGAGGGTCATCGACATGACGTCCCGGCCGGTCACCTCGTCCTTGTCCAGCCAGAACGGCCGGTCGACGGGGACGAACAGCTTGCTCGACTCCATGTAGTGGGTGCGCTCGATGGCCGTCCAGTGGTCGATGGGGAACAGCTCGTCGTCGCAGTCGATCTTCGACAGCAGCATCCAGGACTGGGCGGTGAACACGACCGCGGGGTAGGTGTGGATGTCGCCCGTGGCGTCGGTGACCGTGATCCGGTTGCCCGCCGTGCGGTGCAGGCGGGTCACCGCGGGACGCGGGGCTCCGTCGTGCAACGAGGACAGCGAGGTGCCCGGCGCCCAGTGGACGATCTTGCCGGGCGCCCGCTCCCACAGCCGCAGCGGAAGCTGCTGGCTGCCGCCGACGATGCCGCGGTGGTGGTCGTCGGCCTCGGTGTACACGACCCGGAGGATCTCCAGGATCGAGTTGGGGAAGTCCGTGTCCCACCCACCGGTGCCGAACCCGACCTGGCCGAAGATCTCCCGGTGCCGGAAGGACCGGAACGCCTCCGAGTCACAGAGGAAGCCGTAGAAGGTCTGGTTGTCCAGCTTCTCGACGAGTCGCGCCCAGATCTCCCGTATGCGGGGGACGTCGCGCTCGCGCATGGCCTGGTTCATGTCGGAGAAGTCGGCGCCCTCCTCCAGGCAGGCGTTCCACGCCTCGGCGACCTGGCGGTACACGTCGGGCAGGTCGTCCAGGGTGCGGGCGTAGTGGGACTCGCCCTTGAGGTCGACCACGGTCGACGGCGTCGTCTCGGCGAGCGGGTTGGGGAAGGGCCGGGTCTCCAAGCCCACCAGGTCGATGTAGTGCTGGAGCGCGGTGGACGAGGGCGGGAACCGCATGGCGCCCATCTCGGCGGTGAGCGAGGGGTCGCAGCCGTCGAAGCCGACGGTGCGCAGCCGTCCGCCGATCTGGTCGGCCTCGTACACCACCGGCTTGAGGCCCATCTTCATCAGCTCGTACGCGGCCACGATCCCGGACAGTCCGCCGCCGACCACTGCGACCTCGGTGCCGTGCGCCGTCGCGGGAACCTGCCCGAGCCCGGCCGGGTGGCCGAGGAAGTCGTCGTACGCGTAGGGGAAGTCCGGACCGAACATGGTGATCGGCGGCTGCGCGTCGGTGTGCTGGACGGCTGTGGGCACCGTGGACGTCATGGGGTGGGGACTCCTTGCACGGGGGACTACGGCCGCGGTGGCGGCGGGACCTCGGGGGCCGGCGGGAACTCGGGGGGAGGCGCAGGGCCGTCCTCGACGGTACGTTTCGGCGTTCCACCGGGACAAGACGCGTCCGTTGCGCGTGACCTGGCGATTCATTGCGTTCTGCGAGCCCATCGCGGCGATTCGTTGCGCTCCGGGGCCGGTCCGGGTGGGGTCAGGGCGCCCGTCCGTGCGGGACGGGCCGGCGGGGCCGTGGGGGGCGGGCCGGCCGGGCCGTGGGGGGCGGGCCGGCGGGGCCGTGGGGGCGGGATGACTTGTCCGAACAAGTTGCCCCGCACACGCGCGACGCGACCCTCCATTGGATGAAGGCTCAACGAACGGCTCGTCCTCGCTGCCTGGATACTCACCGCCCCTCCCGGAGCGCACGGAACCTCGTCTAGGGTGGGGACCGCCGCACATGCTGCGCACACGCACCGGCCCCACGACCACTGCGGGCGGGGCCGGCTGAACGGACGGACACGGGGAGGACGGGGAAGATGGCGCCCCGGCACGAGGAGATCGCTCAGGAACTGCGCCGGGCGATCGACAGCGAGGAGTACCCGGTGGGCGCGCTACTCCCGCCGGAAACCGCACTCGCCGCCCACTACGGCGTCTCCCGGGGCACCGTCCGGCAGGCCGTCACCGCACTGACCGCCGAGGGGCTCATAGGGTCCCGACAGGGCGCCCGCCGGGTGGTGCTCGCCGGCCGCCGCGGCCAGAGCTTCGCCGAACTGCGCAGCTTCGCCCGGTGGGCCCGGTCGATGGGACGCGAGGCCAGCGGTCGGGTCATCAGCTCGGAGTACCGCCCGGCCGGAGCGCAACACGCCTTACGGCTCCGACTCCAGCCGGGCGCACGCGTCCTGCACGTCCTGCGGCTGCGCGGGCTGGACGGCGAACCGGTCCTGCTGGAGCGGACCGTGTACGCGGGCTGGATCGCCCCCGCGGTGGAACGCGTCCCGGCCGACGCCCCCTCCGTCACCCAGGCGCTGTTCGAGGACACCGGGCTGGTCCTCGCCCACGGGGAGCACCTCATCGACGCGGTGGCGGCCGGCGCCCGGGACGCCGAACTCCTCGACGTGCGACGCACCAGCCCGCTGCTGCGGGTGCGACGGACCACGACGACCCGGGAGGGCCGACCGGTGGAGTGCTCCGAGGACCGCTACCGCTCGGACGCGGTCGGCTTCAGCGTCCACACCTCGCTCCACCACAACACGCTGGCCCGCCGTACGGGTCCGGGCCTCGGCTGACCGCCTCGCGCCCGGCCGGTCGCGGGATCAGCCCGGCGTACCGGACGAGAAGCGGCGCAGCAGCGGGGACAGCACCAGCACCGACTTGGTGCGCTCCACGAAGGGCTCGGCCGCGATGCGTTCCAGGACGCGCTCGAAGTGCCGCATGTCGGTGGCGAAGACCTGCACCACCGCGTCGGCGGCGCCGGTCACGGTGGAGGCCGCCACGACCTCCGCGTACGGTTCGAGTCCCCGGTGGATCTCGTCCACCGACGTGTTGCTGCGGCAGTACAGCTCGATGAAGCCCTCCGTCTCCCAGCCCATGGCGGCCGGGTCGACCCGGACCGTGAACCCGGTGATCGCGCCGGTCGCGCGCAGCCGGTCCACCCTGCGTTTGACGGCCGGTGCGGACAGGCCCACCTGTTGGCCGATGTCGGCGTAGGAACGGCGGGCGTCCTGGGCGAGGGCGTGGACGATGGCTTCGTCGAGGTCGTTCAGTCGCACGGCGGGTCGTTCGCTTCTCTCACTGGCCCCGGCTGCTGCGGGGACGGCGGTGGGCCGTCCCCGCAGTAGAACACGGCCGTGACCGGGCCCGCCCGGAGGCGGGCGCGACCCGGTCCGTCAGTTCCAGCTCGCGTGCAGCGGCTTGCCCTCCGCGTAGCCGGCGGCGCTCTGCACCCCGACGATCGCCCGCTCGGCGAACTCCTCCAGCGATCCGGCACCCGCGTAGGTGCAGGAGGAGCGCACGCCCGCGATGATCGAGTCGATCAGGTCCTCCACGCCGGGCCGCTCCGGGTCGAGGTACATGCGCGAGGTGGAGATGCCCTCCTCGAACAGCGCCTTGCGGGCCCGGTCGTACGCGGACTCCTCGCTGGTGCGGTTGCGGACGGCCCGGGCGGACGCCATGCCGAACGACTCCTTGTACAGCCGGCCTTCGGCGGACTGCTGGAGGTCGCCCGGCGACTCGTACGTCCCGGCGAACCAGGAGCCGACCATCACGTTCGACGCGCCGGCGGCGAGCGCCATCGCGACGTCGCGGGGGTGGCGCACCCCGCCGTCGGCCCAGACGTGCTTGCCGTACTTGCGGGCCTCCGCGGCGCACTCCAGCACGGCGGAGAACTGCGGGCGGCCCACGCCGGTCATCATCCGGGTGGTGCACATCGCGCCCGGTCCGACGCCGACCTTGATGATGTCGGCGCCCGCCTCGACGAGGTCGCGGACGCCTTCGGCGGCGACCACGTTGCCCGCCACGATCGGCACCTCGGGACCCAGCGCGCGGACGGCCCGCACCGCGGCGATCATCGACTCCTGGTGGCCGTGGGCCGTGTCCACCACCAGGGTGTCCACGCCCGCGTCGAGGAGCTGCTTCGCCTTGCCGGCGACGTCCCCGTTGATGCCCACGGCCGCGGCGATCCGCAGCCGGCCGCGCGCGTCGGTGGCCGGGGTGTACAGGGTGGCGCGCAGGGCGCCGCGGCGGGTGAGGATGCCCACCAGCCGCCCGTCGGCGTCCACCGCGGGGGCGTACCGGCGGTTCGCCGAGTCGAGCTGGTTGAACGCCTCGCGGGGGTCGATGTCCGCGTCCAGGATCAGCAGGTCGCGCGACATGACCTCGTTGAGCTGGGTGAACCGGTCGACCCCGGTGAGGTCCTGGTCGGTGACCACACCGATCGGCCGGTGGTGCTCGTCGACCACGACGCCGGCGTGGTGGGCCCGCTTGGGCAGCAGGGCCAGCGCGTCCGCGACGGTCTGGTGGGCGACCAGCACGATGGGGGTGTCCAGCACGAGGTGGCGGCTCTTGACCCAGCCGACCACGTCGGCGACGACCTCGATCGGGATGTCCTGGGGAATCACCACGATCCCGCCGCGGCGGGCCACGGTCTCGGCCATCCGTCGGCCGGCTATCGCGGTCATGTTGGCGACGACGAGCGGAATGGTGGTGCCCGAACCGTCCGGGGACGAGAGGTCCACGCCCTGCCGGGAGCCGACGGCCGAACGGCGCGGGACCATGAAGACGTCGTCGTAGGTCAGGTCGTACGGGGGCTTGAGGTCATTCAGGAAACGCACGTGCTGCTCATCCCAGTCGATCAGAGGTGGCCCCCGAACAGGTCAGTCGGGGGAAAAGCACGTACTTCAGTGTCCCACGAGACGGCTCCGCACCGACCTGGGACGATCATCCAGGGCGCGGAACGGGGCGTTCGTCCTTTCCTCCAAGACCCTGCCCCGCTCGGGCTCCTCCCACCCTGCCCGCCCTGGCTCCTCCCACCCTGCCCAGCCCTGGGACCGCCGGCTCCTCCCCGCCCGGCGGTGCGTACCGCGTTTTCGCCCCGGGACGCGGAATCGTGTCCCCCGCGGCGCATCCGGCGTCGCGTCCGATCCGGAAGGGGTCGGTGGACGGGCGGGCCCGCCGTTCCGTCCCGACCCGGTGGCAAGGAGGGTGACGGGTGTCCGGCACCGACGTGGTGATCGTGGGCGCCGGCGCGGCCGGGCTGTCGCTGGCCCACTGGCTGACCGAGCAGGCTCCGCCCGCACCCCTGTCCACACCCCTGTCCACGCCCCCGTCCGTACCCCTGTCCGTGCCGCTGTCCGTGACGCTGATCGACGCTCCGGAGGGCCCGCTGCGCCCGCCCGACCGCACCTGGTGCTTCTGGGAGGAGCCCGGCGGCCCCTACGACGCGTTGCTGACGGCGTCCTGGGACCGGCTGCGGGTGCACGGCCCGGACGGTGCGGCGACGACCGGACGGACGACGCCGCTGCGGTACAAGATGCTCCGTTCCACCGGGTTCGGCGCCGCCGTGGGCACCCGGATCGCCGCGGCGGGGGTGCGGCGGCTGACGGCCGTCGTCGACGGGATCGTGGACGGCCCGGTCGGCCGGGAGGGCGCCGAGGTGCACGGCACCCGTGCGGACGGTTCCCCGCTGCGGCTGCGTGCCCGCTGGGTCTTCGACTCCCGGCCGCCGCGGGTGACTCCCCCGGCCCGCACCGTGCTGCTCCAGCACTTCCGGGGGTGGTTCGTCCGGACGCCACGGCCCTCGTTCCCGCCGGACACCGCCGATCTGATGGACTTCCGCACCCCGCAGCCGGCGCGCGGCCTGTCGTTCGGGTACGTCCTGCCGACCGGCCCGTGCACCGCCCTGGTCGAGTACACCGAGTTCTCCCGCACCGTCCTCACCGGCGAGGGCTACGACCGGGCCCTGCGGCACTACCTGGACCGGGTCCTCGGCATCGACGGGTACGAGGTCACCGCCGTCGAACAGGGAGTGATCCCCATGGCCGACACCCGCTCGACGGTGCGGGCGGGGGCTTCGGTGTTCCGGATCGGCGCCGCGGGCGGGGCGACCCGTCCCTCCACCGGGTACACCTTCGCCGGGGTGCAGCGGCAGGCCCGGGCCGTCGCCGCGCTGCTGCACGCCGGACGCGTCCCCGTGCCGCCGCCGGCCCACGGCCCGCGGGCCCGCGCCATGGACGCCGTGCTGCTGCGGGCGCTGGACACCGGCCGGGTCGCCGGCGCGCCCTTCTTCACCCGACTGTTCCGCACCGTGCCGCTGCCGACGCTGCTGCGCTTCCTCGACGGGGACACCCGCCCGTCCGAGGACTTCGCGATCGGGCTGCGCACCCCCGTGCGGCCGATGCTGCACACCGCCCTGGAACTGCCCTTCGTCCCCCGCCGCGCCACCAACGGAAGGCCCCCACGATGACCCTGCTGCGCGACGACGCCCTGTCGGCCGCGTTCGACCACGCGTCCCGCTCGTACGACCGGTTGACCGCCGTCAACCCCGGCTACCACCGCCAACTGCGCCGCTCCGCGCACCGGCTCGGGCTGCCGCACGACGGCACCGGGCTGCGGATCCTGGACCTGGGCTGCGGCACCGGGGCGTCCACCGCCGCCCTGCTGGCCGCCGCGCCCCGGGCCCGGATCACCGCGGTCGACGCCTCGGGCGGCATGCTGGCGCGGGCCCGCGCCAAGTCCTGGCCGTCGAACGTGAGCTTCGTCCGGGCCCCCGCCGAGGCGCTGGCCGAACACGGGGTGGTGGGGCCGTTCGACGCGGTGTTCGCGGCGTACCTGTTCCGCAACCTCAGCGACCCCGATCCGGTGCTGGGCGCGGTGCGCGAACTCCTGGCGCCCTGCGGGCGGTTCGCGGTGCACGAGTACGCGCTGAGCGGCCGGGGCGCGCACCGCGCCGTGTGGTACGCGGTGTGTGCCGGGATCGTGCTCCCCGCGGGTGCGCTGAGCGGGGACCGGGCGCTGTACCGGCACCTGCTCGGCAGCGTGACCGCCTTCGACACGGCGCCCGCGTTCGGCGAACGGGTGCGGCGGGCCGGGTTCACCCGGGTGCGGGTGCTGCCGGTGTCCGGCTGGCAGACCGGTGTGGTGCACACCGTCGTCGCGGCGGCCCCGGAGGCGGTGGCGTGAGCGGCCGCCACGGACGCGACCGCAGGTCCGTCCTCCTCCCCGCTCCGGCGGGACGTCCACGGGCCGCGGACCCCGCCCCTTCGGTGGCGGTCGTCGGCGGGGGCATCGCCGGACTCACCGCGGCGACCGCGCTCGCCGAACGCGGCGTACGGGTCACCCTCCACGAACGGGAACCGGTGCTCGGCGGGCGGCTCGCGGGCTGGCCGGTGCGGTTGGCGGACGGCTCGGCGGTGACCATGAGCCGCGGGTTCCACGCCTTCTTCCGCCAGTACTACAACCTGCGGGCCCTGCTGCGCCGCACCGACCCCGGACTCGAACGGCTGCGGGGGCTGCCCGACTACCCGCTGGTGCACCGCGACGGGCTGACCGACGGCTTCGCCCGGGTGCCGCGGACCCCGCCGTTCAGCGCCCTCGGCTTCGTCGCGCTCAGCCCGTCCTTCGGCTGGCGGGACCTGCTCCGGATGGACCCGCGGGCCGCCCTGCCGCTGCTGGACGTGCGGGTGCCCGAGGTGTACGGGCGGCTGGACGGGACCAGCGCCCGGGACTACCTGGAGGAGATCCGGTTCCCGGCGGCGGCCCGGCACCTGGCGTTCGAGGTGTTCTCCCGGAGCTTCTTCGCCGACCCGCGGCAGCTGTCGGCCGCGGAGCTGGCGTTGATGTTCCACATCTACTTCCTCGGCTCCAGCGAGGGGCTGCTCTTCGACGTGCCCACCGAGCCGTTCCCCACCGCACTGTGGGATCCGCTCGCCGCCCGGCTGGACCGGCTCGGCGCCGAGGTGCGCACCGAGTGCGGCGTCGAGGAGGTGGACCCCGGCGCCGCCGACGGGCCGTCCGTCACCGTCGGCGGTCGGACCACCCGGTACGACGCGCTGGTGCTGGCGCTCGACACCGGCGGACTGCGGCGGCTCGTCGCGGCCTCACCCCGGCTGGGTGACGGGCCGTGGCGCGCCCGGGTCCTCGCCGCGCGGGAGGCCCCGCCGTTCCTGGTCTCCCGCCTCTGGCTCGACCGGCCCGTCGCACCGGAGCGGGCCGGCTTCCTGGGCACCAGCGGCTTCGGGACGCTGGACAACATCAGCGTCCTGGACCGTTGGGAGGGGGAGGCCGCGCGCTGGGCGGCCCGCCACGGGGGCGGTGTCGTGGAACTGCACGCGTACGCCCTGGCCCCGGACGCCGACCGGGCCGCCGAGCAGGCGCGGCTGCTCCAGCAGCTCCACCGGGTGTACCCGGAGACGGCCCGCGCCCGGGTCGTCGACCAGCGCCACGAGTGGCGGGCGGACTGCCCGCTGTTCCCGGTCGGCGGCTACGCGCGACGCCCCGCGGTCACCACCGCGCACCCCACGGTGGTCCTGGCCGGCGACCACGTCCGCAGCGGGCTTCCGGTGGCCCTCATGGAACGTGCGGCCACCACCGGCTTCCAGGCGGCCAACGCCCTCCTCACCCGCTGGGGCGTGCGCGGTCATCCGCTGCGCACGGTCCCCCGGCGGGGCCGCGTCGCCGTGCTGCGGGCGCTGGCCCGCGGGAAGTGACCGGCGGGACGTGACCTGCGGCGCCGGCCCCGGTGGTCAGCCGGGGAACCGGCCCGCGGCCCGTAGCTCCCAGCGCCGTTCGGCGTAGGCGAGGTCGTCCCGCCACAGCCGCGCCGCAGCCCGGCGCATCACGGGCCGCACCAGGGGCGCCAGCCCCCGGGCCACCGCGAAGCCGCCCCGGTCGGAGGCCGCGAGCACCGCCTCCACGACCGCGGTCCGCGGCCCGCGCCCCGCGCCGCCGGGGGTCGTCACCGGTGTGGCGTGGGTCTCCACCACCGACCCCGCCCCCTCCCCGGTCACGATGCGCATCACCACGGTCCGCGGTCCGGGCGCGGTGAACTCGGCCCGCACGGGCACCACGACCCGCCCGGCGACCTTGAAGGACACGTCCACCACGAACACGTCGTCGTCCCCCGCGGTGTCCCCGGGGGCGCTGACCACGCTCAGGTCGACGAACGAGTACGGGTGGAACCACGCCCCGTGCCAGGGGTCGAGGCGATTGGCGACGACGTCCTCCGGTTCGCAGCGCCCCACCGCCAGGCACACCGCGTCCACCGCCCGTGTCGCCTCCGGTCGCGGGGGCACCGGGGGGAGTGCGGTGGGCTCCTCGCCCCCGGGGCGGTCGAGCCGCACCCAGACGAGGACTCCGTCGTCGTGGGCCGGGTACGGCGCCCACCCGGCGAACGGCCGTCCGTCCAGGGCGAGTCCGTGCCAGTGGCACACCAGCGTCCCGCACCGCACCGGGCTCTGCCGCAACGGGGCTCCGAGGTGCGGGCAGGCGCCGGGCCCGGCCACCACCGCGCCGGCCGCGTCCCGCCACAGCACCAGTTCGACCCCGGCCACGGTCCGCCCCAACGGCCGGTCCGCCGTCAGCTCACGGCTCGCCCCGACCACGTACCAGTTCCCGGTGGGGCGCTCCTGGGCGCGGGCGAGGGCGCGGGCGATGATCGCCGGCTTCGCCTCCGACCAGGTGGGCCGCTGTCGTTCCCAGGGCACCGGGGCGCGCCGCAGCCGCAGCGGTACGTACGGCCGGCGGGGGGTCATCGGGCACCGCCGGCGGTGGAGGAGGGACGGGGCCGGTGCGGCGCGGGCGGTGGTGGACCGCAGGCGTCGCGGTGGGCGAGGCGGGCGAGCACCGCGGCGGTCAGCCCCCGTGCGGCGACCGCCGCCCGTCGGCCGCGCCCCACCACGGCCCGCCGGTGCAGCACCGCGTACCCGTCGTCGGCGACGGCGTCGAGGATCGCCCCGTAGAGCACGAAGGCGGTGCGCACGCAGGGCCGGGAGACGGGTTCGAGGAGGTCGATGCCGGGGGCGGCCCGGGCGTAGACCTCGCGGGTGAGGCGGGCCGCGGCGATCAGCGCCGCGGTGATCGCGGCGTCGCGGCGTCCGGTGCGGCGGCTCCACTCCAGCAGGTCCCGGTCGACGCCGTGCGCGGCGAGGAGGTCCGCCGGCAGGTAGACCCGGCCCCGGTCCAGGTCCTCGCCGACGTCGCGCAGGAAGTTGGTGAGCTGGAAGGCGACCCCGAGGTCCGCCGCGTACGGGGCGGCCTCGGCGCGGGGCACGACGGTGCCGAGGACGGGCAGCATCTGGAGGCCGATGACGGCGGCGGAACCGTGCATGTAGCGGCGCAGTTCGGCGTAGTGGGGGTAGTCGGTGACGGTGAGGTCGTCGCGCATGGCGGCCATGAAGTCGGTGAACAGGGCGGGGTCGACGGCGTACCGGGCGGCGGTGTCGGCGAGGGCCCGCACCACCGGCTCCGCGGTGGGTTCGCCGCGGAGTTGGGCGGTGAGCCGCCGGTGCAGTGCGTCGAGCGCTGCGGCCCGGTCCTCGGGGCCGGCGTCCGCGCCGAGGTCGTCGACGATGTCGTCGGCGTGCCGGGCGAAGCCGTAGAGGGCGTGCACGGCGGGGCGGCGGGCGGCGGGCAGCAGTCGGGTGGCGAGGAAGTAGGTGCGGCCGTGCCGGGCGTTGAGCCGACGGCAGTGCGCGTAGTCGGCGCGCAGGGCGGGGTCGCTGATCCCGGCCGCGTCGAGTTCACGGTCCGTCATGGGCGCCGACCCTTCCGGGGCGGGGGCGGGCGGTGCGCCGGCCGGTGATGCGGGCGGCGGCGAGCTTGCCGGAGATGAGGACCGTCGGCACGCCCACGCCGGGGGTGGTGCCGCAGCCGGCGAGTACGGCGTTGGTGGTGCCCGACACCAGGTTGCGGGGGCGGAACGGGCCGGTCTGCGCGAAGGTGTGCGCCACCGCGAACGGTCCGCCGGCCGCGTGCCCGGCCGCCGTCCAGTCGAGCGGGGTGACCAGGCACTCCTCCTCGATCGCGGCGGCGAGCCCGGGCAGGTGGCGGCGTTCCAGCACCCGGAGCAGGGCGTCCCGGTAGCGCGGCCCGAGCGTGCGCCACTCCTGCGCCCCGGGCCCGAGGTCGGTGTTGGGGCAGGGCGCGAGCACGTAGTGCAGATGGCGGCCGGGCGGGGCGAGGGAGGGGTCGGTGGCGGTGGGCCGGGTGATGAGCAGCGACGGGTCGGTCATCAGCCGCCCGGTGGTGAGTTCGCGGAAGGTCTCCCGCCAGGCGGCGCCGAAGGAGATCGTGTGGTGGGCGAGGTCCGGCCAGGTGCGGTCCGTCCCGGTGTGCAGGACCACGGCGGACGGTGCGTGGCGCAGCCGCCGGGGGCGGCGCGGGGCACGGCCCAGCAGGCGGTAGGCGACGGGCAGGTCGGGGGTGAGGACGACCGCGTCGCAGGCGATGCGCTCGTCCTCGGTGTGCACGGCGGTGATCCGTTCGCCGCGGCGCTCCAGCCGGGTCACCGTACTGCCGTAGCGCAGGGTGGCGCCGGCGTCGGCCGCCGCGTCGGCCATCGCCCGGGGCAGCGCGTGCACCCCGCCGCGCGGGAAGTACACCCCGGCGACGGTGTCCATGTAGGCGATGACGGCGTAGGCGGCGAGCGCCCGGGCGGGCGGCACCCCGGCGTACAGCGACTGGAAGGAGAAGACCCGCCGCAGCCGTTCGTCGGAGAGGAACCGGCCGATGCGGGCGTCCAGCCGGCCGAAGCCGCCGAGGGCCGCGAGGCGGGCGAGGTCGGGGTGCAGCAGGCCGAACGGGGAGTCGAAGTCGGTGTCGATGAACCGCCGCATCTGCACCTGGTACAGCTCGGTGAGCCAGGCCCGCAGCCGCCGGTACCCGAGGGCTTCGCGGGCGCCCGCGAAGCGGTGGACCTCGGCCTCCATGGCATCGGCCCGGGTGTGCACGTCGAGACTGGAGCCGTCGGCGAACCGGGCCCGGTAGGCGGGGTGCAGCGGGACCAGGTCGAGCCGGTCGGACAGCTCCTCACCGACGGCGGCGAAGGGTTCCGCCATCAGTTCGGGCATGGTGAGCACGGTCGGCCCGGTGTCGATCCGGTAGCCGGACCGGTGCAACAGCCCCGCCCGTCCGCCCGGTCCGGTGTCCCGCTCCACGAGGGTGACCCGGCGGCCCGCGCCGAGCAGGTGCAGTGCGGCGGAGAGTCCGGCGAGCCCGGCCCCGACCACCACCACGTGGTCGGTGGGCCCTGCAAGGGTTCTCATCGGGGGGCTCCTTCGCTGGGGTGGGTCGAGGGCCGTTCACCGCGGGCGACGGCGGTCAGCAGCCGTCCCAGGTGCGCGAGCGCCCCGGGGGAACCGGCGGGTTCCGCGGTCGCCAGGTGGCGGCGGGCCAGTTCGGCGAGGTGGTCGATGCGCGCTTCGACGACGTCACGGGCGCCGGTCATGACGAGGGTCGTCCGGACCCGTTGTAGGTCGGCGGCGCTGAGGTCGGGGGCGCCGAGCGCGGCGTCGAGCACGGACACCGCGGCCCGGTCCCCGCAGGCTTCGGCGCGGGCCCGGCCGACGGCCGTCAGATAGGTCAGCTTGCCCTCGCGGATGTCCTCGCCGGAGGGCTTGCCGGTGTCGGCGGGGTCGCCGAAGGTGCCGAGCAGGTCGTCCCGGAGTTGGAAGGCGATGCCGGCGCAGCGGCCCGCCGCGCACAGGGCCCGGGTGACCTCGTCGCCGGCCCCGGCGAGGGCGGCCCCGAGGGCGAGCGGCCGTTCCACCGTGTACAGGGCGCTCTTCAGCCGGGCCACCCGCAGGGCCTGGGCGCGGGAACGGGCGCCGGTGACCTGTCCGTGCAGGTCGAGGTACTGGCCGGCCACCATCTCGGTGCGCAGCGCACGCCACTGGGCGCGGACCGGGCCCCGGACGGCGGGTGGCAGGTCGGTCTCGGCGACGACGTCGTCGGCCCAGGCCAGCGCGAGGTCGCCGACGAGGACGGCGGCGCTGGTCCCGAAGTCGGCGCCGGCGTGCCGCGCCCCGGGTCCGTAGCGGTCGCGCAGCGCGGTGTGGACGGCGGGGCGGCCCCGGCGCAGCGGGGAACCGTCCATCAGGTCGTCGTGGACGAGGGCGCAGGTCTGGAGGAGTTCGAGTCCGGCGGCGAGCCGGAGGGCGGGGTCGACGGCGTCGGCGAGGGCGCCGCAGGACCGCAGGGCCCACCACAGGAACTGTGACCGCAGTCGTTTGCCGCCGTCCAGGGTGAAGCGGACGGTCCGCGCGGCGACGTCCTCGGCGAAGACGGCGTCGATGAGCGCGGATTCCCGCTGCCGCTGCGCGAGCAGGGTCGCGAGGACCCGGCCGACCTCGGCGGGCACGTCCGCGTCGGTCCGCCGGGCGCGGTCGGACGGGGACGGCGGGTGGCGGCGCACGACCGGTTCGCGCGGCGGGGGTTCGCGCAGCGGGGCCCGGCCCGCTGGCGGCCTTGCGCCGGGGTGGTCCTGGGCGGCGGTGCGGCGCATCGCGCCTCCTCTCGTCGCGTGGCTCGGCTGACTCCCGGAACCGGTTCGCGACGGGGCACGCTTTTGGATGCGGGGCGCCCCCGCTCGATGCGGCCGGGGCGGTTACCCGGCCTACCAGCCGGGCCGCCGGCGCGGCCGGGACACCACCGGGTGTCCGCCCGCTTCCACACCACCGGACCAGCGCGGCGCCGGCCGCTATCCGGGCGGCGGGTCGTAGAGTCCGTCGAGGAGTCGCAGGGCCTCGGCGAGGCTGGTGGGGCGGACCGCGCCGGGCAGCGGGGGACCCGCCCAACCGGGGCCCGCCGCGAGGACCGTGGCGCCGTGGCGGGCGCCCCGGACGCCCCAGGTCGTCGCGCCGAGGTGGCGCACGAGCGTGCGGTCGGCGGTGGTGCGGGACTGGGACCACAGGACGACGGCCGCGGGTCCCGCGCGGCGCACCGCCTCGTCGAGGGCGTCGGCGGGCACCGCGCCGCCGAACATCCGCACCGGCACGCCGCGTTCGGTGAGGCCCGCCGTGAGCGCCTCCAGGGGCAGGGTGTGCAGTTCGCCCGGGGCGCAGGCGACGATCACGGGGGGCCCGGGGCGTTCGCTGCCGGGCGGGGCGGCGGGGGCCCGGCGGAGCGCCGAGGAGATGTGCCAGGACAGCAGGTGTTCGACCTCGACGTACCGTTCGCCGGAGGACTCCCACTTGCGTCCGACGGCCCGCAGCGCGGGCATCATCACCTCGTTCCAGGCGGTGACCAGCCCGTGGTCGGCGAGGGCGGCGCGGAGCACGGCGTCGACGGCGGTGGAGTCGAGGCGGACGGCTGCCCGGGCGAGGCCCCGGCACTCGGCCCGGACCCGGCCGAGCGGCAGTGCCCCGTGGTTGCCCGGGCGCGGGGGCCGGACGCCGGGGCGCGGCCCGGTGGGGTGGTCGGGGCGGGCGGCTCGGGGGTCGGGTACGGGGTCCGGGGCGGCGGAGGCGGCCCGGGCCGCCTCGGCGGGCGGGACGCCCGAGGCGGTGAGGCGGCACATGGTCTCCAGCACGGCGATGTCCGCGGGGGACCAGCGGCGGTGCCGACCGCCCTGGTGGTGCGCAGGTCCGATGCCGTAGCGGCGGTCCCAGGAGCGCAGGGTGGTGGGCGCCACGCCGAGTCTGCGGGCGACGGCACCGGTGGTGAGGGCGGCTTCGGCCGGTGGACGCTCCGGGGCCGGACGCGGGTGGGGAAGCGGGGACGACGACGGCATCGGCCCAGCCTAGGAGACCGACGCACGAACGATGCGTGTTGCGCGCTCAGGGCGCCGGACCGGAGGGTCGGTTCAGGCGGTTCGTCCGTTCCGGGGCGGTCCGTCGGTCGTTCCGTGCCGCCGGTCCTCCGTACCGCCGTCCCCTCCCCCGCGAGCCCGAGGAGTCACACCGTGGTGACCACCGCTGCACCGCCCGCGCCCGGACTGAGCGCCCCCACCGAGGAGACCCGGTGGGAGGAGGAGGTGTCGGCGGCGCTGCTCGGCGGCGATCCGGACGCCCTGGCCGCCGCCTACCGGCGGTGGGGTCCGCTGGTGCACACCCTCGCCAACCGCTCGCTCGGCGACGCCCGGGAGGCCGAGGACGTCACCCAGCAGGTGTTCCTGGCGGTGTGGCGGGGCCGGGCGGGGTACCGGCCCACGCGCGGACCGCTGGCCGCGTGGATCGTGGGCATCACCCGTCGCAAGATCGCCGACGCCCTGTCCGCGCGGACCCGTCGGGGCGTCCTGGTGGCCGCGGCGGCGACCGTGGCGAGCGAGCGGCCCGCGCCGTGCGCCGACCCGGAGGCCGTGCTCGACCGGGTCCTGGTGGCCCAGGCCCTGCGCGGACTGACCCCGGTGCAGCGGGACCTTCTGTGCCTGGCCTTCTACGAGGACCTGACCCAGTCCCAGATCGCCCGGCGCACCGGATTGCCGCTCGGCACGGTCAAGAGCCATGTGCGCCGGGGACTGCACCGGTTGCGCGGCTGTCTGGGGGACGCCGCCCCGGGCGTGGTCACGCCGCCGGAGGGTGCGGCGTGAGACGGGGCCGTCCCGGCCGCGCCCCCGATGGCCCACGGACCGCCCCGGAGGTGAGCGGTGACCCGGCATCCGCACTGCGCCGAACTGGTGGAACTGGCCCTGCGGCAGGCACCCGCCCCGGACGCCCCCGAGGAGCCGGCGGGCCACCGGGCCGCCCTCCACGCCCATCTGGTGCACTGCACCCCGTGCCGCGTCGAACTGGCCGCCCTGCGGCGGGTGGTGGCGGCGCTGTGTACGGGTGAACCGCTCGATCCGGAGCTGACGCCCGTGCCGCCCGGGGTGTGGCGGCGGATCGCCGACGAGGTCGACCGCGAGGAGTGAGTCCCCGGCGCCCCGGGGTCGGCGTCCGGCCGGTGTCAGACATCGGCCCGGGCGTCCCGGAACCGGGTCAGCCCCTCGGACAGTTCCACGATCGGCTCCGGGTAGTCGTACCGGGCCCGCTCGGCGCCCGTCAGCTTCCACGGTTCGTGCACCTTCGGGCCGGTGAGCTCCGCGAGTTCGGGCACCCAACGCCGTACGTAGCTGCCGTCGGGGTCGAGACGCCGGCCCTGGCGCACCGGGTTCAGCACCCGGCCGGGACGGGTGTCGGTACCGGTTCCGGCGGCCCACTGCCAGTTGAGCTGGTTGTTGGCGAGGTCCCCGTCGACGAGCAGGTCCAGGAAGTGCCGGGCGCCGACCCGCCAGTCGACGTAGAGGGTCTTGGTGAGGAAGCTCGCCGCGAGCAGCCGCCCCCGGTTGTGCATCCAGCCCTCGTGCCGGAGCTGACGCATCGCCGCGTCGACGACCGGGTAGCCGGTGCGGCCCGCCCGCCAGGCCGCGGTGTCCCGCTCGGCGTCCGGGCCGGTCCGCCAGCGGTCGTGCCGGGTCCGGTAGTCGGTGGTGGAGGTGTGCGGGCGGGCGGCGAGCACCTGGTGGTGGAAGTCCCGCCAGCACAGTTGCCGTACGAAGGCGTCCGCGCCGGGCCCGCCGGCCGCCCGGGCCCGGTGGACCAGTTCGGCGGCGGACAGCGTCCCGAAGTGCAGGTGCGGGGAGAGCCGGGAGGTCAGGTCGCCCGCCAGGTCGTCGTGCCCCTCCTCGTAGCCGGCGAGCCGCCGCCCGAGCCAGCGGGTGGCCCGTTCCCGTCCGGTGCGCTCCCCGCCCCGGGCGAGCCCGGGGGACACGTCCTCGACGTCCGCCCGCGCGGGCAGGGGCTCCGAACCGACCTCCTCGGGCACCCGGATCCTGCGGGGCGCGCCGAGCGGTTGCCGCAGCTGCTCGGCGGCCCAACGGCGGTGGTACGGGGTGAAGACCGCGAAGTGGTCCGAGCCCTGCGGGGTGACGGCGCCCGGCGGGAGCGCGGTGATGACCGCGTCGTGCGCCGTCAGCTGCCCGCCCGCCTCCCGTACCGTCGTGGCGAGCCGGTGCTCCCGGCGGGCGGCGTATCCGCTGACGCCCGCCGCGAGGTGGACCTCCCGGGCGCCCGTCTCGCTCATCACCTCGCGCACGACGGTCACCGGGTCACCGGTGCGCACGACCAGTCGTCCGCCCCGGTGGCGCAGCGCGGCGTCGAGGTCCGCCAGGCAGTCGGCGAGGAACGCCCGCCGGTTGGGCGCCGCGAAGCCGGCCCCGGTCACCCCCGGGTCCCGTACGAAGAGCGGCACGACCTGGTCGCCCGCGTCGAGTGCGGCGCGCAGCGGGGGGTGGTCGTGCACCCGCAGGTCGGAGGTGAACAGGACGACGGACACGGTCATGGCGCCGCTCCTCGGTCGGGGTTGGTCGGACACGCCCGGTTCGGTGCGCGGGCGGGCGCCGGATGCACTCCGCGTCCCCCCTTCGGGTGCGTTGTTCGGCCGGCGTGCGCTGGTGCGTTGCGCAGTTCCCCGCGCCCCCGATCCGGCCCGCTGCGGCTCCCCCGTCCTCCCGGCCCAGCCGTGGGCCCCTCAGGGGCGCGGGGAACTGCGCGAGCAACCACCCACGACCCGCGGGGAGGATCCGACCGGAGGGCCCCGTACAGGCGCGGCGCATCGGGCCGCCCTACCCGTCGACGCCCGCGCGCAGCTGACCGCGCTCGGCCGTCCGGGCGATGTTGCGGACCATCCCGCCGAAGACCAGGGCGTGGAACGGCGAGACGCTCCACCAGTACAGGTGCCCGAGGAGCCCGTGCGGGTGGAACAGGGCGCGCTGCCGGTAGCGGGTGCGCCCGTCGTCGGTGCGGTCGACGGTCATCTCCAGCCAGGCGAGCCCGGGCAGCCGCATCTCTGCGCGCAGCCGGAGCAGCCGGCCCGGCTCGATCGCCTCCACCCGCCAGAAGTCGAGGGAGTCCCCGGCGCGCAGCCGGGCCGCGTCCCGGCGGCCCCGGCTGAGTCCGACGCCGCCGACCAGCCGGTCCAGCCAGCCGCGCACCGCCCAGGCCAACGGGAAGGAGTACCAGCCGTTGTCCCCGCCGATGCCCTCGACGACCCGCCACAGCTCGGCGGACGAGGCGTCGACCGCGGTCTCGCGCCGGTCCGTGTAGAGGCTGCCGCCGGCCCAGTCGGGGTCGGTGGGCAGGGGGTCGCTGGGCACGCCGGGCGTCGCGGCGGACGACCATCGGGTCACCACGTCGGCCTCGCGGACCCGGCGCAGCGCCAGGGTGAGTGCGGTGTCGAAGGGCAGCGGGTGCCCCGGCGGGTCGGTCACGTACCGGGTGATGTCGTCGTCCTGGCGGACGACCTCGTGGCGCAGCGACTCGGCGAGCGGCCGGGCGATGGTGCGCGGGACGGGGGTGACCAGCCCGATCCAGTGGCTGGACAGTCCCGGCGACAGCATGGGCACCGGCAGGATCAGCCGGTGCGGGAGTCCGGCGACGGCCGCGTACCGGGTCATCATCTCGCGGTACGTCATGATGTCCGGCCCGGCGATGTCGAAGGCCCGGTTGACATCGTCGGGCATCCGGGCGCTGCCCACGAGATAGCGCAGGACGTCCCGGACGGCGATGGGCTGGACCCGGGTGCTGACCCAGCTGGGGGTGACCATGACCGGGAGGCGTTCGGTCAGGTAGCGCAGCATCTCGAAGGAGGCAGAGCCGGAGCCGATGATGACGGCGGCCCGGAGCACCGTCGTGGGGACGCCGGAGTCCAGCAGGATGCGGCCGACTTCGGCGCGGGAGCGCAGGTGCGGCGAGAGTGCGTGGTCCGGGACCCCGGCGGGGGTGAGGCCGCCGAGGTAGACGATCCGGCGGACGCCGGCCGCGCGGGCCCGTTCGCCGAAGGCGCGGGCCGCGTCACGGTCGGTGCGTTCGAACCGGGAGCCGCTGGCCATGGTGTGGACCAGGTAGTAGGCGACGTCGACGTCGCGCAGTGCGGCGGTCAGGGTGTCGGGATCGGTGACGTCCGCCCGGACCGGTTCCACCCGGTCCGCCCAGGGGTGGTCGCGCAGCACCGCGGGGTCGCGGGCCATGCAGCGCACCCGGTGCCCGGCGTCGAGCAACTCGGGCACGAGCCGTCCCCCGATGTATCCGCTGGCCCCGGTGACCAGAGTGCGCACCGCCACGGTGACCTCCCGACCTCACCCCGGCTTCGTCCCGGGCACCCCGCGTGGATGCACCGGCCGTGGGTGCGGTGCGACCAGCCCACCACGCCGCGCGGCGGGTCACCCACCGGAGCGCCCCCGAAAGGGGCGCGGGCCCTCGTCGGCGGTGTGCGCGACGGGCGCCCGTGCCCCGGGCTACTCGCTGTCGGGGTCCCGACGGTCCAGTGCCGGCGACGGCGGGCCGCCCGCCGCCATCAGCAGGTCGGCGGCGGCGGTGTCGGTCACCAGGCTGGTGACCAGTCCGGAACGCAGGACGGCGTCGATCGCGGCGGCCTTGCGCCGTCCACCGGCGATCGCTATGACCTCGGGGATCCGTCGGAGGCGGTCCGCCTCGACGGTGATGCACCGCTCCCCCAGGTCGCGGCCGACCCGCCGCCCGTCCGAGTCGAACAGGTGGGCGGACATCTCCGCGGCGACGCCGAGCGAGGCGTAGTGGCCGCGCTCCTCGTCGGTGAGCATGTCGTGCACGGTGGAGATCCCGGGCTCCCAGGAGCCGATGGAGACGCAGGCGACGGTCACCTTGTCGAAGTACTCGAACGCGCGGGCGATCCCGGTCTGGTTCCGCAGCGCGGTGGCGGTGGCAGCGTCGGGCAGCAGCATCGGTGCGTAGATCGGGTGGGCGTCGCCGCCGGAGACCTGCGCGGCCCGGCGGACCGCCTCGACGGAGCCGCGCTCCGCCGTTCCCGCGTCGTAGACACCGGTCAGCTGGACGACCGTGCACTGCGGCAGCCGGTCGAGGGCGGCGGCCATGTGGATGGTCGAGCGCCCCCAGGCGAGTCCGAGGACGTCCCCCTCCGTCACCAGTTCGCCGAGGAGGTCCGCGGCGACCTCGCCGAGGTTCTCCGGGTCGGGCGACTCCTCGGCCTCGTCGGGCGACTCGACGACCACGGCGTGCCGCAGGCCGTAGCGGGCGCGCAGCGCGTCGGAGCGCTCCGCGTCCAGTTCGGCGGGCACCCGGATCTCGATCCGCACGAGGTCCCGTTCGAGGGCGGTCTCCAGGACCCGCGCCACTTTGAAGCGGCTGACGCCGAACTCCTCAGCGATCTGGATCTTGGACTTGCCCTCCAGGTAGAAACGGCGCGCCATGGCGGCGGCCTGCACCAGCTCAGCGGGTCCCATCCGCATGGCCGATCGGCCCGCCGAGAAGCCAGTCAAGGCGATCTCCTCACTGCTGTTCACTTCTGCTCACGACCTGGGTTTCGCGGTTCATCCTCGCAGATGCGGCCCGACCGATCAGCTCGGATGAAACGCCCTTCACGTACCGGTGGCTCAGTGGTCGCACGACCGGGCGCCCCCGGCGATGGCCGACTCCGCCAGGGTGCGCAGTCCGCGTACGGCGTCCGCGGGGTCGTCGGCGCCGTAGACGGCGGAGCCGGCGACGAAGACGTCCGCCCCGGCCTCGGCACAGCGCTCGATGGTGGTGGCCGAGACTCCACCGTCGATCTGGAGCCACAGCTCAAGCCCGTGCTTGGCGATCAGCTGCCGGGTGCGCCGGATCTTGGGCAGCATGATGTCGAGGAACGACTGCCCCCCGAAGCCGGGTTCGACGGTCATGATCAGCAGCATGTCGAGCTCCGGGAGGAGGTCCTCGTAGGGCTCGACGGGGGTGGCCGGTTTGAGTGCCATGGACGCGCGGGCGCCCTTGGCGCGGATCTCACGGGCCAGCCGTACGGGCGCCGCCGCGGCCTCCGCGTGGAAGGTGACGGACCCGGCGCCCGCCTCCACGTACTGCGGGGCCCAGCGGTCGGGGTCCTCGATCATGAGGTGGCAGTCGAGGGGGATGTCCGTGGCCCGTGCCAGGGATTCCACGACGGGAACGCCCAAGGTGAGGTTGGGGACGAAGTGGTTGTCCATCACGTCGACGTGGAGCCAGTCGGCGCCGTCCACCGCACGGGCCTCGTCGGCGAGGCGGGCGAAGTCTGCGGAGAGAATACTGGGATTGATCTGCACGGCCATGGTCCAAGACTGCCATGCCGGGCGGCGGTTGTTCGCCCCGGTCCGTTCCGGGACGGCCCGCCCGGCGCCGGACCGGCCGTCGGGCCGCCCGGCCCGACGACCCACGACCCCGGACCCAGGGAGCGAACGGGATGACGAACGCGCAGGAACACGACGGGCACAGCGGATACGGCGGGCACGACGCGCCCGGGGAGGTCGCCGGGGTGCGCGTTCCGGACACCCCGGTCGCGGCGGCGGCGACGGAACTGGTCCGGGACACCACCGACGACCTCATCTACCACCACTCGCGCCGGGTGTACTTCTTCGGTGCGCTCCGGGCGGCCCGCCGCGGGCTGGGCTTCGATCCGGAGCTGCTCTACGTCGCGGCGATGTTCCACGACATCGGGTTGGGCGAGGCGTACCGGTCCAGCGGCCGTCGTTTCGAGGTGGACGGCGCCGACGCGGCCCGTGACTTCCTGCGCGGACACGGGCTCCCCGAGGACAGCGTGCGCCGCGTCTGGACAGCGATCGCCCTGCACACCACCCCCGGCATCCCGGAGCACCTGGAGCCCGAGGTCGCCCTGGTCACGGCCGGGGTCGAGTACGACGTCCTGGGCCTCGGCTACCACGACCTGCCGGCCGCGGTCCGGGAGGCGGTGACCGCCGCCCACCCGCGGCCCGGCTTCAAGCGGGAGATCCTCCGGGCGTTCACCGAGGGCATCGCCCCGAAGCCGGAGACGACCTTCGGCAACGTCAAGGCGGACGTGCTGCGCCACTTCGTGCCCGATTTCACGCCCGGCGACTTCGTGGAGGTCATCCAGGGTTCGCCCTGGCCCGAGTGACCGCGCCGGGGCGCGCACCTCAGCGGTCGGTGTGCTCCAGGACCGCCGCGGCGAGGGGAGCGTGCACCGGGCGCGGGAGGGCGTGCCCCATGCCGGGGACCTCCACCACGCGCGTCCCCCGGATCACCTGACCCAGGTGGTGGGGGTGCGGCGGCGGGTAGACCGGTTCGGCCGGCGCCGCGATGGCGAGGGTGGGCACGGCGTTCCGGGCGAGTTGCTCGGTGCGGACCATGCCGGCGTAGTCTGCCCGGGCGTGCGCGGTGCTGGGGGTGTGGTGCCCGGTGTGGGCGATGACCCTCCGTTCCAGGTCGCGGGTGTACTCCGGGTCGAACGGGAGGAGGTCGCCGCCCAGCAGCCGCCAGTGCTCGACGCGGTGGTCCAGCTCCGCCTCCAGGTCCCGGGGCTCCGCCGGGCGGGACCACACCTCCCACACCTCGGGGGCGACGGCGGGAAGCTCCTCCGGGGGCGTCCGGGTGCCGTCGGGGTGCGTGTAGGGCAGTTCGCTGAGGGCCCCGGTACCGATCAGGGTGGCGCTCAACAGCCGGTCGGGATGGTCGGCGAGGAGCAGTTGGGTGAGCATGCCGCCCAACGACATGCCGACGACGTGCGCCCGGGCGACCCCGAGGGCGTCGAGGATGCGGACGGCGTCCTCGGCCAGCGCGGTGAGGGGGTAGGGGTCCTGGTCGAACGACCAGGTGGAGCGACCGGTGTCGCGGTGGTCGTAGCGGATCACCCGGTGCCGGGCCGCCAGCAGGTCCACCAGTTCGTCCGGCCAGCCCACCCCGGACGCCCCCGCGCCCATGACCAGCAGCAGCGCGGGGGCGTCGACGGGCCCCCGCTGCTGCGTCCACAGCCGCACCCCGGGTGCCACGTCAACGAAGCGTTCGCTCATCGTTCCTCCACTGTGCCGCACGCCATCCCTGCAAGACGAGACGTATCGTATCGCATGGACGGCGTATGACGGCCCCCTCCCCGTGCGGAGTGCTCGGGAAGGGGGCGTCGTGGGGTCAGCCGGTGCGGCGGATCAGGGCCAGGTACATGGCGTCGGTGCCGTGCAGGTGCGGCCACAACTGGACGTCGGGCCCCTCACCGATGCTCGGCACGCCGGGCACCAGCGGGCGCGCGTCGATGAGCTCGGCGTCCGTGCCGGCACCGCGCAGCACGTCGTCCACCACCGCACGGGTCTCCGCGAGGTGCGGCGAACAGGTCGCGTAGCCGACGACCCCGCCGACCCGGACCGACTCCAACGCCCGTTCCAACAGCGCGCGTTGCAGGGGCGCGAACCCGGCCAGGTCCTCCGGACGGCGACGCCACCGGGCCTCCGGACGGCGGCGCAGCGCGCCGAGCCCGGTGCAGGGCACGTCCACGAGGACCCGGTCGAAGCTGCCGGGTCGCCACGGCGGCCGGGTGCCGTCGGCGGTGATCACCTGGTAGGGACCCGGATTGCCGGCGAGCGAGCGGGCCACCAGACCGGCCCGGTGCGGCTGCTTCTCGGCGGCGACGAGCACGGCGCCCCGCTCGGCCGCGAGCCCGGCGAGCAGGGCCGCCTTGCCGCCCGGTCCGGCGCACCCGTCGAGCCACTTCTCGTCCCGGCCGTCAACCGGTGCGTTGGCCAGGGCGAGCGCGACGAGTTGGCTGCCCTCGTCCTGCACTCCGGCCCGGCCCTCCCGGACGGCCTCCAGCGCGCCGGGCTCCCCGCCCTCGGTGAGCCGTACCGCGTACGGCGACCAGCGGCCCGCCACGGCCCCTTCGTCGGCCAGCGCCGCGCGCAGGTCCTCGACGTCGATCCGGCCGGGCCGGGCGACGAGGGTGACCTCGGGGCGTTCGTTGTCGGCTTCCAGCAGGTCCTCGATGCCGGCCCGGCCCCCGCCCAGGGAGTCCCAGAGCGCCGACACCACCCAGCGCGGGTGGGAGTGGACGACGGCGAGGTGGTCCTCGGGGTCCTCGTCGTACGGCGGCGCGACCCGCTCCAGCCAGCCGTCCAGATCGTGCTGGGCGACCTTGCGCAGCACCGCGTTGACGAACTTCGCCCGGCCGTCGCCCAGGACGACCCGGGCCAGCTCCACCGAGGCCGACACCGCGGCGTGCGTGGGGATGCGGGTACCGAGGAGTTGGTGCGCGCCCAGGCTCAGGACGTCCAGCACGGGCGGGTCGACCTCGCGCAGGGGCCGGTCGACGCACTGGGCCAGCACGGCGTCGTAGGTGCCCTGACGGCGCAGCGTGCCGTACACCAGCTCGGTGGCGAGGGCCGCGTCCCGGTGGTCGAAGTCGCCTTGCTCCCGGGCCTTGCGCAGCAAGGGGGGCAGCACCAGGTTGGCGTAGGCGTCCCGCTCGTCGACGGCGCGCAGCGCGTCGAAGGCGAGGATGCGCACGGGGTCCTTCTGCGGTCGCCGGTAGGGCCGGCCCGAGCGCTGGGAGGGGGACTGCGTCGGCCTGCGCCGCTGATCGTTCACGAAAAGGTGCTCCGGAGAAGGGGACGAACGGAAGGGGAGGAACGGGTGGGGACGAACGAGAGGGGAGGAACGGGAGAGGAGGGGCGACCGGGGAACGTGCACGTCGACGGGGTCGCCCCGTCCAGCCTACGTCGCGCACCGGGCCCGCACCGCCCCGGTGGCGGGCCCGGGTGGGGCCGGTCAGGCGTCGAGCCGCTCCCCCGCCGCGATCCGGGCGCCCCGGGCCCAGTCGGCGGCCCGCATCGGCTTCTTGCCCTGGGCCTGGACCCACAGCAGTTCCACGGCGTGCGAGCCGCTGCCGACGTGCACGCTGTTCTTGCCGACGGCGAGGTCCCCGGGGGCGAGGTCGGCCCGGTCGGGCGCGAGGGCGACCTGGATGAGCTTGAGGCGTTCGCCCCGGAAGACGGTCCAGGCCCCGGGGGCGGGGGTGCAGCCGCGGACCACCCGGTCCACCCGCAGGGCGGGCGCCGCCCAGTCGACCCGGGCGTCCTCGACGGTGATCTTCGGCGCGAGGCTGACCCCGTCGGCGGGCTGCGGGACGGCCTGGAGGGCGCCGTCGGCGATGCCGTCCATGGTCGCGGCGAGCAGTCCGCCGCCCGCGAAGGCGAGTCGGGTCAGGAGGTCACCGCTGGTGTCGGTGGGCCGCACCCGCTCGGTGACCGTGCCGTAGACGGGTCCCGAGTCGAGGCCCTCCTCGATGAGGAAGGTCGAGGCGCCGGTGATCTCGTCGCCCGCCATGACCGCGTGCTGGACGGGGGCCGCGCCGCGCCAGGCGGGCAGCAGCGAGAAGTGCAGGTTGACCCAGCCGCGGGCGGGGACGTCCAGGGCCACCCGGGGCAGCAGGGCCCCGTAGGCGACGACCGGGCAGCAGTCGGGGGCGATCTCCCGTAGCCGGGCGAGGAAGTCCTCGTCCCGGGGCCTGACCGGCTTCAGCACCTCGATCCCGGCCTCCTCGGCGCGCTCGGCGACGGGGCTCGCGACCAGCCGGCGGCCCCGTCCGGCGGGGGCGTCGGGGCGGGTGACGACGGCGGCCACCTCGTGCCGGTCGGAGGCGATCAGGGCGTCAAGGGCGGGGACGGCGACCTCGGGGGTGCCTGCGAAGACGAGCTTCATCGGTGGCGTTCGGCCTCTCGGGCGGGGTTCTCTGCGTGCACGGCGCGTGCTCGGTGAGCAACGCACCAGTGTAGGGGCGGCCGGGCAGGGGCACGCCGGGGGCGTACGTCGAGCCGTGCGCCCCACCTCACATATCGCACGCCCCAGCACCGTGACCACTCCAGGCGTGGCGCGTTGGTCAAGACAGCGTTGACCGCCGGGCCACCCACACGGGCCCGGCCACCCCCTTCCCACCGCCGGTTCGAGAGGCTTGTCTGATGGCCGACCACGCAACCCACGACGCACAGGCACGGGCCAGCCTGCACCTGCTGGTGCGGGACATCGAGCGGGTCCGCCGACAGGTGGACGCCCTGCGTACGCTCACCGCCCAACTGGGCAACGTCTACCGCCCGCGCCGCTCGGGCCCGTCCACGGGCTTCGTCGTCTACGGGCGCGCTCCCGCGCCCACCGTCCGTCTCGCGCAGGAACTGCGGGACAGCGTCGAAACCCTGGTCACCGCCGCGGTGGACTTCGACCGGTCGCTCGGCTTCTCCTGGGACGCGGTGGGCTCGGCGCTGGGCGTGACCAAGCAGGCGGTGCACCGGCGCTACGGTGCGCGTCGGGCCGCCGCGCAGGCCGCCGCCGAGGCCGAACGGGGCCAGGAGTCCGCGGGCGCCCGGCCCGTGCACGTGGCCGGCCCGCTGCCCACGGTGCCGGCGGCCCGTGCACTGCCGACCCAGCCGATCGGGGGGAGCCCGGCGCTGCGGGACGACCCCCGGCCGCCGGCCTTCCCCGGTCCCCGCAACGGCTGACCCGGCCCGACTCCCCCGCCCGACTCCCCCGCACGGCTCCCTCGCCGGCTCCGTACGGCGACCACGAGAACTCCCACGACGGACACACCACGCACATCGGCCGGGGCGGGTCCGGGCAGACGGGGCCCGCCTCAGCCGATGTCCGGCGGGTCCATGCGCACCTGCACCCGTGTCCCGCCCCCGCCGCCCCGCGCCATCCGCGCGGCCTGAGCGGACTTCAACGCCGCGGCGAGCGCCGCGCCGCTCCCCGGCGGCACCCGCAGCAGGGCCCGCTCCCACGGCTCCCCGGTCGGCGGTTCACCCCCCGGACGGCCGGGCGCACCGCCCGGAGCGGGCGCCGGCACGGGGCCGAGCACCACGGCATCGGCGGGCAGCTCCAGCGCCGCCAGGAACCCGGCGACGGCTCCCCCCGGTCCGGCCACGGACGCCATCCGCGACACCGGGGGGAACCCCAACTCGGCCCGCTCCCCCAGCTCCCGTACCGCGTGGCCGACCGGATCCCACCGCACCAGCGCCTGCACCGGCCGCAGCGTCGGCTCGGCGACCACCACGACCGTTCCGCCCGCGTCCTGCTCGCGGACCAGGGCGCTCGCACCGAGCCAGCGCCGCAGTGCCTCCTCACCGGCCCGCAGATCGGGTCGGGAGAGCATCGCCCAGCCGTCGAGGAGCAGCGCCGCCGCGTACCCGCCCTCGGCGACCGGTTCGGCCCCGGGGGTGCTGACGACCAGCGCCGGAGCGTCCGGCACGGTGTCGAGCACCTGCTCCCGTCCGGAGGTCCGCACCGGAACGGCGGGGAACGCCCGTCCCAGTTCCTCGGCGGTCCGACGGGCCCCCACGACCTGCGCCCGCAGCCGGAACGAGCCGCACGCGGGACAGTGCCAGCGGGACTCCTCGCGTCCGCACCAGGCGCAGCCGAGCGACCCGCGCTCACGGGCCTCCAACGGCCCCGCGCAGTGGCGGCAGCGGGCGGGCTCCCGGCACCGTTCGCAGGCGAGCCGGGGCACGTACCCGCGGCGCGGCACCTGGACCAGGACCGGCCCCCGGGTCAGTCCCTCCCGGGCCACCCGCCAGGCCACCGAGGGCAGCCGGGCGGCCCGGGCGGCCTCGTCGCGGGCGAGGTCGGCGTCCCCCACGGTGCGCACCAGCGGCGCGGCGGCCCGCACCCGGGCCCGGTCGGCCGACAGGGGCCGGGCCCAGCCGGTCGCGACGAGTTGCGCGGCCTCGACCGTGCAGCCGACGTCCCCGAGGAGGAACCCGCAGCCCTCGGTGGCGGCCCGCAGCAGCAGCACCTCGCGGGCGTGCGGCTGCGGGGCGTGCTGTTCGCTGTGGCTGGAGTCGCCGTCGTCCCAGAGCACGACCAGCCCGAGGTCACGCACCGGCGCGAACATCGCCGCCCGGGTCCCGACGACGGCCCGCACGGCACCGCGCCGGACGGCGAGCCACTGGGCGTACCGCTTCTCGGGCCCGGCCTCGGCGGTGAGCACCGCATGCCGTCCGGGGCCGAGCAGGGCCGTCAGCGCCGCGTCCACCCGGGCGACGACCCGTCCGTCGGGGACGACGACCAGCGCGCCGCGGCCCGAGGCGAGGGCGGCGGCGACGGCCCGGGCGATCTCCTCGGCCCAGCCGGGTCCGGGCAGTGCGGTCCAGACCGCCCGGGGGGCGCCGCCGTCCGCGAGGGCGCGCAGATAGGCGGGGCCCTGGGCGTACCGCTCCCAGGAACCCGGGGAGGGTGCGGGGGGCGGCGGCAGCGGCTCGGGCGAGGGGCGCTTCTCGGCGCGGGCGTTGCGCGGCGGGACGGCCAACTGCAGGACGTCCGCGAGGCTGCCCGCGTAGCGGTCGGCGACGGCCCGGCACAGGGCCAGCAGCTCCGGCCCGAGGACCGGCTCGGGGGACACCACCTGCGCGAGCGCGGCGAGCGGGCCGGCGTAGTCGGACGCGGCGACCCGGGCGATGAGGAAGCCGTCGACCAGGCCGCCGCCCTCCCGCCGGCCGCCTTGGACCTGGCCGCGGCCGGCACCGAAGCGGACCCGGACCCGGACGCCCGGCTGGGCCTGGGCGTCGAGTTCCTCGGGGACGGCGTAGTCGAAGTAGCGGTCCAGGTGGAGGACGCCCTTGTCGACCAGGACGCGGGCCACCGGGAGGTCCCCGGCCAGGGCGGCGCCCCGCCAGGTGCGCGGCTTGGCCCGGGGGACCTTCGCCTTGCGGACCGTGTCACGGATCAGGGCGAGTTGCTCCGGCGGGGCGGGGGTCGTCCCCCCCGTGCCGTCACCGGGCTCGGTCCCGCCGTGGTTTCCGCTGCTCACACCCGCATTCCTACCAGACGCCACCGACAGCGGGCGGAGCGTCGCGGTGCCCCGACCGGACGGGCGGGACGTGCGACGAGGGCCGGCCGCCGGGTACGGCGACCGGCCCTCGTCGGACGGTCAGAGCGGGCGGAGCGGTCGGCCCGCGGTCACAGCCCGGCGGCGGCGCGCAGGGCGTCGACCCGGTCGGTGCGCTCCCAGGTGAAGTCCGGCAGCTCACGGCCGAAGTGCCCGTACGCCGCGGTCTGGGCGTAGATCGGGCGCAGCAGGTCCAGGTCACGGATGATCGCGGCCGGACGCAGGTCGAAGACCTGGCTGATCGCGTTCTCGATGCGGTCCGTGTCGACCTTGTTGGTGCCGAAGGTCTCGATGAAGAGTCCGACGGGCTCGGCCTTGCCGATGGCGTAGGCGACCTGGACCTCGCAGCGGGCGGCGAGCCCGGCCGCGACGACGTTCTTGGCGACCCAGCGCATCGCGTACGCGGCGGAGCGGTCGACCTTGGACGGGTCCTTGCCCGAGAAGGCGCCGCCGCCGTGCCGGGCGTACCCGCCGTAGGTGTCGATGATGATCTTGCGACCGGTGAGGCCGGCGTCGCCCATGGGGCCACCGATCTCGAAGCGCCCGGTCGGGTTGACCAACAGGCGGTAGCCCTCGGTCTCCAGCTTGATGCCGTCGTCCAGGAGCGCCTTCAGCTCGGGCTCCACCACGAACTCGCGGATGTCGGGCGCGAGCAGCGACTCCAGGTCGATGTCGGAGGCGTGCTGCGAGGAGACGACGACCGTGTCGAGGCGGACGGCCTTGTCGCCGTCGTACTCGATGGTGACCTGGGTCTTGCCGTCGGGGCGCAGGTACGGGATGGTCCCGTTCTTGCGGACCTCGGACAGGCGCCGTGACAGGCGGTGCGCCAGGTGGATGGGCAGCGGCATCAGCTCGGGGGTCTCGTCGCAGGCGTACCCGAACATGAGGCCCTGGTCGCCGGCGCCCTGCTGGTCCAGCGCGTCGAGCTCCTTGCCGTCGGCACCGGCCTCGACCCGCGACTCGTACGCCGTGTCGACGCCCTGCGCGATGTCGGGCGACTGCGCGCCGATGGAGACCGAGACGCCGCAGGA
The DNA here is from genome assembly GCF_042871255.1 of Streptomyces sp. NPDC005955. Taxonomy (NCBI): domain Bacteria; kingdom Bacillati; phylum Actinomycetota; class Actinomycetes; order Kitasatosporales; family Streptomycetaceae; genus Streptomyces; species Streptomyces sp. NPDC005955. The sequence goes on along the minus strand of NZ_JBIAIF010000012.1, from coordinate 141,081 downwards.
CGCGCCGTCGAAGCCCTTCTTCGAGGAGTCGTAACCGATGCCCAGGATCGTGTCACGGACGAGCTGCGCGATGGGCGCGTACGCCTTGGTCGTGACCTCGCCGGCCACATGGACCAGGCCGGTGGTGATCAGCGTTTCCACGGCGACCCGGGACGTCGGGTCCTCCCGCAGAAGCGCGTCGAGAATGGTGTCGCTGATCTGGTCGGCGATCTTGTCGGGGTGACCCTCGGTCACGGACTCCGAGGTGAAGAGACGGCGGGACACATCGCTCCCTGTGGTTGCAGCGGCTGCTGGCTGTTCATGGTCGGACCCCCTCCGGAGGCTGCACCCGGGGGCGGTCCGTCATCAGTTTATCGGTCGTGCTCGTCGATCGGGTCACGTGTCTCGCCACATGGAAGCCCTGTGACCTGCAGCACCGGCATTCTGGTGCACGGTCGTCACTCTCCACCAGAGCGCCTCCACCCGGATGAGCGGGTTCCGGGCGCCCGGACGGCGAGCTCGGACGATTGTCGCGCAGGATACCGGGGTCACTGGTGGGGCGCGCCGGGGAACCGGGCCACCACCAGATCCCACACGGTGTCGGCCAGGGCCTCCTTCGGCCCGAACGGCACGGGGGTCTCGCTGCCGTCGGCGCCCAGCACCACGGCCTCGCTCTCGTCCGCCCCGAAGGTCTTGCGCTCCCCGACCTCATTGACGACGAGCAGGTCACAGCCCTTGCGGCGGAGCTTGGCGCGCCCGTTGTCGAGGACGTCCTCGGTCTCGGCGGCGAAGCCCACGACCACCTGGCCGGGGCGGGCCCGGTGCTGGGAAACGTCCGCGAGAATGTCTGGATTCCGTACCAGGGCGACGGGGTCGGGCTCCTGGCCGTCCCGCTTCTTGATCTTGCCGGGGGCGTAGGCGACAGGGCGGAAATCGGCCACCGCGGCGGCCATGACCACGGCGTCGGCGGTGGCAGCGGCCTTCAGGACGGCCTCGCGGAGCTCGGCGGTGCTGCCCACCCGCACCAGGTCGACGCCCGCCGGATCGGGCAGGGCCGCGTTGGCGGCGACCAGGGTGACCCGGGCGCCCCGGGCGGCGGCGGACCGGGCGAGTGCGTAGCCCTGCTTGCCGGAGGAGCGATTGCCGAGGAAGCGCACCGGGTCCAGGGGCTCCCGGGTCCCGCCGGCGCTGATGACGACGTGCCGTCCGGTGAGGTCGGGCTCGCGCACGCCCCGGGCGAGGACGCGACGACAGACCTCGTAGATCTCGCCCGGGTCGGGCAGCCGCCCCTTGCCGGTGTCGACGCCGGTGAGCCGTCCGACGGCGGGCTCGATGACGAGCGCTCCGCGGCGGCGCAGGGTGGCCACGTTCTCCCGGGTGGCGGGGTGCTCCCACATCTCGGTGTGCATGGCGGGCGCGAAGACCACCGGGCAGCGCGCGGTGAGCAGGGTGTTGGTGAGCAGGTCGTCGGCGAGGCCGTGGGCGGCCTTGGCGAGCAGGTCGGTGGTGGCGGGGGCCACCACGACGAGGTCGGCGCCCTGCCCGATGCGCACGTGCGGCACCTCGTGGACGTCGTCCCAGACCCCGGTGGCGACGGGCTGCCCGGACAGCGCGGACCAGGTGGCGGCCCCGACGAAGTGGAGTGCGGCCTCGGTGGGGACCACCCGCACCTCGTGCCCGGACTCGGTGAGCCGGCGCAGCAGCTCGCACGCCTTGTACGCCGCGATCCCGCCGCTGACCCCCAGCACGACCCTGGGCCTGGCCGCCTTGTTCATGTGTCTCCCCGACTCGGCTCACGCACGGCCGGTGCCGCCGTGCGCTCCTGGTGGTGGTGCGCTTACGCCTCCATGAGACACCACGGGCCCGACAGCGTCGCTGCCGGGCCCGTGACGGGTGAAGCGGTGGGAGCTACTGCGCGGGGCCTTCGATGGCCTCGGAGGTCAGCAGGCCCGCGTTGATCTCGCGCAGGGCGATCGAGAGCGGCTTCTCGTGGACGTGGGTGTCGACGAGCGGACCGACGTACTCCAGCAGGCCCTCGCCGAGCTGGGAGTAGTACGCGTTGATCTGGCGGGCACGCTTGGCCGCGTAGATCACGAGGCTGTACTTGGAGTCGGTGGCCTCAAGCAACTCGTCGATCGGCGGGTTGATGATGCCCTCGGGCGCGGTGATGGAAGAGGACACGCTCTACCTTCCGATGGGGGGCTTCCGCGTCTTCCTCGGTGACGGGGCGTACGGGAAGCCTGAGGGAAAAGACGGTACGGGATCAGTGAAGATCACACGACGTTCATCAAGGCTAGCAGCTCACGCGCCACGTCCTTGACGGAGGTGTTGACCAGGGTGGTGTCGAACTCCGACTCGGCGGCCAGCTCGACCCGGGCGGCTTCGAGTCGCCGCTCGATGACCTCGGGGGGCTCCGTGCCGCGGCCGGTCAGGCGGCGGACCAGTTCCTCCCACGACGGGGGTGCGAGGAACACCAGCTGGGCGTCCGGCATGGACTCCCGCACCAGTCGGGCGCCCTGGAGGTCGATCTCCAGGAGCACCGGTTCCCCGGCGGCCAGTCGTTCCTGGACGGCTCCGCGGGGGGTGCCGTAGCGGTTGCCCGCGAACTCGGCCCACTCCAGCAGTTCACCGTTGGCGATCAGCTTGTCGAACTCCTCGTCGGTGACGAAGAAGTACTGCACACCGTGCTGCTCGCCCGGCCGGGGGCCCCGTGTGGTGGCCGAGACCGAGAGCCAGACGTCGGGGTGTTCCTTGCGCATATGAGCGACGACCGTGCTCTTGCCGACCCCGGAGGGGCCGGAGAGCACGGTCAGCCGCGGACGTACGTCCGGGGGTACGGGGGACGTCCCCCGGGATGTTGCAGCCATGGAGCGATTATCCAGGTTCTCGGGGGTGCCCGAGCACCTCAGGCGGGGCCGCCGCCGAACTCGCGCTCCAGCGACGCGATCTGGTTGGAGCCGAGCCCCCGGACGCGCCGGCTCTCGGAGATGCCGAGCCGCTCCATGATCTGCTTGGCGCGGACCTTCCCGACGCCCGGCAGGGATTCGAGGAGAGCGGAGACCTTCATCTTGCCGATGACGTCGTTCTCCTGGCCCTGCTTGATGACCTCGTGGAGGGAGGCTCCGGAGTGCTTGAGTCGATTCTTGACCTCGGCCCGCTCCCGGCGAGCCGCGGCGGCCTTTTCGAGCGCAGCTGCGCGCTGTTCAGGGGTAAGGGGCGGAAGAGCCACGCCTACGTCACCTCGGATGTCGAACTGTCGGATGTCTGTCAGGTACAGCAGTCCGGTGAGGAACCTAGTCGCCCCACACCTGGGGAGCAACGAGCAACGCGCTTGCCCGTCCGCTCTCGACGGAGACTAGCGGCCAGGACCCCGAGAGTCAGCGAGAACAGCGGAAAACTCCTGGTCAGCCTTGATCGAGCCTGACATTTCGGGGCAAACAAACCCCATTTCTGAGAACTCTTTCAGAAGGACACCCCACCTCGGCGGGTCGTGAAGGGCGCGCACGAAGCCGAAATTCGAAGGCTGCCCACCCCCCGCCGCGCCGAAACCGGCCCTCGACGACCACCCGCCCGGCTCCCGATCCGCCCCCGGAGCCGCCCCGACCGGTGGGCCCCGAACCGGGCGAAGCGGGAGGGATCACCGGCCGGCCGGCGCGCCCCGCGGACCGGGTGCGCCACCCGGTCCGCGGGGCTCGGTCCTGCGCACCGCGGGCCCGGACGGATCACCCGGACGAGTGGTCGGGCGCGTGGTCGGACGAGGCGGGCGAGGCGGTCAGCCTGCCGTGTGGACGGCGCGGCGCACCTCGTCGGCGAAGCGGTCCGCCGACGCCCGCAGGGCCACCGGGTCCGGGCCGTGGCGCAGGACCCCGCGGCTCACGTTCGGGACCACCTGGCGCACGGCCGCCCCGAAGACCCGCGGCAGGTCCGCGGGCGTGGCGCCCTGCGCCCCGATCCCCGGTGCCAGCAGCGGGCCGCCGATCGCGAGGTCGTAGGAGGACAGGTCGCCGAGGGTCGCGCCGACCACCGCGCCGAAGGAGCCGAGCCCCGCGCCGCCGGCCGCCGCCACCTCGGGAGCGTTCTCCTCGGCGAGCCGGGCGAGCATCGTGGCGCCCACGGTGCGCCCGTCGCCGCGCACCGCGTGCTGGACCTCGGCGCCCTCCGGGTTGGAGGTGAGGGCGAGCACGAACAGGCCGGTGCCGCTCGCCCGTGCCAGCTCCACCGCCGGTGCCAGGGAGCCGTAGCCCAGGAAGGGCGAGACCGTCAGGGCGTCCGAGAAGAGCGGCGCACCGGGCCGCAGGAAGGTGTCGGCGTACGCGGCCATCGTCGAGCCGATGTCGCCGCGCTTGGCGTCCATCAGGACGAGCGCCCCGGCCTGGCGCGCCTCGGCGACGCAGGTCTCCAGCACGGCGACGCCGCGGGAGCCGAACCGCTCGAAGAAGGCGCTCTGCGGCTTCAGCACCGCGACCCGGTCCGCCAGCGCCTCCACCACGGTCCGGCTGAAGCGCTCCAGCCCCGCGAGGTCGTCGCCGAGCCCCCAGGAGGTCAGCAGGGAGGCGTGCGGGTCGATCCCCACGCACAGCGGACCGCGCTCGTCCATGGCGCGGCGCAGCCGGGCGCCGAAGGGTACGGGGGCGGGGGTGGCGTTGCCGGTCATGCGGACTTCCTGGTGTCGGCGCCGACGGCCTCGGCGAGGGTCGGGTGCTCGGAGGCGGCGAGCCGGGCGGCGAGCCCCCGGTGGATGCCGCGGGCCCAGGCGGGCCCCTGGTAGATGAAGGCGCTGTAGCCCTGGACGAGGGTCGCTCCGGCCAGGACGCGCTGCCAGACGTCCTCGGCGTCCTCCACGCCGCCCACCCCGATGAGGGTGACCCGGTCGCCCACGCGCGCGTACAGCCGGCGCAGCACCTCCAGGGAGCGTTCCTTGAGGGGCGCGCCGGACAGTCCGCCCGCCTCGGCGAGCAGCGCGGGGTCGCTGCGCAGGCCCAGTCCCTCGCGGGCGATGGTGGTGTTGGTCGCGATGATGCCGTCGAGACCGAGTTCCACGGCGAGGTCGGCCACGGCGTCGATGTCGTCGTCGGCGAGGTCGGGGGCGATCTTCACCAGGAGGGGCACCCGGCGGCCGGTGACCGAGCGGTCGGCGGCCTCGCGCACGGCGGTGAGCAGGGGGCGCAGGTGGTCGACGGCCTGGAGGTCGCGCAGTCCGGGGGTGTTCGGCGACGACACGTTGACCACCAGGTAGTCGGCGTGGCGGGCGAGCCGTTCGGTGGACTTCACGTAGTCGGCGACGGCTTCCGCCTCGGGCACGACCTTGGTCTTGCCGATGTTGACGCCCACGGTGGTCCGGAAGACCTCGCGCCGGGCGGCGAGGCGTTCGGCCACGGCCGCGGAGCCCTCGTTGTTGAAGCCCATGCGGTTGATCAGCGCCCGGTCGGCGGTCAGCCGGAACAGCCGGGTGCGGGGGTTGCCGGACTGCGGTTCACCGGTGACGGTGCCGATCTCGACGTGGTCGAAGCCGAGCATCGCCAGGCCGTCCACGGCGACGGCGTTCTTGTCGAAGCCGGCGGCGAGCCCGAAGGGGCTGTGCAGCCGCAGGCCGAGCGCCTCGGTGCGCAGTTCCCGGTGGCGCGGGGCGAGGACGGCGGCGACGAGGGTCCGCAGGACGGGGACCCTGGCGGCGCAGCGGATCCAGCCGACGGCGAGGTGGTGGGCCTGTTCGGGGTCCATGCGGCGGAACAGGAGCTGGAAGAGAATCTTGTACATGGGTGGTGGTGTCCTCGGGCCGGGGGCGGGTCAGGGGGCTCGGGCCTGGAAACGGGGGCACCGTCACCGGTGCCCCCGTGGGGTGGGTGCGCGGGGCGACCCGTCGGGCGGGAAGGGGCCGGCCCCCGCTTGCCGCAGCGGCCGGCCCGTGTTCCCCCGGGTCAGTCCCGGGCCGCGATCAGCCGCTCGGCGTGCTCCTGGAGCGAGCGCACCCCGACGTCCCCGCGGTTGAGGGCGTCGATGCCCTGCACGGCGGCGGCGAGCGCCTGGACCGTGGTCAGACAGGGCACGGACCGCGCCACGGCGGCGGTGCGGATGTCGTAGCCGTCGAGGCGGCCCCCGGTGCCGTACGGGGTGTTGACGATGAGGTCGACCTCGCCGTCGTGGATGAGCTGGACGATGGTCCGCTCCCCGTTCGGGCCCTCCCCCTCGGACTGCTTGCGCACCGCGGTGGCGTTGATGCCGTTGCGCTGGAGGACCTCGGCGGTGCCGGAGGTGGCGAGGAGTTCGAAGCCGTGGGCGACGAGTTCCCGCGCCGGGAAGATCATCGAGCGCTTGTCGCGGTTGGCGACGGAGATGAAGGCGCGGCCCTTGGTGGGCAGCGGCCCGTACGCCCCGGCCTGCGACTTGGCGTACGCGGTGCCGAAGACGGAGTCGATGCCCATGACCTCGCCGGTGGAGCGCATCTCCGGGCCGAGGATGGTGTCGACGCCGCGTCCGTGGATGTCGCGGAACCGCGACCACGGCATCACGGCCTCCTTGACGGAGATCGGCGCGTCGGGCGACAGGGTGCCGCCGTCACCGCGGGCCGGCAGCAGCCCCTCGGCCCGCAGCTGCGTGATGCTGGCGCCCAGCGAGATCCGGGCGGCGGCCTTGGCGAGCGGTACGGCGGTGGCCTTCGAGGTGAAGGGGACCGTACGGGAGGCGCGCGGGTTGGCTTCGAGGACGTAGAGGATGTCCCCGGCCATGGCGAACTGGATGTTGATCAGTCCGCGCACGCCGACGCCCCGGGCGATGGCCTCGGTGGAGGCGCGCAGCCGCTTGATGTCGAAGCCGCCGAGGGTGATCGGGGGCAGGGCGCACGCCGAGTCGCCGGAGTGGATGCCGGCCTCCTCGATGTGCTCCATCACGCCGCCGAGGTACAGCTCCTCGCCGTCGTAGAGCGCGTCGACGTCGATCTCGATGGCGTCGTCGAGGAAGCGGTCGACGAGCACCGGCCGGGACGGACTGATCTCGGTGGACTCGGCGATGTACGAGGACAGGCGGGTCTCGTCGTAGACGATCTCCATGCCGCGTCCGCCGAGCACGTAGGAGGGCCGGACGAGGACGGGGTAGCCGATCTCGTCGGCGATCGCCTTGGCCTCGGCGAAGGTGGTGGCGGTGCCGTGCTTGGGGGCGGGCAGCCCGGCCTCGGCGAGGACCCGGCCGAAGGCGCCGCGGTCCTCGGCGGCGTGGATGGCCTCCGGCGGGGTGCCCACGATCGGCACGCCGTTGTCCTTGAGGGCCTGGGCGAGGCCCAGCGGGGTCTGGCCGCCGAGCTGGACGACCACGCCCGCGATCGGGCCGGCCAGGGACTCCGCGTGGACGATCTCCAGGACGTCCTCCAGGGTGAGCGGCTCGAAGTAGAGCCGGTCGGAGGTGTCGTAGTCGGTGGAGACCGTCTCCGGGTTGCAGTTGACCATCACGGTCTCGTACCCGGCCTCGCTGAGCGCGAAGGAGGCGTGGACGCACGAGTAGTCGAACTCGATGCCCTGGCCGATGCGGTTGGGGCCCGAGCCGAGGATGATCACGGCGGGCTTGTCGCGCGGGGCGACCTCGCTCTCCTCGTCGTAGGACGAGTAGAAGTACGGCGTCCTGGCCGCGAACTCGGCGGCGCAGGTGTCGACGGTCTTGTAGACCGGGCGCACTCCGAGGGCGTGCCGGACCTCGCGGACCACGTCCTCGCGCAGACCGCGGATCTCGGCGATCTGGGCGTCGGAGAAGCCGTGCCGCTTGGCCTCGGCGAGGAGCTGGGGCTCCAGTCGGTCGGCGGCGGCGAGCTCGTCGGCGAGTTCCTTGATCAGGAAGAGCTGGTCGACGAACCAGGGGTCGATCTTCGTGGCGTCGAAGACCTCCTCGGGGGTGGCCCCGGCGCGGATGGCCTGCATGACGGCGTTGATCCGGCCGTCGGTGGGGCGGACGGCCTCGCGCAGCAGCTCGGCCTTGTCGCCGGGGTCGCCGACGAAGGTGAACTGGCTGCCCTTCTTCTCCAGCGAGCGCAGCGCCTTCTGGAGGGCCTCGGTGAAGTTGCGGCCGATGGCCATGGCCTCGCCCACCGACTTCATGGTGGTGGTGAGGGTGGAGTCGGCGGAGGGGAACTTCTCGAAGGCGAACCGGGGGGCCTTGACGACGACGTAGTCGAGGGTCGGCTCGAAGGAGGCCGGGGTCTGCTCGGTGATGTCGTTGGGGATCTCGTCCAGCGTGTAGCCGACGGCGAGCTTCGCCGCGATCTTGGCGATCGGGAAGCCGGTCGCCTTGGAGGCCAGTGCGGAGGAGCGGGAGACCCGGGGGTTCATCTCGATGACGATGACCCGGCCGTCCTCGGGGTTCACCGCGAACTGGATGTTGCAGCCGCCGGTGTCCACGCCGACCTCACGGATCACGGCGATGCCGATGTCCCGCAGGACCTGGTACTCGCGGTCGGTGAGGGTCATCGAGGGGGCCACGGTGATCGAGTCGCCGGTGTGCACGCCCATGGGGTCGAAGTTCTCGATGGAGCACACGACGACGACGTTGTCGTGCTTGTCGCGCATCAGCTCCAGCTCGTACTCCTTCCAGCCGAGGATGGACTCCTCCAGGAGCACCTCGGTGGTCGGCGAGAGGGTGAGGCCCTGTCCGGCGATGCGGCGCAGTTCCTCCTCGTCGTGGGCGAAGCCCGAGCCGGCGCCGCCCATGGTGAACGAGGGCCGGACGACGACGGGGTAGCCGCCCAGCTGCTCGACCCCCCCGAGGACGTCGTCCATGGTGTGGCAGATCACCGAGCGGGCGGACTCGCCGTGCCCGATCTTGGCGCGGACGGCCTCCACGACCTCCTTGAACAGCTCGCGGTCCTCGCCCTTGTTGATGGCCTCGACGTTGGCGCCGATCAGCTCGACGCCGTACTTGTCGAGGGTGCCCGCCTCGTGCAGCGAGATGGCCGTGTTCAGGGCGGTCTGACCACCGAGGGTGGGCAGCAGCGCGTCGGGGCGCTCCTTGGCGATGATCTTCTCGACGAACTCCGGGGTGATCGGCTCGACGTAGGTGGCGTCGGCGATCTCCGGGTCGGTCATGATCGTCGCCGGGTTGGAGTTCACCAGGACGACCCGCAGGCCCTCGGCCTTGAGGACCCGGCACGCCTGGGTGCCGGAGTAGTCGAACTCGGCGGCCTGGCCGATGACGATCGGGCCGGAGCCGATGACCAGGACGGACTGGATATCGGTGCGCTTAGGCACGCTGGCCCTCCATCAGGGTGACGAAGCGGTCGAACAGGTACGCGGCGTCGTGCGGACCCGCGGCGGCTTCGGGGTGGTACTGGACACTGAACGCGGGCTTGTCGAGGAGCCGCAGCCCCTCGACGACCTGGTCGTTCAGACAGACGTGGGAGACCTCGGCGCGGCCGTAGGGGGTGTCGCTGACCCGGTCGAGGGGGGCGTCGACGGCGAAGCCGTGGTTGTGCGCGGTGACCTCGACCTTGCCGGTCGTGCGGTCCTGCACGGGCTGGTTGATGCCCCGGTGGCCGTACTTCAGCTTGTAGGTGCCGAAGCCGAGGGCCCGGCCGAGGATCTGGTTGCCGAAGCAGATGCCGAACAGCGGGGTGCCGCGGTCCAGGACGGCGCGCATCACGGCGACCGGGTGGTCGGCGGTGGCGGGGTCGCCGGGACCGTTGGAGAAGAACACCCCGTCGGGGTCGACCGCTGCCACGTCCTCGATGGTCGCGGTCGCGGGCAGGACGTGCACCTCGATGCCGCGCTCGGCCATCCGGTGCGGGGTCATGCCCTTGATGCCGAGGTCGATCGCGGCGACGGTGAAGCGCTTCTCGCCGACCGCGGGGACCACGTACGGCTCCCGGGTGGCGACCTCGGCGGAGAGGTCGGCGCCCTTCATCTCGGGGGCCTGGCGGACCTCGGCCAGCATGGTGCCCTCGTCGGGGAGCGCGTTGCCGGAGAAGATCCCGACCCGCATGGCGCCGCGTTCGCGCAGGTGGCGGGTGAGGGCGCGGGTGTCGACGCCGGAGATCCCGACGACGCCCTGGGCGGCCAGTTCCTCGTCGAGGGAGCGGCGCGAGCGCCAGTTGGAGGGCACCCGGGCGGGGTCGCGGACGACGTACCCGGAGACCCAGATGCGGCGGGACTCGGGGTCCTCGTCGTTGACTCCCGTGTTGCCGATGTGCGGGGCCGTCATCACGACGACCTGCCGGTGGTACGAGGGGTCGGTCAGGGTCTCCTGGTAGCCGGTCATCCCGGTGGAGAACACCGCCTCGCCGAAGGTCTGGCCGACGGCTCCGTACGCGCGGCCCCGGAAGACGCGACCGTCCTCCAGGACGAGTACGGCGGGAACCCGGGTTCCCCTGGTGGAGGTCGGCTGCGCTGTCTGCGCGCTCATCGGTCCGCGCCTTCCGTGATGGTGGTGTGCAGGGGGGGTGTCCGCCGGGGCGGCGAGCGCCTCGACCCAGGCGGTGTGCTCGGCGGCGTGGTCGGAGCGGAAACCCGAGTCGATCAGCCGCTCGCCGTGGGCCCAGGTGATGACGAGCAGCCCGCCCTCGGCGAGGACCTTCCCGGCGATGCCCTTGTCGAGGCGGGCGCCGCGGATGCGGTCGGCGGGGACGAAGAAGTCGCTCGCTCCGGGACGGACCACGTCCAGGCCCTGTGCGGTGAGGGTCAGCTCGACCCTCGACCGGGCACCGAGGCCGTGCGCCACGATCCGGTCGAGCCACTGCCCCGCGGTGGTGGAGCCGTGGTAGCGGCCGTGCAGGGTGAGCTGCGGGGCGCCGGGGTCGGCGGGGGCGGTGGGCAGCTCGGGCAGGTCGTTCTGGAGGGTGCCGCGCCACTTCCAGCCCTCGCGCATCAACCAGTACACGAGCGCGACGAAGAGGACGAGGCCGACGAGCCAGCCGATCCGGGCGGCCCAGTCGGTGACTTCCGCCGATTTCCGCTCGGTGGCGAGCACGGAGAGGACTTCGGCACTGCGCAGGGGGTGAGGCATCACACGAGCTTCCCGTCGACGACCGTGGCACGGCCCCGCAGCCAGGTGTGGGTGACGCGTCCCGGCAGCTCGCGCCCCTGGTAGGGGGTGTTGCGGCTGCGGGAGGCGAAGCCCGCGGGGTCCACGGTTCCACGGTAAGCGGGATCGACGAGGGTCAGGTTGGCGGGCTCGCCCACCGAGACGGGACGGCCGTGTCCGGCGAGGCGTCCGATCTGTGCGGGGCGCACCGACATCCGGTCGGCGACCTGCGCCCAGTCGAGGAGTCCGGAGTCGACCATGGTGTGCTGGACGACGGACAGCGCGGTCTCCAGGCCCACCATGCCCATGGCGGCGGCGGCCCACTCGCAGTCCTTGTCCTCGTGCGGGTGCGGGGCGTGGTCGGTGGCCACGCAGTCGATGGTGCCGTCGGCGAGGGCCTCGCGCAGGGCCATGACGTCGGCCTCGGTGCGCAGCGGCGGGTTCACCTTGTAGACGGGGTCGTAGCTGCGGACCAGTTCGTCGGTGAGCAGGAGGTGGTGCGGGGTGACCTCGGCGGTGACGTCCCAGCCCTTGGACTTCGCCCAGCGGACGATCTCCACCGAGCCGGCGGTCGACAGGTGGCAGATGTGGACGCGGGAGCCGACGTGCGCGGCGAGCAGCACGTCCCGGGCGATGATCGACTCCTCGGCGACGGCGGGCCAGCCGCCGAGTCCGAGTTCGGCGGAGACGACGCCCTCGTTCATCTGGGCGCCCTCGGTGAGCCGGGGCTCCTGGGCGTGCTGGGCGACGACCCCGCCGAACGCCTTCACGTACTCCAGGGCCCGCCGCATGATCACCGCGTCGTCGACGCACTTGCCGTCGTCGGAGAAGACCATGACGCCGGCGGCGGAGTCGTGCATGGCGCCGAGCTCGGCGAGCTTCTTGCCCTCCAGACCGACGGTGACCGCGCCGACGGGCTGCACGTCGCAGTAGCCGTGTTCGCGGCCGAGCCGGTAGACCTGCTCGACGACGCCCGCGGTGTCGGCGACCGGGAAGGTGTTGGCCATGGCGTGCACGGCGGTGAACCCGCCGACGGCGGCGGCGCGGGTGCCGGTGAGGACGGTCTCGGAGTCCTCGCGGCCGGGCTCGCGCAGATGGGTGTGCAGGTCGACCAGGCCGGGCAGCAGGACGCGGCCCTCGGCCTCCACCACGGTGGCGCCTTCGGCGCTCAGTCCGGTGCCGAGGGCGGCGATGGTCTCGCCGTCGACGAGGACGTCCTGCGGTTCGCCGCCGAGCACCCGGGCACCGCGGATCAGGATCTTGCTCATGTCGGTTACTTCTCCTCGGTACGGGTGTGGGTGACGGCGGGCTCGTTGCCACCGAGCAGCAGGTACAGGACGGCCATCCGGATGGAGACGCCGTTGGTGACCTGTTCGATGGCGGTGCAGCGGGCGGAGTCGGCGACCTCGGCGGTGATCTCCATGCCGCGCACCATCGGGCCGGGGTGCATCACGATGGCGTGCTCGGGCATCCGCGCCATCCGGTCGGCGTCCAGGCCGTACCAGCGGGCGTACTCGCGCTCGGTCGGGAAGTAGGCGGCGTTCATCCGCTCCCGCTGGACGCGCAGCATCATCACGGCGTCGGACTTGGGCAGGACGCCGTCGAGGTCGTACGCCACCTCGCAGGGCCACTGGGAGACCCCGACGGGGACCAGGGTGGGCGGGGCGACCAGCGTGACCTCGGCGCCCAGGGTGTGCAGCAGGTCCACGTTGGAGCGGGCGACCCGGCTGTGCAGGATGTCGCCGACGATGGTGATCCGGCGGCCGGCGAGGTCCTGGCCGAGTCCGGCGTCGCGGCCGACGAGGCGGCGGCGCATGGTGAAGGCGTCCAGCAGGGCCTGGGTGGGGTGCTGGTGGGTGCCGTCGCCGGCGTTGATGACGTGGGCGTCGATCCAGCCGGAGGTGGCGAGCCGGTAGGGCGCGCCGGAGGCGCCGTGCCGGATGACGACGGCGTCGACGCCCATGGCCTCCAGGGTCTGTGCGGTGTCCTTGAGGGACTCGCCCTTGGAGACCGAGGAGCCCTTGGCGGTGAAGTTGATCACGTCGGCGGACAGCCGCTTCTCGGCGGCTTCGAAGGAGATCCGGGTCCGGGTCGAGTCCTCGAAGAAGAGGTTGACGACGGTACGGCCGCGCAGGGTCGGCAGTTTCTTGATCGGCCGGTCGGCGACCCGGGCCATCTCCTCGGCGGTGTCGAGGATGAGGACGGCGTCGTCACGGGTGAGGTCGGCGGCCGAGATGAGATGACGCTGCATCTGTCAGGCTCCGTAGGGCGGTTCGGGGGGATCGAGCGGGACGGTCCGGGAGGGCGTGCGGGGGCCGAGGGGGGGGTCGGCCCTGCCGGTCCGGACGGGTGCGCGGGAGGCCGGCGGCGGTCAGGCCGGGACGCCGCGTCGGGGACGCGGGGCGCCGGACGGGACGGCCGCGGCCCGGTGTTCACCCACCGGGCGGCACGGGGGGCGGGGTCATCCGGCGGGAGCGCCGGACTTCACCCCGAGCAGGACCGTGTCCCGCCCGTCCTCTTCGGCGAGTTGCACCCGGACCGTCTCCCGCAGCGAGGTCGGCAGGTTCTTGCCGACGTAGTCCGCGCGGATCGGCAGTTCGCGGTGGCCGCGGTCCACGAGGACCGCGAGCTGCACCGCGCGGGGGCGGCCGATGTCGTTCAGGGCGTCGAGGGCGGCCCGGATGGTGCGGCCGGAGAAGAGCACGTCGTCGACGAGGACGACCAGCCGTCCGTCGATCCCCTCGCCGGGGATCTCGGTGCGCGCGAGGGCGCGCGGCGGGTGCATCCGCAGGTCGTCGCGGTACATGGTGATGTCGAGGGAGCCGACCGGCACCTCACGCCCGGTGATCTCCGCGAGCTTGCCGGCGAGCCGCCGGGCGAGGAAGACGCCCCGGGTGGGGATGCCGAGGAGCACCACGTCGTCGGCGCCCTTGGCGCGTTCGACGATCTCGTGGGCGATGCGGGTCAGCACCCGAGCGATGTCGGGGGCTTCCAGGACGGGCCGCGCTGCGGCGCCGTCCGGGCTTTCGATGCTGCTGGTGTCCATAAGAAACGGACCTCCTTCTCCGCCTCACGGGACGGACCTTAAAGGACGTCGGAATTGCGCCATCCACGGTAGCAGGCCGCGCATTCCCCCAGTTCACCCCCTCACCGTGCGTCTCACGGCAAGGCAGGGAAGAGTCGGTGCTGACCGTTCGGCTTGACGCATGCAAGTCACGCTGCGTAACCTCACAGTGAGTCACCAGCCTTCGTCCGGGGAGCCTTATGTCCAGCGAATACGCCAAACAGCTCGGGGCCAAGCTCCGGGCCATCCGCACCCAGCAGGGCCTGTCACTCCACGGCGTCGAGGAGAAGTCCCAGGGCCGCTGGAAGGCAGTGGTGGTCGGTTCCTACGAGCGCGGTGACCGCGCCGTGACCGTCCAGCGCCTCGCCGAGTTGGCGGATTTCTACGGGGTGCCGGTCCAGGAGCTGCTGCCCGGCACCACGCCCGGCGGCGCCGCCGAGCCGCCGCCGAAGCTCGTCCTGGACCTGGAGCGCCTCGCCCACGTCCCGGCCGAGAAGGCGGGCCCGCTCCAGCGTTACGCCGCCACGATCCAGTCCCAGCGCGGCGACTACAACGGCAAGGTCCTCTCGATCCGCCAGGACGACCTGCGGACCCTCGCCGTCATCTACGACCAGTCCCCCTCGGTGCTCACGGAGCAGCTGATCAGCTGGGGCGTCCTGGACGCGGACGCCCGTCGGGCCGTTGCCCACGAGGAGAACTGACCTCCGCCCCCTCAGCAGAAACGTGCCGCCCGGAGCGGCACGGGCCCGGCAGGGTTCGTGCCGCTCCGGGCGGCTCTGCGTGTTCCGGGTGGGCGGGACGGTGCTCCGGGTGAACGGGGCGCGCCCCATCGCCGGAATCACCCGTTCGGCGGTATCCACTCACGGGCGTTCCCCGGCGACCCGGGCGACGGTCGGGGACGGGAGCCGGCTCGACCGGCCCGTGCAAGGCCCTGACGGCCCGCTGGGGGCGCGGGGGCGGCGCGGACGGGAGAAGCCCCCACCGTGGGACGGCAGGGGCTCCTGTGACCGCGTCAGGCCCTGCGCAGGCCGGGCTTCAGCTCCTTGAGCCGCCCCAGCAGCCCGTTGATGAAGGACGGGGACTCATCGGTGGAGAACTCCTTGGCCAGCTCGACGGCCTCGTCGATCACCACCGCGTCGGGCGTCCCGTCGACCCAGATGAGCTCGTACGCGCCGAGCCGCAGGATGTTCCGGTCCACGACGGGCATCCGGTCCAGCGTCCACCCCACGGAGTACTGCGCCAGCAGCTCGTCGATGCGCTGCTCGTACTGCGCGTACCCCTCGACCAGCTCCATGGTGAATTCGCTGACCGGCGGTTGACGGGTGTCGGTGCGCGAGTGCCGCACCCAGTCCGCGAGGACGGTCAGCACGTCGACCCCGCGCTGGTCGCCCTCGAAGAGGATCTGGAAGGCGCGCTTGCGAGCCGTGTTCCGGGCAGCCACGGTTAGCTGTTCACCCGGCCGAGGTAGTCGCCCGAACGCGTGTCGACCTTGATCTTCTCACCGGTGGTGATGAAGAGCGGAACCTGGATCTCGAACCCGGTCTCCAGCTTCGCGGGCTTGGTGCCGCCCGTGGAGCGGTCGCCCTGGACGCCCGGCTCGGTCTCCGCGATGACCAGCTCGACCGCGGTGGGCAGCTCCACGAAGAGCACGCTGCCCTCGTTCTGCGCCACGGTGGCCTCGAAGCCCTCCAGGAGGAAGTTCGCGGCGTCGCCCACGGTCTTGCGGTCGATGTGGAGCTGGTCGTAGGTCTCCATGTCCATGAAGACGAAGTAGTCGCCGTCCATGTAGGAGAACTGCATGTCGCGCTTGTCGACGGTGGCCGTCTCGACCTTGACGCCGGCGTTGAAGGTCTTGTCGACGACCTTCCCGGACAGCACGTTCTTGAGCTTGGTGCGCACGAAGGCAGGGCCCTTGCCGGGCTTGACGTGCTGGAACTCGACGACGGACCAGAGCTGGCCCCCGTCGAGCTTGAGCACCATGCCGTTCTTGAGGTCGTTCGTGGAAGCCACGGTTGCGGAATCTCCTGGACTGACGTGGACGACCGACGGGGCCCGCGTCCGGCGGCTCAGCGTGTGCTGAGGCTAGAGCGCCAGCAGCTCCTTGGTCGTGATGGTGAGTAGCTCGGGTCCGCCGTCCGCGTCGGAGCGGACGACGAGCGTGTCATCGATCCGGACCCCGCCCCGGCCGGGGAGGTGAACCCCCGGCTCGACGGTGACCGGCACACAAGCGTCCAGTTTACCCATGGCTGAGGGGGCGAGCTGCGGGTCCTCGTCGTTTTCGAGTCCCACACCGTGCCCCGTCCGCGGGGGAACGCCCTCCCGGTGCCCCGCCGACTCCAGTACGTGGCGGGCCGCACGGTCCACGTCACGGCAGGCGGCGCCGGGGGTCAGCGCCTCCCGACCGGCGCGCTGAGCGGCGAAGACGGCGTCGTACAGCTCGATCTGCCAGTCCGCGGGCGAGGTCCCGATGACGAAGGTGCGCCCGATCTCGCACCGGTAGCCACGGTAGGCGGCGCCGAGGCAGACCGACAGGAAGTCGCCCTCCTCGACCCTCCGGTCGGTGGGCCGGTGTCCGACCCGGCCCGCGTCCGGACCGGTCCCGACCGAGGTGGCGAACGCGGGACCGTCGGCCCCGTGGTCGACCAGCCGGCGTTCGAGCTCCAGGGCGAGGTGCCGTTCGGTGCGGCCGACCAGGATGGATTCGAGGAGTTCGCCCAGCGCCTGGTCGGCGATCTCGGCGGCGATCCGCAGACAGGCGATCTCGTCCTCGTCCTTGACCAGCCGGAGCTGTTCGACCACCCCGCCGACGTCGGCCAGCCGCAGCCCCGGGGCGGCGGTGGCGACGGCACGGTGACGGGCGACCGTCAGATGGTGCTCCTCGACGGCGAGCGCATCGGCGCCGTGGGCCGCGGCGAGGGTGGCCGCGGTGACCGCGGTGTCGCCCCGCGGGTCCGGCAGGGCCTGGGTGAGGAGGCCGTCGTCGGGCTGCGGGTCACCGGGGCGTGCGTCCGGGGACTCGGCGAGGACCAGCAGGTCACCGTCGTCCTTCAGCAGCAGGACCGCCCCGGGCGGGGCGGCTCCGGCGAGGTAGCGGACGTTGGCGGGGCGGGAGACGAGTGCCGCCGCGGTACCGCCGGCCGCGGTGCGTTCCCGGAGACGGTCCCGGCGGGCTGCGTAGACCTCTGCCATGTCCCGAGCGTACGAGCGGCGGGGCGAAAGGGCCCGGTCAGCTCGTCCGGACGGGCTCTTCGGGGGTCACCAGGCGGGCGGGCTGGTGACCGATCGGGTGAGGACCTCGTCGAGCACCCGGGCGGTGGCGGGGACGTCGAGTTGGGAGTTGTCGATGATGGGCAGGCCCGAGCCGTACCAGCCGGCCATCCGGCCGTGGATGCGGGCGACCTCCTCGTCGGTGAGCCGGCGGTTGCCCCGACGCTTGGCGTTGCGCTCCAGGACGATCTCCAGGCCCGGCAGCAGGACGACGGGCAGCAGCCCCGGTCCCACGTGCCGTTTCCAGCCGCCGAGGCCGACCACCGGACGGTCGGGGAACACGGCGTCGTCGAGGATGCAGGAGATGCCGTTGGCGAGGAAGTTGCGCGCGGCGAAGCCGCAGGTGCGGCGGGCCAGGCGGTACTGCGCCTCGGAGTGGTCGTTCCACCCGGCCTGCGGGTCGGCGAATCCGGAGCGGACCCATTCGCGCACGTCGTCGAGGCTGATGTGCGCCGTGGGGACCCGTCGGTGCTCCGCCCAGTACTGGGCGACGCTGGTCTTGCCGGCGCCCGCCGGGCCGATCAGCAGCACGGCGAGGGTGGTCGCCGTCAGGTCGGCCGCCGAAGGAGCCGGCCCGGGGTTCGGGACGGCGACCGGGCCGCCGGGGGGCAGCCGGACCTGGCCGGTGGCGTCCGGTCCGGGCGGCGGGAGGTGACCCGGCGGGGGCGGACCTGCGGGCGGTGGGCCGGGGGGAACGGCGGGCCGCGCAGGACTGGCCGGCCGGGCGGGCGGCGGACTCGCCGGGTGGGCGGGCGGCGGGCCGTGCGGGTGGCCGGGGGGCGGACCGGGCGGGTGGGCGCCCCGTGCCGCCGGGGGGAACCCCCGGGGTGCGGCGGCGGGCGGTACCGGCGGGCCGGGGGGCGGCCAGCCGGGGCCCGACCTCCCGTTCGGTGGCAGCGGTGCTCCCCCTGCGTGCTGCATCCGGTGCCACTCCGTCTCCTGCCGGTCCGTCCCGCTGCTCACCGGGACGGAGGAACGCGTCTCGTACAGGCAACTGGCGGCGGCCGGGGAGAAGTTCCCGAGCGACCCGCCCCGCTCCCCCCGGCACGGGGGGAGCGCCCCGAAACGGTACCCGGCCCGGGCCGGGCCGTGGGTCCGCCGGGGAAGGTTTCCCCCGGGGGTTACTCGGCCACTTCCCCGTACGCGGCGAGCAACACCGCCGGATCGGGTCCTTCCAGGACCGTGGGCCGGGCGAGGCCGTCGAGGACGATGAAGCGCAGCAGGTCGCCCCGGGACTTCTTGTCGACCTTCATGGTCTCCAGCAGCTTGGGCCACTGGTCGTAGCGGTAGCTGAGCGGCAGCCCGACGGACTCCAGGACCGCGCGGTGCCGGTCGGCGGTCGCGTCGTCCAGACGTCCGGCGAGCCGTCCCAGTTCGGCGGCGAAGTGCATGCCGACGGCGACCGCGGCCCCGTGCCGCCACTGGTAGCGCTCGTTCTTCTCGATGGCGTGCGCCAGGGTGTGGCCGTAGTTGAGGATCTCGCGGCGGCCGGACTCCTTCAGGTCACCGGAGACGACCTCGGCCTTGACCTTGATGGCCCGTTCGATGAGTTCCGCGGTGTGCGGTCCTGCGGGGGTCCGGGCCGCCGCGGGGTCGGCCTCGATCAGGTCGAGGATCGCCGGGTCGGCGATGAAGCCGGCCTTGATGATCTCGGCGAGTCCGGAGACGTAGTCGTTGACCGGCAGCGACTCCAGTGCGGCGAGGTCGCACAGCACCCCGGCGGGCGGGTGGAAGGCGCCGACGAGGTTCTTGCCCTCGGCGGTGTTGATGCCGGTCTTGCCGCCCACGGCCGCGTCGACCATGCCGAGGACGGTGGTGGGCACGGCGATCCAGCGGACCCCGCGCAGCCAGCTCGCGGCCACGAAGCCGGCGAGGTCGGTGGTGGCGCCGCCGCCCACCCCGACGATCACGTCGGTGCGGGTGAACCCGGACTGGCCCAGCGCCTTCCAGCAGTACGCGGCGACCTCGGCGGTCTTCGCCTCCTCCGCGTTGGGCACCTGGATGGCCACCGCTTCGAAGCCCTGCCCGGCGAGGTCGGCGCGCAGCGCCTCACCGGTTTCGGCCAGGGCCTCGGGGTGGATCACCGCGACGCGCTTGACCCGGTCGCCGATCAGCGGGCCCAGCTCGCCGAGCAGCTGGTGGCCGACGAGCACCTCGTACGGTTCGGTGCCGGCGGTGCCGGCGACCTCGATGCGGATGGGTTCCTGCGCGGTCATGGGGTGTTCTCCTGCGGAGGGTCGGTGGGCAGCCCGAGCGCGTCGAGGACCGCCCGGGCGACCTCCTCGGGGCCGCGTCCGTCCGTCGGGACGACGGCGCGGGCCACCTCGGTGTACAGCGGAAGGCGCGCCTCCATCAGTTCCCGCCACTGACGGCGGGGGTTGACGGCGAGCAGCGGGCGGGCGACGTTGAGCCCGGTGCGGCGCACGGCCTCGTCCACGTCCATCGACAGGAAGACGACGGGGTGGGCGGCGAGCAGCGCACGGGTGTCGGGGTCGAGGACGGCCCCGCCGCCCAGGGCGAGGACGCCGTGGTGGGTGGCGAGGGCCTCGCGCACGGCCGCCTTCTCGACGGCGCGGAAGTAGGGCTCGCCCTCGTCCACGAAGAGGTCGGCGATGGGGCGGCCCTCGGCGGTGACGATGTCGTCGTCGGTGTCCCGGTAGGGGCGGTGCAACTGCTCCGCGAGCAGCGCCCCCACGGTGGACTTGCCGACGCCCATGGGACCGACCAGAACGACGACCGGACCGCCGGGACCGGTGGGTCCCGTCGTGTCCGCGCCGGTGCCGGCGGCCCCCCGCGTCGAGGGCGACCCGGATGTGTCGGGCACCGTCGTCACCGGATGTGCAGGTTGTCGAGGTAGGACCGGACGTTGCGGCGGGTCTCGGGCACGCTGTCGCCGCCGAACTTCTCGGCCACCGCGTCCGCGAGGACGAGGGCCACCATGGCCTCGGCGACGATCCCGGCGGCCGGGACCGCACAGACGTCGGAGCGCTGGTGGTGGGCCTGGGTGGCCTCGCCGGTCACCACGTCGACGGTGGCGAGGGCCCGCGGCACGGTGGCGATGGGCTTCATCGCGGCCCGCACCCGCAGCAGTTCACCGGTGGTGAGGCCGCCCTCGGTGCCGCCGGAGCGGCCGGTGGAGCGGCGCAGTCCCTCGGGGGTGCTGACGATCTCGTCGTGGGCCTGGGAGCCCGGGACGCGCGCCAGGTCGAAGCCGTCGCCGAGTTCCACGCCCTTGATCGCCTGGATGCCCATGAGCGCGGCGGCGAGCCGGGCGTCGAGCCGGCGGTCCCAGTGGACGTGCGAGCCGAGGCCGACGGGCACGCCGTAGGCGAGGACCTCGACCACTCCGCCGAGGGTGTCGCCGTCCTTGTGGGCCTGGTCGATCTCGGCGACCATTGCCTTCGAGGCGTCGGCGTCGAGGGAGCGCACCGGGTCGGCGTCCAGCTTCTCGACGTCGCCGGGCACCGGCAGGACGCCGTACGGGGCCTTGGCCGCCGCGAGTTCCACGACGTGGCTGACGATCTCGATGCCCGCGGTCTCCTTGAGGTAGGAGCGGGCGACCGCGCCGAGCGCGACCCGGGCCGCGGTCTCCCGGGCGGAGGCGCGTTCCAGGATCGGACGGGCCTCGTCGAAGCCGTACTTCTGCATGCCCGCGAGGTCGGCGTGGCCGGGGCGCGGACGGGTCAGGGGCGCGTTGCGGGCCTGGTTGGCGAGTTCGGCGGGGTCGACCGGGTCGGCCGCCATGATCTGTTCCCACTTGGGCCACTCGCTGTTGCCGATCATGATCGCGACCGGGGAACCGAGGGTGAGTCCGTGTCGGACGCCACCGATGAAGGTGACCTCGTCGCGTTCGAACTTCATCCGGGCGCCGCGCCCGTACCCGAGGCGCCGCCGCGCTAGGTGGTCCGCCACCATCTCCGTGGTGATCGGGACACCGGCGGGAAGGCCTTCCAGCGTCGCCACCAAAGCGGGTCCGTGGGACTCCCCCGCCGTCAGCCAGCGCAACCTGCTCAAGGGTGCTCCTCTGTTCGCGCACGCAACTGGGCGGCACGACCGGGTGCGCGGTCCCGGCCCCGCCACCCCCGATCTTCCCACGTCCGCGGCGGTTACCCGTTCGAAGGTCCAGCAAGCGGACGCCGGGGCCCGCGAACCGCCGCGCCGGTCGGCTCCGGCGGGGCGGTTCGCGGGCCGGTGCTCAGCGGGCGGCCAGCGCCCGTTCCCCGGCCTGCCGCATGGCGGCCAGCGGGGCCGGGGTGCGCCCGGTCATCTGCTCGACCTGGATGACGGCCTGGTGGACCAGGAGGTCGAGTCCGCTGACGACGGCGCCCCCGTAGGCGGACCAGCGGGCCGCCAGCGCCGTGGGCCACGGCTCGTACAGCACGTCGAAGAGGGTCGCCACACGCTCCGGCAACGCGGCGGCGAGGGCGTCGGTGGTCCCGGCCGGGGTGGTGGCGATGACGAGGGGGGCGTGCAGGGCACGGGCGGCGTCGGCCCAGTCCGCGGTGCGGACCTCGACGCCGAGGCGTTCGCCCCACTGGCGCATCTCGGCGGCCCGGGCGGCGCTGCGGACGTAGGCGGTGATCTCACCGGTGCAGATCCGGGCGAGCGCGGCCAGCGCGGAGGAGGCGGTGGCCCCCGCACCGAGCACGGCAGCGGACTCCACGCTCTCCACTCCGTGTTCGCGCAGGGCGGCGACCATGCCGGGGACGTCGGTGTTGTCGCCGGTGCGACGGCCGTCCTCGGTGAGCACGACCGTGTTGACCGCCTCGACCGACGCGGCGGTTTCGCTGACCGAGTCGAGCAGGGGTATGACGGCGCGTTTGAGGGGCATGGTCAGGGACAGCCCCGCCCACTCGGGGCCGAGTCCCGCCAGGAAGTCGGGCAGCGCCGCCTCGTCCACCTCGAACCGTTCGTAGCTCCAGTCGGCCAGCCCCAGTTCGGCGTAGGCCGCTCGGTGCAGGACCGGGGAGAGCGAGTGGGCGATGGGCGAGCCGAGGACGGCCGCCCGACGACGGCTCCGGTCGGTGGGCTCACTCACCGTTCTTGCGCCGCTCATTGAATTCCGCCACCAGTTCCTCGTGCTCGGCCAACGTCTCGGTGAACTTGGTCGTCTTGCCGTCGATGGAGACGAAGAACATCCAGTCGCCGCCGTCCGGCTCGATGGCGGCGCGCAGGGCGTCCTCGCCGGGATTGCCGATCGGTCCGGGCGGCAGTCCCTCGACGAAGTACGTGTTGTAGGGGTGGTCGTAGTTGCGGATCTCCCTGGTGGAGATGTCGATCTTGCTCTGGTTCTTCAGGTAGTTGTAGCTGGAGTCGAACTCGATCTTCCGGTTGGTGGCCGTGTTGTCCGGCTTGAGCCGGTTGTAGACGACGGCTGCCATCTTCTTGAAGTCGTCGTGCGTCATGCCCTCGGCCTGGACCAGGCTGGCGACCGTGATGACTTCGAGGGGGTTCTTGAGCCCCACCTCACGGGCCTTGGCCTGGAGGTCGTAGGTCTCGTACTGGTTCTTGGCCCGGGTGACCATCTTCTTCAGGACGTCCGCCGGTTTCATGCCCTCGGCCACGGGATAGCTGGACGGGTAGAGGAAGCCCTCCAGCGGGTCCTTCCGGTCGCCCGCGCCGTTCATCGCCCAGTCCGGCAGACCGAGCGACTTCCACTGGGCGGAGGCGACGCCCTTGGTGGTGCCCCCGGGCAGGTCGAGTCGCTTGTCGATCTGCTCGTACACCCAGATGTTGCGGCGGCCCTCGGCGATGATGAGGTTGTTGCGGCTCTTGGGGCTGAGCATGAGTTCGAGGGCGCTGGCCGCGGACATCTCCTTGCGGAGCGTGTAGACGCCGTCCTGGACGGTGTTGCCCTTGGGGTGCTGCTGCTGCGCGGAGACGAACGCGTCGACGCTCTTGATGACCCCGGCTTCCTTGAGCTTCTGACCGATGACGTAGCCGCCCGAGTCCTTGGGGATCTCGACGGACACCGTCGTGGTCAGGCCGTCGCCGGCGAAGTCGGCCGGCTCGCCGAACCGGTCCTGGTAGAACTGGTAGCCGAAGTAGCTGACGGCGCCGAGGCCGCCCACGAACACCGCGGTCACCAGCAGGCAGGCGCAGCCGTTGCGGCGCTTCTGCTTTCCCTTGCCGCCCCGGGAGCGGCGGTCCCCGTCCCGGCCGGACGGCTCGTCGTCGTACTCGTCGTCGTACCCGTCGGCGTCGGGACCGCGGGGGGCCGCGGGGGCGCCGCGGCCGGAGTCCGCGAAGAAGCCCTCCTCCGGACCGTCACGGTCCGGGTCCCAGTCCTGACGACCGTCGCCCCGGGCCGGTTCCTCTTCGGGTTCGGGCTCGGGGCGCCGTCGGGCGGGGGGCTCCGGCGGGGGGTACGCCTCGGGAGTGCCGTAGTAGTCGGGGGGCTCGACGCCGTACGCCTCGGGCTGCCCGGGGTAGGTCCCGGTCGGGTCGGTGCCGTAGGGGATCTGTCCGGGCTGGGCCGTCTCCCAGCCCCCCTGGTACTGCTGGCCGTAGCCGTCCGACTGGGCCGGTGCGGTCTGCGCGGCCCACTGGTCGTAGCCCTGGGGGACCTGCTGGTCGTACCCCGGGGAGACCTGCTGGTCGTAGCCCTGGGGAACCTGCTGCTGGACGTACTCCTGCTGGTGCTGGTGCTGCTGCTGGTGCTGCGGGAAGTGACCGGGCTGGCCCTGGTGACCGTACTGCTCGCCCTGCGGGTACTGCTGGTGACCCGTCTGCGGGGACTGGCCGGGGTGGCCCTGCTGCTGGCCCTCCCATCCGACGTCCCCGTACAACGGGTCCTCCGGATACCACGGTTCGGAGCCCTGGCCCCGGCCATAATCAGTCATCTGTCCCCATCGAGCCGCGAGGCGGGGCACGTGAGCACTCGCGGCGCGCCGTCGCACCCACCTCTTTGCTGTGCGGGGGCTGTTCGAACACCACCGCATCGCGCGGAACGTTACCGTATCGCGATCAGATGACCACTTCGACGCCCTCGCCGGGTGCCTCGCCTGACGCCCGTTCGGACTCCAGAGCGTTCTGGAGGATCACCACAGCGGCAACCTGGTCGATGACAGACCGACCCTTTCGGGACGTGACGCCCGAGGCGCGCAGTCCCTGGCTGGCCGTAATTGTGGTCATCCTCTCGTCCACCAGGCGCACCGGGACGGGCGCGATCGTGGTGGCGAGCCGTCCGGCGAAGGTGCGGACCTTCGCCGCCGCCGGACCTTCACCGCCCCGCAACGAACGCGGGAGTCCGACGACGACCTCGATCGGCTCGTACTCGTCGACGAGCTGGCGCAGCCGCCGGTGGGCGGCCGGGACGTCCCGTCCCGGCACGGTCTCCACCGGCGTCGCGAGGATGCCGTCGGGGTCGCAGGAGGCGACACCGATCCGGGCGTCACCCACGTCGATCGCCAGTCTGCGGCCCCGGCGCATCAGGCGGCGGTTTCCGCGACGAGCCGTTCGACGGCGCCGACGGCGTCCCCGATCGCAGCGGCGTTCTGACCGCCGCCCTGGGCGACGTCGGGCTTGCCGCCGCCACCTCCGCCGAGGGTCTTGGCGGCGGTGCGGACCAGGTCGCCGGCCTTCAGACCGCGCTCACGGGCCGCCTCGTTGGTGGCGATGACGGTGAGCGGCTTGCCGCCCGAGGTGGTGAACAGGGCCACGACGACGGCGCGCCCGCCCTGTACCCGGCCCCGGACGTCGAGCACCAGCTTGCGCAGGTCGTCGGCGGTGGTGCCGTCCGGGACCTGACCGGTGACGAGGGCGACCCCGTGGACGTCCTTGGCGGACTCGGCGAGACCGGCGGCGGCCTGGAGCACCTTCTCCGCGCGGAACCGCTCGATCTCCTTCTCCGCGTCCCGCAGCTTGGCGAGCATGCCGGAGATCTTCTCGGGCAGTTCCTCGGCGCGGCCCTTGACCAGCTCCTGGAGCTGGGCGACGACGGTGTGCTCACGGGCCAGGAAGTTGTACGCGTCGACGCCGACGAGGGCTTCGATGCGGCGGACCCCGGAGCCGATCGACGACTCGCCGAGCAGCTTGACCAGCCCGAGCTGGGCGGTGTTGTGGACGTGGGTGCCGCCGCACAGCTCCTTGGAGAAGTCGCCGATGGTGACGACCCGGACCCGCTCGCCGTACTTCTCGCCGAACTCGGCGATGGCGCCCTGCTTCTTGGCCTCGTCGATGCTCATGACCTCGGCGTGCACGGCGAGGTCGTGGGAGAGCACCTCGTTGATCCGCTGTTCGACGTCCGTGAGGACGGTGCCGGGCACCGCGGCCGGGGACCCGAAGTCGAACCGGAAGCGGCCGGGCTGGTTCTCGGAACCGGCCTGGGCGGCCGTCGGGCCGAGGGCGTCCCGCAGCGCCTGGTGGGTGAGGTGGGTGGCCGAGTGGGCACGGGCGATGGCGGTGCGCCGACGCACGTCGATGGTGGCGTGGGCGGCGGCGCCGAGCGTGACCTCGCCGACCTGGACGACGCCCTTGTGGACGTAGACGCCGGGGACCGGCTTCTGGCAGTCGCGGACCTCGACCACGGCGCCCGAGTCCAGCCGGATGCGACCGGTGTCGCCGATCTGGCCGCCGCCCTCGGCGTAGAACGGGGTGCGGTCGAGGACGATCTCCACCTGGTCGCCCTCGGTGGCGGCCGGCGAGGCGACACCGTCCACCAGGATGCCGACGACCCGCGACTCGCCCTCGGTGTCGGAGTAGCCGATGAAGTCCGTCTCGCCGGCGCTGTCGGCGATCTCCCGGTAGGCGCCGAGGTCGGCGTGACCGGTCTTCTTGCCGCGGGCGTCGGCCTTGGCGCGCTCCCGCTGCTCCTTCATCAGCCGGCGGAAGCCGTCCTGGTCGACGGCGAGGCCCTGCTCGGCCGCCATCTCCAGGGTGAGGTCGATGGGGAAGCCCCAGGTGTCGTGCAGCAGGAACGCCTTGTCGCCGGAGAGCACGGTGCCCCCGCCGGCCTTGGTCTCCGTGACGGCGGAGTCGAGGATGTTGGTGCCGGCCTTCAGGGTCTTGAGGAAGGCGGCCTCCTCGGCGAGGGCCACGACCTCGATGCGGCCGCGCTCGCCCTCCAGCTCCGGGTACTGCTCGGCCATGGAGCGGATGACGGTGTCCACCAGCTCGCCGACGACGGGACCGGTGGCGCCCAGCAGCCGCATGTTGCGGACGGCCCGGCGCATGATGCGGCGCAGCACGTAGCCGCGGCCCTCGTTGCCGGGGGTCACGCCGTCGCCGATGAGCATCACGGAGGTGCGCATGTGGTCGGAGACCACGCGCAGCGCCACGTCGCTCTCGTGGGTCTTGCCGTAGGCGACGCCGGTCAGCTCGGTGGCCTTGTCGATCACGACCCGGGAGGTGTCGATCTCGTACATGTTGTGCACGCCCTGGAGGATCATGGCGAGCCGTTCGAGACCGAGGCCGGTGTCGATGTTCTTGTTCGGCAGTTCGCCGAGGATCTCGAAGTCCTCCTTGCCGGTGCCCTCGCCGCGCTCGTACTGCATGAACACGAGGTTCCAGATCTCGACGTACCGCTCGTCGTTGACGGCGGGGCCGCCCTCGACGCCGAACTCGGGGCCGCGGTCGTAGTTGATCTCGGAGCAGGGGCCGCAGGGGCCGGGGACGCCCATGGACCAGAAGTTGGGTCCCTTGCCCAGGCGCTGGATGCGCTCGGCGGGGACGCCGACGACGTCGCGCCAGATGCGCTCGGCCTCGTCGTCCTCCTCGTAGACCGTGATCCACAGCCGCTCGGGGTCGAGGGCGTAGCCGCCGTCCGCGAGGGAGCTGGTCAGCAGCTCCCAGGCGTACTTGATGGCGCCTTCCTTGAAGTAGTCCCCGAAGGAGAAGTTGCCGCACATCTGGAAGAACGTGCCGTGCCGGGTGGTCTTGCCGACCTCTTCGATGTCCGGGGTGCGCACGCACTTCTGGACGCTGGTGGCACGGGCGTAGGGGGGCTTGACCTCGCCGAGGAAGTACGGCTTGAAGGGGACCATGCCCGCCGGGACCAGGAGCAGCGTGGGGTCGTCCGCGATCAGCGACGCCGACGGCACGACGGTGTGCCCGCGCTGCTCGAAGAAGCGCAGCCAGCGACGGCGGATTTCAGCCGACTCCATCAGTGGTCCTCATTCCGGTTGTCCTTGTGCGAATACAGGTCCGAACGCGTGCGGTGACCGAGGTGTTCCGGTGCGTTCGGGCCGACTGGGGGGTAGCTGTCGAGGGCGGCGCGGCGCGGCGCGGGCAGCTCGTGGTGGTCGACCGGGTCGTGCAGACCGAGCGCGTCGCCGAGTTCGGCTTCGCGCTGGAGCATGCCGGCGCGGACGTCGAGGGCGAACTCCCGGACCCGGTGGCCCGCGTCGACGGCCTTGTTGGCGGCCTGGGCGGCGAGGCTCTCGGGCGTCAGCTGCTTGAGCTTGCGGTGGACCTTGGTGGTGGCCCAGACCCCGGCAGCGGCGCCCGCGGTGAACCAGAACGTACGGCGGAACATCGCGTGTCAGTCCTTCTTCCGCCTGCCACGGCGGGCGGTGGGGACGGTCCGGCCGACGATCACGGTACGGCGGGTCCGCTCGGTGGGCGGGGGATCGGCGGGGGCGCTCTTGCGGCCGACGGCGCGGCGGACTCCGTACCCGAACGCGGCGACCTTCACCAGGGGGCCGCCGAAGGTGGAGGCGACGGTGGAGGACAGCGCGGAGGCGTTCTGGGTGACTTCCTGCACGTCGGAGGCGATGGAGTCGACCCGGTCGAGCTGGGTCTGGGCGGACCGCACCGCCTCGGTGGCCCCCGCGAGGAGCGGGACGGCCTGGTCGGTCACGTCCGCGACGAGTCGGGTGGTCGCCTTCAGCGTCTGGGCCAGCCTCGCCAGCGCGACGGCGAGGAAGGAGACCAGGATCGCCCAGAAGACGGCCACCAGGATCCCGGCAACCTCTCCACCGGACACTGTGCACCGCTCCCTGAGGTATCGCCCGGACGGACCGGGGCGTCATGGTCGACGTGGTCGACGTGGTTGAGAACCGCCGGCCGGTGCCGACAGGTGTCGTACGAGCCTATCGCGCCGGGAGCAGGGCTCCGCACCCCATTTCGCCCCCGCCGCGCCACGGACCGGGGGGCCGCGCCGGGCCCGCGGCGCAGGGGAGCCGGGCGGACTGATTGTACGTACCGCTTATGCGTGAGTACGCTCCGTTGCCCATGCGACCCACATCGCGGCCCGCGCCGCGAACGAACGATTCTTCGGACGTCGCCGAGGTGCCCCGCGACCTCCCGCTGGAGCTGACCGCCTTCGTGGGCCGCGCCCCCGAGTTGACCCGTCTCGGCGAGGCGACGGCCCACGACCGGTTGGTGACCGTGGTCGGCCCCGGCGGGGTCGGCAAGTCACGGCTGGTGGCCCGGGCCGCGGCGGCGTGCGCCCTTCCGGACGGCGCGCGCCTGGTGGACCTCACCGCCGTGCACGCCGTGGAGCACGTCGACCGGGCGGCCGCCGCGTCGCTGGGGCTCGTCGACCACGCCGTCCGCCCCGCCCTGGAGGTGCTGCGGGAACACTTCGCCGGGCAGCGCGCTCTGCTCGTCCTGGACGGCTTCGAGCACCTGGTCGCCCCTTGCGCCGCCCTCGTGGGCGACCTGCTGCGGGCCGCCCCGGGGCTGCGGGTCCTCGCCGCCGGGCGGCGTCCGCTCGGGGTGCGGGGCGAACGCGTGGTCCCGCTCGCCCCGCTGGACGAACGGGACGCCGTGGCGCTGTTCGCCGACCGCGCCGAGGCCGCCGTGCCGGGTTTCGCGCTGGACGAGGACAACACGGCGGACGTGCGGGAGATCTGCCGGCGGCTGGACGGCATCCCGCTCGCGGTGGAACTGGCGGCCGGTCGGTTGACCGTGCTGTCGCCGGGGCAGCTCCTGCACCGGCTCGACGACCGGTTCCGGCTGCTGACCGGCGGCGGCCGGGACGCACCGCCCCGGCACCGGACGCTGCGCACCGCCATCGGCTGGAGCCATGAACTGTGCACCGCGCAGGAGCGGCTGCTGTGGGCGCGGCTGTCGGTGTTCGCCGGGTCCTTCGACCTGGAGGCCGCCGAATACGTGTGCGGGGCGCAGGGGCTGTCCGCCGACGAGGTGCTCGACGTGCTCGGCGAGTTGCTGGCGCAGTCCGTGGTCAGTCGCGAGGACGGCCCCGGCGGCGTGCGGTACCGCATGTTGGAGACCGTCCGGGCGTACGGCGCCGACTGGCTGGAGGGCTCCGGGGACACGGCGCGGCTGCGGCACCGGCACCGCGACTGGTACGCGGGGCTGGCGACCTGGTGCGAACTGGAGTGGTTCTCGTCGCGTCAGAAGGAGGCCGCCGCACGGATCGAGGTGGAGCTGCCGAACCTGCGGGCCGCGTTGGAACACGCGCTGAACGAGCCCGGGGACACCCGACCGGGGCTGCACCTGGCGGGCACCCTCTGGTTCTGCTGGGTGGGGTGCGGACGGCTGGCCGAGGGCCGGTACTGGCTCCAGCGGAGCATCGAACTCGACCAGGGCCCCGAGGCGGAGTCCGACGGAGTCCCGGACGCCCGGCTGAAGGCGCTGTGCGCGTTCGGGCACGTGGCGCTGCTCCAGGGCGACACGGTCGCGGCGCTCACCGCGCTCCACGAGTGCCGGGACGAGGCGGAGCGCACGGACGACGCCGTGGCGGTCGCCTACGCCGAGCACCGCACCGGCTTCCTGGCCCTGGTCGGCGACGACGCGGTGCGCGCCGAGCGGCTGCTGCGCTCGGCCCTGGAGCGCTACGAGGACATCGGCGAGCTGAACAGCCTGGTGCTGCTGGCCCGGGTGGAGCTGGCGACGGCGGTCCTCGTCCAGGGCGGCTTCCCGGGCGAGGGGGCACCGGACGACCGGGGCGGGGCGGGCCGCACGGCCGAGGCGGTACGGCTGTGCGAGGAGGTGCGCGAGGTCTGCGAGGACCACGGCGAGCGCTGGGCCCTGGCGTACGCGCTGCTCGTCCTCGCCTACGTG
Source organism: Streptomyces sp. NPDC005955 (assembly GCF_042871255.1). Classification (NCBI taxonomy): domain Bacteria; kingdom Bacillati; phylum Actinomycetota; class Actinomycetes; order Kitasatosporales; family Streptomycetaceae; genus Streptomyces; species Streptomyces sp. NPDC005955. Next base: position 110,807 of record NZ_JBIAIF010000012.1, on the reverse strand, counting down.
GCCTGGTCGGAGGGCGATCCGGCCCGGGCCCGGCGGCTGGTGGAGGAGTGCTTGGTCATCGAGCACGGATTCCAGGACCTGGTGGGCGCCCTGCTCGCGATCGAGCTGTTGGCGCTGGTCACCCTGGACGAGGGCGATCCGGCGGAGGCGGCGGTGCTCCGGGGGGCGGCGGGCGCCCTGTGGCCCTCGGTGGGGTCGCCGTTGTTCGGTTCGGCCCCGTCCCGTGACCCGCGGGCGTCGGGTGAGCGGCGGTGCCGCGCCCGGCTGGGCCCGGCGGCGTACGAGGCGGCGGTGCGGGAGGGCGCCCGGCTCGGACTGGACGCCGCCGTGCGACGGGCCCTGGGCCGGAGCGCGCAACCGGTGCCCGTGGCACCGCAGGAACCCCGGGAGGGGGACGGCCCCGGGGGCGGGGCGGCGGCGGAAACGACACGGCCCGCCGCCTCCCCTGCTCCGTGGAGCGGGGAGACGACGGGCTGATGCGCGGGGCGCGGGGAGTGCTACGTCCGGGTCAGCGGGCGTAGTACTCGACGACGAGCTGCTCGTCGCAGATCACGGGGATCTCCTTGCGCTGCGGGTCCCGGTCGAGGCGGAAGGCCAGGGCCTTCAGGTTGACCTGGAGGTAGCGCGGGGTCTCGCCGTCGGCCGCGTAGCCACCCTCACGGGAGACCTGGAACAGCGTCTTCTCGCGGGAGCGCTCGCGCACCATCACGACGTCGTCGGGGCGGACGCGGAAGGAGGGCTTGTCGACCTTCTTGCCGTTGACCTCGATGTGGCCGTGGACGACCATCTGACGGGCCTGGTAGATGGTGCGGGCGATGCCCGAACGCAGGACCAGGGCGTCGAGGCGGCGCTCCAGCTCGATGATCAGGGCCTCGCCGGTCTTGCCCTGGACCTTGCTGGCGCGGTCGTAGGCGCGGACGAGCTGGCGCTCGGACACGTCGTACTGCGCGCGCAGACGCTGCTTCTCCAGCAGACGGACCTTGTAGTCCGAGGTCTGCTTGCGACCGCGGCCGTGCTCACCCGGCGGGTAGGGACGGGCCTCGAAGTACTTGACGGCCTTGGGGGTCAGCGCGATGCCGAGGGCACGCGACTTCTTGACCTTGGGACGGGACTGGTTCGGCACGAACCAACCTCTCTCACTCTGTGCGAATACGGCTTCACCAGGGTTAGGGGAGGTCGCATCCGCAGCCTGGGGAAACCCGGGGGGTCCTGGTGGACCCTCGGGCAGCCGCTCCCCTGGTCTGGGCACATACGTGCAGCACGCGAGTGGCCCACCGACCGCCGCAGGGGGGTGGTGGGCTGCCCGCGACACCGTTCGACGGTGCGCGACGCTCCTGGAACCCCGTCCTCACGGACCGGGTCCCGGCTGCTCGTCCCGCTCTGGTGAGCCGACCGGAGTCGGACACGGGACGCAGCACTCGGGCCAGTTTAGCGGGTGTCCGGGGTCGGGATGACCCGGCCCGGTGCTCGGCTACTCCGCGGGGGTGTCGGAGCCGCCCGGCTGCTCGCCCCGCAGGCGGGCGCGGACCCGGTCCACGACGTCCGCGTACCGGGCCTCCGCCCCGTACCGGGTGGGCCGGTAGTAGTGCTTGCCCTCGACGGCCTCGGGCGCGTACCGCTGGGCGGCGATGCCGCCGGGGACGTCATGGGGGTAGAGGTAGCCCTGGGCGTGACCGAGCTTGGCGGCGCCCTGGTAGTGGCCGTCCCGCAGGTGCGCGGGGACCGGGCCGGCGAGACCGGCGCGGACGTCCTCCATGGCGGCGCCGATCGCGAGGGTCGCCGCATTGGACTTGGGGGCGAGGGCCAGCGCGATGGTGGCGTGGCTGAGGGTCAGCGCCGCCTCCGGGAAGCCGATGAGCGCGACGGCCTGGGCGGCGGCCACGGCGAGGGGCAGGGCGGTCGGGTCGGCGAGCCCGATGTCCTCGCTGGCGGAGATCATCAGCCGGCGGGCGATGAACCGGGGGTCCTCGCCGGCCTCGATCATGCGGGCCAGGTAGTGCAGCGCGGCGTCCACGTCGGAGCCCCGGATCGACTTGATGAGGGCGCTGGTCACGTCGTAGTGCTGGTCGCCCGCGCGGTCGTACTTCACCGCCGCCCGGTCGACGGACTCCTCCAGGGTGGTCAGCGTCACCGTGCCCTCGCCCTTGGCGAGGGCGGAACCGGCACCGGCTTCGAGCGCGGTGAGCGCGCGCCGGGCGTCCCCGCCGGCGATCCGCAGCAGATGGCCCTCGGCGTCCCCGTCGAGGGTGACGGCGCCGCCGAGCCCGCGTCCGTCGGTGAGCGCCCGCCGCAGCAGACCGCGCAGGTCCTCGTCGGTGAGGGGTTCCAGGGTGAGCAGCAGGGAGCGGGAGAGCAGCGGGGAGATCACCGAGAAGTACGGGTTCTCGGTGGTGGCGGCGATCAGGGTGACCCAGCGGTTCTCCACGGCCGGCAGCAGCGAGTCCTGCTGCGCCTTGCTGAAGCGGTGGATCTCGTCCAGGAAGAGGACGGTCTCCTTGCCGTAGCCGCCGGTGGCGCGACGGGCGCCCTCGATGACCGCGCGGACCTCCTTGACGCCGGCGGTGATCGCCGAGAGTTCCACGAAGCGCTTGTTGGTGGCCTTGGAGACGACGTACGCGAGGGTCGTCTTCCCGGTGCCGGGCGGGCCCCACAGGATCACCGAGGAGGGGCCGGCCGGGCCGCCGCCGCCCTCGCCGACCAGGCGGCGCAGGGGGGCTCCGGGCTTGAGCAGGTGCTGTTGGCCGACGACCTCGTCAAGGGTGCGCGGGCGCATGCGCACGGCCAGCGGGCTGCTCGCCGGGTCCTTCTCCTGACGTTCCTCGGCTGCCGCGGTGAAGAGATCGGGTTCCACGGGTGAACCCTATGTCAGCGGCGCCGCGGCCCGTGCCGCCGGGCAGTGGCCCGGGGGGCGGCACGGACCGCGGCCCAGCGGCCGAGCGGCTCAGCTGGCCGCCCAGAGCTGGTCCTTCCAGCGGGTCAGGATCAGCATGGCGATGATGCCGAGGTGCACGACGGGCAGGACCCAGGTGAACTCGGCGAAGAAGCCCTTCAGCCAGCTCGGTGCCGGGAGGAAGCCGTTGCGGATGTTGGAGGAGGTCACGTACCAGAACATGATGATCGTGGCGGCCCAGGCGAGGCAGCACCACAGGCACAGGGCGTTGATCTCGTAGAGGGACTGCTGGGTGAGCCAGGCGCAGAAGCCGACGCCGAAGAGCATTCCGGCGTTCATGGTGAGCCAGTACCAGCGCGGGAAGCGGGCACCGGCGAGCAGGCTCATGCCGACGGCGATGACGATGCCGTAGGTGACGAGCCCGAGCATCGGGTTGGGGAACCCGAAGACGCTCGCCTGCTCGCTCTTCATGATGTTGCCGCAGGAGATGACCGGGTTGACGCTGCACCCGGGGACGTAGTCCGGGTTCTCCAGGAGCTTGAACTTGTCGAGGGTGATGATCCACGCGGCGAGGAGTCCGGCCGCGCCGGTGATCACCAGCAGCAGGGCGAGCCCCCGGCCGGCGCCCACTCTCGAAGTGTCCGGCGCGGAAGGGGCCGAGGACACCGGGGGTTCTGCTGTCGTCGTCTTGGTCATCTCGCCGTTTCCGTCAGTCGAGTCGCGGTCCAAGGGCAGGGTCATTGTGCCGTACGTGACCTGGGTCCCACCGTTCGGTACGGATAAGGTCCGTCCGCCCGGTGGCGGCCCGAGTCGCAGGTGGCGGGCTCCGCCCCGGCGTCGGACGGGTCCTCTGGGAAGGACGACGAGGGGGCCGCACGGCACCCGGCCGCGCGACCCCCTCGTACGGATGTGCGCTCAGCCGAGCCGGGAGCGCAGCGCCTCGACGACCGCGTCCAGGGCGACGGGCTGCTGCTCGCCCGACTCCATGTCCTTGAGCTGGACCACTCCGTCCGCCAGGTCCCGCTCCCCCGCGACCAGCGCGAACCGGGCGCCGGAGCGGTGCGCGGACTTCATGGCGGACTTGATGCCGCGACCGCCGTAGGCGAAGTCGGTCGCGATCCCCGCCCGGCGCAGGTCGGCGACCACGGCGAAGAGGACCTTGCGGGCCTCCTCGCCGAGCGGCACCGCGTACACGCTGGTGGCGGGCGGGACGTCGAGGGTGATCCCCTCGGCCTCCAGCGCGAGGACGGTGCGGTCCACGCCGAGCGCCCAGCCGACGGACGGCAGCGCGGGGCCGCCGATCATCTCGGACAGGCCGTCGTACCGGCCGCCGCCGCCCACCGCGGACTGCGCCCCGAGGCCGTCGTGGACGAACTCGAAGGTGGTCCGGGTGTAGTAGTCGAGGCCGCGCACCAGCCGCGGGTCGTCCTCGAAGGCGACGCCCTGGGCGGTCAGCAGCTCGCGGACCTCGGCGTGGTAGGCGCGGCACGCCTCGCACAGGTGGTCCCGCAGCAGCGGGGCGCCGGCGAGTTGGGCCTGCACCTCGGCGCGCTTGTCGTCGAGGACGCGCAGCGGGTTGATCTCGATGCGCCGGCGGGTCTCCTCGTCCAGGTCGAGGCCGCGCAGGAAGTCCTGGAGCGCCGCCCGGTAGGCGGGCCGGCACTCGCGGTCGCCGAGCGAGTTGAGCAGGATGCGGAAGCCGGTGAGACCGAGGGAGCGGTACGCCTGGTCGGCCAGCAGGATCAGTTCCGCGTCGAGTGCCGGGTCCTCGGTGCCGATGGCCTCGGCGCCGACCTGCGAGAAGTGGCGGTAGCGGCCCTTCTGGGGGCGCTCGTAGCGGTAGTACGAGCCGGAGTACCAGAGCTTGACCGGCAGGTTGCCGGCCTTGTGGAGGTTGGCCTCCAGCGCGGCGCGCAGCACGGAGGCGGTGCCCTCGGGGCGCAGCGCCAGTTCGCTGCCGCCCTTGGTGGTGAGGGTGTACATCTCCTTGGTGACGATGTCGGTGGACTCGCCGACGCCACGGGCGAAGAGCTCGACGTCCTCGAAGCCGGGGGTCTCGACGTACCCGTACCCGGCGGCCCTGAGCGGCGCCGCGAGCGCGTCGCGGACGGCGAGGAAGACCGCGCTGGTCGGGGGGATCAGGTCGTACGTGCCCTTGGGGGCGGTGAAGGTGCTCACGGGGTTGGTCTCGTCACATTCCTCGTCGGGGGGCCGCGGGGGCTCCCTGGCCGTCGGCCACCTGCCGCAGATGGGGGTTGGTGGCGCGCTCCCGGCCGATGGTGGTCTGGGGGCCGTGGCCGGACAGCACCACGGTCGAGTCGTCGAGCGGCAGGCACACCCGGGCCAGGGACCGCAGGATCTCGGGGTGGCTGCCGCCGGGCAGGTCGGTGCGTCCGATGGAGCCGGCGAAGAGCAGGTCGCCCGAGAAGAACACGGACGGCACGTCCGCGCCCTCGGGCATCCTGAAGGTCACCGACCCCCTGGTATGCCCGGGTGCGTGCGCCACGGTGAGGTCGAGGCCGGCGAGCTCCAGGGTGGAGCCGTCGGTCAGCTCCCGGAGGTCGTCGGGCTCGCCCACGGTCAGCTCGCCCAGCAGGGGCGCCCCGATGCTCCGGCCGAGCGCCTTCTCCGGGTCGCTCATCATGTACCGGTCCTCGGGGTGGATCCAGGCGGGCACGTCGTGCGCGCCGCACACCGGGACCACCGAGGCCACGTGGTCGATGTGGCCGTGGGTGAGGATGACCGCGACGGGCTTGAGTCGATGCTTGGCGATGGCGTCCTCGACTCCCTGGGCGGCCTGGTGGCCCGGGTCGATGATCACGCACTCCTCGCCGGCGGCGGGGGCGACCAGATAACAATTGGTGCCCCAGGCCCCGGCGGGGAACCCCGCAATGAGCACGATCGTCCTTCGTGTGTCTCGGAATGTTCTCGTACGTCTCGTACGAATGGGATGCCGTGACGCCCGCCGTCCGGAGGGCGCGGCTCCCCCAGAGCCTACCGGCGCTGCCGTACACACAGCGAACCCGGATACGGTACGGGGCACATGTGCAGGCGGTCAGGGTTTTCGAGGCGTAGCCACGACTGACCACGACAGGAACGGAGACATCCCGTTGGTCAGCCAGGAGCAGCGGCGGCGGCAGCTCGCCCGGGAGAAGTTCTTGCGGCAGCAGCAGCGGCGCGAGGACGCACGGCGCAAGGGGCGTACGCGTAACGCGGTGATCGCGGCGGTACTGGCCGTGGTCGTGGCGGGCGGCGCGGTGTCGTACGCCGCGGGCGCCTTCGACGGCGGCGGCGACAAGAAGAGCGGGGCCGCGGCCTCGCCGAGCAAGGCCCCGGACCCGTGCGAGAAGCCCGCCGCGGGCAAGCCGAAGACGGCGACGTACAAGAAGGAACCCAAGCTCGCCATCGACAAGTCCGCGAAGTACACGATGAAGCTGGACACCACGTGCGGTGTCCTCGACATCGGGCTCGACGCGGCGGCGGCGCCCCGCACGGTGAACTCGTTCGACTTCCTGCTGAACAAGGGCTACCTGGACCACACCAAGTGCCACCGGCTCACCACCAGCGGCATCTACGTGCTCCAGTGCGGTGACCCGCAGGGCACCGGGCAGGGCGGGCCGGGCTACTCGATCCCGGACGAGAACCTGAAGGACAAGCGGCTGAAGGGCAACGTGTACCCGGCGGGGACCGTGGCCATGGCCAACCAGTACAACGGGCAGACCAACAAGGGCCGCGACTCGGGCGGCAGCCAGTTCTTCCTGGTCTACCAGGACAGCCAGCTGCCGCCGGACTACACGCCGTTCGGCACGTTGTCCGCGTCGGGCATGAAGGTGCTGAAGAAGATCGCGGGCGCGGGTGCCGCGGCCCCGGACCAGATGGGGACGACCAAGCCCAACGCGACCGTGGTCATCAACAAGGCCACGGTCACCAAGTCCTGATCCGGACTGCGTAAATCCGGTCGCGCGGGATGCGGACAGCCGCCCCGCCGGTCGCCTAGATTGACCGTGACGAAACTGTGGACGATGCCCGGGGGCCGCCTCGGCCCGCGCGGGCATCATGTGGAGGAGGCGCTGTGAGCAGCGACCCGTGGGGCCGCGTCGACGAGACGGGGACCGTGTACGTGCGGACGGCCGAGGGCGAGCAGGTCGTCGGTTCCTGGCAGGCCGGCTCTCCCGAGGAGGCGCTGGCCTACTTCGAGCGCAAGTACGAGGGCCTGGTCGTGGAGATCGGCCTCCTCGAACGCCGGGTGAGGACCACCGACCTGTCGGCGAAGGACGCCCAGACCGCGGTCGGTCACCTCCGTGAACAGGTGGACGCGCACCACGCGGTGGGCGATCTCGACGCGTTGCGCAAGCGGCTCGACAAGCTCGTGGAGACGGTCGACGCGCGCCGTGAGGAGCGCAAGGCCGAGCGGGCGAAGCAGTCCGACGAGGCGCGGCAGGCCAAGGAGGACCTGGTCTCCGAGGCGGAGGAGCTGGCCCGCAGCGAGCAGTGGCGGTCCGCCGGTGAGCGGTTGCGGGCGCTGGTGGACACCTGGAAGGGGCTGCCCCGCCTCGACCGGAAGTCCGACGACGAGCTGTGGCACCGCTTCTCGCACGCCCGCTCCGCGTTCTCCAAGCGGCGCAAGGCGCACTTCGCGTCGTTGGACGCGCAGCGCGAGGAGGCCCGCAAGACCAAGGAGCGGCTGGTCTCCGAGGCGGAGGCGCTGTCGGGTTCGTCGGACTGGGGTCCGACGGCGGCCCGCTACCGCGAGTTGATGGCGGACTGGAAGGCCGCGGGCCGGGCCCAGCGGGAACACGAGGACGACCTGTGGAACCGTTTCCGGGGTGCGCAGGACGTGTTCTTCGCGGCCCGCAGTTCGGTGTTCGCCGAGCGTGACGCCGAGCAGACGGAGAACCTGAAGCTCAAGGAGGAGCTGGTCGCGGAGGCCGAGAAGCTGCTCCCGGTGACGGATCTGAAGGCGGCCCGGGCCGCGTTCCGTTCGGTCAACGAGCGGTGGGAGGCCATCGGTCACGTGCCGCGGGACGCCCGGGCGCGGGTCGAGGGCCGGATGCACACGGTGGAGCGGGCCCTCCAGGACTCGGAGGAGTCGGAGTGGCGCCGGACCAACCCGGAGGCACGGGCCCGTGCCGAGGGCCTGACCGGTCAGCTCCAGGCGGCCGTGGACAAGCTGCGGGCGCAGATCGACGCGGCGCGGACGCAGGGCAACAACGCCAAGGCGGACAAGCTGGAGCGTGAGTTGGAGGGCCGGCAGGCGCTGCTCGACCAGGCGCTCAAGGGTCTCCAGGAGTTCGGGGGCTGACCCCGGGCCCGTAGCGACGACGAAGGGGGCTGACCCGCACGCTCCGGTGCGGGTCAGCCCCCTTCGTCGTGCTCCGTGACCGGCCCGCTCAGGGCCTGCGGGCCGAGGTGACGCGGTAGACGTCGTAGACGCCCTCCACTCCGCGGACCGCCTTGAGGACGTGCCCGAGGTGCTTGGGGTCGCCCATCTCGAAGGTGAACCGGGAGGTGGCCACCCGGTCGCGGGAGGTCTGGACGGCCGCCGAGAGGATGTTGACGTGCTGGTCCGACAGGACCCGGGTGACGTCGGAGAGCAGCCGGGAGCGGTCCAGCGCCTCGACCTGGATGGCGACGAGGAACACCGAGGACTGGGTGGGCGCCCACTCGACGTCCAGGATGCGTTCGGGCTGCTTGGACAGGGACTCGACGTTGACGCAGTCCGCGCGGTGCACCGAGACGCCGCTGCCGCGGGTCACGAACCCGATGATCGGGTCCCCCGGCACGGGGGTGCAGCAGCGCGCCAGCTTCACCCAGACGTCGTCGACGCCCTTGACGACCACCCCGGGGTCGGCGTTGGAGCGGCGCTTGCGGCCGCGGCCGCGCGCCGGGGGCACGCTCTCCTCGATGTCCTCGCTGGCGGCCTCCTCGCCGCCGAGCGCCTGGACGAGCTTCTGGACGACGTTCGCCGCGGCGACGTGGCCCTCGCCGATCGCCGCGTACAGCGAGGAGATGTCCGGGTAGCGCATCTCGTGGGCGAGGGTGACCAGGGAGTCCCCGGTGAGGATGCGTTGGATGGGCAGGTTCTGCTTGCGCATCGCGCGGGCGATGGCGTCCTTGCCCTGCTCGATGGCCTCGTCGCGGCGTTCCTTGGAGAACCAGGCGCGGATCTTGTTGCGGGCCCGGGGGGACTTGACGAAGCCGAGCCAGTCCCGGGAGGGGCTGGCGTTGGTCGCCTTCGAGGTGAACACTTCCACCAGGTCGCCGTTGTCGAGCGTGGACTCCAACGGGACGAGCCGGCCGTTGACCCGGGCCCCTATGGTGCGGTGGCCCACCTCGGTGTGCACGGCGTACGCGAAGTCGACGGGGGTGGCGCCCGCGGGCAGCGCTATGACGTCGCCCTTGGGCGTGAAGACGAAGACCTCGTTGCGGGACAGGTCGAAGCGCAGGGACTCCAGGAACTCGCCCGGGTCCTCGGTCTCCTTCTGCCAGTCGAGCAGCTGGCGCAGCCACGCCATGTCGTTGACGGCCGCACTGTCCTTGCCCGCCTTGCCGGCCGGGCTCTTGGGGGCGTCGGTGCGGACCTTGGAGGCGCCCGCCACGGCCTCCTGCTTGTACTTCCAGTGCGCGGCGATGCCGTACTCGGCCCGGCGGTGCATGTCGAAGGTGCGGATCTGGAGCTCGACGGGCTTGCCGTTGGGCCCGATCACGGTGGTGTGCAGCGACTGGTACATGTTGAACTTGGGCATCGCGATGTAGTCCTTGAAGCGCCCCGGAACCGGGTTCCAGCGCGCGTGGACGGTGCCCAGGGCCGCGTAGCAGTCGCGGACGGTGTCCACCAGGACGCGGATGCCCACCAGGTCGTAGATCTCCGCGAAGTCCCGGCCGCGGACGATCATCTTCTGGTAGACGCTGTAGTAGTGCTTGGGGCGGCCGGTGACGGTCGCCTTGATGCGGGCGGCCCGCAGGTCGGCCTGGACCTCGTCGGTCACTATGGCCAGGTACTCGTCCCGCTTGGGGGCGCGCTCCGCGACGAGCCGGACGATCTCGTCGTACATCTTGGGGTAGAGGATCGCGAAGGCGAGGTCCTCCAGTTCCCACTTGATGGTGTTCATGCCCAGCCGGTGGGCGAGCGGGGCGTAGATCTCCAGCGTCTCGCGGGCCTTCTTCTCCTGCTTCTCCCGCTTGAGGTAGCGCATGGTGCGCATGTTGTGGAGGCGGTCGGCGAGCTTGATGACCAGGACGCGCGGGTCCTTGGCCATGGCGACGACCATCTTGCGGACGGTCTCGGCCTGCGCGGCCTCGCCGAACTTGACCTTGTCCAGCTTGGTGACGCCGTCCACCAGCAGGGCGACGGTGTCCCCGAAGTCCCGGCGCAGGGTGTCGAGGCCGTACTCGGTGTCCTCGACGGTGTCGTGCAGCAGGCCCGCCATGAGGGTCGCCGGGTCCATGCCGAGCTCGGCGAGGATCGTGGTGACGGCCAGCGGGTGCGTGATGTACGGGTCGCCGCTCTTGCGCTTCTGACCACGGTGCCAGCGCTCGGCGACCTGGTACGCCTTCTCGATCTGGCGCAGGGTAGCCGTCTCGATCTTGGGGTCGTTGCCCCGCACTATCCGCAGCAGCGGTTCCAGGACCGGGTTGTACGGGTTGGAGCGCTGGACGCCCAGCCGGGCGAGCCGGGCACGGACCCGGTTGGACGAGGCGGAGCGCGCCGAAGCCTGCCCGGGGGCGGGGCGGGCCGGGCCGGACGCCGGGGAGGCGGGAGCGGGCCGCGGAGACGGTTTCGGGCGCGACGGTTCCTCCGCCCGACCGCTGCGCGCGTGCTCGGCCGGCTTGCCCGGCCGCGCGTCCTGCGCGGGCTTGGCGGTCGCGGTGGTGCGGGCCGCCGCCCGTTCTGCCTGCGTGTCGGGCGTGGCGGCGAATGGCTGGGGCTCGTCTGGCAAGTGCGCTCCTCGTGCGCTTCCGGGTCCTCCGGTCAGGTCCCGGCAGGCCCATGGTATCGACCCCGGGCCGCGGCCTCCTGTCGTGCGGGACGCCGCCCTGCGCGAGCGGCCGTCGTGACCGTGGGCACCGCGGACGCCCCCGGTGGTCCCGGGACGGCGATGCGCGACACCCGCGCGCAGGAATCTGTCAGGGCCCCGGGAGGTGCCCGGGGCGCTGCTGTGGCCCATGGGACATCCTGTGCGGCTGTCAACGCAAGATATGCGCCAAGAATTCCTGGAGCCGCCGAAGACCGGGCATCGCCGGAAAAGGGGCGCCCCCGGGAACCTGGTGTTCCCGGGGGCGCCCCGAAACCGTGCCGCGGTCGGCGGCGGGACGGTCAGATGGTGATGAGGGACTGGAGGGGGGCGCCGTCCAGCGCGGCCTCCAGCCGGGTCCGGCCGTTCAGGAAGCCCAGCTCCATCAGGACGGCGACCCCGGCCACCGACGCGCCCGCGCGCCGGATCAGCGACAGCGACGCCTCGGCCGTGCCGCCGGTGGCGAGGACGTCGTCGATGACCATCACCCGGTCCTCGGGGGTGAGGTCCTCGGCGTGCACCTCGATCTCGGCGGAACCGTACTCAAGGTCGTACGACTGGCTGAGGGTGGCACCGGGCAGCTTGCCGGCCTTGCGGACGGGGATGAAGCCCACCCCCGCCCGTACGGCGACCGGAGCGCCCAGGATGAAGCCCCGGGCCTCCAGACCGACGACCTTGGTGGCCCCGTACCGCAGCGTGAGCTCGGTCAGGGTGTCGGTCAGCGCGGTGAACGCCTCCGGGTCGGCGAGCAGGGGGGTGATGTCCTTGAACACCACGCCCGGCTCCGGGTAGTCCGCCACGTCCCGGATGCGGCTCAGCAACAGCTCGCTCACCCCGGTCATCGGCGCCGCCCCGAGGAGCGGCCGCGGCCCCGCTGGCTGCGGGGGCCGACGACGGCGTGCTGCTCGCCGTCGGGCACGGAGTCCTGTGGCTGCGCACCGTCGCCGCCGGCCGCCGCCTCGTCGCGGGCGGCCTGGGCCCGCTTGGCGAGCACCCGCTTGGTGAGCGCCTTGAACTGCGGCTCGCGCTCCTTGAAGTCGGCGACGAGCGGCGTGGCGATGAAGATCGACGAGTAGGCACCGGCCGCGAGACCGACGAACAGCGACAGCGAGATGTCGTTGAGCATGCCGGCGCCGAGGACACCGCCACCGATGAACAGCAGACCGGCGACCGGCAGCAGCGCGACGACCGTGGTGTTGATCGACCGCACCAGGGTGCTGTTGATGGACCGGTTCGCGACCTCGCTGTAGGTGAAGCGGGTCTGTTTGGTGAGGTCCTTCGACTGTTCCTTGAGCGAGTCGAAGACGACCACCGTGTCGTACAGCGAGTAGCCCAGGATCGTCAGCAGACCGATGACGGTACCGGGCGTGACTTCGAAGCCGACGAGGGCGTAGACGCCCACGGTGATGGTGATGTCGTGGATCAAGGCGATCAGTGCGGCGAGTGCCATCCGCCATTCGAAGGCGATCGCCAGGTAGATCACCACGAGGATCATGAACACGCCGAGGCCGGTCCATGCCTTGTTGGCGATCTGTTCACCCCAACTGGGGCCGACCAGCTCGGCGTTGATGTCCTTCGGGTCGACGTTCAGTTCCTTGGCGAGCGTCGGCCGGATCTGGTCGGCCTTGCTGGTGTCGACGTTGCTGATCTGGATCCGCATGCCGCCGGTGCCCAGTTCCTGCACGATCGCGTCGTGCCCGGCCGCCTCCTCGGCGACCTTCTCCGCGTGGGCGGCGGACACGCTCACCTTGGGCGTGGTGAAGACGGCACCGCCCTGGAACTCGATGCCCATGTTCAGGCCGCGCACCGCGAGGCCGACGATCGCCGTGATGGTGATCAGGATGGAGACGCCGTACCAGAAGCGGCGCTTGCCGACGAAGTCGTACCCGACCTCGCCGCGGTACAGCTTGGCGCCCAGTTCACCGAGTCGCGACATGTCACGCCTCCTTCGGGTCGGTCAGAGGGGCGGACGGGCGGCGGGTGCGGCGCAGCGGGGCCTTGATCCCGAGGCGCTTCGGGTCGAAGCCGGACCAGGGGTGACCGTCCGCGAAGAACTTGGAGCGGGCGGCCAGGGTCAGCAGCGGCTTGGTGAAGAAGAACACCACGACCACGTCGAGCAGGGTGGTGAGGCCCAGCGTGAACGCGAAGCCCTGGACCTTGCCGACCGTGACGATGAACAGCACGGCGGCGGCGAGGAACGACACGAAGTCGGAAACCAGGATGGTGCGTCGGGCACGGGGCCAGCCTCGTTCGACGGCGGGCCGCAGCGAGCGGCCTTCCCGGACTTCGTCGCGGACCCGTTCGAAGAACACGATGAACGAGTCGGCGGTGATGCCGATGGCGACGATCGCACCGCAGACGGCCGGCAGGTTCAGCGCGAAGCCGATGGCGGGGCCGAGCAGGGACATCAGCACGTAGGTGAGGGCCGCGGAGAGCAGCAGCGAGGCGATGGCGATCAGTGCCAGGCCGCGGTAGTAGACCACCAGGTAGATCACGACGAGGGCGAGGCCGATGGCACCGGCGATCAGGCCGGCCTCCAGCTGCTCACCGCCGAGCGCGGCGGTGACGGTGGTGACGCTCTGCTCCTCGAACGTCAGCGGCAGGGCGCCGTACGAGAGCATGTTGCCCAGGTTCTCGGCTTCCTCCTGCTTGAAGTTGCCGGAGATCTGGGCGTTGCCACCGGTGATCGCGGTGTTCACCGAGGGGGCGGAGGTGATCTCACCGTCGAGGACGATGGCGAACTGGTTCTGCGGGGCGCCCTTCGCGGCGAGCTCGGAGGTGATCTTGCCGAACTGGTCCGCGCCCTTCTTGTCGAAGTCCATCTGCACGATCCAGCCCTCGACGCCCTGGGGGTCGATGACGGCGCTGGCGTCCGAGATGCGCTTGCCCTCGACGGCGACGGGGCCCAGCACGTACTTGTAGCCGCTGTCCGGGTCGCAGGCGACGACCGGGTCCTCGGGCTTCGCGGCCCGGGCCTTGTCGCTGGCGTTCAGGCGGCCCTCGGCGGTGGAGCAGTCGAGCGCTTCGAGTCGCTTCTGGAGGTCGGTGGCCTGGGCGGCGGCGGCCGCGTCGGCGGAGGAGCTGGACGACGGCGCCGGGCTGGTGGAGTCCGACGGCTCGGCCGAGGCGGAACCGCTGGGGGTGGCGTCGGCGGCGAGGGCCCCGGTCACCGCGCGGCCCTGGGTGGTGGCGCTGCTCGACGGCGAGGGGGAGGCGGAGCTGCTGGAGCTGGCCGAGGGCTTGCCGCTCTCGCCGGCCTTGCCCTTGTCGCCGGAGGCGCTCGGGGACGGGCTGGGCGACTCCTTGCCCGACTCGGTGACCGGCATGCCGCTCAGGACGGGTCGGAAGGACAGCTTCGCGGTCGTGCCGACCTGCTCACGCGCTGTTTCCTCGTCGGTGCCCCGGGGGATGTTGACGATGATGTTGTCGTTGCCCTGGGTCTGCACCTCGGCCTCGGACACGCCGAGGCCGTTCACCCGCCGTTCGATGATGCCGACGGCGGTTTCCATGTTGGTCTGGTTGACCGCGTTCTTCTGGCCGGGTTCGTTCTTCGCCTTGAGCGTGATGCTCGTACCGCCGGCGAGGTCGATCCCGAGTCGCGGGGTAGTGTGCCCCGAAAGGAACATTCCCCCGGTGAGCGCCACCATGGCGATCAGGATCAGGACCAGCGTGCGCCCGGGCTTTCCCTGTGCACTCGGCTTACGGCCCTTCTTGGGTGCTGCCACCTTGTCGTTTCTCCCTCTCCAGCCGCCCCGCGCGGGTCGGGCGCCGACGGCCGGTCACTGGTGTGGAGACGCGGCGTGAAGCCAGCACGACCCGGGAGCCACCGCGCGTGAGCGGTCTCGGCGGAGCTCCCGGGCGTGACTACTTCGCGTCGGACTCGCCGTCGGTCTTCTTCGGCTCGGCATCGGCCGCCTTCTCGGCCCCGTCCGCCGCGTCACCGGCGGCTTCGGTGTCGGCGTCCTTCTTGCCGAGGTCGATGCGGGAGGCGCGGGAGTCCTCGGATTCGGCGGCTTCGGTGAGGGAGGAAGCGTCATCGGGGACGACTGCGCCGTCGAGGTCGTCAGACCCGTCGGTCTCGTCGGTCTCGTCCGTGCCGTGCACGAGACGGTTGTACTCGTCGTCCTCGAGGACGACGGCGATCGCGTTCTTGGCGAAGATCAGGTGGACGCCGGGGGCGGCTTCGAGGAGGACCGTGTCCTCGCTGACCTCCTTGACGGTGGCGTACATGCCACCGATCGTGCGGACGCCTGATCCGGGCTGCATCTGGTCCCGCATCTGGACGGCCTGCTGCTGCTTCTTCTTCGCAGACCGCGTCATCAGGAACATGGCCCCGATGAGCACGATGAACGGGAGGAGGGTCACGAGACTCACGGGTCGGAACTTCCTTCAAGGGACCGCTTGCGGCGCGGCCTGATCATTGGGGGTGTGGTGACGCCCCCATGAGGGGGCCATCGGCGGAGTCTAAGCGAGTCCGCGCTGATGGAACAACGCTCAGCATGGCACCGGGGTTCCCGACCCCGCGAGGACACGCGCCGTCACGCCCCGAACAGGTCCTGTTGTCCGATTCCGCCGACGAATCCGCCCGGGGCCCGCTCGGGGGCGGTCAGTCCGAGGTGCGCCCAGGCCGCCGGCGTGGCCACCCGACCACGGGGCGTGCGCGCGAGCAGCCCCTCCCGGACCAGGAAGGGCTCGGCGACCTCCTCGACGGTCTCGCGCTCCTCCCCCACCGCGACGGCCAGCGTGGACAGGCCCACCGGACCGCCGCCGAACAGCTTGAGCAGCGCCTCCAGCACCGCCCGGTCCAGCCGGTCGAGGCCGCGTTCGTCCACCTCGTAGACCCGCAGGGCCGCCCCGGCGACCTCACGGGTGATCGCTCCGTCCACCTTGACCTGTGCGTAGTCGCGGACCCGGCGCAGCAGTCGGTTGGCGATGCGGGGGGTCCCGCGGGACCGGCCGGCGATCTCGGCGGCGCCCCCGGTGTCGATCGTGACGTCGAGGAGTCCGGCGGACCGGTGGACGACGCGCTCCAGTTCGGGCGGGCCGTAGAACTCCATGTGCGCGGTGAAGCCGAAGCGGTCGCGCAGCGGCGGGGGCAGCAGTCCGGCGCGGGTGGTGGCGCCGACGAGGGTGAAGGGCGGCAGTTCCAGGGGGATCGCGGTGGCCCCGGGTCCCTTGCCGACGATCACGTCGACGCGGAAGTCCTCCATGGCCATGTAGAGCATCTCCTCGGCGGGCCGCGACATGCGGTGGATCTCGTCAAGGAAGAGGACCTCGCCCTCCTGGAGGGAGGAGAGGACGGCGGCGAGGTCGCCCGCGTGCTGGATGGCCGGGCCGCTGGTGATCCGGATGGGGGCGCCCATCTCGGCCGCGATGATCATGGACAGGGTGGTCTTGCCGAGGCCGGGGGGACCGGACAGCAGGACGTGGTCGGCGGTGGCGCCGCGCGCCCGGGCGGCGCGCAGGACCAGGTCGAGCTGTTCGCGGACCTTCTCCTGACCGATGAACTCGGCCAGGTCCTTCGGCCGCAGGGCCGCCTCCACCGCCTGGTCCTCACGGTCGGCGGACGCTCCCACCAGCCGGTCGGCCTCGGCGGCGGAGGTCTCGTCGGTCGAGTCGTCCCAGTTCATCAGCGTGCCTCGGGGTGGTGGAGGGGGCCGGTCGGTCCGGCCGGCGGGTGGCGTGCGAAAGCCGGTGCGGGGGGGGGCAGACGTCACCGGCGCCCCCACGACGGGGGGCGCCGGGGCGTCAGCGGGCCTTGTTCAGGCTCTGGAGGGCCGCCCTGAGGAGCGTGCCGACCTGGGGGGCGCCCTCGGCCGCCTCGGCCTGCGGGGTCACGGCGGTGACCGCCTCGTCGGCTTCGCGGGGGGCGTAGCCGAGGCCGATCAGGGCGGTCTGGAGCTGGTCGCGCCAGCCGGGGGCGGCCGGGGCGGCGGATGCCGGAGCGGTGCCGACGGGGGCCCCGAGCCGGTCCTTGAGTTCGATGAGGAGCTTCTGCGCGCCCTTCTTGCCGATGCCGGGAACGGCGACCAGCGCCTTCTCGTCGGCCGAGGCGACGGCGCGGCGCAACGCGTCGGGGCTGTGCACGGCGAGCATGGCCTGGGCGAGCCGGGGGCCGACGCCGCTCGCGGTCTGGAGCAGTTCGAACGTCTGGCGTTCGTCCTCGTCGGCGAATCCGTAGAGCGTGAGCGAGTCCTCGCGGACGACCAGCGAGGTCGCGATCCTGGCGGGCTGGCCGACGCGGAGCGCGGAGAGGGTGTTCGGCGCGCACTGGACGGCGATGCCGATGCCGCCGACCTCGACGACGGCCCCGTCCGGGGCGAGCGAGGCGATCGGGCCGCTGACGAAGGCGATCATCGGTTGACCTTCCGTGCGAGGGTGCTGGCCCGGCGGGCCTCGTCGTGGGCCTGCTGGAGGCGGTTCACGGCGGGGGCGCGCCAGATGTGACAGATGGCGAGGGCGAGGGCGTCGGCGGCGTCGGCGGGTTTCGGCGGGGCGTCGAGCCTGAGCAGGCGGGTGACCATGGCTCCGACCTGGGCCTTGTCCGCGCGCCCGCTGCCGGTGACGGCGGCCTTGACCTCGCTGGGGGTGTGCAGGGCGACGGGCAGTCCCCGGCGGGAGGCGCAGAGCAGGGCCACGGCGCTGGCCTGGGCGGTGCCCATGACCGTGCGCACGTTGTGCTGGCTGAAGACCCGCTCCACGGCCACGTACTGCGGGCGGTGTTCGTCGAGCCACTGTTCGATGCCCTGCTCGATGGCGACCAGTCGGTGGCCGAGGGGCGCATCGGCAGGGGTGCGGACCACGCCGACGCCGACCATGGTGAGCGGCCGCCCGGCGACGCCCTCCACCACCCCGACCCCACAGCGGGTCAGCCCGGGGTCCACCCCCAGTACGCGCACGCCAACCGCCTCCCGTCGATCACCTGTTCCCGCAGGCTATCGGCACCCGCTGACAACGGGGCACGGCGCGCCCCGCATCGACCGTACGGGGCGGGACCCGTCGGCCCGTACACGTCGACGGGCCGACGGGTGTGTCCCGTCGGCCCGTCGGCGGTGCCCGGTGCGGTCCGCGCGTCCGTCCGGGGACGGTGCGCGGGCCGCGGCGTCAGGCGTCGACCTTCTCCATCACGTCGTCCGGGACGTCGAAGTTGGCGAAGACGTTCTGCACGTCGTCGCTGTCCTCCAGGGCGTCGATCAGCTTGAAGATCTTCTTGGCGCCCTCCTCGTCCAGTTCGACCTGCATGGTCGGGACGAAGTTGGTGTCGGCCGAGTCGTAGTCGATGCCGGCTTCCTGGAGGGCGGTGCGGACGGCGACCAGGTCGGACGCCTCGCTCAGCACCTCGAAGGACTCGCCGAGGTCGTTGACCTCTTCGGCGCCCGCGTCCAGGACGGCGCCGAGGACGTCGTCCTCGCTCAGCTCGCCCTTGGGGACGATCACGACGCCCTTGCGGTGGAAGAGGTACGACACCGAGCCCGGGTCCGCCATGGAGCCGCCGTTGCGGGTCATCGCGACCCGCACGTCGGAGGCGGCCCGGTTGCGGTTGTCGGTGAGGCACTCGATCAGCACGGCGACGCCGTTGGGGCCGTAGCCCTCGTACATGATCGTCTCGTAGTCGGCGCCACCGGCTTCGAGACCGCCACCGCGCTTGATCGCGGAGTCGATGTTCTTGTTGGGAACCGACTGCTTCTTGGCCTTCTGCACGGCGTCGAACAGCGTCGGGTTGCCTTCGAGGTCGACGCCACCGAGGCGGGCCGCGACCTCGACGTTCTTGATCAGCTTCGCGAAGAGCTTGCCGCGCTTGGCGTCGATCACGGCCTTCTTGTGCTTCGTCGTGGCCCATTTAGAGTGGCCGGACATCTGCCTGTCTCCTTCGCGTAACCCATCTCTTTACGAACGCCAGCGATCCTACAAGGATCGCACGGCCCGCCGTCCGCACGCCCGACCCGTCCCGGGCGCCGGCCGTTCTCCCTCAGGAGGCGACGGCGGCCCGCACCATCGCCACGAAGAGGGCGTGCACCCGGTGGTCGCCGGTCAGTTCCGGGTGGAAGGAGGTGGCCAGCGCACGGCCCTGGCGGACGGCGACCACGTGCCCGGCGTGGGTGGCCAGCACCTCGACGCCGGGGCCGACGGACTCGACCCAGGGGGCGCGGATGAAGACCCCCTCCACGGGGGACCCGCTGACGCCCGTGACCTCGACGGCGGCCTCGAAGGACTCGTTCTGCCGGCCGAACGCGTTGCGCCGCACCACCATGTCGATCCCGCCGATCGTCTCCTGACCGGACCGGGGGTCGAGGATGCGGTCGGCGAGCATGATCAGGCCCGCACAGGTGCCGTAGACGGGCATTCCCGCGCGGACCCGCGCCCGCAGCGGCTCCATCAGCCCGAAGAGCACCGCGAGCTTGGAGATGGTGGTGGACTCGCCGCCGGGGACCACCAGGGCGTCCACCTCCGCGAGTTCCTCGGGGCGGCGGACCGGTCGGGCCGCGGCGCCGGCCGCGGCGAGCGCGGCCAGGTGCTCCCGTACGTCGCCCTGGAGGGCGAGCACGCCGATCAGCGGCGTGCGGGCGTCCGGCGCGGTCGACTGCGGCGGGATCACGGTGGTGGTCGTCATGGTCGGGTGACCTGTGCCTCGCTACTCGGTGCGGTACGGGGGTACGGCGCCGCGGGGGCGCCGTACCGGGGGCGGTGGCCGGTCACCAACCGCGGTTGGCGTACCGCTCCGTCTCGGGGAGGGTGTCGCAGTTGATGCCCACCATGGCCTCGCCGAGGTTGCGGGAGGCGTCGGCGATGACCTTGGGGTCGTCGAAGAAGGTGGTGGCGCGGACGATCGCCGCGGCGCGCTTGGCCGGGTCGCCGGACTTGAAGATGCCGGAGCCGACGAAGACGCCCTCGGCGCCGAGCTGCCGCATCAGCGCCGCGTCGGCCGGGGTCGCGACGCCGCCGGCGGAGAACAGCACCACGGGCAGCTTGCCCAGCTCGGCGACCTCCTTGACCAGCTCGTAGGGGGCGCGCAGTTCCTTGGCCGCGGCGTACAGCTCGTTGTTGTCGTAGCCGCGCAGCCGGGCGATCTCGTTCTTGATCTGCCGCAGGTGCCGGACGGCCTCGACCACGTTGCCGGTGCCGGCCTCGCCCTTGGAGCGGATCATCGCCGCGCCCTCGGCGATCCGGCGCAGCGCCTCGCCGAGGTTGGTGGCGCCGCAGACGAACGGGGTGGTGAAGGCGAACTTGTCGGAGTGGTTGACCTCGTCGGCGGGGGTCAGCACCTCGGACTCGTCGATGTAGTCGACGCCGAGCGCCTGGAGGACCTGGGCCTCGACGAAGTGGCCGATGCGGGACTTCGCCATGACGGGGATCGAGACGGCCCCGATGATGCCCTCGATCATGTCCGGGTCGGACATCCGGGCCACCCCGCCGTCCTTGCGGATGTCGGCCGGGACCCGCTCCAGGGCCATGACGGCGACGGCACCCGCGTCCTCGGCGATCTTCGCCTGCTCCGGGGTGACGACGTCCATGATCACGCCGCCCTTGAGCTGCTCCGCCATGCCGCGCTTGACGCGCGCGGTGCCGGTGGCGGGGGTGCCCTGCGGGGCGGCCGGGGCGGTCTGGTCGGTGCTGGGAAGCGTGCTGGACACGGAAGGACCTCGCTCGGGGGAAGAGTGATGCTGCTGCCCCGAGGAAACCTTTCGGACGGGTCGGGCGACAAGAGCCAATGGGGAGCCGGTGGATCGTTCTGGCCCGTCCACCCGGCCGGCGCGCCCGCCCGGCCGGCGCAGTGGCCCCGGCAGCTGTGCGCGGGGGGGGCGCCGCTCCCCCGCGCACGGCCACCGGGGAGCGCCCCGCCGTGCGCCCTGCTGCGGCTCCGTGGAGCCGTGTGCGACCCGTGGGGCTTGCGGGGCCTGCGCGGGGTACGGGGAGCCTGTGGGGTACGCGGAGCAGTACGTGCAGCCTGTGGGGCGGGTTGGCGGTCAGGCGGCGCGCTCCGCCAGTGCGGCCGGCGGCCGGTCGTCCATCTCGAACGCCAGCGGGAAGGGTGCGTGCCCGGCCAGTCGGAACCAGCGGACCTTGCGGTGCCGGCGCAGGGCCCGGGCGGCGCGTACGGCGTCGTTGTGGAACCGGCGGGCCATCGGCACCATGCGCACCGCGCGGGCCAGTTCGCCGGTGGCCTCCTCACCGCCCGGCACCGCACGGACCGCCTCGATCTGGGGGGCCTCCCCGAAGACCGCGCGCAACGCCTGGCTCAGATCGCTCTCGGCGACCTCGCGGTGCTCCTCGTCCGCCTGCCGGGCCTCGTGGGCCGCCTCGTACAGGACGATGGAGGCCGCCGGGTCCAACACCCCCGACGTGGCCAGTTCCTGGGCGACGGAGGCCCGTCGCAGCAGTTGCGCGTCCAGGGCGGCGCGGGTCGAGTCGATGCGGGTGTGCAGGCGGTCCAGCCGCCCCGCGGTCCAGCTCAGGTAGAGGCCGACGGCCACCAGGGCCACGACGATCCAGATCAATGTGGAGGTCACGGGGGGCAAGGCTAGCCGCCCGCCCGCGGGGAGCCGCCGGGCGCGCGGTCAGTTGCCGATGCCGAGCCGGGCGCGCAGCCCGGTGGCCCGCTCGTCCGCGGCGACGGCCGCGGCACCCGCGGTGACGGTCTCGTAGACGGAGAGGATGTCGGCGCCCACGGTGGACCAGTCGAAGCGGCGCACGTGCGTGCTGCCGAGCCGGCGCAGTTCCGCACGCCGTTCGGGGTCCGCCAGCAGCCGGACCGCGCCCTCGGCGAGTGCGTCCGCGTCCTCGTTGGCGAAGAGTTCCCCGGCGTTGCCGCGGTCCAGCACCTGGGCGAACGCGTCGAGGTCGGAGGCGAGGACGGGCGCCCCCGCGGACATGGCCTCGACGAGGATGATGCCGAAGCTCTCGCCACCGGTGTTCGGCGCCACGTACACGTCGACGCTGCGCAGCAGCCGGGCCTTGTCCTCGTCGCTGATCATGCCGAGGAACTCGACCCGGGAGCGCAGGGGCGCGGGCAGGGTCGCCACGGCTTCCTCGGCGTCCCCGCGGCCCGCCACCAGGAGCCGGGCGCCCGGGCGTTCGGCGAAGATCCGGGGCAGGGCGCCCATCAGCACCGGGAGGCCCTTGCGCGGCTCGTCGATCCGTCCGATGAAACCGATCGTCTCGCCCTGCCACTCGGGGCGGGGTTCGGCGCGCGCGAAGAAGTCGACGTCGACGCCGTTGGGGATGACGACCGCGTCGCCGCCCAGGTGCTCGACCAGGGTCCGGCGGGCGTACTCGCTGACCGCGATCCGGGCGCTGATCTTCTCCAGGGCGGCCTGGAGGATGGAGTACGCGGCGATCATCGCCCGCGAGCGCGGGTTGGAGGTGTGGAAGGTCGCCACGATCGGTCCCTGCGCGGCCCAGCAGGCCAGCAGCCCGAGCGAGGGCGAGGCGGGCTCGTGGATGTGGATCACGTCGAAGGTCCCGTCGTGCAACCAGCGGCGCACCCGGGCGGCGGACAGGAACCCGAAGTTGAGCCGCGCCACCGAACCGTTGTACGGGACGGGCACCGCGCGCCCGGCGGACACCACGTACGGGGGCAGCGGGGTCTCGTCGTCGGCGGGCGCGAGGACCGAGACCTCGTGGCCCAGCCCGATCAGGTGCTCGGCGAGGTCGCGGATGTGGAACTGGACGCCGCCGGGCACGTCCCAGGAGTACGGGCAGACGATGCCGATCCTCATGCCGCTCCCCCGTACCGCGGGGCGTCGGGCGCCCGCGCCGGGTCGAGGTCCGCGAGCCACAGCCGCTGGAGCATGTGCCAGTCCTCCGGGTGGTCGGCGATCCCGGCGGCGAACGCGTCCGCCAGGGCCTGGGTCATGAGGGACGTCTTCTCGGCCCGGTCACCTGACACGGGCACCTCGACGGGCGGGTGGACCCGGCCCCGCATCACCGGCGAGTCGTCGTACCAGAGGGTGACGGGCAGCAGCAGGGCCCCGGTCTGCTGGGCGAGCAGGGCGGGCCCGGCCGGCATCCGGGCGGTGTCCCCGAAGAACCGGACCTCGACCCCGGACGCGGACAGGTCGCGGTCCGCCACCAGACAGACCAGGCCGCCCGCGCGCAGCCGGCGGGCGAGGATGCCGAAGGCGGCGCCACCGCTGTGCGGCAGCACCTCCATGCCGAGGCCCTCGCGGTAGGCGACGAAGCGGTCGTACAGGGTCTCGGGCTTCAGGCGTTCGGCGACGGTGGTGAACGGCGTCCCGAGTTCGGTGGTGACCCACGCCCCGGCGAGGTCCCAGTTGGCGAGGTGCGGCAGGGCCAGGACGACGCCCCGGCCCTCGGCGAGCCCGTCGGTGAGGTGGTGCAGGTCCTCGCAGGTGAATCCGGTGCGCACCCGCTGTTCGCTCCAGGCGGGGAGCCGGAACGACTCCATCCAGTAGCGCAGGTAGGAGCGCATGCCGGCCCGGGACAGCTCCGCGAGGCGCTCGGGGCCGGCGTCCGGGACCACCCGGGCGAGGTTGGCCTCCAGCCGCAGGACCCCCTGACCGCGGCGCTTCCAGGCGAGATCGGCGACCGTGCGGCCCAGACGGGTGGCGGCCGGCTCCGGCAGCTTCTTCACGGTGGCCCAGCCGGTGCCGTACAGGGTGTCCGCGAGCCGGTCGCCGAGGCTCATCCGGTCGCCTCGGTGCCGGCGGCGGTGTGTCCGCTGGGCGGGCGCGGGTTCTCGGCGTCGGCCTCGGCGGCCTCCTTGCGGACGGTGATCACCCGCTGGACGAGCGTGACGAGGCTGCCCACGGCGACGATCCACAGCGCGATGGGGAGCAGCACGTCGATGCCGGGGACCCCGAAGGCGTGCAGTCCGGCGAGGCCCGCCGCGACCAGCGACACCACGAGCCGTTCGGCGCGCTCCACGAGGCCGTTGACCGCGACCGGCAACCCGATCGACTCGCCGCGCGCCTTGGTGTACGACACCACCTGGCCGCTGGCCAGGCAGAAGATCGACACCGCGCACAGGACGTTGTTGTCGCCCTGCCCCGCGTACCAGAGGGCGAACCCGCCGAAGATGGCCCCGTCGGCGACCCGGTCCAGGGTGGAGTCGAGGAACGCCCCCCAACGGCTGGAGCGGCCCAGCTGGCGGGCCATGTTCCCGTCGACGAGGTCCGAGAAGACGAACAGGGTGATGACGATCGTCCCCCAGAAGAACTCGCCCCGGGGGAAGAAGACCAGCGCGCCCACCACCACTCCGGCGGTCCCGAGGAGGGTGACCGTGTCCGGGCTCACCCCGCGGCGGATCAGAAATGCGGCGAACGGCGTGAGGACACGCGTGAAGAATGCACGCGCGTACTTGTTCAGCATGGCCTTCCCGGAGGTTCGGTGGACCGGTCGGCCCTTGCTGGCCTCCGGCTGGCCCATCGTAGCCACGCCCGGCCGCGTGCTCCCCCCGGGCACCGTCCGCCCCGGTGGCCGCGTCCGACGGATGGACGCACGGTTACGGGAGGGGAAGGCTCCAGAGCACCGCGGGCGTCCTGCGGGGCCGCCCTCCCCGGGCGGCCCCGCGGACCCGCTCCGGACGGGGCTCCCACCGTGCACACGACCGGGAGGCAGGCCATGGGCGACAAGGCGAACGCGCAGCCCGGAGCCGCCGCGGGGGTGGTGCCGGCCGACGGTCCCGCGTCGGTCCGGAACGTGGCGCTGGTGGGCCACAGCGGCTCCGGCAAGACGACCCTGGTGGAGGCCCTGGCGCTGACCGCGGGGGCGGTGAACCGGGCGGGCCGGGTCGAGGACGGCAACACCGTCTCCGACCACGACGAGATCGAGCACCGGCAGCACCGTTCGGTGCAGCTGTCCGTGGTCCCGCTGGAGTGGAACGGCTGCAAGGTGAACCTGGTGGACACCCCGGGCTACGCGGACTTCGTCGGGGAGCTGCGGGCCGGGCTGCGCGCGGCCGACGCGGCGCTCTTCGTGGTGTCGGCGGCCGAGGGGCCGGAGGTGACGGCGGGGGCGACCCGGTTGCTGTGGGAGGAGTGCGCCGCCGCGGGGACGCCCCGGGCCGTCGTGGTCACCCACCTGGAGTCGGCGCGCGCCGGTTTCGAGGAGGTGGCGGAGCTGTGCGCCCGGACCTTCGGCGGTGCGGACCCCGATGCGGTGCTGCCGCTCCACCTGCCGGTGCGGGGCGGGCCGGGGCCGGACGGCCACGCGCCCGTGACCGGGCTGGTCGACCTGGTGTCGGGGCGGTCCTTCGACTACTCCTCCGGTCGGCGGGTGGCGGCGGAACCGGGACCCGAGCAGGTGTCGCTGGTCCGGGAGGCGCGGAGCCGGCTGATCGAGGGGATCATCGCCGAGAGCGAGGACGAGGGGCTGATGGACCGCTACCTCGCCGGCGCGGCCGTCGAGGTGGAGACGCTGGTGGCCGACCTGGAGCGGGCCGTGGCGCGCGGGGTGTTCCACCCGGTGCTCGCGGCGGCCCCGGCCGCCCCGGGGGCCCGGCAGGGCCTCGGCACGGTGGAGGTGCTGGAGCTGCTGACCGGCGGCTTCCCCACCCCGTTGGAGCGCACGGCGCCACCGGTCACGACCCCGGACGGTGCGGGGCGGCCCGGGGTGGTCTGC
This sequence comes from Streptomyces sp. NPDC005955, assembly GCF_042871255.1. Lineage (NCBI taxonomy): Bacteria > Bacillati > Actinomycetota > Actinomycetes > Kitasatosporales > Streptomycetaceae > Streptomyces > Streptomyces sp. NPDC005955. The sequence goes on along the minus strand of NZ_JBIAIF010000012.1, from coordinate 85,322 downwards.
GACCCGGACGGCCCGCTGGTCGCGGAGGTCGTGAAGACGCTGTCGGACCCGTACGTGGGCCGGGTGTCGCTGGTGCGGGTGTTCTCCGGGACGCTGCGGCCGGACGCGACGGTGCACGTGTCCGGGCACGGGCTCGCCGACCGGGGCCACGAGGACCATGACGTGCAGGCCCGGATCGGTGCGCTGACCTCGCCCTTCGGGAAGCAGCAGCGGATGCTGGCCGAGTGCGTCGCGGGTGATCTGGCGTGTGTGGCGAAGCTGGGCGCCGCGGAGACCGGTGACACCCTGTCCTCGACCGACGACCCGCTGCTGATGGCGCCGTGGGAGTTGCCCGACCCGCTGCTGCCGGTCGCGGTCCAGGCGCACGGCAAGGCCGACGAGGACCGGCTGTCGACGGGGCTCGCGCGACTCGCCGCCGAGGACCCGACGCTGCGGCTGGAGCAGAACCAGGACACCCACCAGGTGGTCCTGTGGTGCGTCGGGGAGGCGCACGCCGAGCTGGCCCTGGAGCGGCTGCGCGCCCGGTACGGGGTGCAGGTCGACGTCGTGCCCCACCGGGTGCCGCTGCGGGAGACCTTCGCGGGCCCCTCCACCGGACAGGGTCGGCACGTCAAGCAGTCGGGCGGGCACGGGCAGTTCGCCGTCTGCGAGATCGAGGTGGAGCCGCTGCCGGGCGGTTCGGGGATCGAGTTCGTGGACGCGGTGGTCGGTGGGGCGGTGCCCCGTGCGTTCGTCCCCTCGGTGGAGAAGGGCGTGCGCGCGCGGGCGGCCAAGGGGGTGGTCGCGGGCCATCCGTTGATCGACGTGCGGGTCACCCTGCGGGACGGGAAGGCGCACTCGGTGGACTCGTCGGACGCCGCGTTCCAGGCGGCCGGGGCGCTCGCCCTGCGGGAGGCCGCCGAGGGCGCGACGGTCCATCTGCTGGAGCCGTTCGCCGAGGTGCGGGTCCTGGTGGGCGACGCGTACGTGGGCCCGGTGATGAGCGATCTGACCGGGCGGCGGGGCCGGGTGGTGGGCACCGAGCAGGAGCCCGGGGGCCGCACGCTGGTACGGGCCGAGGTCCCGGAGATCGAGATCGGGCGGTACGCGGTGGACCTGCGTTCGCTGGCGCACGGGACGGCCCGCTTCAGCCGCGCCTACCTCCGTCACGAACCGATGCCGCGGCAGGTCGCGGAGCGGGTGCGGGGGCAACAGGAGGCGGGCGCCTGAGCGTCGGCGTCGGCGTCGGCCCCGGTGGCGAGGGCGGGGCGAAGGCAGGGCGGGGTAGGGGCAGGGGCGGGGCCGAGGACGGGGACGGGGGCGGGACGGGGGCGGGGGCGAACTCGCCCCGGCGGGTGGCCTTTCGTCGTCCCCTGACGGATACCGGCCCCTGCGGATACGCTGAGTCCTGGTCGTGTCGCGGTGCGCGTGCGCCCCGTGCCGTCACGACTGCGGGGGCGGTTCGATCCAGCCGTCCACCTGGTCAACAGGTGTGCGGAGCAGTCACGTCGGGAAGGGCCGCAGGAGCGACAGCGCGGCAAGGAGGGGGTTCTGCGGTGGCGGACGGTTTCGATTTCACTCCGGGGGCTCAGGTTCCGCTCTCGGGTTCATCGGGTCAGACCGCGGCCACCACGGCGCTCGCGTCGGCCGCGTACCGGGACAGTCCGATCGAGGACATCAAGCAGGCGGACAACGAGTTGTACCAGTCGGGCGTCGACGGCGGTCGCCCCTGGGCGTCCCTGTTCGCGCCGAACCTCGGGGAGGCGTTCTCCCGGGCGATCCAGGTCCGGATGCTGGGGGGCGGCCGGGCGCCGCTGATCCAGTCCTTCGGCATCGATCCGCAGGCCGTCGTGGAACACGCCCTGGCGGCCAGTCGCATCCGCAAGCACCGGGACAGCTGGCTCACCGCGATCATGGCGCTGTGCGGGTTCGTCTTCCTCCCGGGGCTGCTGGGCTGGCTGTTGGTCTTCCAGGTGCGCCGCTGGGTGAACGGCTCCACCGACAAGCGCGCCTCCACGCTGGGCACCGCGCTGCTGATCGGGGTCGGCGTGTTCGCCGCCCTGCTGCTGTGGAAGCTGCCGTTCACCGGCTTCTGGCCCTGGTACGCGCGGGCCGCGATCGTCGCCCCGGTCGTCGGCTGGGTGTGGGCCAAGCAGATCTGCGAGCGGACGGCGCAGGACCTGCGTTCGCGCTGGGACGGTCTGCTGTCCGGCGGCGGGGTCGGGGCGAAGATCCCCGAGTCGGTGCCCACCCACCCCAACCAGACGGCCGCCGAGGCGCTGCGCCAGGGGCTGGCCCGACTGGGCGCCGAGCAGCAGTCCAACTCCGTGTTCTACGCCGGCCCCAAGGGCATCCTGGGGATGGGCACCCGCTGGGGCAGTTGGCAGCTCGCCGAGGACCTGGTGTCCCGGGAGCCCGGCAAGGAGATCCATCCGTTCCGCAGCTGGGACGTGGTGCGCGCCATCCACGACCAGTTGCGGATGCTGACCCGCGGCCCCCTGCACACCGGTGGCTTCCCGACCCCCTCGATACGGCACTGGATCGTGACGCCGATCGGCGAGGGCGCGAAGGGCGTGTCGCGACCCAGCGGCACGGACGTCGACGCGTACCAGATCAAGTCGCACGAGATACAGCGGATCTGCAACGAGCAGCAGTTCGGCAGCGGTGACCGGCACTACCTGGGCGTCCAGTTCGTCCTGTGGGACGGCCAGCTGGTGATCACCATGATGATCACCGTCACGGTGCTCCACGAGACGCTGCGCATCGAGGTCACGGGGCACGCCCTGGGGCCGGTGCACGGGCTGTTCACCACACCGTCGTCGCCGAAGACGAAGTCCGTGTCCAAGGCGATCAGGTTCTGGGAGACCAGGACGGTGAACCTGCCGCTGATCGAACCGGACGAGGTGGTGCGGCTGGCCGCGCGGGCGCCGCTCACCTGGTACCCGCCGCTGTTGGACTGGCTCGGCGGCAAGATGTCGCTGCCGGAGCCGTTCGGGCTGCGGCACGCATGGGCCTCGCAGCCCTGGCGGCACCGGTTCATGGCGGACGACGCGCTGCGGGCGGCCACTCCGGTGCTGCGGGTGGTGCACGCGGCGGCGCTCAAGGTGCTCGACGAGAACGGCGTCGACACCGACAAGTTCGGAGCCCGTTCGGCGTTCCTCTCGGGCGCCGTCCAGGACCCGTCACCGCGCAAGGCCGACCTGTACGACGCCTGAGGTCCGCGGCTGCACCGCCCGCGCCCCGAAGGGCGCGGGCGGTGGGCGGCTCAGACGGGCCAGGCCGCCGCGAGCATGGTCCGGGTGTCGGCGAGGAGCTGGGGCAGCACCTTCGTGTGTCCGACGACGGGCATGAAGTTGGTGTCACCGCCCCAGCGCGGCACCACGTGCTGGTGCAGGTGCGCGGCGATGCCGGCGCCGGCGACGGTCCCCTGGTTCATGCCGATGTTGAAGCCGTGCGCTCCGGACGCGGCCCGCAGTGCGGTCATCAGGCGCTGGGTGAAGTCCGCCAGCTCCAGCGTCTCGCTCCGGTCCAACTCGGTGTAGTCGGCGACGTGCCGGTAGGGCACGGCCATGGCGTGCCCGCCGGTGTACGGGTACAGGTTGAGCACCGCGTAGACCTGCTCGCCCCGGGCGATGATCAGCCCGTCCTCGTCCGATTTGGCCGGAATCGAACAGAACGGACAGCCGTCGTCGACCCCGGGGCCGGTCGGCTTGTTCTCTCCCTGGATGTACGCCATCCGGTGGGGCGTCCACAGTCTCTGGAAAGCGTCGGGGACGCCCACTCCGATCTGGTGCTCCGGCTCACTCGTCGTCATGCTGTGCAGCATAGGACCCCCGGGAGGACGAGCCTCCCGGGGGCCGGACGCCGGAGCGCCGGATCAGACCTGGGTGCGGTCCGCGACGACCTGCTCGATCTTGGCGAGGGCGTCGGCGACGGCGATGCCGTTCTCCTGGGAGCCGTCGCGGTAGCGGAAGGAGACCGCGCCGTTCGCCATGTCCTCATCGCCCGCGATGATCATGAACGGCACCTTCTGCTTCTGCGCGTTGCGGATCTTCTTCTGCATCCGGTCCGAGGAGGAGTCGACCTCCACCCGTAGCCCGCGCTTGCGGGCCTGCCGGGCGAAGTCCTCCAGGTACGGCACGTGGGCGTCACCGATCGGGATGCCGGTCGCCTGGACCGGGGCCAGCCACGCCGGGAAGGCCCCCGCGTAGTGCTCCAGGAGCACCGCGAAGAACCGCTCGATCGACCCGAACAGCGCACGGTGGATCATGACCGGCCGCTGCTTGGTGCCGTCGGGGCCGGTGTACTCCAGGTCGAAGCGCTCCGGCAGGTTGAAGTCGAGCTGCACGGTCGACATCTGCCAGGTCCGGCCGATGGCGTCCTTGGCCTGGACGGAGATCTTCGGGCCGTAGAAGGCGGCGCCGCCCGGGTCCGGGACCAGCGGCAGGCCCTGCTTCTCGGCGACCTTGCGCAGCGTCTCAGTGGCCTCGTCCCAGATCTCGTCGGAGCCGACGAACTTCTCGGGGTCCTTGGTGGACAGCTCCAGGTAGAAGTCGGTGAGGCCGTAGTCGCGCAGCAGGTTCAGCACGAAGGTCAGCGTCGAGTCGAGCTCGTCCGCCATCTGCTCCTTGGTGCAGTAGATGTGCGCGTCGTCCTGGGTGAAGCCGCGGGCACGGGTGAGGCCGTGCACGACCCCCGACTTCTCGTACCGGTACACCGTCCCGAACTCGAACAGGCGCAGCGGGAGCTCACGGTAGGAGCGACCCCGCGCGTCGAAGATCAGGTTGTGCATCGGGCAGTTCATGGGCTTGAGGTAGTAGTCCACGCCCTCGTCGAGCTGCATGGGCGGGTACATGCCGTCGGCGTACCAGTCGAGGTGCCCGGAGGTCTCGAACAGCTTCCCCTTGGTGGCGTGCGGGGTGTAGACGAACTCGTACCCCTCCTCCTCGTGGCGGCGCCGGGAGTAGTCCTCCATGACCCGGCGGACCACGCCGCCCTTGGGGTGGAAGACGGCGAGGCCGGAGCCGATCTGGTCGGGGATCGAGAAGAGGTCCAGCTCGTTGCCGAGCTTGCGGTGGTCGCGCTTCTCGGCCTCGGCGAGGAAGTCGAGGTGCGCCTTCAGCTCCTCCTTGGAGGGCCAGGCGGTGCCGTAGATGCGCTGGAGCATCGGGTTCTTCTCGCTGCCGCGCCAGTACGCGGCGGCGTTGCGCATCAGCTTGAACGCGGGGATGTTCCGGGTGGTCGGCAGGTGGGGGCCCCGGCAGAGGTCCTTCCAGCACAGGTCCCCGGTCTTGGCGTCCAGGTTGTCGTAGATCGTCAGCTCGCCGGCGCCGACCTCGACGTCCGCGCCGTCGTCGTGCGAGGCGGCGCCCTTGAGGCCGATCAGCTCCAGCTTGTACGGCTCGTCCGCCAGCTCCTCGCGGGCCGCCTCGTCACTGACGACGCGGCGCGAGAAGCGCTGGCCGCGCTTCTGGATCTCCTGCATCTTCTTCTCGACGGCCTTGAGGTCCTCGGGGGTGAAGGGCCTGGCCACGTCGAAGTCGTAGTAGAAGCCGTCCCGGACCGGCGGGCCGATGCCGAGCTTGGCCTCGGGGAACAGTTCCTGCACGGCCTGCGCCATGACGTGCGCGGTGGAGTGGCGCAGGATGTCGAGGCCGTCCTCGGAGGAGATGTCGACGGGCTCGACGCTCTCCCCGTCGCGCACCTCGTACGCGAGGTCCTTCAGGTCGCCGTCCACCCGGGCGGCGACGACGGAACGCTCGCCGGGGAACAGGTCGGCGGCCGTGGTGCCCGTCGTCACCGCTCGCTCTTCCCGCTCGGAATCGCGTTGGATGACCACACGGACGTCTGACACCGGACTCTCCTGCCTGAAGGTGGGGCGCTACCAGTCGCGGGTACGCGCTCCCCGGATCGTACCGAGCCGGGGCCGTCCACCGCGAAACGGTTACCCCGGGCGACGCCCCGTGCACTCCCCCGGCGCGCCCTCGTGCGCCCCGGCCCGGCCGCGCCCGGTCACCGCGCCCCGGCCCGCACGGCGGCGCCAGGTCTCCTCGGAGGGGGGACGTTCCCCCTCCGCTGCCAGCGGTGCCGACGGGTCGTCGAACTGCCGTAACCGAGGCGGGGTCTTGCCGCCGGCCCGCGTATGCCCGAAGCGGCCCGGGTATCACCCGAGCGGGCAGTAGGTGACAGCCAAGTGCCGCGTTGGACTGAGGAGTTGGGTGACCATGACGCTCTGGTACGAGGGCCCGCTGGCCGCCTTCGCCACGGAGACCACCGGCGTGGACGTCGAGTCCGACCGGATCGTCGCGGCGGCCGTGGTCTGTCAGGACGCGCCGGGCGGGCGCCCCCGGGTGACGCGCTGGCTGGTCAACCCGGGCGTGCCGATACCGGAGCGGGCCACGGCGGTGCACGGCCTGACGGACGAGCAGGTGGCGCGGACCGGCCGGTGGCCGTCCCCGGTGATGGAGGAGATCGCCCGCGCGCTCAGCGACCACGGCGCGGCGGGCCGCCCCCTGGTGGTGATGAACGCGCCGTTCGACCTGACCCTGCTGGACCGCGAGTTGCGTCGGCACCGGGCGGCCACGCTCCCCCGCTACCTGGAGACCACCCCGCTGCGGGTGCTCGACCCGTGGGTGCTCGACCGGCACTTCGACCGCTACCGCAAGGGCGGCCGGACCCTGGCCGACCTGTGCGCGCACTACGCCGTGGAACCGGTCGGGGCGCACGACACGGCGGCCGACGCCCTGCGGGCGATCGAGGTGGTCCGAGCGGTGGGCCAGCGCTTCGCGGCCCGGCTCGGCCGGCTCTCGCCCGCCGAACTGCACACCCTCCAGGCGGTCTGGCACGCCGCACAAGCCCGCGGTCCCCAGGCGTGGTTCGCGCGTCCCGGCACCGAGGAGGCGGTCGACCCGGCCTGGCCGCTGCGCCCCGAACTGCGGACCGCCGTCTGAGGGCCCGGCGGGCGTCCGCACGCAGAAGGACCGGCCCGCCTCTCGGCGGACCGGTCCTCTCCCGGGTGGGCGATACTGGGTTCGAACCAGTGACCTCTTCGGTGTGAACGAAGCGCTCTCCCACTGAGCTAATCGCCCGGGAACGCACTGAACCATACAGGCCCCGGGCGGGTTCGTTCAAACCGTTCCGCCCGCCCCCGGGTACGTGCCCCGACGCAGCAGCGCGGTGAGGCCGTGCCGCCCGCAGCGCATCATCCACGCGTGGTTGAGCAGGAAGAAGGGCCGGCCCGGCACGGCGAGCCGCCGCATCGACGGCCGGCGCACCTCGACCTCCTGGTCGTAGCGGGCGAGGGTGCCGAGCCCACCGGGCGCCAGGGTCCAGCGGGCCCAGCCGTCGAGGTCCCCGCTCATGGCGACCTCCAGCACGCCGGCGGCCGGGTCGCTCCGGACGCGGGTCGCGGTGACGACGAGGGCGTACGGCAGGAACGACCGGAACCGGGCGGTGCCGGTGGGCTCCCCGTCGCCGGTGCGCCCGGGCGCCGGGGTCACCTCCCGGACCTGCGGCCACCAGCGCGGGTAGTCCTCGGCCCGTTCCAGGACGGCGAAGACGGTGCCGGGCGGCGCGGGCAGGTCCCAACGGCTGTGGAGGCGGTAGTGGCACCAGTCCATGCCGGCAGTGTGCCCGGGCGGGGGCGCCCCTCCCGGCGGGACGCGCCCGACCACTGAGTACGGCGGCTGAGTACGCGTGCTCAGGTGGTGCGCGTCGAGCCTCGTCACACTCCCGGTATGACGAACTACCCCCCGCCGGCCGAGGAACTACGGCTGGTGGACCGCGAACTCGGGATGCTGGACGCCCGTCGAGCGGTCCTGCTCCAGCGCCGGGCCTGGCTGCTGAACGTGCTTCGGGCCACCCCCGTCCCGCCACCGGCCCGCCCGGGCCCCCCGCCCGGGTCGAGGGCTTTGCGCCCCGACACGGGTGCGCGCGGGGTGCAGAACCTCCTGCTGGTGCTGGGCGGCTTGCTGCTGGCGGTGGCGGCCGTCGCCTTCACGCTGTTGAGCTGGGGGCGGATGGGCATCGCGGGGCGCTCCCTGGTGCTCGGCGCGGTGACCGCGGCGGCGCTCGCCGTGCCGCTGGTCGCGCTGCGCCGGGGGCTGCGCTCCACCGCCGAGGCGATCGCCGGCACCGGCCTGGTGCTGACGGTCCTGGACGCGTACGCCGTGCACCGGGTGGCGCTGCCCGAACTGGGGACGACGGCCTACACGGCGGTCGCCGCGGCGGCCCTGGCCACCGGGTGGGCGGGTTACGGGCTGGCGGTCCGCGCCCTGCGGCTGCCCGTCCCCGCCGCGGTGCTCGCCGCACAACCGGTGCTGTTCCTGTGGGCGGTGGCCGCGGGGGCGGAGGTCCCGGTGCTGGCTGCGGCGCTCCTGGTGACGAGCGCCGGCGACACGGTGCTGGCGCTGCGCGCCCCGGGCCGTGCCGTGCGGATCACCGCCGCCGTGACGGCGGGGGTCGTGGGGTCGGCGGCGGTGCTCGCGAGCCTGTGGCAGGTGGGGTCGGCCGACTCGTGGGCGGACTCCCTGGTCGGTGCCGCGCTGCTGGCGGCGACCGCGGCCCTCGCGGTGGCCGCGGCCCGGGCGGTGACGTCGACGGGGCTCGCCCTGGCGCTGTCGCTGACCGGCGGCCTCCTCGCGGTGGCGGCGCTCGGTGTCGCTCCGGCCCGGTTCCTGCCGGACGCCTGGGTGCTTCCCGGGTACCTGTCGGTCGCGCTCGTCCTGGGCGCCGCGGCCCTGTTGCCGGACCCGTCGCGGTGGCCGGCCGGTCCGGTGCGCCGCGGTGTGCTGCTGGCGGCGGGGGTCGTGCAGGCGGCGGGCCTGCTGTGGGCGGGCCCCGTGGTGGCGCTGGGCGTGGTGGGACCGCTGCGGCAGTGGGGCGCGGTGTGGTCCGGGACCCCCGAGCACCTGCCGTCCCCGGAAGGGAGTGCCGGGCTCCCGGAGCCGCTGGCGGCGACCGTGGTGCTCGCGGTGCTCGCCGCCGTGGCGTACGGCCTCGCCGTCCTGCGGGAGCGGGGCGGTGCCCCGGACCCGCGGCTGCGGCTCGCCGTCGTCGTACTGGGCTGGGCGGGCGCCGTCTCGCTCCCGTCGGCCCTGCGACTGCCCTACGCGGCGGCGCTGACGGCGTACGGGGTGCTGGTGGCCGTCCTGGTGGCCCGGGGGTGCCGTCACGGCGGGATCGCACCCGGCGGCGCCACGCCCGGCAAGGAGGGCGGGCCGACGGCCCTGCCGCACCCGGCGCTGCTGCTCGCCCTGCTGACCTCGCTCAGCACCACGTCCCTGGCCCTGGCCACGCAGACCGCCACCCTGGTGGTCCTGGGTGCCCTGTGCGCCGTGTCCGCCGGCGCCGGTCGGGCGCTGCGCGGGAGCCGCGTGCCGCTCGCGGCCCCGGTGGCGGCCGTGGTCTGCCTCGGTTACGCCACCGGTCTGCTCGGGGCCGTCGGAGCCGCGCTCGACCTCGGCCACCCGGGTACCGCCCTGCTGCTCCTCACCGTGCCGACGGTCACCGTCCTGCTCGCGGCCTGGCTCGGGGACGATCCGCTGACCCGGGCCGTGGAGGGCGGCGGGGTGCCGGCGGCGGTCGTCGCGGTGCTGCTCGCCGCACCGGACGCAGCGGTGCTCTCCCTGGTCCTCGGCGTGTGCGGCGCACTGGCGGCGGTGACCGCGCTGCGCGCCGACCGGCGGGCGGCGGGGTACGTGGCGGCCACGCTGTTCGTGCTCTCCACCTGGGCCCGGCTGCTCGGCTGGGAGGTGACGGCCCCGGAGGCGTACGCCCTTCCGGTGACGGCGCTGGCCCTGGCGGTGGGGGTGCTGCGCAGGCGGGGCCGTCCGCTGACCTCCTCCTGGGCCGCGTACGGACCGGGCCTGGCCGTGACGCTGCTGCCCTCGCTGATGGCCGCCTGGTCTGACCCCGGATGGGTACGGCCGCTGCTGCTCGGCGCGGGGGCGCTCGGCGTGACCCTGGTGGGCGCGCGCCACCGCCTCCAGGCGCCGTTGGTCCTCGGCGGGACGGTCGTCGCACTGGTGGCCCTGCACGAACTCGCCCCGTACGTCGCCCAGGTGGCGGGAGCCCTGCCGCGCTGGCTGCCGCCGGCGCTCGCCGGTCTGCTGCTGCTGGGGGTGGGCGCGACGTACGAACACCGTCTACGGGACGTGCGCCGATTCCGTACGGCGCTCGGTCGGCTGCACTGAGGGCCGACGGGTGAGGGTGCCCCGCCCGGGGCCGCGCGGCTCCGGGCGGGGCTTCGACGGGGGTCGTGGCGGGGCGAACTGAGCGCCGGTCAGAATCACCCCGGAGAAGCGGAGTTCCGGCGCGTGGAATTCACCGGAAAGCGACGGTGACAATTCAGCCTCGAACACGGTCAGTGAAGCATCACGCCAAATACCCGTGGCCCGGAGGCTTTGGGGCCTCCGGGCCACGGGTCCGGGGTGGGCGATACTGGGTTCGAACCAGTGACCTCTTCGGTGTGAACGAAGCGCTCTCCCACTGAGCTAATCGCCCCGGGTGCACGGAGAACATTACCGCATGTCAGCCGGCGCTCCGACCACCCCGGCCCGCCCCCCGGACGGGCCCGCCGAGCGGCTCACCACTCGACGTCCCAGGGCATGGTCAGCCCGTACTTCCACAGGTAGTAGCCCATGAGCACCCCGATGATGGTGAGACCGAGCCCCGTGAGGATCATGTTCCGACGGCGCACCTTGGGGTCGAGCGCCCGCTGCGCCGCCTCGGTGACCTTGCGTTTCGTCCAGCGGAGCACCAGCTGGGCCCAGACGAACTCGGTCGCCCAGATGGCCATGCCGGCGAAGATCACCAGCCAGCCGGGACCGGGCAGCACCAGCATCGCGACGCCGGCGCCGACCACGGCGAGTCCCACGATGAACACGCCGACCTGCCAGCTCAGGTGCAGCACCTTGCGCCGCTGGACGTACGCCGGGGCCCGGGAGCCCAGGGGCCGTTCCGCCTGCTCGTCTTCCGCGTCGTCGGCCGCCAAGGCCACCTTCCCCGTTCCGTCACTCCCCGTATTCATGGGGACAAACGTACCCGAAGGAATCCGGTCACCGGAATGGTCCCGTGGTACGAACAATGGCTCCGCCGTACGGGGTACCTAAAGACACGCAAAACCCTCAGAGGGGTTTACAACGGCACCGTAGGTGGCATGTCGATTTCGCCGACGTGCGAATCCCCGAGCGCACACTGAGCGAAAGGCCATGGCGCTTATGAACACCACGGTCAGCTGCGAGCTGCACCTGCGCCTCGTTGTGTCGAGCGAGTCCTCACTGCCTGTTCCCGCAGGACTGCGGTATGACACGGCCGATCCCTACGCCGTGCACGCCACCTTCCACACCGGAGCCGAGGAGACCGTCGAGTGGGTCTTCGCCCGCGATCTCCTCGCCGAGGGCCTGCACCGGCCCACCGGCACCGGCGACGTCCGCGTCTGGCCGTCCCGGAGCCACGGTCAGGGCGTGGTGTGCATCGCCCTGAGCTCCCCCGAAGGCGAGGCTCTGCTGGAGGCCCCGGCGCGGGCCCTGGAATCGTTCCTGAAGCGAACGGACGCAGCCGTGCCGCCGGGCACGGAACACCGCCACTTCGATCTCGATACGGAGCTGTCCCACATCCTGGCCGAGAGCTAGGAGAGGTCCGGGAGGGCCACCGCACGACGAGAGAGGGCAGGCACAGCCACACCGAACGAGCCCGACGCCGTCCGACTCGGGGAGACGGCGCGGGCCCCGGCCCCCGTAGAGGGCACTCACCGGCGCCACCGCAGCGGAACACCGTGCGGGGGCGCCGGTGAGTGCGTCCGGGGCCCGGGAGGGGCGCAGGCGCCCGTACAGGGGCTCGCGGAGCCAGTAGCATCGGCCCTCAAGACGGGCCACGGGTCCGGTTCGCGGCCAGGGGAGCGATTCGTGCTGATCACCCATGACACCCGGTGCGCCCTGAACACCGTGGTCGACCTGGTGAACTCCGCGCCGGAGGACGACGACGCCGATCCGAAGAGTGACGGACTGGCCGACCTCACCGCACTGCGGGCCTTCGTGCACGACCACGAGATCAGTGACGTCGGCGCCCTGACCGAGGCGGACCTCACGGCCGTGCACCGGGTCCGCGCCCGGTTCGCCGAGGCGTTCGCGGGCCACGGTCCGGCGACGATGGCGGCACTGATCAACGAACTGGTGGCCGGGGCGGGCACCACCCCACGGCTCACCGACCACGACGGCTACGACTGGCACATGCACTACTTCGCGCCGGGAGCCTCCATCGGGGACCACCTCGCGGCGGACTGCGGGATGGCCCTCGCGTTCTTCGTGGTCGCCGGGGAGCAGGAGCGGCTGCGGCGCTGCGCGGCCCCGGACTGCCGGCGGGCCTTCGTGGACCTGTCCCGCAACCGCTCCCGTCGTTACTGCGACGGCCGCACCTGCGGCAACCGCCTGCACGTCGCCGCGTACCGGGCCCGCCGCAGGGGGGCCACCGGCTGAACGGGGCGGACCGCCCGTCCCCCGGGCCCGGTCAGCGCCCGAGCAGGAACAGGTCGTGCACCGCCCCCATCATCAGCAGGGTGCCGATCACCGTCAGGAAGATCATCAGTGGTGGTTGGGAGAGGGCGAAGAGACAGCCCTGCGCCTCCTGGGGAACCCCCGCGGGCACGTCGACGGAAGGCGTTCCGGTCGGTTCCGGTCGAGGAGGGGCGGCCGGCGGCGGCTCGACCGGGTCCCGCCGGCTGACGGGACGCGCTGACCGCCCCCCGTACGTGGTGACCCAGGGTGACCGTCGGAGGTCCTTGCGGCCCGTCGGGCGGGCGTGCGCCCGGCGGACCGCCACCGGGGACGGGGGTGGTCCTGCCGGGTGCGCGCGGGACGGGTCGGCTCCGGAGGGGAGCCGCACCGGGGGCGCGGTGCGTCGGTTCCGTGGCCGGCGTGCGCTGGGGCGCACGGTGTGGGCGGAGGTGGCTGTGTGGGCGGGGGTGGCTGTGTGGTTCCTGGTGGCGCCGTCGTCCAGGGGGGCCCGACCGGCCCGGTCCGCCGCATCGGCGGCGACTGGATCGACGAGGGCGGCACCGTGGTGCGTGGTGTCGAGCATCTCGCGCCGATGATGACGCATCACCCGACGCGACGCGATCAACACGCCCGTATTGGGCGGGAGTTCACCGGATTCCGTGTCACATGCTGAGATGGCTCGGCAGGGCGTTCGTGCCCGGGCGCGGCGCCCGGCGGGAGTCGACAGCCGTCAGATGCCGTGCTTCTTCAGAATGGCCTCGATGTCGCTGAAGTCCTCCGAGCCGGGGGCCGAGGACGGTCGGGAGGCGGGCTTGGCGGACGACTTGGACGGCTTGAGCGACGGACGGCCGCCCGCCTGCGACGACGCGCCGGGCGCCACCGCCTCCCGCTCCGCGGCACCGGCCGCCTTCGCCTGGGCCTTGGCCGCCCGCCGGTCCTTGCGGCTCACCCCGCGCCGCCGCTCCACCGCCCGGGTCGTCATGAACAGGCCCCACGCCACGCCGAGCACCCCGAACCCGGCCCACGCGGTCGGGCTGAAAGCGGTGTCCACGATCCACTGGACGGCCCCGGTCATGACCAGCCCGAGCGGTACGAGCGCATAGGCGGCGGTCCGGGCCGCGGCGAGGAACCGCTTGCGGTAGGCGGTGACCGCCGCGATGCCCAGGCCCGCCACGGCCACGGCGGAACACACGGTTTCGGCAATCATGCCGGCCTCCAGCTGAATCGGTCGGACGGTTCGTCCCCCTCCATCCTGCACCGACCCCGGCCCCGCGGGCCACGGCCGGAACGCACCTCAGGGAGAACTCGGGGTCGATCTCCTCCCCAGGTCCCGGGCCGGACCGGCCGGGGAGAGCTGCGAGACTTGCCCCATGAACGACTCCGCTTCCCCGCAGCCCGCGGGCCGTCCCGTCCTCGACCTCTGGTGCGAGCTCCAGTGTCCCGACTGCCGGACCGCGCTGGACGACCTCCACGCCCTGCGGGCCCGCTACGGGGACCGACTGGAGCTGCGGCTGCGCCACTTCCCGCTGGCCAAGCACCGGCACGCGTTCGCCGCCGCCCAGGCCGCGGAGGAAGCGACGGTGCAGGGCCGGGGCTGGCCCTACGTCGAGGCGGTGCTCGCCCGGGCCGAGGAACTGGACCGCGGGGGCGAGGCGTTGCTGGTCGAGGTGGCCCGGGAGCTGGGGTTGGACGCGGAGGAGTTCGACACCGCGCTGATCGACGGGCGGCACACCCTGATCGTCGACGCCGACCAGGCGGAGGGCAAGGCGCTGGGCGTGACGGGCACCCCGACGTACGTCATCGACGGGCAACGGCTCGACGGGGGCGAGAGTCAGGACGGACTGCGGGAGCGCATCGAGGAGATCGTGGACGGACTGCTCGCCCGCTGACCCTTCCCGCCGCAACGGTCACAGGGGCTTGTAGAGGTGGTGGACGGTCGACTCGAACCCCAGGGACTCGTACAGCCGCAGGGCCGGGGTGTTGCCGAGGAAGACGTTGAGGCCGAGCGTCCGGTGCCCCGCGGCGAGCGCCTGCGCCGCGGCGTGCCGCATCAGGGTGCGTCCGTGGCCGTGGCCCCGGTGCTCCGGGACGACCTCCACCTCGTAGACGTAGGAACTCTCGGCGCCGTGGGCGACCCAGATCGTCCCGACCACCGTGCCCCGGTGTTCGAGGACGCTGATCGCCGCCCCCGGGGTGTCGAGTCCGTCGGGCAACAGACGGAGGTAGTCGCGCTCGGCCTTGGCCCGGGCCTCGTCCTCCGGCACGCCCCGTTCGATCCAGTCACCGACGTACGCCTCCTGGGACGTCGTGCGCCAGGGACCGTACTCGGCCGGGGTCATCGGCCGGGCCGGGCCGTCCGGGAGCGGGGGCGCCGCCCGGTCGAGGTCGAGGGCCATCAGCCGGTTGCGCTCCACGTACCCGAGGGCCCGGCCGAGTCGGAGGGCCACCGGGGCGTCGGCCGGGACCGAGGCCTCGATCCGCCGGCAGCCCCAGCCGCGGGCCACCTCCTCGGCGGCGAGCGCGGCGACCGTCCCCCGGCCGCGGCCCCGGTCCGGCTCGTCGACCCGCAGCGCGCGCACCCGGGCCACCCGGGGGCCGAACCGCTCGTCGGTGGCGAGGTCGATCTCGCCCACGGGACGACTGTTGACGCAGATCCGGAAGTGCCGGGAGCGGCCCCCGTCGGCGAGTTGCTGGAGCGGCCCGGTCGGCCGCAGGGTGGTGGTCATCGCTGATGTCTACCCGCCGGGCGGCACCCAGTCATCGGGATTTCGCGAGCGCGCCCGGGGGCGCGGTCACCGGCTCACGGGTCCAGGTCGTCGGCGGACCGCTCGGCGAAGATCCGCATCGCCTTGGCGGTCACCGGTCCGGGCGCCGGCAGTTCACGGCCGTCGACGCGGTGCACGGCCTGGACGTCACGCAGCGTCGAGGTGAGGAAGATCTCCTCCGCGCGGTCCAGGACGTCCAACGGCAGGTCCGTCTCCTGTGCGTCCGACCACTCGACGGCGAGCGCACGGGTGATGCCCGCGAGGCAGCCCGAGGCGACGGGCGGGGTGTGGAGCTGGCCGTCGAGGACGACGAAGACGTTCGATCCGGTGCCCTCGCAGAGCCGTCCGACCGTGTTGCCGAACAGCGCCTCCGTGGCGCCCCGTTCCCGGGCCCGGGCGAGCGCGACCACGTTCTCGGCGTACGAGGTGGTCTTCAGCCCGGCCAGCGCCCCGCGCTCGTTGCGGGTCCAGGGCACCGTGACGACCGCGGTGGTGTCGGCGCGCCGGGAGACCGGGCCGATCGCGACGACCAGGGTGGGCGGGTGTTCTCCCCGGTCGGAGCCGAGCGGGGAATCGCCCCCGGTGTAGGTGACGCGCAGCCGTCCGAGCGGCATGGGGTTGGCGTCCACGACGGCGCGACAGGCCCGGCGGACCTCGTCGAGGTCGGGTTCCGGCAGGCCGAGGCCGCGGGCGGAGCGCGCCAGCCGGTCCAGGTGGCGGGTCAGGGCGAAGGCCCGCCCGTCGACGGTCTTCATCGTCTCGAAGATCCCGTCACCGACGGTGAGTCCGTGGTCGAACACGGAGACGCGCGCGGATGCGCCGTCCCGGAGTCCGCCGTCGAGCCAGATCTTCACAGGGAGCCCTCCAGGGGGTCGGGGTCCGTGGGGGGCGGCGCGCCGCCCGATGCCACGGTGAGTAGTCTGGCCGCCTTCAGTTCGGTCTCGCGCCACTCGCGTTCCGGGTCCGAGCCCCAGGTGATGCCCGCACCGGTGCCGAAGCGCAGCAGACCCGCGGCACGGTCGATCCAGAAGGTGCGGATGCCCACGGCCAGCTCACCCGTGCCCCGGTCGGCGTCGACCCAGCCGATGCCCCCACAGTAGGGGCCGCGCGGTCCGACCTCCAGGGCCTCGATGATCCGCAGGGCGCTGGACTTGGGCGCCCCCGTGACGGACCCGGGCGGGAAGGCAGCGCCCAGCAGTTCCGCCCAGCCCGCGCCGGGGCGCAGTTCGCCGCGGACGGTGGAGACGAGGTGGACGAGCCCGGGGTGCTTCTCGACCACGCAGAGGTCGGGGACGGTGACCGAGCCCGTGACGCAGACCCGGCCGAGGTCGTTGCGGACCAGGTCCACGATCATGACGTTCTCGGCGTGGTCCTTCTCCAGCAGGTCGGCTTCGGTGCGTCCGGTGCCCTTGATCGGCCCCGACTCCACGGTCCGGCCCGTGCGGCGCAGGAACAGTTCGGGCGAGGCGGTGGCGACCTCCACGCCGTGTTCCGGCAGGCGAATCGTTCCGGCGTAGGGGGCGGGGTTGCCGCGGGCGAGCAGTGCGGTCAACGCGTCCACGTCCGCGTCCGCAGCCACGGGAGCCGACAGGACCCGGCACAGGTTCGCCTGGTAGACCTCGCCCGCCGCTATGTGGTCGCGGACGCGCCGCACGCCCCGGGTGTACGCCTCGCGGTCGAGCGAGGACGCCCAGTCGTCCGGGCCGGGGCCCCGCCACGCCCCCGGAGCCGGCGCGGGCACCGGGGCGGGTCGTACGTCGTCGAAGCGCGCGCACACCAGCCGGCCCTCGAAGTCGGCGCACACGGCCCAGAAGCCCCGGCCGTCCAGCGCGGCGGGATCGCTGGTCACGTCACGCAGACCGGTGGCGAGGAGGCCGCCGAAGCGGGCCAGGGCGGGGAGGGTACGCACGGCTGCGAGTCTAGGCCGGGGGCCCGGTGGGCGCCGTGGGGTGGTGTCGGGGCAGCACGCTGCGTAAACGCGTTTTTGTGGTTCCCCGGGAATCCGCTAGAGTTCAACACGTCGCCGGGACGCGCAAGCGCACCGAAACGACATGCGGACGTAGCTCAGTTGGTAGAGCGCAACCTTGCCAAGGTTGAGGTCGCGAGTTCGAACCTCGTCGTCCGCTCAGGAGCGGGGAGTTCCCAGAACCCGTCGCATCCCTGGTGGAGTGGCCGAGAGGCGAGGCAACGGCCTGCAAAGCCGTCTACACGGGTTCAAATCCCGTCTCCACCTCCACGGACGATTAGCTCAGCGGGAGAGCGCTTCCCTGACACGGAAGAGGTCACTGGTTCAATCCCAGTATCGTCCACTGGACCCGGCTTCGGGTGCCCGCGCGATTAGCTCAGCGGGAGAGCGCTTCCCTGACACGGAAGAGGTCACTGGTTCAATCCCAGTATCGCGCACGCAGTACACCGCACCACCCTCCGGTCGACTTCCGGGCGGGCCTCCGGGTCACCGCTCCTGGTAGTCTCCCGGGACACCCCGCGCGATTAGCTCAGCGGGAGAGCGCTTCCCTGACACGGAAGAGGTCACTGGTTCAATCCCAGTATCGCGCACCACCCGTCAGCCCCCGGTCGTCCTCGACACCGGGGGCTGCGTCGTGCCCGGGCCGTGTGCCTCACGTGCGCAAGGACCGACTCCGTGCCCCGGGGACCAGGGGGCCTCCGGGGACACGGAACCGTTCACGCGCCGTCGTGCGGCGGGCGGGCCGTGGGCTCAGGAGGAGAACAGCATCCGCCCGAAGCCGCGGTTCCGGTGGCCGCCGTGACCCCCGTGGTGACCGTGGTGCGCGCCGTGCCCACCGTGCTGCGGTGCGCCCCAGGCCGGTGCGGGCGGGGCCTGGGCGGGGTAGCCCTGCGGGGCGGGCGGCGGCGGCGCGGGCTGGGTCCACTGGGACTCCAACCGCGTCAGCGCCTCCAACTCGCCGTAGTCCAGGAATATCCCGCGGCAACCGGAGCACTGCTCGATCTGGACGCCGTTGCGGTTGTACGTGTTCATGGGCGCGTGGCACTTCGGACACTGCATGGACGGGCTCAACTCCTCGCCGTTAGGTACCGCTTCGCCGGAATACTGCCCGGCTTTCGTTCTCCTGCACCTTACTTCGCTTCCCTCCCGGCCAACTCCCCCGACGAACGGGTCACTCGGCGGGCGGCGCCCCGCCCATCCGGTCGCAGGCACTGATCACCGCCCACTCGTCCCCGTCGGGCGGGCGGCCCTCCCGCAGGCTCCTGGTGATCGCCAGGGCCGCCGTCTGCACGGTCAGGGCCCGCGCGGCGACGTCCAGCGCCGGCCAGGGGTCGCCCCCGGCGGGCACCGCGGGGCCCTCCCCCGCGCGGTACGCGCCGAGGAAACGGCTCCACTCGTCCGGACCGAGCAGCCCGCACGCGTACCAGGCGGCGGGCCGGGCCAGGTCCCAGACGGCCGGCCCGGCGCCGAGGTCGTCCACGTCGATCAGGCGCCAGGGGCCGTCCGGCGCCCTGACCAGTTGCCCCAGGTGGAGGTCGCCGTGGCAGAGCGCGGGCGGGCCGGGTGCCGCCGCCTCGTCCCGCGCCCAGGGCGGCAGGGTCCGCCAGGCGCGTTCCACGGCTGCGACCGCCGCTGCGGCCGGGCCCGCGCGCAGCGGCCAGGGGAGGCCGGACCCGCCACCGGCCCCGGTCCGCATCCGGTGGACGGCCAGCGCGGCCTTCGTCGGCCCGCGCATCGCGGGCAGGGGGCCGGGCAGCCGGGACACGTCGACGCGGTGGAGGCGGGCCAGCAGGGCGCCCGCCGCCTCCCACGGCGCGCGCTCGGGGGCGTCGGGATCGACCGGGACCCCGTACGGCCAGAGGCTGACCGGGCGGCCGGCCAGTGTCGTCGCGGGGGCGGCGGTGTGCTCCGTCGCGCCGGGGGCCAGCGGGGGCAGCAGCACGTCCGCCAGCGCCGGGTGGCCCGCCACCGCGATCCGGGCGGCCAGTTCCTCCGGATCGGAGCCGTCGGCGTGCGCCTTGGCCACGACGTCGCCGTGGCGCACCACGACCCCGTCGTCCCGCCGGGCGAGCACGTCACCGACGTGCCCGCAGTCGCACTCCGGGTCCGCCCCGTGGACCGCGGTCCGGGCCCGTACCCGCAGTCCCTGCACCACCGCACCGCTCATCGACTGCCCCGCCCCTGGTTCGACGGGCCGTCCGTACCGACCGCCGCGCTCCGGTCAGCCTACGAGCCCGTCCGGCCCCTCAGGTCCCGGGGCTGCGGGCTGGGGGCTGGGGGGTTGACACAGCAAAGTGCCCGCGCAACCTCCCCAGGTTGCGCGGGCCTTGTGCCGTCCGCCGCACCCCCGTCCCCACGGGGTTTCATGGTGGGATGTCCCCGCCCGGACCGCTCTTCCGGGCCCGGGGCGCCGCTCAGCGCCCCAGCATCTCCACCACGGACGACGCTTGGGTGACCACTGCTTCCCAGCCGCCGAAGACGACTACGAGCAGGGCCGCCAGGGGGAGGACCATGGCCGTCGCCACCAGGGGGTGGCGCTCACCGGGCCGGCTGCCGTCGAACGCGGCGTACGCGTTGCGTCCTCGTGCACGGATCATGGTCCGGGTGGCCGTGTCCGCCATGGTCCCTCTCCTGGTTGTCTCCCGTGCGGGACCCGGTGCCGGGCCCGTCGCACGTCGTGTGTACGGAGCGGCGGGCGCTTGACCTCGGGGGACGAGTACCGCACCCGCCGCTTGACGACAAATCTATGACCGGGGAGCCGTCCGGTCGTCATGCCCTCGTACCGATTGCCTGGCCTCCGCAAGGATGACCGGCTCCCCCGCACGTACTCCCCTGGGTGGAGACGGGCGCGCACGTCTCGGGGTCTTCCCCGAGGGGACCCGCGGGGCGGGCGGCGGGTGCTCGGGGCGGTGCGCCCGTCACGGGTGAGTTCGCTCACTTCCGCCCCGTCCGCTCGCGTCCGTGACGCCCCGTGGCGACCCGCTCGGCCCGCTGCCCGCACCTCCTCGCGGCGCCCCCGGGGCACGCGTGCCGGTGCTCCGGTGCCGCCGTCCGCCGTCGGGTCAACCGCCTTGGCCGAAAAGCCGGTTGGTCCCGGTCGCGGGTCCGGCGCCCGAGCCGCGCCGGTTCCCTGACCCCCCTTCACACTGTTGGTCCGGCACGGACAATCGATCGGATCGAGAGGGCGCGGCCTCTGCGCGCTCCGGGCCCGGTGTACGTAAGCTGTGGCTCGTCAACCGGACCGGGCAGCGGGGATGAACATGGCGATGATGCGCCTGAGGCGTGAGGACCCGCGTGTGGTCGGCTCGTTCAGGCTGCACCGACGGCTCGGAGCGGGCGGCATGGGGGTCGTCTACCTCGGGTCGGACCGTCGTGGCCAGCGGGTCGCGCTGAAGGTCATCCGCCCCGATCTCGCCGAGGACCAGGAGTTCCGCCAGCGGTTCGCCCGTGAGGTGTCGGCGGCCCGCAGGATCCGCGGTGGCTGCACGGCGCGGCTGGTCGCCGCCGATCTGGAGGCGGAGCGGCCCTGGTTCGCCACCCAGTACGTACCCGGGCCCTCCCTGCACGACCGGGTCGCCGACGACGGTCCGCTGCCCGCGGCCGATGCGGCGGCGATCGGAGCGGCACTGTCCGAGGGGCTGGTCGCGGTCCACGAGGCCGGGGTCGTCCACCGGGACCTGAAGCCGTCGAACATCCTGCTGTCCCCCAAGGGCCCCCGGATCATCGACTTCGGCATCGCCTGGGCGACCGGCGCGAGCACGCTGACGCACGTCGGCACCGCGGTGGGCTCCCCCGGCTTCCTCGCCCCCGAACAAG
The DNA here is from genome assembly GCF_042871255.1 of Streptomyces sp. NPDC005955. Lineage (NCBI taxonomy): Bacteria > Bacillati > Actinomycetota > Actinomycetes > Kitasatosporales > Streptomycetaceae > Streptomyces > Streptomyces sp. NPDC005955. Next base: position 64,302 of record NZ_JBIAIF010000012.1, on the reverse strand, counting down.
TGCGGGGTGCCGCCGTCACCCCGGCGACCGACGTGTTCGCGCTCGGGGCGACGCTCGCGTATGCGGCGACCTCCGACTCGCCCTTCGGCCACGGCAGTTCCGAGGTGATGCTGTACCGCGTGGTGCACGAGGAGCCGCAGCTGGGCGGAGTGCCCGATGCACTGGCGCCGCTGGTGCGGGCCTGTCTCGCGAAGGACCCGGAGGAGCGGCCCAGCACCCTGCAACTGTCCTTGCGGCTCAAGGAGATCGCCGCTCGTGAGGCCCAGGGGCTGACCGATCCGCGACCGCCCGTGCCGCGCGGTCAGCCGGACCGGCCGTCGGGGGGGCTGGCCGCGGAGTACGCCGCCCAGCGCACCCAGCGCCGTCCGCAGGGCACCCCGCCCCCGCGGCCCTCCTCGTCGTCCAAGGCGTCCCGGGCCGCGCAGCCGACCCAGCGCTCCGGAGCGGGTCGCCCGCCCCGCCCCACCCAATCCTCCGGCGCCAACCGCTCGGGCACCCGTCCGGGGAACGGATCGCGGAGCGGCACCCGGGCCCCCCGCTCGGGCGCCCGGCCCGCCCCCCGCAACGGGCGCGAGAGGCAGCGGCCGACGGGTGCGGGGCGGCGTCCGGCGAACCCCCGGCTGCTGCGCCAGCGGCTCATCGTGTTCGTGGTGGTGACGCTGCTGGTGGCGCTGGGCATCGCCGCTGCCCAGGGCTGCCAGGGTCCCGCCAGCGGGGCCGGGGTTCCCGTCCCCGCGGTGACGGACGCCGCGGACCGGGCCGCTCCCGACGCCACCGCCGCCCGCTGACCGCTGGCGGGGCGCCGGTCGGGCCGTCGGATCAGGCGGTCGGGCGGCCGGTGACGACCGCGTAGAAGGCGACCGCCGCGGCGGCGCCGACGTTCAGCGAGTCCACGCCGTGCGCCATCGGGATGCGGACCCACTCGTCCGCGGCCCGCAGGGCCCGGGCGGAGAGGCCGTCGCCCTCGGCGCCCAGCATCAGCGCGACGCGTTCCCGGCGGTGCGGCGCCGCCGCGTCCAGGGTGACCGCCTGCGCGTCGGGGGTCAGCGCGAGGAGGTCGAAGCCCGCCGCGCGCACCGCTTCCAGACCGTTCGGCCAGGACTCCAGTCGGGCGTACGGCACGGAGAACACGGCGCCCATGGAGACCTTCACGGAACGGCGGTACAGCGGGTCGGCACAGTCCGGGGAGAGCAGCACGGCGTCCATGCCGAGGGCCGCGGCGGAACGGAAGATGGCGCCGATGTTGGTGTGGTCGTTCACCGACTCCATGACGACGACCCGGCGGGCGGTGGTGAGCAGGTCGTCCGCGGTCGGCAGGGGGGCGCGCTGCATGGAGGCGAGGGCGCCCCGGTGGACGTGGTAACCGGTGACCCGCTCCGCCAGTTCGGGGGTCACCACGTAGACGGGCGCGGGGAGTTCGTCGATCACGTCGCGCAGGGCGTCGACCCATTTGGACGACAGCAACATCGACCGCATCGCGTACCCGGCGTCCCGTGCACGGCGGATGACCTTCTCGCCCTCGGCGATGAACAGTCCTTCGGCGGGCTCGCGCCGGCGGCGCAGTTCGACGTCGGTGAGTCCGGTGTAGTCCCGCAGTCGGGGGTCGTCGGGGTCCTCGACGGTGATCAGTTCGGCCACGGGGTGGTACCGCCTTGTCCGGGTTCGGGGCCAGTGGAGGTGGGAGGGGTGGGCGCTGCGGCCGTGCCCACCGGCCCGGTGGGTGGCACCGGGCCGGTACGGGTTCAGCTGGGTGCGGCCCCGGTGGGGGCGCCCGGCGCCTGGGGGCCGACCCGGACGACGTCACCGATGACGATCACCGCGGGCGGGCGCACGCCCTCGCGCTCGACGGTGGCGGCGACGGTCGCGAGCGTCGCGTCCACCCGGCGCTGGGCGGCGGTGGTGCCCTCCTGGACGAGGGCCACGGGCGTGTCGGCGCCCCGGCCGTGGGCGATCAGTGCCTCAGCGATCCGGCCGATCTTGTCCACGCCCATCAGCACGACGAGGGTGCCGCGCAGTCGGGCGAGGGCCGCCCAGTCCACCAGCGAGCGGTCGTCGTCGGGTGCCACGTGGCCGCTGACCACGGTGAACTCGTGGGCGACGCCCCGGTGGGTGACCGGAATGCCCGCCGCGCCGGGCACGGAGATCGAGCTGGAGATGCCGGGCACGACCGTGTACGGGATGCCGGCCTCGACCAGCGCCTCGGCCTCCTCCATGCCCCGACCGAAGACGAACGGGTCGCCGCCCTTGAGCCGGACCACCGTCCGGCCGGCCCTGGCGTGCTCGATCAGCGCCTCGTTGATGGCCTCCTGGGCCATGAACCGGCCGTAGGGGATCTTCGCCGCGTCGATCACCTCGACGTGCGGCGGCAGTTCGGCGAGCAGATCGCGGGGGCCGAGCCGGTCCGCGATGACGACGTCCGCCTCGGCGAGCAGTCTGCGGCCGCGGACGGTGATCAGGTCGGGGTCGCCGGGGCCGCCGCCGACGAGCGCGACGGACGCGGCGCGGGCCCGGTGGTGGGGGGCGACCAGGGTCCCGTCGCGCAGGCCCTCGACCACGGCGTCCCGGATCGCCGCGGTGTGCCGGGGGTCACGGCCCTGGGCGTCGGTGGTGAGGACGGCCACGGTGACGCCGGCGCTGTGGCCGGTGGCGGGGGTCCAGGCGGTGGCGGCGTCGGCGTCGTCGGAGCGCACGCACCAGATCCGGCGGGCCTCGGCCTCCGCGGACGCCCGGGTGTTCGCCGCGCGGTCCTGGGTGGCCACCAGGACGTACCAGGCGTCCGCGAGGTCGCCGTCCTCGTAGCGGCGGCGGTGCCAGGTGAGTTCGCCGGAGTCGGCCATGGCCTCCACGGAGGGGGTGGCCGAGGGCGAGACGAGGTGGATGTCGGCGCCGGCTGCGATCAGTGCGGGAAGGCGGCGTTGCGCCACCTGGCCGCCGCCGAGCACCACGACCCGGCGGCCGGTGAGGCGGAGCCCGACGGGGTAGGCCGGATCGCTGGCGGACGTGGGCATGGCGGCTCCTCGGGTGGGCCGCTGCGACGGTGGAGCGGCGTGCTGTTCCGGACGGGCGGGGGACCCCACGGCTGGGACGTGTCGGATGCCCGTGGGCGGGGTTCCCGCTGGTCAACGATACGGTTTCGCTGGTCGGGGCCGCGGTCGGGGCGGTCGCCGGGGCGTCGGAACCGGGGCGCGGCGGGAGGCCCCGCCGGGCCGGTGCCGAGCGGGGCGGTGACGGGCCCGGCGATCCGGGGGAACTGCGGCCGGTCGCGCGGCCGGTGCTCCCCCGGATCGGGGCGGGTCACTTCTCGGTGACCCCGGCGGAGTCGAAGGTGGCCACCTCGTGCATGGCGCGGGCGGCGCTCTGGACGAGCGGCAGGGCGAGCAGCGCGCCGGTTCCCTCGCCGAGCCGCAGGTCCAGGTCGACCAGGGGCCGCAGTCCGAGCTTGGTGAGGGCCGCGACGTGGCCCGGCTCGGCGCTGCGGTGGCCGGCGATGCACGCCGCGAGCGCCTCGGGGGCGATGGCCCGGGCGACCAGGGCCGCCGCACCCGCGCTGACGCCGTCCAGGATGACGGGGGTGCGCAGGGAGGCGCCGCCCAGCACCAGACCCACCAACGCGGCGTGTTCCAGGCCGCCGACCGCCGCGAGCACGCCGATCGGGTCGGCCGGGTCCGGCTGGTGGAGTTGCAGCGCCCGCCGGACGACGTCCGTCTTGCGGGCCAGCGTCTCGTCGTTGATGCCGGTGCCCCGACCGGTGACCTCCGCGGGGTCGGCCCCGGTGTACACGGAGATCAGCGCGGCCGACGCGGTGGTGTTGGCGATGCCCATCTCTCCGGTGAGCAGCGCCTTGTTGCCCGCGGCCACCAGGTCGCGGGCGGTCTCGATGCCGACCTCGATGGCCGAGGTGACCTCTTCGCGGGTCAGCGCGGGCCCGGTGGTCATGTCGGCGGTGCCGGCGCGCACCTTGCGCGGCAGCAGGCCGGGTGAAGCGGGCAGGTCGGACGCCACACCGACGTCGATGACGCACACCTCGGCGCCGACCTGCTGGGCGAACGCGTTGCAGACCGCGCCGCCGCTGAGGAAGTTGGCGACCATCTGGCCGGTGACCTCCTGCGGCCAGGGGGTCACGCCCTGGGCGTGCACCCCGTGGTCGCCCGCGAAGACCGCGACGGCCGCCGGCTCCGGGATCGGCGGCGGGCACACCCGGGAGAGGCCGCTGAGCTGTGCCGAGATGATCTCCAGCATGCCGAGCGCTCCGGCGGGCTTGGTCATCCGCTTCTGCCGCTCCCACGCCTCGCCGAGCGCCTTGGCGTCCAGGGGGCGGATGCCGGCGACGGTCTCGGCGAGCAGGTCGTGCGGCTCCTCGCCGGGCAGGGCACGGCGCCCGTACGTCTCCTCGTGGACGACCCAGGACAGCGGGCGGCGCTGGGACCAACCGGCCTGCGCGAGCTCCGGCTCCTCGGGGAACTCGTCGACGTACCCCACGCACAGGTACGCGACGACCTCCAGGTGCTCGGGGAGGTCGAGGGCGCGGACCATCTCGCGCTCGTCGAAGAAGCTGACCCAGCCGACGCCGAGGCCCTCGGCGCGGGCGGCGAGCCACAGGTTCTCCACGGCGAGCGCGGAGGAGTACGGGGCCATCTGCGGCTGGGTGTGGCGGCCGAGGGTGTGGCGGCCGCCGCGGGTCGGGTCGGCGGTGACGACGATGTTCACCGGGGTGTCGAGGATCGCCTCGATCTTCAGTTCCTTGAACTGCTTGGCCCGGCCCTTGGGCAGGGACTTGGCGTAGGCGTCGCGCTGGCGGGCGGCCAGTTCGTGCATCGCCTGCCGGGTCTCCTCGGACCGGATCACCACGAAGTCCCAGGGCTGGGAGTGGCCGACGGACGGCGCGGTGTGCGCGGCCTCCAGGACCCGCAGCAGGACCTCGTGCGGAATGGGGTCGGAGCGGAACCCGTTGCGGATGTCCCGGCGCTCGCGCATGACCCGTAGCACCGCCTCGCGCTCGGCCTCGTCGTAGGCCGGGGCGGCGGGGCGGGCGGCGTGGGGCGCCTCGGGGGCGACGGGGTCGGCGGGGGCCGGCTGGTCGGCGGGACCGGCCGGTTCGGCGGGCTCGGGTGCCTGGTCCTCGGACGGGGCCGGGGTGGCCGCCGGGCCGGCGGCGGCAGCGCTGCGGTCCTGGACGGAGACGGTGACGGTGTCCGCCTCCGTGCCCGCGTCGGGGCCGCCGGGCTCGTCGTCGGCGGAGTGGGTGGGCAGGCTGTCCGGGGTCTGCGCGGGGGTCTCCGCTTCGGCTGCTTCGGCGGTGTCGGCGTCTTCGGGGACGTCGGCGCCTTCGGGGACGTCGGTCCCGTCGGTGGCCGGGGATTCTTCCGCGGGGTCGGCGGAGTCGACGGGGGCGGCCGGGGCCTCGGCCGGCTCGGCGGCGTCGGCTGCCTCGGGGGTGACCGGGGAGGCCGGGGTCTCGGCGGGGGGCGCCTGGTCGGCGGGGGCCTGGTCGGCGGGTGCCTGAGGACGCGCGGGCTCCGGGGCCGCCACGGCCTCCGGCGCGCTCTGTGCCTCGGCGGGAACTGCGGTGTCGGCTTCCGCCGTCACCTCGGCTTCCGCGGCCGGCCCGGAGGGCGCTTCCGGTGCGTTCGGCGTCGCCTCGGCGGCCGGGGCTGCGGGCGCTTCGGCGGCCTCGGCCGTGGCTACGGGGGCTTCGGCGGCCGGGGCGCCGGTCGTCGTCGCGTCAGCCGCTGCCTCGGCCGGGGGGGCCGATGCGGTGGCTTCGGCGGGTGCCTCGTGCGGCTCGGCCGGTGCTGCCGCGGCGGTCTCGTCGGTGGGCGCGGTGGGCGCCTCGGTGACGGGGGCCGCGGCGGTGGGCCCGTCGGCGGGCGCTTCCTGCTGGGCGGGGGCGGGCGTCTCGGGTGCACCGGACGGGTCCGGCCCTGCCGCGGGGGCGTCGGTCGGCTCGGGCGCGGCCACGGCCGGAGTCGGCTCGGCGGGGGGCTCCTCGGCGGAGGGCTCCTCGGGGACGGCGGCTTCGACGGGTGCCGTGGGCGTTGCTTCGGCAACCGCGTCCGGGGTGACCGAGTCGGGCACGGCCTCGGCCACCGCGGGCTCCGCCTCGGGGGCGGTGGCCTCGGGGGCGGTGACCCCGGAGGGCTCCGGCTGGTCCGGTGCGACCTGGGCCGGCTCCGCGGTCGCGACCGCGGCCGGGGCGGTGACCGCGTCGGACGGCGGCGTGGCGGGCTGGTCCTGCGCGGGGGCCGGGCCGGGCTCGACGGCGGCGGGGGCGACGGCGGCGGGGGCGACGGCGGCGGTCGCGGGCTGGTCGGCGGCCGGTTCAGCGGTGTCGGCCGCGGACTCGGGCTGCGGGTCCACGGATCCGGCGGCCGGGGTGGCCCCGGGCTCCGTCGCCGGAGCGGGCGTCACGACCGGGGCGACGGGCGCGGGCTCGACGGCCTCGGGCACGGCGGTGGCCTCCGGCGCGGGGGCCTCGGGCACCTCCGGCGCGGCGGGTACGGGCGGCTCCTGCTGCGGCGGGAGGACGAGGGCGTGCGGCGGGGTCGGCGCGAGGTGCGGGGTGGAGGGCACGGAACCCGCGACCGGGACGAACTCACCGACCGGGGCCGGAACTTCGGCGACCCGCGCCTCGTGCACCGGCGCCTCGTGCACCGGCGCTTCCTGGGCGGCCGCTTCCTGAACGAGCAGGTCCTGGATCGGGAACGTGCCGGTCGCCCGGGCCACGGCGGCGAGCGCGGCATCGGGCGCGGGGGTCACCGGCGCGACGCTCACGGGCGCGGGCGCGGCGGCCTCGGGCGCTACGGGGGTCACCCGCACGCCCCGGCCTTCCGTGGGGTCCCCGACCGGCTGCGCACCGGCGGCGGGGTTCAACGCCTCGGTGGGCAACGCCCCGACGACCGGGGCGACCGGGGCGGGTACGTCGCCCTCCGGTCGGACCGCCGTCCCGGTGGACGGCTGCTGCTCAGCGGCGGGGGCGGTCGACGGGGTCTCGACGGGGAGCGCGGGGGCCGGGGACCCGTCGGTCACGGGGACGCCGGTCGTGGCCACGGGCGCGGCCACCTGGGCCGCGGGCACGGTCTGGGCGCCCTGCGGGGCGGTCCCCACCGGGTGGAGCTCGCTGGGGCCCGGGGTGGGCCCGCCGGACGCGGGCGGCGGGCCCCAGGGGGCACCGGCCTGCGGGGGGATCTCGGCGAGTTGGGGGCCCGGCAGGGGGGCCGCGGCGCGCTGGGGCTCCGGCTGCTCGGGAGCGTCCGGCTGCTCGGCCTGCGGGCTCCGGCGGGCCTTGACCGCACCTCGACGGGAGCCGGCGGGTCCCCGGTCGGCGAGCGAGCGCACCGGGCTGGAGGCGGTGTCCGGGGTGGGCGGACCGAGGTGCAGGGGGCGGCGGGGCGCGCCGGGGCCCTGGCCGGGCGCGGGGTGCGCGCCGGGGGCTCGACCGTCGGACACCTCGACGGAGGCGCTGTCGCGGCCGGCCGTCTCGTGCGGTCCTGGCTCGTGCCCGGTGGCGGTCCGGGGTGTCTCGGGACCGGCCGCGGGCACGGGCGCCTGGGCGGCGGGGGTCGGTGTGGGGGGTTCGGCGGTCACGGGTGCGTCGGCCTCGTACGGGTTCGGGGGCTCGTCGTCGTCCGGTGTCTCCAGCGAGGTGGGCACCGAGAGGACGGGGGCGGGCCCTGCGGGCGCGGTGGGGCGCGGTTCGGCGGGAGCGGCAGCAGCGACGGAGGGTGCTGTCGATCCGGTGGTGTGGACCACCGGGGGGTAGGTGTCGACCGCCGGGGCGATCGGGAACACTCCGGAGCCGCTGCGGCCCTCGATCCAGGCGCCCTGCGAGCCGGGCATCAGGAGTTGGTCGTCGTCGTGGGGCTCGGCGTGGTCGGGGTACGGGGCGGGCGCTCCGGGGCCCGGCTGCGGTGCCGTCCGGCCGCGGACGGACGCGGCAGTGGTCCCCTCGCCGGGGTGGTCCGGCAGTGCCTCGTCCGGAATCCGGCCGGTGTCGGTCATGCGTACCCCTCGCCCATCGGTAGTGCTTCTACGACCGTCCCGGCCCCCGCCGGTCGGCGCGCCCGAACCGGGCGGCGTCCGACCGCCCGTCCGGAGAACGAGCGGGCGCGCCACGCGGCACGTGCCGACGGCGCAGGCGGCGCCGCCACAAGGCATTGTCCCGGTTGGCCCCCACCTCGGCACGTAGTTCCCGGAACGGTCTCCTGTTGGACTGCTGGACTGCGCCACTTCGCGCGTCCTTGGCCTCTGCCGTACCACAGTCCACCCAAAACGGGCGGGATTTCTGGACATTGGGTCACGAATGAGCCAGGCGGCCAGTGCGGTACAACGATCGGCCAGCCTACCTCGCGCGCACCGTCGCGGCGTTCAGGGGGCGCGGTCCGGGAGGTGCCCGGAGAGGAGGAATCCGACCGTCCGTTCCTTCTCCGTCCAGGCGCGGGTGTCCAGTTCGACGGACTGGAGGAGGGCGCATTCGACTTCGTACCCGTGTTCGACCAGGTCACGGCCGATGCGTTCGGCGGCGTCCCGGGTGGCGGCGTGCGTGACGATCCGGCCGGGGCGCCGGTCGGCGACGGCGGAGACGACAGGGGCGCCGCCGCCACCGATCCGTACGACGTCGGGCTCGGGCAGCGTCTCCAGGACGTGCGGGGCGCGACCGTGGACGGTCTGGAGCTGGACGCCGAAGCGACGGGCGGTGGCCGCGGCGCGGGCGCAGTTGTCGGGGTGCTGGTCGACGGCGATGACGGCGGCGCCGAAGCGGGCCGCCTCCACGGCGAAGGCGCCGCTGGCGCAGCCGATGTCCCAGACCAGGTCGCCGACGCGGGGACCGAGGCGGGCGAGTTGGGCGGCGCGCAGCCGCTCGTTCTCGCTCTCGCGCAGTCCGTGCCCGTAGGCGTCGGCGGGCAGGGCCCAGCCGCGCGGCCCGGTGCCGGGGTCGCGACCGGCGATCCAGCCGGGTTCGGTGGCGGACGTCCCGCCGATGGAGATCACCACGTTGGGGTCGCGCCAGCTGCGGTCGGCGGCCTTGTCGGAGGTCATCACGGTGACGCGTTCGCGGTCGGTGCCGAGTTCCTCGCAGACGACGAAGGTGCGGTGCACGCCGTCGAGGAGGAGGCCGAGTTCGGCGGGGCCCGCGCCGGGGGCGGTGAGCACGGCGACCTTGGTGTGGGCGCGGCACACGTTGACGGCCCGGCGCAGCGTGCGGCGGTGGGCGACGACGACCTCCGCGTCGTCCCAGGGCATCCCGGCCCGGGCGAACGCCTGGGCCACCGCGGAGGTGGCGGGCACCACCTCGACCTCCAGGCCGAACTCGGGGTCGCGCAGGGCGCGGACGACGCCGAAGAAGCCCGGGTCGCCGTCCGCGAGGACGACGGCGGTGCCCCGGTGGGCGGCGATCCGGCGGGCGGCGAGGGCGAAGCTGCCGAGTCGGATGCGTTCGGCGTGCTCGGGCACTTCCGGGAAGGCCAGGTGGTGCGGGGCCCCGGCGACCAGGGTGGCCACCGCGAGTGCGGAACGCGCCCCGGCGGGGAGTGGCGAGCCGTCCCAGCCGATCACCGTGACCCGGTCGGCCATCGTCGTCAGTCTCCAGGGGTCGGGGCGGTCGGGACGGTGTCCGGGCGGCGGTGCGGGGGGCGGGCGCGGGGGCGCGTGGGGGTGGGGAACCGGGGGGAACGGGGCGTGCGCGGAGCAGGGCGCGGGAGGGTGCCCGGACGGCGGGAGGGTGCCGCGCGCGATCGGGCACCGTGAGCGTACCGGGTGCGGACGTCCGGTGCCCCCGCCGTGCACGGGACGGGCCGGGCAGGGCTCCGGTCAGTTCCAGTCGGTGAAGGCCGTGTAGGAGCCGGCGTCCGCGAACTGGTCGCCGGAGCCCTCCAGGTCCTCGGGGAGCAGGCTCCACACGATGAGGTCGGTGCGCTGGTCGGTCCAGCCGTCGTCATCGGTGCGGGCACGCGCTATCCGTGCGCCGCGCAGGACGCCTTCGCTGATGCAGCCGATCTTCTGCGCGACCTGTTGTGCGGCCGTGTTGGCGGCAGCCGTCCGCAACTCCAGGCGCTCGAACTTCTGGTCGCGGAACAGCCACCCGGCGGTGGCGAGCGACGCCTCGCAGGCGTAGCCCTCGCCGCGTGCCCAGGGGGCGGTGGCGTAGACGAGTTCGGCGGACCGCACGCGCCAGTCGACGGCGCGCAGTCGGACGGTGCCGACCAGGCGCTGGGTGAGGAACTCCGTCACGGCGAAGGCGATGCCGTGGCCGCCGGTGCGCGTCCCCGGGGCCCCTTCGGTGATCCAGGTGCGGGCGTCGTCCTCGGTGTACGGGTGCGGTGCCGAGCTCCACATGACGACGAGTTCGTCGTTCATCATCTCGGTCAGGGCCGGGGCGTCCGCGTCCTCGAAGGGGCGTAGGACCAACCGTTCCGTGCTGAGGGAGATGTCGGGAAAGGTGGTCGTCATGGCGCCGCTCCGTAACCTTCAGGAACCTTCAGGTCTCTGTTGAGTGGACCAGCATGCAACATCTGCGGGCGCCGACGCACCACGGGGCCGCCGTCCGACGGGGGCGCGGGCGTGGTGCGGGAGGGCCCGGGGCGTCGCGGCGCGGTGGCCGAACGCCCCGGGCGCCGGGGTCAGCCGCGTCCGACGGGGAGGACGGATCCCTGGTAGGTGTCCTCGATGAACTTCGCGACCTCGGGCGAGGTCAGCAGGTCGGCGAGCTTCTTGACCCGGGGGTCGTCCTCCTCGCCCTTCTTGACGGCGAGGACGTTGTTGTACGGGTTGTCCTTGGCGGTCTCCAGCAGGATCGCGTCCTTCTTCGGGCTGAGGCCCGCGTCCAGGGCGAAGTTGTTGTTGATGACCGCCGCGTCGACGTCGTCGAGGGAGCGCGGCAGCTGCGCCGGGTCGAGTTCCTTGAACACCAGCTTCTTGGGGTTCTCGGCGACGTCGGCGGGGCTGGCGTCGGGGCCCGCGTCCGCCTTCAGTTCGATGAGGCCCTGGGAGGCGAGGAGCTGGAACGCCCGTCCCTCGTTGGTGGTGTCGTTGGGCACCGCGACGGTCGCCCCGTCCGGCAGGTCGGCGAGGTCGTCGACCTCCTTGGAGTACACGCCCATGGGCGGCAGGTACACCTCGGCGACGGGCACCAGGTCGGTCTTCTTGGACTTGTTGAAGTCGTCCAGGTAGGGCTGGTGCTGGTACAGGTTGGCGTCGAGCGAGCCCTCCTGGAGGGCGGTGTTCGGCAGGACGTAGTCCTGGAACTCCTTGATCTCCAGGTCGAGGCCCGCCTTCTCGGCGAGTTCGTCCTTGACGTGGGCGAGGACCTCGCCGGCCGGGACGGGGGTGACGCCGACGACCAGGGCGCCGTTGTCGTCGCCCCCGGACGAGCCGGAGCCGCAGGCCGTCAGGGCGACGGCCAGTGCGGTCCCGGCCGCCGCGGCGAACAGGGTTCGGGTGGTGCGCATGGGGGTGGTACTCCGCTGCTGAGGGGTGCGAGGGGTCGGGGGTGCCGGATCCGCCGGATCAGAAGGCGGGGATGACGGCGCCGTCGTACTTGTCCTCGATGAACTTCTTCACCTCGGGGGAGGTCAGCAGCTTGGCGAGCTTCTTGACCCGGGGGTCGCCCTCGTCGCCCTTCTTCACCGCGAGGAAGTTGCCGTACGGGTTGTCCTTGGCGTCCTCGGCGGCGATGGCGTCCTTGGCGGGGCTGAGCTTCGCCTCGATGGCGTAGTTGCCGTTGATCACCGCGGCGTCGACGTCCGACAGGGCCCGGGGCAGCTGCGGGGCCTCCAGTTCGCTGAACTTGAGGTCCTTCGGGTTGTCGGTGATGTCCTTGGGGGTCGCCGCGAAGCCGACGCCTTCCTTCAGCTTGATGACGCCCTTGGCGGCGAGGAGCTGGAGGGCGCGGGCCTCGTTGGTGGTGTCGTTGGGGACCGCGATGGTGGCCCCCTTCTTGAGGTCGGCGAGGTCCTTGACGTTCTCGGAGTAGACGCCGAGCGGCTCCAGGTGGACCGTGGCACCCGGGACGGGCACGATGTCGGTGCCCTTCTTCTTGTTGAAGTCGTCCAGGTACGGCTTGTGCTGGAAGTAGTTGGCGTCGAGCTCGCCCTCCTGGACCGCGGTGTTCGGGGTCACGTACTCCGTGAACTCCTTGACCTCCAGCTCCAGGTCCTCGTCGGCCGCGAGGTTGTCCTTGATGTAGGCGAGGATCTCGCCCTGCGGGGTGGCGGTCGCGGCGACCTTCAGGGGCCCGTCGGAGCCGGAGTCGGAGTCGTCCGCACCGCAGGCGGTGAGGCCGAGGGTGAGGGCTCCGGCGGCGAGGACAGCGGTGGTGATCTTGGCGGTGTTACGCACGAAAAGTGCCTTTCTCCATGGTGCCGGTCCCGGCGGTCTGCGCGGGACGCGTGGGTGGGCGGTCGGCGGTGCGGTCGGCACCGCCGACCGGGGTCAGGGGACCTTGAGGGGGTCGAGTTCGGCGCTCGCCGGAGCGGCGCCGCCGGAGGCCTGCGGGGCGGCCCGCAGCAGGCGCAGTCGGGGCGCGGACCCGGCGCGGCCTCCCCTGCGGTGCAGGGAGCGGGCGGCGAAGTCGCCGGCGAACTGGATGACGGAGATCACGACGGCGAGGACCGCCACGGTGATCCACATCAGTTCGGTCTCGAAGCGCTGGTAGCCGTAGCGGATGGCGATGTCGCCGAGTCCGCCGGCGCCGACCGTGCCGGCCATCGCGCTGTAGCCGATGAGGGCGACGACGGTGGTGGTGGCGCTGGAGATCAGCGAGGGCAGCGACTCGGGGACGAGGACCTTGCGGACCACCGTCCAGGTGTTGCCGCCCATGGACTGCACGGCTTCCACCAGACCGCCGTCCACCTCGCGCACCGCGGTCTCCACCAGACGGGCGAAGAACGGGATCGCGCCGATCGCCAGCGGGACGATCGCGGCCTCGCGGCCGATGGTGGTGCCGGTGATCGTCCGGGTGAAGCCCATGAGGGCCACCATCAGGATGATGAACGGCATCGAGCGGGCGATGTTGACGACCTGCCCGATCACCTTGTTCACGACGGTGTTCTGGAGGAGGCCGCCCCGGTCGGTGAGGACCAGGAGGACGCCGAGCGGCAGTCCGCCGACCACGGCGATCACTGTGGACCAGCCCACCATGTACAGGGTGTCCCAACACGCCTGCTCCAGCAGCGGCCACATCTCGGACCAGGTCACTTGGCACCTTCCTTCACCAGGGTGGACCGCTCGGTCCGGTCGACGACGTCCACCTGGAGGCCCTGCTCGCGCAGGAAGCCGACCGGTACGACGTTGTCCTCGTAGCGGCCGGGCAGTTGGATGCGCATCCGGCCGACCTGCTTCCCGGCGACGGTGTCCATCGCGGCACCGAGGATCGAGATGTCGATGTTGTAGGTGCGGGAGAGCTGCGAGATGACGGGCTGGGTGGCCGCCTCGCCGTGGAAGGTGACGTCCACCACGGTCCGGTCGGGCCCGGTGGCGTCCCCGCTGACGGGGAAGAGGGCGGTGGCGAGTTCGGAGCCGGGGGTGGCGAGCAGTTCGCCGACCGTTCCGGACTCGATGATCCGTCCGTGCTCCATCAGGGCGGCGGAGTCGCAGATCGACTTGACGACGTCCATCTCGTGGGTGATGAGCAGGACGGTCAGTCCGAGCTGCCGGTTGAGGTCGCGCAGCAGTTGGAGGATGGAACGGGTGGTCTCCGGGTCGAGGGCGCTGGTCGCCTCGTCGGAGAGCAGGACCTTGGGGTCGCCGGCGAGGGCGCGGGCGATGCCGACGCGCTGCTTCTGGCCGCCGGACAGCTGCGCGGGGTAGACCCGGGCCTTGTCCGCGAGCCCGACGAGGTCCAGCAGTTCGAGCGCCTTGCGGGAACGTTCCTTGCCGGAGACGCCGAGGATCTCCAACGGCAGTTCGACGTTGTCCTGGACGGTGCGCGTGGACAGCAGGTTGAAGTGCTGGAAGACCATGCCGATCCGGCTGCGGGCGTCGCGCAGGGCCTTGCCCGCGCGGGGACCGCGACCGGCGAGTGCCGTGAGGTCCTGACCGTCGACCGTCACGGTGCCGGCGGTCGGGCGTTCGAGGAGGTTGACGCAGCGGATGAGGGAGGACTTGCCGGCGCCGCTCTGTCCGATGACGCCGTACACCTCGCCTTCCCGTACATGGAGGTCGACGCCGTCGAGGGCGGTGACCTCGCGACCGCGCGAACGGTAGACCTTGGTGAGGCCCTGGGTGGTGATCACTGGGATTCCGTCACTGTCGAGTGCGCGACGCCGTGGTGGGCGCCGGGCACGGGGCATTCGTCTTCAGAACGCGGCACGGTTCTCGTGGTGGCGGTGGTGCGGGGGGAGAAACGTGCGCTCGGGGCAGGCGGGTCCGGCCGACGTTCGGTCGGGGACACGGCTCGACCGTCTCGCTTCGGGGCGCGAGGCTGGTGGTGCGGGGGCCCTCAGAAGGCGCACATTCGACACATACAAGCAGCACCGGGCGTCATCATCGCCTCGGTCGCAAGGGTGCGGCTGCTCGTCGTGGTCATGCGGGCAAGTAAAGCAGACGTCAGGGCGGTGTCCACCCCCTCTGTCCGAATAGCGGACGGGCTTGGACAATCCCTGGACACCCGCCCGTACCCGTGCCAACGCCCGCAACCCCGCCCGTCACCAGCCGGTACGGGACCCTCCGGGCATGCGGGCCTGACCGGTGCGGCCCGGCACGCGCCCGGCGACTGTGGCCAAGACCACGGTCCGGGGGTGCCGAGCGCCGGCCGGGGCGCGCCCCGGCACGTCGGCCGCGCGCGACGGGGGCGGCGCGGGCCCGCGCCCGGCCGCGTAATAGGGTCACCGCATGCTTGCTGCACTGACGGTCGCGACCGCGGTGGCCGCGCTCGTGCTCGCCGCCTGGTGCGGTTTCGCCGCGTACCGCGACCAGCCGACCAAGGACTGGCACTTCATGGGCATGGCCGTGGTCTCGGTCATGGCACTGGTCCAGCTGGTGATCGGCATCGTCCAGCTCGCGCGGGGCGAGGAACCGGTGAAGGGCACGGCGATCTTCGTGGGGTACCTGATCGGTTCGGCGTGCTGCGTCCCCGCCGCCGGATTCCTGTCACTGGCCGAGCGCACCCGCTGGGGTTCGGTGACCGTGGCGGCCGGCGGTGTGGTGCTCGCGGTCCTCCAGGTGCGCCTCTACGACATCTGGGGAGGCTGAGGTGGCGGAGACCGAGCAGGCAGCGCCGGACGCGCGCCGGACGCTGATCAGCGGGCCGGGCACCCTGCTGGTGTGGGTGTACGGGGTGATGGTCGTCGGCGCGGTGTCGCGCTCCGCGGTGCAGATCGCCACCGACTTCGAGCGGGCGCCGCTGGCCTACGCCCTGTCCGCGATCGCCGGTGTGGTGTACGGGTTCATCACCTACTCGTTGGTGCGCGGCGGCGAGCGGGCCCGGCGGGCCGCGCTGGTGTGCTGCGCGGCCGAACTGGCCGGAGTGCTGGTCGTGGGCACCTGGACGCTGGTCGACCCCTCGGCCTTCCCCGACACCACGGTCTGGTCCGAGTACGGCATGGGCTACCTCTTCATCCCGGTGCTGCTGCCGCTGACCGCCCTGTACTGGCTGCGTCGGGCGCGCACCGCGCCGTCCGCCGCCACCGGGACGGGCTGAGTCCCTTCCGCGTGCCGTCGGCGTCGCTTCCGCGGCGGCGGGTGGCCCGCCGCCGCGGAACCGCTCAGGCCGTGGTGGCCAACAGGCCCACGGTCTTGGTGAGGGTGACGACGGTGAGCCGGTCGTCGATCTCGCGGGTGCCGACGGGCGCGTACCCGTGCTTGCGGTACAGCCGCAGGTTGCGGTCGGAGCGGTGGCCCGTGAACAGTTCGAAGCGGGTGGCCGTGCCCGCCGCGCCCAGCCGTTCCTCGATCGCGGCGAGCAGCCGGCCGCCGAGCCCGTGCCGGCGCATCCGCGGGTGGACGATGAGCTTGCCGATGTGTGCGACGCCCACCGCGTCGACCGTGCCGCGGACCGAGGCCACGACCTCGTCGCCGAGCCGGGCGACCAGGACCAGGCCCGTGCTCAGTTCGGACCGGAGGGACGCCAGGGGCTGGGTGAGGGGTTCGATGGAGTAGTCGCCGTAGAGCTCCGCCTCGCTCTGGTAACACAGGTACTGCAACTTCAGGATCTGTTCGGCGTCCTGCTCCGTCGCCGCAGAGATGGTCACGCTCATGCCCATGTGCGCATGCCTCCCGCTCACCTGCTCCACCGGTTGTCTAACGCACCCTTCCCCGCGGGTCGGGAACCGCAACCTCCGCCGCGAGCATTCTGCGCAGACATCCCAGGCATCGGGAACGTTCCGGCCCCAGGCTCCCCTGTGAGATACCCAACTCCCCTGCGATTTCGCGATACGTCAGGCGGTCCGGCGACAGGAAGGCCAGCACGAGTCCACGACAGCGCGAGGGCAGCCGCCGGACCGCGGCGCGCAGGGAGCGGCGCAGGTCGGCGGCGAACGCGAGGTCTTCGGGGTCGCCTTGCACCGCGACGGGCAGTCGGGTGCCGCAGGGCAGTTCGCGGCGGGCCGCGCACCGGGCGCGGTGGGCCTCCGCGCGGACGGCGGCGCGCACCCAGCGGGCGGGGTCCACCGGCGGCCCGGCGGCGTCCAGGTGTTCGAACAGGCGCAGCCACACGTCCTGGGTGAGGTCCTCGGACGGGAACCCGGGGCGGTGGTCCGCCTCGGCGGCCACCGCGCGGGCGAGCAACGGGGTGAGGTCATCCACCAACGGGTGCGGACGGGGGGTGGGGTGGCTCATGTGGACCAGGGACGTCACCGGCCCGGTCCGGGTTGCCGGTGCGGCGCCGGTTCAGTCGCACGGGGGGCCGACGGCTCAGCGGTTGACGAAGTCGGCGCGGGCCAACAGGGCGGTGTCGGGGTGGTCGGTGAAGATCCCGTCGATCCCGGTCTCGAAGTACCGGCGGAAGGCGCCGAAGGCGTCGCCGTAACCGTCCGGTGCGGTGCCCCTGCGGTACTCGGCGGGGAGGAAGGGGTTCTCGTTGCGCAGGGTGTAGGGGTGCAGGAGCAGTCCGGCGCGGTGGGCGTCGGCGACGAGGGTCGTCGGCCTGGTGAGCCGTCCCGCCGCGTCCCGGGGGATCACCAGGTCGAGGGTGGGGCCGATGCCCCGGGCGTAGGAGGCGATCCAGTCCAGTCCCGAGGGGGTGACCAGGTCGGCCGTGGTGCGGGGGTCGCCCCCGACGACGAAGTCCCACGGCCGCGATCCGGCGCCGGACAGCAGCACGACCCCCGGAGTGTCCACGAGCCGGGCCAACCGCCGGACGCTGCTCGGCTCGAAGGACTGGACGAAGGCGGGCGCGTCGCGGCGGTGGCGACCGTACCGGCGCAGCAGTCGGGCGAGTCGTTCCTCCAGCCCGAGGCCGAGTCCGCGGAAGTAGGTGGGGTGTTTGGTCTCGATGTGCAGCCAGACGGGTTCGCCGCGCCGGCGCCCCGTGCGGTCGGCCCACTGGAGCACTTCCTCCAGGGTGGGCACCCGCCACCGGCCGTCGTAGAGGGTGTTGTGCGGCCGGTTCGCCGGGATGCGCTCCGTGGCGCGCAGCGTCCTCAGTTCGGCGAGCGTGAAGTCCTCGGTGAACCAGCCGGTGATCCGGGTGCCGTCGACGGTCTTGGTCGTGCGGCGGTCCGCGAACTCGGGGTGGTCCGCCACGTCGGTGGTGGCGGTGATGTCGTTCTCGTGGCGGCACACCAGCTGGCCGTCCCGGGTGGGGACGATGTCCTGCTCCACCACGTGGGCGCCCAGGTCGACGGCGAACTGGTAGGCGCCGAGGGTGTGTTCGGGACGGTGACCGCTGGCGCCCCGGTGGGCGATGACGGTGGGTACGGGGAGTTCGGCGGCGTCTCCCCCGGCCGGACGCCGGGCGGCCGAGGCGGGCGTCCCCAGGGTGAGCACCCCTCCCGCAGCCGCCGTTCCCGCAGCCGCCGCGCCGAGGAGCGCCCGCCGACGGGGAGCGGCGCGTCCCGCCCCGGGCCCGCCCGCACCAGCCCCGTCAGCCGTGCCGTGCGGGCGTTCGGTGCCGTCCGGGCGCGGTGCGTCCGCGGCTCCTGCTCGGGTACCCATCGCGTGCTCCCTCCGACGGGCGCCCTTCGGTGCGCCCGTCCCGTGTGCGTGGCCGTCATGTGCGGTGCCGATCGTAGGAGCGGGACGGTGACCGTCGGGGGACCCGCAGGGGAACTCCGGCCGGACGGGGGCGGTACGGCCCGTGGCGCACCCCCGCCGACCGGAGGACCCTGCGTTACGTTTGATCGACACCGCGTGACCATTTCGTAAACCCGATGTGCACGGGCCGGTGACGCGCGAGTATCGTCCTTCACCTGCACGGACTGCTCGCGGATTCCGTGACCGGCGCACCCAAGAATCCCGACCCCGGAGGGCCCGTTGTCCCGTTTTGCGCTCATCAAGGCAGTGCTCGGACCGATCATGCGCCTGATCTTCCGGCTCCGGGTGGAGGGCGCGCAGAACGTTCCGGGCACGGGGCCGGTCATCTTGGCGGGCAATCACCTGACCTTCATCGACTCGATGATCCTGCCGCTCGTCTGTGACCGTCAGGTGGTCTTCATCGGCAAGGACGAGTACGTCACGGGCAAGGGGCTCAAGGGCCGTGCGATGGCGTGGTTCTTCACGGGCGTCGGCATGGTCCCGGTGGACCGCGACGGCGGCCGGGGCGGGGTGGCCGCCCTGATGACGGGGCGTCGCATCCTGGAGGACGGCCGGATGTTCGGCATCTACCCGGAGGGCACCCGCTCCCCCGACGGGCGGTTGTACCGGGGCCGCACCGGCATCGCCCGGCTCACCCTGATGACCGGGGCGCCCGTGGTGCCGTTCGCCATGATCGGCACCGACAAGCTCCAGCCCGGCGGCCGGGGCATCCCGCACCCGGGCAAGGTCACCGTCCGGTTCGGCGAGCCGATGGAGTTCTCCCGCTACGAGGGCATGGACCGCGACCGGTACGTGCTGCGGGCCGTCACCGACTCGGTGATGACGGAGGTCATGCAGTTGTCCGGGCAGGAGTACGTGGACGTGTACGCCACCAAGGCGAAGGCCGCGTAACCGCGCTCGCACGGGCCGCTCCGG
This sequence comes from Streptomyces sp. NPDC005955, assembly GCF_042871255.1. Lineage (NCBI taxonomy): Bacteria > Bacillati > Actinomycetota > Actinomycetes > Kitasatosporales > Streptomycetaceae > Streptomyces > Streptomyces sp. NPDC005955. Next base: position 45,201 of record NZ_JBIAIF010000012.1, on the reverse strand, counting down.
CGGCTACGGCCGGGTGGCCCGCAGGGGGCCGGCGTGCCGACGGGTCCAGCGGCCCCGGTGGGCCCGGGCCAGCTCGGCGGCGCGGGCCGCCGCCGGGCCCGGCACCCGGTGGGCCTCCAGCGCGGTCAGGGCCTCCCCCGTCCGCCGGACGAACCGGGCGCCGACGGCGGTGAGTCGGCCGCTCCCGAGCAGGGTGGTGTTGGCCTCCCGGGTGACGTCCCGCCACCGTGCGAACTCGATCCAGGCACGGTGCCGTGCCTCCGCTTCGGCAGCGACTTCGAGCTGTCTCAGCCAGAACCGGGCGACGCCGAGGTGCGCGTACACGCCGTGCAGCAGCCCGACGAGCGGGCGGGGGTCGTCCCGCCAGGGGGCGTAGAAGAGTTCCCCGGGGTGCTCGTCGACGAGGTCGAAGAGGTGGGTGAGGGCGGCGAGCTTGTTGTGCTGGGCTTCGTGGACCAGGTCCACCGCGAGGCCGAGCACCGAGCGCGGTGCGGACATGCCGGTGCACCCGAAGGTCTCGTTGGAACTTCCGCTCAGATCACGGGAGTCGGGTGCCAGTACGGGGACGACGGCCCGGAACACGGCCGCCACCTCCGCCAGCGGCTGCGGGTGGACGCGGTGCAGCAGCTGCCAGGCGGCGGTGAACGTCCGCTGCCAGTGGGCCCGTTCCCCGGGGGCCAGCCGGCCGGTTCCCGGGGAGGCGGGGAAGCAGTCCGGGTCGAGGTCGTCGAGGAGCAAGGGCGGGCCCCCGGCCGGTGCGGCGAGGGGGTGGAGGGCGAGCCAGCCCGTACCCCCGGGCTCCGGGTCGGCCGGCGGTTCGGGGGTCGGGGTGCCGGGCACCGTCACGTCGACGCGGACGCTGCGGCCCGCGACGGTCACGCTCGCCCCGCCCGGCCCGGTGCGCACCCGCGCCGACTGCCCGGGGCCGGCGTCCCCGAACTGGGCCGCACCGAGGGAGGGCAGCAGCACCCGGCCGTGCCGCAGCGGCAGCGTCACCTCGGTGGACAGCCCCGCCCGCAGGGCCGCCACCGCGGCGGCGGCGAGCAACCGGTCCGGGCCGCTGACGGTGGCGGCGTCCGGGTCCAGCAGGGCGTTGAGGGTGCGCAGTTGGGACGGCCCGAGGGAGGGGTGGGTGAGCGTCTCGTGCACCGCTCCCGGGGCCGCCCGGTGCACCGCGGCCAGCAGCGACCAGGCGTCGCGGGCGGTCCGCGCGGTCGGCCCGCCGTGCCGCTCGGCGTGCACCACCACCTCACGGACCAGGAGCAGTCGACGGCTGTACTGGCCGCGGCGCAGCAGTTCGACGGCCTGCGGGCCGCCGCCGCCGAGGGCGATCCGGTCGAAGAGCGCTCCGTCCATCCGGTGTCGGGGGGTGCTCATGCCGCCCCCGTCGGAGCCGGTGCCGGACGGGCCAGCAGCCGTCCCAGGTCCTGGTTCAGTCGACGGCCGACGTGGGCGATGAGAGCGGCGAGGTCGGGACAGTAGACGCTGGGGTTGGCGAAGTGCGTGCCGTCGGCGCGGTAGCGGTGGGTGACGTGGCCGCCGCCGCAGACCCGGTGCAGCGGGCAGGCCCGGCAGGTCGCCGACAGCCCGGCGAGCCCGGGGCCCGGCACGGCGGCGGGGGCGGGCGCGCCGGGCGGCGGGCGGTTCCCGGTGGGGTGCAGGGCGCGGTCGAAGGGGTCGCGCAGCACGTGCAGTCCGGTGCTGATGGCGCCGGGGTAGGTGGTGCGCAGGGTCGCGTCCCGGCCGATGGCCCCGTCGGTCTCCACCACGGCGTACCCGACGGGGGCGAGCCCGAGCCCTTCCGTCTCGGCCCGGCCGCCCAGCAGCAGGGCGACCAGGTCGTCGAGCAGTCTGATCCGGGTCTCCCGCACGGGCGCGTCGAACCACACGTCGAACACCGCGGCCAGCCAGTCGGCGTAGGGCGTGGCCGGGGAGCCGGGGAGGCGGCCCGGCGGGGGCTGGGACCAGTTCCCGTGGGGCAGCAGGAAGTCGATGACGGGCGGCGCGTAGCCCAGCAGGTGGCGGTAGGTGGCGAGCGGGTCGTTGCGCGGGTCGATGACGCACAGCAACCCGCCGAACAGGTGTCGGTGGGGTCCCTCGGTGAGGCGCCGCAGGGCGGCGGCGACCTCGGTGTGGCTGCCGCGGCCGTTCGCCCGACGCCGGTGCCGGTCGTGGCCGGCCGCGTCGCCGTCGAGGCTGACGCCGACCCGGACGTCCAGGTCGGCGAAGAGCGCCAGGTACCGCTCGTCCAGGCCGAGGCCGTTGGTCTGCACGACGACGTCGACGCGCTGCACCGGGACCGCGTCGAGGGCGCGCCGCAGGACACGGACCGCGCGGCCCAGCCCGGCGGGGCCCACCAGCAGGGGTTCACCGCCGTGCAGGACGACCTTCACCGCGGACAGGCCGTGGGTGGTGGCGTGTTCGGCGATCCGGGCGGCGGTGCGGTCGAGCACCGCGGGTGCCATCGTCCGCGGCTGGCCGCGCCAACTCTGGTCGGCGCCCTCGTACATGTAGCAGTAGTCGCAGGCCAGGTCACAACGGCTGTGGATCTTGAGGATGAAGGAGTGGAAGGGGACCGTCGGCGCGTGACCGTCGGGCGCGGCACCGGTGACGACGGCCGCGTCCCGCACCCGGGTCCCCCTCGCCTCCGGTTCGTCGGACCGGGCCGGATTCGCGTCGCGCACGGTGCGTGCACCCCTCAGGACGGTCGTGCCGGGCCGTGCTCCGACCGAAGCACAGAAAGCCCACTCAGTATTTTCAGCGGTCCTCGCGATCGTCAAGAAGGCGAATCGGCCGCCCTGTCCCGTTGCCGCCCTCCACTGGTCCGCCGGGTCGCCGGTGGTCCGCCCGGGGCGTTTGCTCGGGTGACGTCCGCACCGGCCGGCGGGCGCCCGGGCGCCGCCGCCACCGGGCCCGCGAGCCCCTGCGGCGGCGCTTCGCTCCAGGGTGCCCCGAGATGCCGAAACCTGGTCGCTGACTGCGGGGATGGCTACGATGGCCTTGCGTGCGTCCGCCCGTCCAGCACCCCGCACAGCCACGCACCCGCACACCCGCTCCACCGCACCCCACCGGTACGCGACGCGCGTCCGTACGCGTACCGCCCCGCACCACCAGTCCCGCGGCACGGGCCGTCCCGCAGACGAGAAGGGTGGACGATCCCCACATGGCCGATCCGGCCGAGGTGCTAGACGACCTCGAATCGCTGTTGGTGGACCTCGCCGAACTGCCCTTCGAGACGGTGTCGGAGCTACCCGACTCCGCCCTCGGCTGCGCCCTGCGCAGACTCCACGAGGCCGTGCGGACCCCGGACCGCATGTTCGCCTCCCAGTACCAGGATTCCCTGTAGCGTCCCGGCCGGCGGACCCGGCAGGCACCGGTCCCCTCCGGGGCCGCGTCCGAGCCGAGCGGGGAGGACCCGGGTCCGGCAGCCCAGAAGTGGAGCGACCCCCATGGCAGTCGAGGCCGACAACGACATCCGCCCACGCGTCACCCTGTTCTGTTCCCCGGCCGAGAACATCGGGCAGACCACGACGGTCCTCAACACCGCGCTGATCCTCGCGGAGGCCGGCCGCCGGGTGCTCGTGGTCGATCACGTCGCCGCCGGGATCGGAGCCGCCCGCTACCTCGGCGCCCTGCCCGGGCACCGGCGCGAGACGCCACCGGCCGGGGCCCGCGTGCCCGGCACCGACCTGCCCCGGCCCACGGTGTGGTCCCTCGCCCCGCAGGGGCGGCCGGTCCGGCTGGACCTGCTCAGCGCGCGGCGCCCGGCCGACCTCGCCGACCTCCCGGTGCGGCAGGGCGGCACGGCGGCGGGCCGCGCCTCCTTCGCGGAGTACGACGACGTGCTCATCGACGCGCCCGTCCCGCGGTCCGCCGACGACCGGGCCGTGCTCGCGCCCCTGCCGCACGTCCTCGCCGTCTGCTTCACCCTCAACTCCTGGCTCATCGAGAGCGCGGCGACCCTCGCCCGCGCACTGCGCAAGCGGGCCACCGGACGGCTCGGGGTACTGGCCGTCGGGCTCAAGGCGGACAGCCGGACCCATGACCAACTCCGCATCGCCCGCGCCCTGATCCGCGACTCCTTCGAGGGGTTCAGCGACGGAGCCGGCGCCCACTACGTCGAGTTCCCCTACGACCCGCTCTACACCCAGTCCGACACCCTCGCCGTGTACGAGGAACGGCCCGCGGCGGGCGGCGGCGTCGACGCGGTGGCGGGCGGCGAAGGACTGCGTCCCGGTTTCCTCCGGCTCGCCGACGAACTCTCCCGGACCCGGCCCGCGGACCTGCGCCGGGTCACCCTGCTGCACACGCCACGGCACCTGGCCTGGGCGGAGTGGATCGAGACCCAACTCCAGGCCCGGGGCGTGCGGGTGCGCCGCTTCGGCTACGGGCTCTACAAGGGCGAACCGCCGCTCCCCGGGGGGATGCTGGTGGCACTGTCCCCGATCGGGGTGGCCCCGGAACACACCGACCTGCTCGCCACCCTGTCCCACCCCGACGTCCGCACGGTCCTCGTCGACGAGGAGCCCCTGCCGCGCGGGCTGTCCCACCACGAACAGATCGTGCTGCGCCGACTGACCGAACCGGAGGCCCTGCTCCGGCTGCGGCGTGGACTGCACCTGCCGCCGGCGGGCGAACTCCCGGTGGCGCTCAGCCGGTTCCCCAAGCTGCCGCCGTGCAACAACCTGCACCCGCGCAACCCGGACTTCGTCGGTCGGGACGAGGTCTTCGAGGGGATCAGGTCGATGCTGGCCGCCGCGGAACGGGCCCGGGGCCACGGTGTGCTGAGCGGGTCGCCCGGCATCGGCAAGAGCCAACTCGCCCTGGAGTACTGCCACCGCTTCCCCGGCGACCACGAGGTGGTGTGGTGGGTGCGCGCGGACAGCGCGGGGGCGGCCCGGCGCAGCCTCACCCGGCTCGCCGAACGCCTCGGGGTGCCCACCGTCGGGGACGTGCCCCGCCGGGTGATCGAACACCTGCGTTCCGCCGCCGTGGGGCCCTGGCTGCTGATCTACGACGATGTGCGGGACCCGGAGATCCTGTTCGACACCCATCTGGTTCCGCGCGGCGGCGACGGCGGCCACGTGCTGCTCACCGCCCGCCGCTCGGTCGGACTGTCCGTTCCGCACCAACTGGACGTGCCCGCCTTCTCGGAGGGGGAGAGCCGGGCCCTGTTGACCACCCGGGTGCGGGGCCTGACCACGGAACACGCCGAACGCCTCAGTCGGACCGTCGCCCACGTTCCGCTGCGGGTCAAGCTGGCCGCTGCCTGGGTGGAGGTGCGCGCGGCCCTGCTGACCTCCTTGAACCGGCCCCGCAAGGACGCCGTCGACAAGGCCGTCGCCGAGTTCGCGGACGCGTTCGTGTCCCAACAGCAGGAACTCCTGGCCCTGCACAAGGAGGTCTCCCCGTCCCGGGTGGTGCTGGAGGTGGCGCTGCGCGCGCTGCGCCAGTCCCCCGGCTCCGAGGCGTGGGGGCACGAACGCGGCGACAGCACCGTCACCCGCTGGTTGCTGGAGTGCTGCGCGCTGCTCACCGGCCCCGGTGCCAGCCTGCAACTGTTGCGGTCCCCGCAGATGCAGGCGGCGCTCGCCCGGCGCACCGCCGAGGTGAACGGCGACACGCCGGACACCGCGATCAGTGACGACCTGATGGTCGACGTGGCCCTGTGGGCGATGGCCCGCTACGGCCTGATCGAGGTCGACTTCGCCCGGCAGGAGCGCCCGGTCCGGCAGCACCAGGTGCTGCGCGACGCGGTGTTGGAACGGATGAGCGCCGCCGAGCGCCAGCAGCGCGAACACGAGCTGCGGGCCGTGGTCGCCGGGTTCACCCAGGCGGAGCCCCGGGGGCGGGCCCTCGCCGAGTTCAGCGACCAGCAGGCCCGCCAGCTCACCGCCCTGCGGATCTGGGAGGACCCGCGCCCCGAGGTCCGCCAGCGGCTCAACGAGCACCTGGGGAACCTCGCGAGGACCCGCGACGAGCTGCGGCTGCGGGAGGTCCTGGAGCTGGGCGGCCGGGCGCACAAGCACTGGCAGGAGGACGAGCCCTCGGCGGAGTACCTCCGGCTGCACACGGTGATGGCCTCGGCGCTGCGCGTCCTCGGGGAGTACGCGGAGGCGTCCCGACACGCACGGATCGCCCTGCGCGGCTACCGCTCGGCGTTCGGCGTCAACCACCCGCGGACGCTGCTCTCCGCGGACGCGTACGGGGCCCTGCTCCGCGCCGACGGGCACTTCGCGGACGCCCTCACCCAGGGCAACCACGTCTACCAGCGGATGCGGGAACTCCTCGGCCCGGACCACCGGACCACCGCACAGGCCGAACACAACCTCGCCCTGTGCGAGGCGCTGATGGGCAATGTGGCCTCCGCCCTCGACCGGCTCCAGGGCCAGTTGAACCGGCGGCGGGCCATCGGCGGGCCCGACGACCCCGCCGCCTGGACGGTCCTGGTGCCCCTGGCCGCCGCCCAACGGGCGCTCGGGCAGGACCGGGAGTCGTACGACCTGCTCAAGCAGTTCGTGAGCCGCAAGAGCGGGGAGGCCGGGACGGGCGTCCCCTACGCGGAGTTGGCGCGGGTGGAGACCGGGCTCGCGGTGTGCGAGCGGCGGCTCGGCAATCCGACGGGCGCCTGGGAACGCGACGGCCGGGTCCTGCGGGAGTGCCTGCGCCTGTTCGGGGCGTCGAGTCCCGTCACCGTGCGCACCCGGTTCAGCTTCGCCAGCGACCTGCACGCCCTCGGTCGCCACGAGGAGGCGCTGGAACAGTCCGAACGGTGTCTGAAGGCCCTGGACGCCAGCATGGGCACGGACCACCCGTACACCCATCTGGCACGCATCCGGCACGCCGTGCACGAGCGCGCGGCGGGACGGGTGGCCGTCGCACTGGAGTGGGGCGGCCATGCGTACCGGCGGCTGGAGGCCCGCCTCGGCGCCACCCACCCGTGGACCCTGGCCGCCGCTTCCGGGCTCGCCGGGACGCTCGTCGCGGACGGCGCCTACGACGAAGCGGAGTGGCTGGAGGAACAGGCGTTGGACGGCTTCGAGGAACTGCGCATGACCCAGCACCCCTCCCGCGCGCTGATCGCCGCCAACCTGGTGGACACCCGCGCCCACCTGGACACGGGTCGGCCCGCGCCCGGGGTGCGGCGCGGGGACGTCGATCTGGAGCTGCCCGGTGTCTGACGCGGGCGGCAGCCGGGGATCCGGGTGGGGACGGGCAGGGGAACGCGACACGACGGGGCGGGGGAGCGTCCGGCGCGCGAGCGGGGCGGCGGACGGGAACCCGACGGCACGAGGGAGTGACGGCACGTGAGTGGGGACCACCGACCGGACGAACGGCAGAGCGCCGAACTCGTCCCGCTGTACGCGGAGCACTGGCGCCGGGCGCCGTTCGAGGAGATCAGCGACCGCTGTACGGGTGCGGCGGCGGGGTGCGCCGCGCTGCGGTCGCTCAGCTACTTCAACAACGGCGTCGTCGACTTCGTCATCCGTCCCGCCGACGCCCCGGCGCTGCCCGGCGGCCGGGAGCTGGACCTCCCGATCGACGTGGAGAGTCGCCCCGGTCACCAACTGGTGCTGAGCATGGAGACCTTCGACAAGGCGCTCGGACCGCTGCTCACCGGTGCGCTGATGCGGACGGTGGTGGCCACGCCGACGGGCGGGCTGTACTGCGGCCGGGTCAAGGAGCAGCAGCACATCGTGGGCATCACCCTGCGCGGGGACGGCGTGGACGCCATGGACGACACCCTCAACGAACTGGTGACCGACATCCGGGTGCACGTCCTGAACCGGTCGGACGAGAACCCGGGCGGGGTGCCCGACCAGCCGTACCACGCCCCGGACGGCTCCCAGGAGCTGCACTTCACCGCCGGCAGCCGGGTGGACGAGCCGATGGTGGCCCGGTTGCGCGGGCTGTGGCAGCGACATCTGAACCCGGTGGACCTCCAGTACCTGGCGTACTACGAGAACTGGCACCTGGCGTGCGTGGGCGACGCGTTCGACGACAGCCGGATAGGCAAGCGGTTCCTGAACATCAAACCGTCGGCGCGGCGCCGCAAGTACCGGGACGTGGCCGACCAGTTGCGTGACGACATCGCCCGGCTGCGGGACATGCTCCAGTTGGTGAGCCGGGAGCCGATGAACCGGTTGGTGCTGGACGTGGAGGAGGGGGCGGTGTACTTCCACTGGCTGCCCGGGGGGCGCAGCGGTGACTTCGTGTGCGGGGTCACCCTCGACCAGCACGAGGTGGGCAACGCCGAGCGGCGGCTGCGCGAGGTGCTCAGTGAGCTGCCGCGGAAGGTGCCGCGCCCCCGTTCCGTCCGTTGGTGACGAGCCCGAGCACGGCCGACTGCACCCGTTCGGCCAGGCTGCTCAGGACCTCGGCGACCTGACTGCTGCGCAGTTCCCGGGTGCCGCGGTCGGGGTCGGCGGGGCCGGGCGGCAGGGTCTCCGGCCTGATCTCGGGCAGCACCTCCACGGTGATCTCGAAGCTGCGGCACAGCACGAAGAGGCTGTTGCGCTCGTCGTCGGTGGGTCCGCCGTCCCCGCCGGCGACGGTGGTGAGCCAGTCGCCGACGCCGTCGCGGAAGGCCCGGAGCAGCATCCGCACGAGGGTGGTGACGCCGATCGCCTGGAACTGCGGTGCGGAGAAGGTGACGCGTTGCGGGCGGCCGTCCGGCGGGGCCATGCCGGCGGCGTCCACGCCGAGCGAACGCCTCAGGTCGGTGGGTTCCCCCATGAGCAGGTCGAGGGCTTCGGCGGCCTCGGCGAACAGTCGCCGCACGGGCTGCGGGAGTTCGTCGCGGAGCGGGTCCGCGGCGGGGCGCCGGTCCGGGGTCAGGGCCAACCGTTCGAGGCGGGAGTCGAGTTGTTCGATGCGCTCCAGGGTGCCGGTCTGCTGGGCGGTGACCCGACCGAGGCGGGCCCGCACCTGGTCGAGGGTGCTCTCGCGCTGGGCGGACTCCAGCCGTCGGGCCAACACCTCCACGGCGTGGTCGAGGTGTTCGCTGAACCCGGTGTCGGTGACGACCACGGGCGCGGTGCGGGTGGTCTCCGCGATGCGGTCGCGCATCCTCCGGGAGACGTAGCCGTTGGCGACGACCAGGATCTCGCACTCCCCGCGGGGGAAGGCGCCGTGCGCGGCCCGGGTCACGCGGCCGATGCGTTCGACGTCGTGCGGCTCCAGTACGGAGCGGGAGGGCAGCACGCCGAGGACGGCACCGGCTCCCACCCGTACCCAGTAGGCGATCTCCCGGGTGCCCGGGAGCGGTGGGTCGCCCAACTCCGGGGGCTGGGCCTCGCGCCGCCACTGGCCCTGGGCGAGGGAGCGTTCGACGGTGCGCAGGACGTCGGCCCCGGCCCGCTGTTCGTACAGGTGGCGGACGGCCTCGTGGACCCGGGACACGTCCACGAGGGTCTCGCCGTCCGTCGCCCCGGTGTCGACGGTTGCGTCGGCGGGGGCTTCGGCGGCGCCCGGCGGGCCGGTCGCGCTGTCGGGTGGGGTGGCGGTGGCGGCGATCCGGGCGGCGAGGGCGTCCCGGGCGAGTTGCCACGCCTGGCGGCAGATCTTGAGGATCTCCCGGGGCACGCCGTTGGACAGTTCGGCGACCTCCGCGACGGCGTCGGGAGCGAAGGGCGCCGTGACGACGTCTCCGGTGTCGTCGTCGGTGGGCGGCACCACGGTCTGGTAGTCGGCGGGTTCGGTGGGCACGCCGTCCGCCGCGTACGCCGCGTCGTCCAGGGCGCGGGCGGCCCCGGACCCCGACTGCGGGTCCTCGCCCGGGCGGTCGGTGGCGGTCGGCTGGTCGTGCACCCCGCTGACCCGTAGGTAGCCGCTGATCAGCCGGGCCGTCTCGGTCTCGTCGAGTCCGGTGGGCCAGATCTGGAGCACCCGCTCGTGCAGCCCCTGGGGCATCCGGCTCCAGGGCTCGGGCTGGATGCACATGACCAGCAGCCCGTCCTGGTTGACATAGGTGTTGACGAGCTTCTCGAAGCCGTTCATGAACTCGCTGCGGTCGCGCTGGGGCCAACTCAGGACGGTTTCCAGCGCGTCGACGACCAGGACGTACCGCTGTCCGACGCGGCCGTGGAGGAAGCTGAACACGCAGAGCGCGTCGAACACCGCCTCGGTGCTGTCGATGGCGCCCCCGATGCCCCGGTCGCGCAGGGCCTGGCTGGGTTCCTCCGCGGTCAACCAGTCCCACACCTCCCGTTTGAAGTCCCCCTCCAGGAGCAGGGAGAGCCCCACGGCGAACTTGCGGTGGTCGACGGCCACCCGCAGGTGTTCGCGCAGGTGCCGGTGCATCAGTTCCTTGTCGATCCCGAACGCCTGGATGACCTTGCGCGGGTCGAAGGTGCCGTCGCTCAGTCCGGCGATCACGGCCTGGTGCTGGGGCCCGATGTGGAGGTCGGCCGCGTCCGAGCTGCGCAGGAGTTCCACCACCACGTTGGCGTAGTACGCGGACACCACCCGTTCGAACGCGATGCGGGCCTCGGTGTCGTCGCGCAGGCTCAGCATGCGGTTGCGGTAGACGACCCCGAGGTCGAGGGTCGGTTGGTTGATCACCCACAGCGGGACGGAGGCGTCGGCCCGGATCGCCGCGGTCACCTCGCGCGCCATGTGGCTCTTGCCGACGCCGAAGTCCCCGACCAGGGCGACCGCCCGCCCGAGGTCACCACCGGGTCCGGGGCGTTCGAGGTAGTCCGCGACCTGGCGGCGCAGCCGGGTCAGCTCGTCCGTGACGATCGTCGGGTACCGCTTCGGCGGTCGGACGCCCATGCGCACCGCGTCGGCGAACCCGCCCAGCTGCACGACCGGGCTGAAGGGAAAGGGGTTGTCGTTGCGCAGGAAGGTGTCGGTCTGGCTCATCTCGGTGGTCCTCCCGGGGGGCCGTGCGGTCGGCTTCAGAACTCCAGGTCCGGCAGATCGTCCGAGTCCCGGCGTTCGGCGAAGCGGAGCAGCCGATTCATCCTCACTGCCGCTTCCCGATTCCGAATCGCCTCGTCCGACATGTCGTACAGGAATCCCTGTAGTTGTCTGACATTTCTGTACAGATGCCGCCCTGGGCGGTTCTGAATGACTTCCTCCGCAAAGGTAATGCTGTCCCCCGGAAGTCCATCCACCACTGTACGGCGTGTAATGAACACATCCCAGTCCTCGGCGTTCACCGACCCCAACTCCAGGAGGGTGAGGTGGGGTTGGTGCACACCCTCGAACTCTTCCTGCAACTCTTCCCGGAGCGTGGTGTGCGAGGTCTCCAGGAAGAAGACAATGGACGGTTGGGCCCAACTGTGGAAGCTGCTGACGAACTGCGTCGTCAATCCGGAGTCCAGCCATCTCATATCGGGCACGATGATCAGAAGAATGCGGCGGACGAAGTTGAGCCGGCGACTGATGTCCTCATAGAGGTAGGACAGATCATCGGCCTGCGTACGACGTTCATCGAAACCCTGCCAGAATTCCTCGTCGGCCCTGAGCCTTTCCAAAACACGGTCGGCGATCTTCCGGTTGAGTTCGTCGACACCGCTCCGGCGGCCGTTCCGCCTGCTGAATCCGTTGTCGGCGTTGCGGAATCCGCCCACGGCGATTATCTCCACGCCCGGATAGCCGTCACGCGGCAGCCAGAGCCCCGAAGCTCCTTCCGACGGCCCGGCGCCGTCCCCTCCCCCGTCGGACGGCCCGTCGGGGGGCAGCCCGGCCGTGGTCGGGGCGAGCCGCCTGGCCAGGTCGTCCACGCACCGGTTGATCAGCGAGGTCTTTCCGGTGCCCGCGGCACCGCTGGCGACCACGACGTGCCCGTGGTTGCCGGCGTCGGCCAGCACCACCGGGTCCGGTCCCCGTTCCACGAAGTGCTTGAACAGGGCCTCGGTGTGGTCGACCGGCACCCACAGGTCCGCGTGGCCCCGGATCCACCAGGGGGTGAGCGGGGCGTCCGCTTCCCAGCGGACCAGGTCGCCGCGCCCGGGGCGCTCGTAGCTCACGGGTACCCCGAAGGGGTTGAACGACTCCCCGTCCTGCGGTGGACGCCGGCGTTCCGGCTCCTCGTACGGGCTCATCGGCCGTCACCCCCTCCTTCGGATCGTCCCCAGCGCCGTCGTAGCGCACGCGTGCCGGCGGACCGCAGGCGCAGTGCGCCCCGGCCGGTGCGGCGCAGGTGCCACACGGCGAACGAGGCGTTCACCCCCTCGACACCGGCCACCGCGTCGGCGAGGAGTCCCCGCTGCCGGGTGGCCTCGGCCCGCAGCTCCTGGCTGCCGAGCGGGTGGAACCCCCCGGCGCCGGCGCGCACCGAGGTGGCCGGCGCATCGGACAGCGGGAGGTCCACGGCGAGGCGCTGGGCGTACCGGCGGCGGCTCCCGGTGTCCCGCAGCCCGCGTAGGGCGGTGGCGAGTTCCGCTCGGCAGCGGGCCACCTCCTCGTGCGGGGTGGCCGCTCCGGTCTGCCAGCCGGCGAGGTACGACTCGGCGGCGTAGGAGTAGGCGTGCACCGCGGCGGCCAGGGCCTCGTCGCGCTGTCGCCGGTAGGTGGCGCCCCGTTCGACCGCGCTGCCCAGCAGGGTGAACGCGGCGGCGACGGCGGCGAGCAGCAGTCCGGTGCCCAGTGCCCCGGGGCTGTCGCCGCCGCCCTTGTCGGGTGCGTCCCCGCGGGCCGCCATGACCGTCCGGCACACCCGTCGGAAGTCGCCCGGCTGCCGGTCCGCCCACTGTGCGACGGTGACTTCGCCGTCGGTGCCCGGACCGGTGCGCAGCTGTTCGGCTTCCCCGGGCACGGCGGTGGCGACGCCGAGCCGCACGGCGGCTTCGGCGACGTCCGCCCGGCGGTCGTCGGCCAGGCAGTAGACGCGGTGCAGGTCGTCCTCGCGGCCGTCGGCGCGGGCGGTCTGCGGGGGCGTCAGGGCGAGGGCGGCGCCGACCAGGAGCAGGGTGGCGACGGTGGCGCGGAACGCGGCGGGACGGCGTGGTGCGCCCGGGTTCGTCATGGGTTCCCGTCCGGTCAGGGCCGCGCGGTGTCGGTGGCCGGCAGGGTGGGGGCGGGCGGGTCCGGGGGCGCGGGGGCGGCCGTCCGGTCCGTGCCGTGTCCGTCGGTGGCCGACCGGTGGACCACGCGCGTGCGGTGGGGGTCGGCGGGCTCGGACGGGGGCGGGCCGGCCGGGTGTTCCCGCGGTGCGTCGTCGGTACCCGGGCGTGCGGTGCGCTGGTGCTCGGGCGGGGGCCCGGCCGGGGCGCGTCGGTCGACGCGGTCCCGGTGGGCGTGCCAACCGCGGTTGGACGCGTAGTGCAGGGTGTTGATGGTGAGGACGGCCGGCCCGACGATGGCCACCGTGCCCGGGAAGTCGGGTTCCAGGGCGAGGGCGAGGATGATCGCGGTGATGCCGTTCTGCTGGCCGAGCCCGAGGTGGACCCGGTCGGACCGGTTCAGCCCCCGGAAGAGGAGCGGCGCGACGAGCAGCCCGATCAGCGCCTGCGCCGCGAACGCCGCGAGGCCCAGGACCAGGCCGCGCCACGGGGAGACGCCGCCCGCCAGGAGCAGGCCGAGGACCAGCGCGGCGAGGACGAACGCGACCGAGACCGCGTGGTTGACCAGGGCGGTGTGGCGGCCGGTGCGGACGACGAGGCCGAGGACGGCGACGGCGAGCATGAGCATGCTCTGGGCGGCCACCACCAGCACCGCGGTGACGAGGAACAGGCAGAGCAGGTCCCGTAGACCGGCGGGTCCCGGGAACGGTGCGGAGGTCGCCCGCCCCTTCGGTGCGGGGGGTCGTCCGGACCGGGCGCGTGCGCGGTCCCGGGCGCGGCGCCACAGCAGTCCGGGGAGGTACCACAGGCCCACGGCGGCGACGAGCAGCAGCAGGTTCGCGCCGAGGCCGGCCGCGTAGGCGCCCGCCCCGTCGCCGACGGGCCCGGTGCCCGGGGAGCCCGAGCGGCCGCTGAGCCGGAAGGCGAGGACGGAGAAGGAGAGGGTGAGCAGGACGGTCACCGGGTCGTCGAAGGACGCCCAGACGGAGAGCAGGTTCTTGGCCCGCGGCGACATGCGGCTGCTGCGGCTCATGGCGGCCACCGACAGCGGGTCGATCTGGGCGACGGCGATGCCGAGGACCAGGTACTCCGGTTCCTGGAAGGCGGCGACCATGACGCCCGCGATGAGGGCCGACTTGAGCAGGACGCCCAGGGTCACGGTGAGGACGAGGGCCCGCAGGTCGCGGCGGACCTCCCGGAGGTCGATCTCGTGGGTGCTGCCGTAGAGGCCGAGGGCGAGGAGGAGTCCGGCGAACAGCGGGTACCAGGACGCCTCGGTGAGCGCCCGCGACCCGATGAGGTGTCCGGTGGCGACCCCGACGGCCACGGCACCGGACGCGGCCAGGAGGACCCCGGGCAGGGCGCGCGGTTCCGCGCGGCGTAAGAGGCGCTTCCTCACGAGTGGTTCCCCCGTTCCTCGTGCACGATGCGGTCGTACCGGATCAGCCCGTACCCGTGGAACCCGTGGGACGGGTCCGGAACGGGAACGCGCCGGGCGGGTCGGGCGGTGCCGATCCGCGGCCGGTCGGGAGCGGACGCCGTCGGTGCGGGCGCCTCATCATGCCGTACCCGGGATGCGCCACGCCCGGCTTCCGCAACTTCCCCCGCTTGCGCGTCACGGTGTCCCCTCCCCGGGCGTCGCCCCGTTCCAACATGCCCCCTGGGCCCGCGATTCTCAAGGGGCGCCGGGTCCGCGGCGGCCGTCCGCCGGAGCCCACCACGGCCTGCGTCCGGCGCGTGGCGGGGCACGGGCCGGACGTCGTCGGCGGCGTGCGCCCCCGGGCGTTCCGGCTCCGCGCGTCTCAGCTGTGGGCGTTTCGGCCGTGGGCGTTTTCGGCTCCGGGCGTTGTCGGCTCCGAGGACAGCACACCGGGCCGGCTCCGTACGGGGCCGGCCCGGTGTCACCCGTCGGGGTGACGGGGCTGTTGCGTGCCGATCAGGCGTGCGCCGGCGCCTTCGCCGGTTCGTCGGCGGGGGTGCCCTCCAGTCGCTGACCGCGGAGCATGAACCAGGCGGCCACCGCAGTGACGAGGAGCACCACGGCTCCGATGCCGGCAGCGAGTTGCATGCCGTCCACGAAGGCCGACTGGGCCGCCGACACCAGGGCGTCCTCCTGGGACGGCGGCAGGCTCCGCGCCACGTCGACGGCACCGCCCAGGGACTCCTGGGCCGCGGCGGCGATCTCGGGCGGGGTGTCGGCGGGGACCGGGAAGCCCCGGTAGACACCGGTCAGGATCGAGCCGAGCAGGGCGATGCCGAGGGCGGCGCCGAGCTCGTACGCGGTTTCGGAGACCGCCGAGGCGGAACCCGCACGTTCCTTGGGGACGCTGGAGAGGATGACGTCCGCGGTGACGCTGAACGCGAAGCCCGCGCCCGCGCCGACGACCAGGAGCACCACACCGAGCACCGGGTAGCCGGTGGACTGGCTGAGGGCCGTCAGCGCGGCGAGCCCCAGTCCGATCGCGGCGAGCCCCCCGCTCACCACGGCGCGCACCGAGTAGCGGCGCGCCATGGTCCCGGCGATCAGGCCGGCGACCACCGCGCCGATCGCGGCGGGCAGTTCGGCGAGGCCGGCCTCCAGTGGACGCCGTCCCTGGACGAGTTGCAGGAACTGCGAGAGGAAGAAGACCGTGCCGGCCATGCCGAGGATGGTCAGCAGGTCCGCGAGGACCGCCCCGGAGAAGCCCCGGTGCTGGAAGAGCCGCATGTCCAGCAGGGGCGACGGCAGCGACAACTGGCGCCGGACGAAGAGGAAGAGCGCCAGCGCTCCGACCACCGCGGCGCCGGCCGCGCCGGCCGACGCTCCGTGGGAGGCGGCCTCCTTGATCGCGTAGACGACACCGATCATGCCGACCAGGGACAGGACCACGCTGGTCATGTCCCACGGGCCCGGCTCGGGGTTGCGGGACTCGGGCAGCAGCTTGAAGCCGACCAGGACCAGGACCGCCATCACGGGCAGGTTGATCAGGAAGACCGAGCCCCACCAGAAGTGTTCGAGCAGGAACCCACCGACGACCGGGCCGAGGGCGGCGCCGGCCGAGGCGGTGGCGCCCCAGATGCCGATGGCGAGGCTGCGCTCGCGCGGGTCGTGGAAGAGGTTGCGGATCAGGGCCAGGGTGGAGGGCATCAGCGTGGCGCCGGCCACGCCGAGCAGCGCCCGGGCGAGGATCAGCAGCTCCGGGGAGGTGGCGTACGCATTGAGCACGGACACCGCACCGAAGGCGCTGGCGCCGATGAGCAGCAGCTTCTTGCGGCCGATGCGGTCGCCGAGGCTACCCATCGAGACCAGGAGACCGGCGATGACGAACGAGTAGACGTCACCGATCCACAGCAGCTGGGTACCGGTGGGGCCCAGGTCCTCACTGATGTAGGGCGTCGCCAGGCCCAGCACCGTCGCGTCGACCGCGACGAGCAGCACGGCGAGGACCAGAACGGCGAGGGCGATCCACCTCCCGGGCCGACGCTCGACTTCCTCCGACCCGGTGGCGGGCCGGTTCACGCTGATCATGGGGTCACTCTCCGTCGTACGCCGCCGAGCATCATCTCGACGAGCATGGGGTGGTAGTCGTTGGCGGCGGCCCGACCGCTGGCGATCGCCCAGGCGGCGGCGCTGACGAGGCCGTAGAACGCGTCGGTGAGCCAGGCGGCGCTCAGGTCGATCCGGAACTCGCCGTCCTCCTGGCCCCGGCGGAACAGTTCCTCGATCCGGCGGTCGAGGCGGTCCCAGCCCTCGTTCATGCCCTCGCCCTCGAACAGTTGGTTCTCGGTGACCAGGAAGGCGATCAGGCCGGCCGAGGGTTCAGAGGCGGCGACCAGCCGCCGGAAGGCCGCCTCGGCGGTGCCTTCGTGGAGCCTGGCCTCGTCGAGGGCGGCTTCGCACTCGCGCAGACCGAGGTCCTCCAGCGCCCGGATCAGGGCGTCGCGCCCTGCGAAGTGTCGGTGCAGGGTCGCCCGGCTGATCCCGGCGGCCTTCGCCACCTCGTCCATGGTGGCGGTGGCTTTCCGGGTGAGCAGCGCGGCGGCACTGCGCAGTACTGCTTCTCGATCTACGGCCATGAGACAACCATAACCCATATGAGACACCAACGTCTCATTCTGAACGTGAGCGCATCGATCGTTTGTACGTATCGGGCCGCTGTACCGCGACACCGGTGCACCCGCACGACGAAGGGCCCGCCGGATCGGCGGGCCCCTGGGGTCGAACGGCTGGCGGCGGGTTACTCCCCGGTTCCGGCGGACTCCTCGGTACCGGCGGACTCCTCGGGCGTGGCCCAGGAACGTTGTACGGCCAGGTCGAACTTCACCTCGACGAGTTGCAGCGCCACCGCGGACGGCGCGGTGCCGCCCCGGGCGTTGCGCGCCGCGAGCGCACCGGCCACGTCCAGCACCGAGCGCACCTCGGACGTCAGGTGCGGGGAGATCTTCGCGAACTGCTCGTCGGTGAGCTGGTCCAGCTCGATCCCCCGGGCCTCGCACTCCTTGACGCACTCGCCCGCGACCTCGTGGGCCACCCGGAACGGCACCCCGCGCTTGACCAGCCACTCGGCGACATCGGTGGCCAGCGAGAACCCGGCGGGCGCCAACTCGGCCATCCGCTCCCGGTTGACCGTGAGGGTCGCCATCATCCCGGTGAACGCCGGGAGCAGCACCTCCAACTGGTCGCAGGAGTCGAAGACCGGCTCCTTGTCCTCCTGGAGGTCCCGGTTGTAGGCGAGGGGCAGCGCCTTCAACGTGGCGAGCAGCCCGGTCAGGTTGCCGATCAGCCGCCCGCTCTTGCCGCGCGCCAACTCCGCGATGTCGGGGTTCTTCTTCTGCGGCATGATCGACGAGCCGGTGGAGAACGCGTCGTGCAGGGTGACGAAGGAGAACTCCTTCGTGTTCCAGATGATGACCTCCTCCGCGATCCGGGAGAGGTCGACGCCGATCATCGCGGTGATGAAGGCGAACTCCGCCGCGAAGTCCCGGGAGGCCGTGCCGTCGATGGAGTTGGCCACCGAACCGCCTTCGAAACCGAGGTCCCGGGCGACGGCCAGCGGGTCGAGTCCGAGCGAGGACCCGGCGAGCGCCCCGGAGCCGTACGGGGAGACGGCCGTGCGCTCGTCCCACTGGCGCAGCCGCTCGGCGTCCCGGGACAGTGCCTGGACATGGGCCAGTACGTGGTGGGAGAAGAGCACCGGCTGGGCGTGCTGGAGGTGCGTACGGCCCGGCATCGCCACGTCGGCGTGCGCCTCGGCGAGGCCGACCAGCGCCTCCTGGAGGTCCGCGAGCAGCCCGCCGATGATCCGGGCGTGGTCGCGCAGGTACATGCGGAACAGGGTGGCGATCTGGTCGTTGCGGGAGCGTCCCGCGCGCAGCTTGCCGCCGAGGTCGGGGCCGAGCCGCTCCAGGAGTCCCCGCTCCAGGGCGGTGTGCACGTCCTCGTCCGCGACGGTCCCGGTGAAGGAACCGTCCGCGACGTCGGCCTCCAGCCGGTCGAGTCCGGCGAGCATCCGCTCCAGTTCGTCGTCGCTGAGGAGGTTCGCGGTGTGCAGGACCCGGGCGTGGGCGCGGGAGCCGGCGATGTCGTACGGGGCGAGCCGCCAGTCGAAGTGGACGGAGGCGGAGAGTTTCGCCAGGGCCTCGGCGGGGCCGTCGGCGAACCGCGCGCCCCAGAGCCGGACGTCACCGCTGTTGCTGCTCACTGCACTTGCTCCTTGGCTCTTGCGACGGGTGGTGCGGGGCCGCTCGTGCGGACCGGTGGTCGTGATGCGCCACCGCCTCCCGGCCCGGACGGCGAGGAGGCGGTGTGCACGTTACTGGGCGGCGGCGGACCGGGGTCCCTTTCGCGCCGGTTCCGCTCGGCTCGCGCCGGGCGGCGGAGGTTCAGACCAGGTCGCGCTTGGCGGCGATCTTCGCGGAGAGCGCGAAGATGTCGATGAAGCCCTGCGCCTTGGACTGGTCGAAGGTGTCGCCGGAGTCGTAGGTGGCGAGGTTGAAGTCGTACAGCGACTCCGGGGAGCGGCGTCCCGTGACGACGGCCCGTCCGCCGTGCAGGGTCAGGCGGATGTCGCCGGTGACGTGCTGGTTGGCCTCGTTGATGAAGCCGTCCAGGGCGCGCTTGAGCGGCGAGAACCACAGGCCGTCGTAGACCAGCTCGCCCCAGCGCTGCTCGACCTGGCGCTTGTAACGGGCGAGCTCGCGCTCGACGGTGACGTTCTCCAGCTCCTGGTGGGCGGTGATCAGGGCGATCGCGCCGGGCGCCTCGTACACCTCGCGGGACTTGATGCCGACGAGGCGGTCCTCGACGATGTCGATCCGGCCGACGCCCTGGGCGCCCGCACGCTCGTTGAGCTGCTGGATGGCCTGGAGGACGGTGACGGGCTTGCCGTCGATCGCGACGGGCACGCCCTCCTTGAAGCTGATCAGGACCTCGTCGGCCTCGCGGGGCAGCGCCGGGTTCTGCGTGTACTCGTAGATGTCCTCGATCGGGGCGTTCCAGATGTCCTCCAGGAAGCCCGTCTCGACCGCGCGCCCGAAGACGTTCTGGTCGATGGAGTACGGGGACTTCTTGGTGGTCGCGATCGGGAGGTTCTTCTCCTCGCAGAAGGCGATGGCCTTGTCCCGGGTCATCGCGTAGTCGCGGACCGGGGCGATGCACTTGAGGTCGGGGCCGAGGGCCTGGATGCCGGCCTCGAAGCGGACCTGGTCGTTGCCCTTGCCGGTGCAGCCGTGGGCGACGGTGGTGGCGCCGTGCTTCTGGGCCGCGGCGACCAGGTGCTTGACGATGGCCGGCCGGGAGAGCGCGGAGACCAGCGGGTAGCGGTCCATGTAGAGGGCGTTGGCCTTGATCGCCGGGAGGCAGTACTCGTCGGCGAACTCGTCCCGGGCGTCCGCGACCTCGGCTTCGACGGCGCCGCAGGCGAGCGCGCGCTTGCGGATGACGTCCAGGTCCTCACCGCCCTGGCCGACGTCCACGGCGACGGCGATGACCTCGGCGCCCGTCTCCTCGGCGATCCAACCGATGGCGACGGAGGTGTCAAGGCCGCCCGAATAGGCGAGTACGACGCGCTCGGTCACGGGTTTCTCCTCACAGTGCATTCGCTGACATGCATGAGTATGCAGTTCTCTGCATGTTTCGTCAATGCCGGGAACGGGATCACGCCATCGATGACGCGGACCTGACCATCGGGCCCGCCCGGACGGCCCACGCGGGCTGCCGCGGACCCGCCCCCGCACTACGGTCTGGGCCATGCGCACCGGTGCCGTCGCCCTCGTGTCCGTGGCCCTCGTCGCCCTCGCCGGGCCGCTCCCGCCGCCGGCCGTCGCCGGCCCGGGGCCGGTGCGTCCGCTGCCCGCGCGGATGACGGACACCGGCGGCGGCAGCCAGCTCATCACCGCGACCGCGGCCACCGCGGGGGCCACCCGCGGCACGCTCACCTGGTGGGACCGCCGCGGAGGACGCTGGCGGGCGACCGGCACGGCCCCCGCCCGGTTCGGTGCGGGCGGCCTCACCGAGGGCACCACCCGCCAGCAGGGCACCCGCACCACCCCGACCGGCCTGTACGACCTGCCCTACGCCTTCGGGACGGCCGCCCCGCCGATCGGCACCCGGACCCCGTACCGGCCGGTGCGCGACTCGTCCTGGTGGTGTCAGGACAACGAGTCCACCGCGTACAACCGGTGGACCGACCCGCGGCCCGCCGACTGCCGGGCCACCGAGGCCGAACACCTCGTCGACTACGGCACCGCGTACGCGCACGCGCTGGTGGTCGGCTTCAACTACCACCGCCCGGAGCGCGGCCGGGGGGCGGGGATCTTCCTGCACGTCAACGGCGCGGGCGCGACGGCGGGCTGCGTGTCCGTCCCGGCGGCGGCGATGGCCGCGCTGCTGCGCTGGGCGGAGCCCGCCCGCCGCCCGCACCTCGCCATCGGCACCGAGTCCGGCGCGACCGCCGTCACCCGGTACTGACGGCCGGACGGCGGCCCCGTTCGCCCGCCCCGGACGGACGGGCGGGCGAACGGGCCGTCGGGACCGGGCTAGCGGGCGTTCTGCGCCAGGCGCAGCAGGTGCGCGGCGAGCGCCTGTCCGCCGGCCGGCTCCCGGCTGATGAGCAGCAGGGTGTCGTCGCCCGCGATCGTTCCCAGGATGTCGTGCAGTTCGGCCTGGTCGATGGCGGAGGCGAGGAACTGCGCCGCGCCGGGCGGGGTGCGCAGGACCACGAGGTTCGCGGACGCCTCGGCGGAGATCAGGAGTTCACCGGACAGCCGTCGCATCCGCTCCTCCTTCGCCGACTCGCCGAGCGGGGCGCGGGGCGTGCGGAACCCGCCCTCGCTGGGCACCGCGTAGATCAGGTCCCCGTCGGAGTCGCGGATCTTCACCGCGTTCAACTCGTCGAGGTCCCGGGAGAGCGTCGCCTGGGTGACGCTCAGCCCGTCGTCCGAGAGCAGCTTCGCCAGCTGGCTCTGGGAGCGCACTGGCTGCCGGTTGAGGATGTCCACGATCCTGCGGTGCCGCGCGGTGCGGGTCTGCGGTACGGCGGGCCCGGTCTGCTCGTTGCCCTGCGCCTGCGTCATCGTCGTTTCATTCTCCGGCTAGTCCGTCCCGTGGGCTGCGTCGAGAACGCCGGGCAGGATCTGGAGAAACGCTTCCGCCTCGTCGTCGCGAAGGTTCAGCGGCGGCATCAGCCGGACGACATCGGGGGCGGGCGCGTTCACCAGGAGACCGGCGTCCTGGGCCGCGCGCTGCACCTGGGCCGCACGCGGTTCGGTGAGCACGATACCCAGCAGCAGCCCGGCGCCCCGGACCCGCCGGACCAAGGGGTGTCCCAGCGACTCGATCGCGTCACGCAGGTGGGCGCCGTGCCGCTTCACGTTCGCGAGCAGGTCCTCCCCCGCGATGGTGTCGAGCACGGCGAGCCCGGCGGCGCAGACCACGGGGTTGCCGCCGAAGGTGGAGCCGTGGTGGCCCGGCCGCAGCAGTTCCGCGGCGGGGCCGAAGGCGACCGTGGCGCCCAGCGGCAGTCCGCCGCCGAGGCCCTTGGCGAGGGTGACGACGTCGGGGCGCACGCCCTCGTGGGCCTGGTGCGCGAACCAGTGCCCGGTGCGTCCCACGCCGGTCTGCACCTCGTCCAGGACGAGCAGGGTGCCGGTGGCCTCGGTGATCTCGCGGGCCCGGACCAGGTAGTCGGCCGGCGGGACCACCACGCCGTTCTCGCCCTGGATCGGTTCGACGATCAGCAGGGCGGTCTCTTCGGTGACCGCCGCGCGCAGCGCGTCCACGTCGCCGTAGGGCACGTGGGTGACGTCGCCGGGCAGGGGCAGGAAGGGCTCGCGCTTGGCGGGCTGGCCGGTGAGGGCGAGGGCGCCCATGGTGCGGCCGTGGAATCCGCCGTCGGTGGCCACCACATGGGTGCGGCCGGTCAGGCGACCGATCTTGAACGCGCCCTCGTTGGCCTCCGCACCGGAGTTGCAGAAGTACACGCGTCCCTGGCGCCCGAAGAGTTCGAGGAGGCGTTCCGCCAGCGCGACGGGGGGCTCGGCGACGAACAGGTTGGAGACGTGCCCGAGGGAGGCGATCTGCCGGCTGACGGCCTCGACGACGGCCGGGTGCCCGTGGCCGAGCGCATTGACGGCGATCCCGCCGACGAAGTCCAGGTAGGCGGTGCCGTCGGCGTCCCACACCCGGGCTCCCGCACCGCGGACGAGGGGCAGCGCGGGGGTGCCGTAGTTGTCCATGAGGGCGCCCTGCCAGCGCTGGGTCAGGGCCTCGTTGGGGGTGGTCACCGGGTTCCTCCTTCAGTGGTGTTCCGGTCTTCGGTGCCGGTCGGGTCCGTGGTGCCGGTCGGGTCCGTGACGCTGGTGGGGTCCACGGTGGTGGTCTCGTCCGCGGCGGTGGTCCGGCGCGGGCGCACCGAGTCGTCAAGCACGACCATGGTGCCGATGCCCTCGTCGGTGAAGATCTCCAGCAGGATCGAGTGGGGTACCCGGCCGTCGATGACGCGGGCGGTGCGCACTCCGTTGCGCACCGCGTACAGGCACCCCTCCATCTTCGGGACCATGCCGCTGGCCAGCTCGGGCAGCAGCTTCTCCAACTGCTGCGCGGTGAGGCGGCTGATGACCTCGTCGCTGTGCGGCCAGTCCTCGTAGAGCCCCTCGACGTCGGTGAGGACCATCAGGGTCTCGGCGCCGAGCGCGGCGGCGAGCGCGGCGGCGGCGGTGTCGGCGTTGACGTTGTAGACGTGCGTGTCGTCGGCGGAGCGGGCGATGGAGGAGACGACGGGGATACGGCCGTCGGCGAGCAGCGCCTCGATCGCCCCGGTGTCGATGTCCGTGATCTCGCCGACCCGGCCGATGTCGACGAGTTCCCCGTCGATCTCGGGCCGGTGCTGACGGGCCGTGATGGTGTGGGCGTCCTCACCGGTGAGCCCGATCGCGAGCGGCCCGTGCTGGTTGAGGAGGCCGACCAGTTCGCGCTGCACCTGCCCGGCGAGGACCATCCGGACGACGTCCATGGCCTCGGGCGTGGTGACGCGCAGTCCCGCCTTGAACTCACTGACCAGGCCCTGTCGATCGAGCTGGGCGCTGATCTGGGGGCCGCCGCCGTGCACGACGACCGGGCGCAGGCCCGCGTGGTGCAGGAAGACGACGTCCTGGGCGAAGGCGGCCTTCAGCTCGTCGTCCACCATGGCGTTGCCGCCGAACTTGATGACGACGACCTTGCCGTGGTGCCGGGTCAGCCAGGGCAGCGCCTCGATGAGGGTCTGCGCCTTGGGGAGGGCGGTGTGCTTGCGGGTGCTCATGGCTCCTCTGGGGTCCTGGGGTCCTCGGCCCGCTCCGCCCCGGTGGGCACGGGCGGACCCGGTCGCGGTGGTGCGCCGGCCGGGAACACCGGGCCGCCCCGGGGTGGCCGGGGCGGTCCGGGCCCGCCGGGTTCAGGAGGAGTACGCGCTGTTCTCGTGGACGTAGTCGGCGGTGAGGTCGTTCGTCCAGATGGTCGCGGACTCGGCGCCCGCCGCGAGGTCGGCGGTGATCACGACCTCCCGGTAGCGCATGTCGACCAGGTCGCGGTCCTCGCCCACGCCGCCGTTCTTGCAGACCCAGATCCCGTTGATGGCGACGTTGAGCTGGTCGGGTTCGAAGGCCGCGGAGGTGGTGCCGATCGCGGACAGCACCCGGCCCCAGTTGGGGTCCTCGCCGTGCAGGGCGCACTTGAGGAGGTTGTTGCGGGCGATGGACCGGCCGACCTCGACCGCGTCGTCCTCGGTCGCGGCGCCCACGACGTCGATCCGGATCTCCTTGCTGGCGCCCTCGGCGTCCCCGATGAGCTGCCGGCCGAGGTCGTCGCAGACCTCCCGCACCGCGGCGGCGAACGCGGCGGCGTCAGGGGTGACGCCGGCGGCGCCGGAGGCGAGGAGCAGCACGGTGTCGTTGGTGGACATGCAGCCGTCGGAGTCGACCCGGTCGAAGGTGACGCGGGTGGCGTCGCGCAGGGCCCGGTCGAGCCCGGCGCTGTCGACGTCGGCGTCGGTGGTGAGGACGACCAGCATGGTGGCGAGGCCCGGTGCGAGCATGCCGGCGCCCTTGGCCATGCCGCCGACGGTCCAGCCGTCGCCGCCCCGGACGGCCGTCTTGTGGACGGTGTCGGTGGTCTTGATGGCGATCGCGGCCTTCTCGCCGCCGTGTGCGCTGAGCTGCGCGGCGGCCGTGGTGACGCCGGGCAGCAGCTTGTCCATCGGCAGGGGCAGGCCGATCAGGCCGGTGGAGGCGACGGCGACCTCGCCCGCGCTCAGCCCGAGGACCGAGGCGACCTCTTCGGCGGTGGCGTGCGTGTCCTGGAAGCCCTGGGGGCCGGTGCAGGCGTTGGCGCCACCGGAGTTGAGGACGACGGCGGAGACCTGACCGCCCTTGAGGACCTGCTCCGACCAGAGGACGGGAGCGGCCTTGACGCGGTTGGAGGTGAAGACGCCCGCAGCGGCGAGGCGGGGCCCGGTGTTGACGACGAGTGCGAGGTCGGGGTCGCCGCTGCTCTTGATCCCGGCGGCGATTCCGGCCGCGGTGAATCCCTGTGCTGCCGTGACGCTCACTGCATCTCCTTCTCGAACGCCGCTGCGGGGCGGCGGAGGGCGTCCGTCGGCCGCTCGGTCGGCGGCGACGGGGGCGCGGTTCCTGGTGGTGACGGGTCGGTGCGGGGTGCGACGGGGCTCAGGGGGCCACGCCGACCGTCGGCAGTCCGGTGGTCTCGGGCAGCCCGAGGGCGAGGTTCATGCTCTGGACGGCGCCGCCCGCGGTGCCCTTGGTGAGGTTGTCGATCGCGCTCACCGCGATGACCCGGTGGGCGGCCTCGTCGAGGACGACCTGGACGTGGACGGCGTTGGAGCCGTACACGGAGGCGGTGGCCGGCCACTGGCCCTCGGGCAGCAGTCGCACGAACGGCTCGTCCGCGTACGCCTTCTCGTAGGCGGTGCGCACGGCTTCGGCGCTGACTCCGGCCCGGGCGCGGGCGGAGCAGGTGGCGAGGATGCCGCGGGACATCGGGACGAGGGTGGGGGTGAAGGAGACGCTCACCGCTTCGCCGGCGACCGCGCCGAGGTTCTGGCTCATCTCGGGGGTGTGCCGGTGGAGGCCGCCGACCCCGTACGGGGAGGCCGAGCCCATGACCTCGCTGCCGAGCAGGTGCGGCTTGGGCGCCTTGCCCGCGCCGGAGGTTCCGGAGGCGGCGACGATCACGGCCTCCGGCTCGACGAGGCCGGCCGCGTAGGCGGGGAACAGGGCGAGGGTGACGGCCGTCGGGTAGCAGCCGGGGACCGCGATGCGCGTGGACCCCGCCAGCGCGGTGCGGGCGCCGGGGAGTTCGGGGAGGCCGTACGGCCAGGTCCCGGCGTGCGGGGAACCGTAGAACCGTTCCCAGTCGGCCGCGTCCCGCAGGCGGAAGTCGGCGCCCATGTCGACGACGAGCACGTCCGGACCCAGTTGTTCGGCCACGGCGGCGGACTCGCCGTGCGGCAGGGCGAGGAACACCACGTCGTGCCCGGCGAGCACCTCGGCGGTCGTCACCTCCAGCACGCGGTCGGCGAGCGGCCCGAGGTGCGGTTGGAGGACGCCCAGTCGTTGCCCGGCGTTGGAGTTGCCGGTCAGCGCCCCGATCTCGACCTCCGGGTGCCCGACGAGCAGCCGCAGCACCTCTCCCCCGGCGTATCCACTGGCTCCGGCCACCGCAACCCGCGTAGTCATGCCGTTCCTCTCCTCTGGATGACATGACTATACGCAGTAGCGCACATTTATACAACGGCCGGGGCGGCGAACCGTCGCCCCCCAGTTGCGACGGAGATTTTTAGTTGGCACATGGAGAACGCTGGTTGGCAAATCTTGGTCCCGTCACGCTGTGTTGCGGGCAGTACCAGCGAAACGCCCCCGTCGCCGGTCGAGTGGTGCTTCTCTGGATGAGTGGGCGAGGCAGCGAGAGCGAAGATCCCGTCGGATTCAAGTCAGCTGGACCACCTTGTCACGCCGTACGACGGGGACGCCGGATTGCGGGATCGGCTGCGGCTCGGGGACGACTGGCCGCGTCGATGGAGTTCGACGTGGCAGGTGGGCGCCGACGAGGTCTGCTGGCCGGTCCGGGACATGGCTCACGTACCGGTGATGTCGTCCCGGCCGATGCGGGGGTTCACGTGGCGGGCGAAGCAGCGGCACCGCCCCGGCCTGGAGGCGATGGCGTCAGCGGGCGGGAAGCATGGCTTCGAGTCGCTGAAGGAAGTAAGCCTGCTGGTCGCGCTGGACTTCTTGAGGGCATCGGAAGTGCTGTCGCAGCCGTTCCGGCTTGATTTCGAGCATGCGGGCGGGCGCGCCTGGCACATCCCGGACTTCCTGGCCGTGATCGGCGGTGGGATGTGGTTGCTGGACGTCCGCCCGATGGAGCTGATCAAGGAAGAGGACGCGCTGAAGTTCGCGGCGGCCAGGGAAGTGGCGGCTGCCTGCGGCTGGCGGTACTCGGTGGTCGCGGGCTGGCGACCGCATGTCTGGAGCGTCCTTGACCACCTGTCCTCGCGCCGGCGGCCGGCGAGGGACCTTCTCGGCATGCGCGAGCAGCTGCTCACCGCTATCAGCGGGCAGAAGGGGCAGGCGATGACGTTCTCCGACCTGGCGGAGGCGACCAGCGTGCCTTCCGTTGGCCGGGCGAACATCGTCCGGCTGCTCTGGCACCGCGAGCTCGGCGTTGACCTGGGCAGTCCGTTGCGCCACAGCTCACTGATCTGGGCGGTGTGATGGCAGCGAGGGGATTCTTGCAGATCGCGCCGGGTAGGCGGGTCGCGCTCAATGGCGTCGAGTGGACGGTTGACGACGTCCAACCATGCTGACCTGCGGCTTCTTCCGGCAGTCGAGTCAGGGCGCCCGCCGCCGGTCGCCCGGCAGCCGAGGACACTGGCCGACTTGACCAAGGACCAGTTAGAGCGGGCCCGGCTGCGGGCGGCGCACGTGCTGGAGGCCGAGACGGGGTTCCGGGAGGGCCACCCGGCTCGGGCCCTGCCGGGTGAGCCTCGGCCGGCCTACGACCCGGACCGCACGACGTTGACTCAGCGTCGGTACGCGAAGGCTGCGGAGATAGAGGCGATGCCCCGTCCGGAGACGGTCCGGTGCGGTCTGCAGCACCTCAGCTACCGGACGCTGGTACGTCCGTCGGGCCTGGCGGGCGACAGTCTCCTGCTGGCCTGCGCGGACGGGCGCTGGACGCGGCGACGCAGCGGGCACCGCACCATCACGAAGGAGATCCGGGAGGCGATCTTCGCAGTAAAGGCCGAGTGCGGCCCACGCGCCCGCCTGAGCCAGGGTGCCAAGCACCGGTTGATGCACCAGTACATGCGTGAGCGGTTCCCGACGTTTCCCACTGAGAAGATCCCTTCACGCTGGACGCTCGCGGCCGTCTGGAAGGAGTGGTTCGGGCCCGGCGGAGCCCGGCCGCGTTACGGGCGGACGGCTGAGGCGGCCGCGGAGGCCGGGGTCTCCGGCCGGGTGGTGGTCCACAGGCCGGGCCAGGTTCTGGTGCTGGACTCGGTGAAGCTGCGCGAGACCGTGTTCGGCGACGCGATCACCGCGACGCTGACCCTCGCACTCGATCTCTACACGCACGGGCTGCCGGCCTTCCGGCTCACGCTCCAGTCCGACACTTCCGTCGACATCGCGATGCTGCTGCGGGACGTGATGCTGCCGCTTCCGATGCGGGACGGCTGGGGCGAGGACATGGAATGGCCCTACGCAGGGGTGCCGGCCGAGGTGATCGCCGAGTTCACCGGGCACCGGGTCGCCGCTCTGCCGTTCTTTGCCCCGGAGACGGTCACCACCGACCACGGCGGCCCCTACAAGAATCACGACCTGGTGGAAGCCGAGACGGAGATCGGCTGCCGGATCCTGCCTGCTCGCGTCCTGCGGCAGACCGACAAGTTCGCGGTCGAGCGCCAGTTCCTCACCGTCCAGACCATGCTCTTCGAGCACCTGCTGGGATTCACCGGCGGTGACGTCGCGGACCGCGGGGCCGACCCGGAACGCGATGCGAGCCTCACGCTCGCGCAAGCCGAGCACATCATCGCGACCTGGATCGTCCAGATCTGGCAGAACCGTAAACTAGGCGAACACGCCCCCAGTTGGGCGCCGGGTGAAGACCACAGCCCCAACACCCTGTTCGCTGCCGCGATGGAACAGGGCGGCTTCGACCTGGACTTCCCCGAACCGAGCTTCTACTACAAGGTCCTGCGCAAACACCACGTGAAGATCCATCCTCGTCGCGGGGTGAAGATCCTCGGGCTCTGGTATCACCACCCGGTCTTCGACGAGCCGCGCTTCCAGCAACCCTCCGCCCGGGGCGGCAAACACGCGGGCAAATGGGTTGTCCGCAGTGACCGGAGGGACCGCCGACAGGTGTTCTTCCAGGACCCTGCCGACCACGAGACCTGGCACATTCTGCGCTGGAGAGGACTGCCGCCCGAAGGTGAGATCCCTGATTTCTCGGACAAGACTGCCGACGCCCTGCTGACACGCGTGAGGGCGAACAAGATCAGGATCCATTCCGAGAGCGAGCTCCTGGAACATCTGCTCGGGATCCTCGGCTCGGTCACCCCAGTCGACCAATGGCCCAGCCAGGCCAAGAGGAAGGCCGGAAAGAAGCAGCGCGTCGCCCAAGCCCACGAGATCACCCGCGCACAGGCTGCGGCCGCTGACCGCCCCGCCGCATCCGCCATCGCGGATGAGCTAGCTCCGGCTGAGATGCCCGCGGCCTGGGCCGAGCACGCCCGCACGATCGACCACGCGGTAGACGCCGACCGCCGTCGACGACGCGAAGAAGCCCTCGCCGACGTCAAGCCCGTGGCCCCGGCAACGCTGCACGAGGCCCTGAACCGGCGTCCCATGTTCCGGCTTCCGCCCCCCGACGACTCGGAAGCCGATACACCTGTCCAGGAGGACCACACGTGACCCGAGCCCTCTCTCACGATGATCCGCTGGACGGTCTGCCTTCACGAGCCAGGATCGCCGAGCTGATCCTGGGCAGCCGCCCGCCCCTCGACACCTACGTTGGCTGGCAGCACTACCGCACCCACTACGACCTACTCGTCCCCGCTCCGACGATCTCCCCGCAAAAGTGGTCGATGCTCCCTGAGAGCCGCCGGCACGACTACGACCTCTACCGGGAGCTGACGAACGCGAACCTCCCGCTGCAGGACACCCCCATGCATGACAAGGTCGGCAAGCTGATCCGGCGCCGGTTGAGCGGCAACACGAGGAAGAAGAACGACCCGACCCGCGCCGGCGTCATGATCAGCGGCTGGGGCAACTACGGCAAGACCGCATCTGTCTGCTCAGCCGGGGCCGTGTTCGAAAAGCAGTGGCTTGAACTCCACAGCCACCTCAACCCCCAGGCTCTGCCGGGCACCCGCGATCTCCACGCACCGGTCGTCTATGTCTCGACCCCGGTGACAGCAACGCCGAAAAGCCTTTGCACGTCGATCTTAGGCTTCTTCCGGGCCCCGACGCGCAAGTCGGCCACGCTGCCGGAACTGGTACGGCAGGTCGCCGACTCCCTTTACGACCATGGCGTCAAAGCTCTGATTCTGGACGACATCAGCCGGCTGCGGATGCACAGAGCCGACGACCAGGACGTCCTCGACCTGATGCGGGCCCTTATGAGCCTGGACGTCACTCTGATCCTGACCGGCGTCAACATCTCCGGCATCGGGCTGCTGCGTGAGGCCAAGTGGAACAAGAAGACCCGGCAATGGGAGATGCCACCGCTGGAGTCGACCCGCATCCACGGTTTGGAGGTCACCCAGACGGAACACCGCTTCGAGCTCATCGAGATCGACCGGTTCCGCTACACCACCCCGAAACAGATCGCGGCCTTCGTCAATCACCTGAAGGGAATCGAGAAGCACCTGCGGCTGATGAACGCGACGCAGGGCATGCTCACCGGCGGCGGTATGCCGGAGTACTTGATGCGTCGCACCGGCGGTGTCATCGGCCTGCTGGGACGCCTGCTCGAAGACGGCGCCCAGGAAGCCATGGACTCCGGGAAGGAAATGATCGACGAGAGCCTGCTGGACGAGATCGTGCTCCGGCGGGACGAGCCCGAACAGCCGCCGGACGAGCCCGTCATCCCGGCCGCCCCACGGACCGCCGTCAAGAAGGCCACGCAGGCGAATCGACCCCGGAACACCGTTTTCGATGACCCTGGCCCGGCTGCCCGCGCGGGCGCCTGACGGAGAAGCCACGATGCATCCACTGCCCCGGAGTCTCGAACCTGCCTCAGGAGAGTCCCTTGTCAGCTACCTGCTTCGGCTAGGGCATCGCCTCAGCCTCCCGCCTCTGCAACTGATCCGTGCGGCGGGCTGGACCGATCGCGTCCAAGCCCATCACATCCCAGGCAGTCTGCTGCTGAATCTCACCGAGCCGGAGGCCCAAAGATTCGCCCGACTGACCCGCCAGACAGCCGAGAAAGTGTCGGCACTAACACTGACACAGTGGCGAGACCGGTATCCCCCCATCGCCTGGTCGTCCGTGTCCGGACCGGGACCGGGACAGAGGCCGGACCCATGGCTCTTCGTCGGCTCCCCACGGTCTTGCCCCACCTGTCTGGCGGGCGACTACACCCCAGCCCAGCGATTCCACGGCGGTCCCTGGCGCAAGCTATGGCACCTACCCTTTGTCTTCAGTTGCGTAGAACACCAGACCTATCTGGAAGCAAGCTGCCCGCGCTGTGGGCAGCCGCGCGCCATATCAGGGCGCCTGATTGAGCGGGCCAACGATCACACCCTGCACCCAGCGCAAATGCCGGTGGACGATCGGCACCCCAACCCGGAAACGAAAGTCCCGCGCCTGCGGCGGCAGACTCGATCAGCGAGTTGCTACAGATCCTTACCGTCGGCCACACCCAACACCGGACATCCTTCGCTTCCAGCAGTCCCTGCTTGCCCGCCTAGAACCGCTGACTCCGGCCTCGGACGCATCCGAGTACTTCACTGATCTCCGGCTGGCCACCGCACTGATCGCTACTACTTGGCCAGTAGGGCAACATCTTCTCGACACCACCTTCACCGGGCATGTGGCCGCGTACGTCCACTCCGCTTCAGGGAATTCGAGTACCAGCAACGGTTTGCAGCACTCTCGCTTGCGCGATGTACCGCCCCGTGACCCGATCGCCTGTGCCGGACTCCTACGCGCCGCACACGCCTTACTCGAAGCAGACGATCTGTCCGAAGACCTTTCCCACCTCGTCCACACCCCCGGGGAACGGCCGACACGTACGCCCTGGGTACGCATCTACGCCCGACATGAAAACTCGTGCTCACCACGATTCCGAGACGCAGCCGAACCCCTGACCCGCACCTACCGCATAATCGGCGGCCCACAGGGATTCCGAGCACCACTGCGGGACGACTACCGACCAGAATACATCCCCGCATACCTGGAACTGGACTGGCATGAAAGATACTTCGCACCTATTACCGGCATTGCCCCGAAGGTGCTACGCCGAACCGCTGCAGTCCGGCTCGTCCAATGGGCCATAGGCGGACCTCTCGACGAGGCCGCGGCCTACCTCGGCATCACCCCAAGCCTGGTGCGGTTCAGAACCAACACCGACTTCAAACGCTGGGAGCGCGCAGGACGCAGTCCAGCCGAGTTCGAACGAGTCCTCCGCGAGCTCGGTGCCGAACTCCGAACACCCCGGCGACCACTCATCGACTACCAGCGCCGACGCGAGGCGCTCAGGGACTGGGCCCTTCCTCCTGATGAATGGGACGCCCTGGTCAGCGAGTTGCCACCGCTTTCCGGCCCCATCCGGCCACCGGTCGGCGACCGCAAACGCCAGGACGCCTCCGTCTACATCTGGGTACAGGTCACACAAGGCGAGCACCTCTTCGCCCCACGCCCCATCGAGGCCGAACAGCCTCAAGACGTCCAACGCGAATGGGCTCTTCGCCGCAACACCACCTGGTATAATCTCGTCCGGCCAAATGCCTTTCGACACTATGCCGACCTACGGAAACTCCTCGCCGGATATGCCCAACAGCTCGCCCGGGGCATCGACTCGGGTACAGGCAGGTCATTAACAGTCAACCAATAGTCCGACGCGTTCAGAGCGTGACCTGCCTACCAAGAATTCCGGTTACAGCGTTGCAGGCAGGGCTCGCACCCGTCACAGAGAGAAAGCAGTACTGCTCCGGCCACGACCTGGCCAAGGAATTCTCACTCGTCACGAACTTCGAGGTTAATGAGGGTGGCTTGCTGCCAGGTCATTGAGCACGGCGTTTACTGTGGACCAGCAGAGGTCGGCCGTGTCGAAGTCTGCGCTGTGTTTGGCTCGCTTCTCCGCGAGCGGGTGGACCAGGTTGCGGTAGGTCCGGAGCAGGTCGGAGGCCATTTTTGCGTCTTGGTCGATCCACTGGTTGGTGTGGGCGTGCTGAATGAGGTCCTGCAGCCGGGTGTCGCGGGCGGGCCGGGTCAGCGGCACGGCTGCGTTTCTGACGTCGGCGGCGTGGACGAGGACACCTTCGAGGAGGCTCCCGAGCATGATGACGGCGGAGGTGTAGGCGCCGTGTTCTTGGCAGATGCGGGCTTCGTCGAGGCGAAGCTGAACGGCGCGGGCCAGGTCGGAATCGGAGACGATGTCGGTGATGGCCACCTTCAGCTCCACGCGCTGCGGGCGAGGGGGTTCGTCGGGGTCGTACTCAATGAGGAACGGCTGCCCTTTGCGGTAGTCGATGCGGCGGCCTTCGAGGGCGAGGACTTCCTGGAGGCGCTGGATGACGGTGTCGTAGTCGGCGGGTTGTTGTTGGTATTCCCGTCGGTCGGCCAGACGCAGGATGACGCGCTCGGTGTCTCCTGCCTGGTCTTCCTGCCGTTCGCACAGGATGGTGTGGACCCAGCGGTGGCGAGGGCTTCCGTCGTGGTCGGGGACGTCTTCCCAGCCGGCCCGGCGGAGGAATGGAGCCAGTTCCCAGCCCGCTCGGCGTTTCATACCCGGCTCGTCACCGCAGACCATGGCGGCCAGTTCTTCGAGGGTGCTGTCGTCGAAGTTGTCCATGTCAGTGTTCCTCGCTGTCTTCGTCCGGCTCGCCGTCGTAGGGGTCCGCATCTTCGTCGGGTTCGGCCTCGGCCAGGCCGACCGGAGTCCAGGGCATGTCAGTTGGCGCGTCATCGATGGATGACTCGCGGACCGTGCGGGGATGGATGCCCAGCTCGGTCAGGCGTTCCCACAGAGGTTCCAAGGCCTCGTCTGGTGAGAGGGCGAAGGCGCTGCTGCGAATGCGCCAGAACGTCCAGCCAGCGCGGCGAAGCTCCCGCTCGCGCTCGGCGTCGTCGTGGATCTGCTTCGGGGTGGAGTGGTGAGGGCTTCCGTCGCACTCCACTGCGAGGCGTCCGTGACCTCCGGTGACCACAAGGTCGATGCGTTTTCCGTTGACCTCCCACTGGGGCACCACGTCGTAGCCGCGTTCCTTGATGCGCAGGAAGACACGTTGCTCGAAGAGCGAGTCGAAGGGCTCGCAGTGTCGGTCTGCGCTGACGTGGGCGGGCTGGTGTGGGTGTGTGTAGGGCGGGGGTGGGCTCACCATGTAGGTGAGCAGGGAGCGCCTCAGGTCTTTGCTGCTGAGCTGGTCGATGGTCAGGGAATGGAAGAGCCACATCTGGTCGCGGGCCCGGCTGGCGGCCACGTTGAAGCGTCGTTCATGGTTCCGGCCGGTCGCGGCGATGACGTTGGCTCCGTCGACGACCATCGACAGGAGGATGACGTCGCGCTGGTCTCCCTGGAACTGCTCGGGTGTGCCGACGAGGATGCTGTGGCGTTCGCGGGCCGACACGTCGATGCGCTGGTCGACGAGGTCCTGTACCAGTCGTGTCTGGTCGCCGTGGCGCAGGATGATCACGCCGATACTGCGATCTGCGTAGGCAGGGTCCTGGGTGAGGCGGTGCAGTTCGTTGACGACGGCCTCCGCCTCCGGCCGGTTGATGAGTTTGTCCCGGCGCCCTTCGCAGTGTCCTTCGGGCACATGGACGACCTTCAGCGGCGGTAGGCGATCGGAGCCGTGCTGGCGCAGCAGGACCAGCTGGTTGTCGGGATAGAACTGTATGGAGGACCATTTGATGATCTCCGGCATGCACCGGAAGTGCTCGGTGAGACGGATCACTTCGGTGAAGCGGGACTGCAGCAGTTCGTACAGGTTGGACTTGGGGTCGAAGCCTTCGCGCTGCCAGGGTTCGAGGTCGGCCATGCGCTCGTCGAAGATCTGGGTGATCCGGTCATGCTTGCTGCCGCTGTAGAACGGGGCGCATTGCCGGTCGTCACCGACGACGATGATGCGGGGTGCGAGCCAGAGCAAGAGCAGGCCGTCCAGGCCCACTTGGCTTGCTTCATCGACGATGACGACGTCGAAGGAGTCCGGCTCTGGACTGATCGTTTCCGCTACCTGGTTCAGCGGCATGATCCACGCCGGTACCGCTCCTTGCGCTGTCTGCATGGCTGAGCGCGCGTGACGCTGGTGGCGTTTGCCGTACTCGGTGGTTCCCTGTCCTGCGTTGGCCACGGCGCTGGCGTACGCAGCCAGGGCCTGTTTGTGCTTGGTGGTCATGCGGCTGACGCAATGGAGTGCTGCGCGGTCGCAGACCAGCTGTTCCACCAGGTCGTGCAGCCGGGTTTGGGTCTGGGTCAGT
Organism: Streptomyces sp. NPDC005955; assembly: GCF_042871255.1. Lineage (NCBI taxonomy): Bacteria > Bacillati > Actinomycetota > Actinomycetes > Kitasatosporales > Streptomycetaceae > Streptomyces > Streptomyces sp. NPDC005955. The sequence continues at coordinate 10,015 of NZ_JBIAIF010000012.1, read as the reverse complement.
TCGCCTTCGAGCTGATCTTCGCGTCCTGGGAGCAGGTGGGTGTCGAGGAAGTCCTGCGCCTGCCGCCATGCCCAGGCCTGGGGCAGCGCGGCGAACCGGGAGCGCCAGTGCGGGGAGAGGGGATCGCCGGCGAAGTCCTTGGCGAGTTCGGGGTGGGCCTCGGCGAGGCACTCGAAGAGTTTCCCGGTCTCGCGCCGGTCTGCCTCACGCTGGTATGCCGCAGCCAGTGCGTCCACCGCCTGTGCGTAGGCCTGCTCATCACGGGCCGCTACGGCATCCGCCGCGCGCTGCAGCTCGTCGACGCCATGCGGGTGGGGCGGCGGAAGGCTCTTGAGGAGTTCTTCGAAGCGTTGTGTTGCGGTGCTGATGTGCAGGAGTTGGCGGGCCTGGGCCGTGGCCTGGCGGATGTCGCGCCACTGCTCAGCGGTGGTGACCGGTGTCTGGATTCCGTCGGCCAGCAGGGTTGCGTGGATCTGGCGGATGACCTCCACGCAGGTGTCGATGGCTTGCAGGATGACGGCCCTGTCCAGGAGCTCGGACGTCATCAGTTCGGTGGTGTCCTGTCCAACGGCCGATCCGACGCCGGTCCACCGGCCGCGCAGGGTGCGGGCGTGGGCGCGCATCTCCAGTTGCCGTACGACCGCGGTGATGTGCTCTCGGCCGGCTGGCGCCATGCCTTCCACCCGGCACTGTTCGAGGAGGAATCGGGCTTGCTTGACAGCGGCTGGCCGGGGCCATCGCGTGTTCAGTTTTCCGGTGCGCAGGACGTGTTGCTCCAGATTGCGGCCTGCTATGAGGAGTTCCTTCTCTTCACTTTCGGAGAGGCGGGGGATCTCTACTTCCGGGAAGGAGGAGGCGGCTATCTCGTCGTGGGTCTGCTGTGCACGTTGTGAGGCGTTTCGGATGCTGTCCCACAGTTGCTGCCATCGCTGGGCGATGCCGTCCTGCAGCGCGCGCGTAGACCAGGTATCCGCCTGCCAGGAGGTGGGGTCCGCGGACAGCCCTACCCTCTGCAGGGCCTGCTGGGCTCGGTCGAGGAGCGCTTCCAGCACTATGAGCCGCGCGTCACCGTGGTCCGCCAGTTCCTGCGCCAGCGGTGTGACCGGCTCGCGGCCGACGGCTTCTTCGGCTCCTTGAAGTTCCGTGATGCGGCGGGAAACGTCCGTCGGGTCGGGCAGCGTGGCAGGGGCCGGGCAGTACTGGATGCGGGCGTCGAGGATTCCGGGGCCGTGCTGGGCAACCAGCAGCCACAGTCGCTCAGCTTCGTCCGTGGTCAGGGGCGGGACCTGTGGGGCCTGGACATCCAGGGGCGGCAGCCACTGATGTTCAGCTGCGCCGTGTTCCACTGCCTGCACGATGTCGTCGAGCCGCCCTCGGTAGCCCGGCGCGATCTCGGGGTGCTCGTACCACTCGACCTCGCGTACCTGACGCAGACGGTCTTGGACTTTGGCCTGCTCTGCCATGAGCTGGTGCCGCTGCGTCTGTTGGTCGTCGATGCGCTGTTGGAGCCGAGCAAGGTTCGTTGTCGCGTTCAGGTGGGCCAATGCTCCCAGCGACTGGCTCAGATCGGAGTTACCGCCCTGCCACTGATCGCCTTGGATCACGCACATGCTGCGCAGCTTGGACGGCAGCTGGTCGCGCAGCACGTTCAGAGCCTGGCTTTTGGCGCTGGTGACCAGGACTCGCTTGCCGTCCGCGAGGAGTGCGGCGATCAGGTTGCTGATGGTGTGTGTCTTTCCGGTGCCCGGCGGGCCCTGGACCACGACACTGGTGTCGCGCTGCAGCCGGTCCAGGACATCGCGCTGGGCAGCGTTGGTGACCATCGGGAACAGCGGATCCGGTCCCAGTGCCGGCGGCACGGAGCCATTCCTGCTCCCCCAGGCCGTCCGGTGCTCCGGTTCAAGGTCATACAGCAGCTGCGCCAGCCCCAAAGGAGCCCGTGCTCCGGGACGTTTCAGCGCCCGGGCGATGCTCTCGTAGAAGCCGAGGACGGAGCGCTGGCTGTGTTCGCGCAGGATGAGCGCGGGCGCGAGATGCAGTGACCGCGCCTGGGGTTCAGCGGTGCGGTCGGGGTGCTGGCCGGTGGGGTCGAACGGGAGCACGCGGTCGACTCCGAAAGCCCGCTGCGCCCACGAGCGCACGGCCTGTGCAGCCCGGTCCGACAGCGGGTGGAAGGGGACGTCCTCGACAGCGGAGCGCACGACCCCCAGCAGCTCCGACGTGTAGCCGTCGGACTCGCTGAGGAAGTCGGTGTCCTCCAGACGGCCGGGGTGCTCCGGCACGAGAGAAACGGTCACGTTGATCGATGCCGGTTCAACGGTGAGGGTCACCGGTGTGGTCACGATGTGCCGGCGGACCCGGGCCGAGGGACGACCGGCTCCGAGTTGCAAGAGACCTACGGCCAGGACTACTTCGAAGGTGTCACTGTCCTGCTCGATCTTCTTGGCCATCCGGTAGAGCTGCCGGTGCAGTCGCCGCTGCGGCTCGGCCGCCAGCTCTTCCTGCGACCATCGCATCCACTTGCCGGCCCACGTCTCGTACGCCTTGCGTTCTTCGGAGCTGCCGCTCTCCAATGCCGGCTGGTTCTCCTCCACAACCGCCTGGAAGTCGGCCATTCGATCATTCGGGGTGCTGTCGATCAGGCCGGGAGGTTGCGGTCCGGCGGTGGCGGCGGCCTCGGCGGAGACCCTGCCATGCAGGATCGCCGGCAGCCGCGGTGCCTCTTGGGGCGGACGGTGCTTGACCACCATGATGCGAGGATCAGCGTCCGCAGCAGGGCGCACGGTCCCATCGGGAGCGTCCGCGAGCCATACCGTTTCCGGGTACTTGGCACAGTCGCGGATGGTCTTGGAGACGGCGCCCCGCACCAGCTCCTGCAGACAGTCGATCAAGACGCGAGTGTCACGGACGGCTTTGGGATCGCTGCCATCTCGTACTGCCGGGCGGGCCATCACATCCCCCAAACGCCTACCACTGTGGCAAGCCTTTCAGGATCCCTGACTGCTGCATGCCAGGCAATGTGGGGGACTCGCGCACAAACATTTCCGGACATGAAGACAGTCCGGTGTGCCTCTCTCAGTCCTGCCGGGCTATGAACGGATCAGCCGCTGCAGCACGGCGCATCACGAGACGGCACAGGCCCACACTCAGAGAGGAAGACACCCTGGCCACAGCCTTCCGTCGCAGGTTCTGGCTGTATTGAGCCGCAGCGTTGTTCACGCGGCTGATCGGTGGCTGGCCGCCGAGTGCGGTGTGGCAGCAGTGGTGGTTGTAGGTGTGCAGGAAGTCTTCCAGGGCCTCTGTGCATTCGGTGTTGCTGGTGTAGGGCCGCAGGTAGGCCCACTCGTCGAGCAGGGTGCGGTTGAAGCGTTCGACTTGCCGTTGGTCTGCGGCCGGTAGGCGCGGGTGAGCTTGCCAGTCCACGCTGAAGAGATCCCGGGCCTGCTGGAGCGACTGGCCGAGGTGCCCGATCCCCCGAGATCCGCGGCGTGCGGCACGCTCGGGCCGTCGTACCCGCACTGACCGCGTACGCGGTTCTTACCGGAGCGGCCTCCCTGCTGGCGGTCGGCGAGTGGATCGCAGACGCCCCGCCGTCTGGTCCTGGAAAGCCTTGGCATACGACCCGATCCGCTGTGCCCGAAGCGGAGCCGGCCGTCGGAGGCTACGGTACGGCTGTCACGGGAATGCCCTCCCCCCAGTGGTCGGTGAGCCCGGACGCCTGCAACGGACTGGCAGCGCCGTCCCGTACCCACCGCCTGCACGCACGTGAAAGCACCTGGGCGGGATCAACGACCGAGTGACCGGTCAGGACCGAACTGGACGTAGTTTTTCGCATCACTGACCACTTTGAGCCAAGTGGGGATCCCCGTTCCTTCCGTATCAGATACTGCTCTGACTCTCGGTAGTTACAGGCATATGTCGCCCCGGGGGCTGGGTTGGGAACGATGTCGGGAGTGAGATGCAGCTGACCCGTGCCGAAGTGATCAACTTTCGCGCCTTGGAGAAAGTGGACGTCCGGGTTGATCCGAAGGCCACCCTGATTGTCGGACGCAACAACAGCGGCAAGACATCGTTCGTCAATCTCTTCGAGAAGTTCTTCGGCGAGGAGGACACGAGGTTTGTCCTGGAGGACTTCTCCACCTGTCGTATCGCCGACATCGAGCAAGCGCGGCAGATTTTCGGCGAGGCGCAGACGGAGGCTGACCGGGGCGACACGGAGACGAGCGAGGACCTGTTGGCTAAGGCGTACGACCTCGTCCCGGCCATCCGGTTGGTCCTTACCATCGAGTACACGGAAGACGACGGCCTCGCGCCACTCACGGGTGTGATCCTCGACCTGGACGATGCCTGCTTCGAGGTCAAGATCGAGGCGGCTTTGGAGGTTGCCCGCCCGCACGACTTCCTCAAGGATTTCTGGTCGGCCAGCCAGAGGAAGCCGTTCGATCGCATCAAGTGGCTGCGCAAGAACTTCTCGGACTACGTCGCCACGGCCTACCGAGCGGTCAGTCCCTTGGATGAGAACGTCCGCAAGGAGATCAAGCGCGGCGCCGCCGAATCCATCCTGTCGGTGAAGTTCGTCTACGCGCAGACCAAGGTGGACGACACGCCGACCGACAAGGCCCGCACGTTGTCGAAGACGTTCGAGGCCTACTACAAAGTCAACAGCGGGCAAGAGGACCGCCACCAAAGCATCGAGCAGATCGAGACCGCTCTGGCGTCCGCCTCGCAGCAGCTCGACGACAACTACGCCACGCTGTTCGACCCGATCTTCGAGGACCTGCGCACCTTCGGGGTGGGCACCATCACCCCAGTCCAGAAGCCCCGCATCGTCTCCCTCATCGAGGCCTCAGGAATCCTGCGCGGAAGTACCCGCATCCAGTACCCGTCCGGGGACGACAACTTCCACCTTCCCGAAGGCCACAACGGGCTGGGCTACAGCAAGTTGATCTTCACGATCCTGCAGGTCATCAGCTTTCACCAGACCTACGAACGCACCATGCCCAAGCCGGCGCTGCAGGTGCTGTTCATAGAGGAGCCGGAAGCCCACCTGCATCCACAGATGCAGGAGACGTTCATCAAAAACATCCAGGACTTCATCGACCGCAAGACGGGCTGGAAGGTGCAGGTGTTCATCACCACGCACTCCTCCCACATCGTCGCCAGCAGCGGCTTCCAAACCGTGCGCTACTTCGACCGTTCCGAGCCGCAGCTCACGGTCAAGGACCTCTCGACCTTCCAGGCAAACGTCAAGGCCACCCCGCAGGGCGACGAGACCCTGCGCTTCCTGCGCCAGTACATGGTCCTGCACCGGTGCGACATGTTCTTCGCCGACAAGGTGATCCTTATCGAGGGCACCGCGGAACGCCTGCTGCTGCCCGAGATGGTCCGACGATGCGCCAAGGCGCTGCTGCACCAGTACGTATCGGTAATCGAGGTCGGCGACGCCTACGCCGTCCGCTTCCGGGAACTGCTCGCCTTCCTGAACGTCAAGACCCTCGTCATCACCGACATTGATTCCGTATGCCCCAAACACCGCAAGGCCTGCCCACCCGGCCAGGGACAGACGGTCACCTCGAACCAGACGCTCAAGAACTGGCTGCCCGCAAAGTCCAGCATCGCCGAGCTGCTGGCCACCGACCCGGCCGAGAAGGAGCAGGGACACGTCCGCGTCGCCTACCAGATCCCGGAGAGAGATTCGGGAGTCTGCGCGCGGAGCTTCGAGGATGCCTTCATCATCGCCAACGCAGAACCCCTCGCGCGTGACTTCCGCCAGCTCGCTCTGAAGGCGGCCTTCGCCAAGGAGGTCGGGGCCGACCCCACCGCTGACCACATCGAAGCCAAGGCCTACGACATCGCACAGCAACTCAGCGACCACAAGACCGACTTCGCCTTCGACGTCATGCTCGTGGAGGACTGGGCTGTTCCCCGCTACATCGCCGAAGGACTGCAGTGGCTCGCCTAGACACCCTCGAAGCCGTCGCCGCGGAGATGGAGGCCCGGCGCAGCTTCCTCGTCGAAGCAGGAGCCGGCGCCGGCAAGACGACCACCCTGGTCCGCACCTTGCAGCACCTCCTGAACCACCACCGCACAGACCTGGAGGCACACGGTCGGCGGATCGCCTGCATTACATACACGAACGTCGCCAAGAAGAAGATCCACGAACGCATCGCCGCGGACCCCCTCGTCGACGTCGGCACCATCCACGAATTCCTCTGGAGTGCCATCCAGCCCTACCAGCGTGAGCTCTGGCTGCAGATCCTCGACTACAACAAGGACCTGACCAAGCCCGAAGACCTCGATGACGTCACCGCTCCCCCAGTGATCGAGTACTCCGACCGCGGGCGCAGGCTGAGCGAAGGGCGCATCTCCCACGACGACGTCATCGCGCTGTCGCTCCGCCTCGTAACAGCACACCCCAAGCTCATACGCATCATCGCCAGCAAGTACCCCATCATCTTCGTCGACGAGTACCAAGACACCTCACCCAAAACGATCCAGCTCCTGCTGGACCACCTGGCGGGCGCCGGCCACGAGAACTGCGTGGTCGGCCTCTTCGGCGACTCCATGCAGAAGATCTACGAGTCCGGTGTCGGAGCGGTGAAACGCCCCGGCCTCCTAACCGAGATCACCAAGCACGAGAACTACCGGTGCTCACCTCCCGTCGTCGAGGTGCTCAACCGGATGCGTCCCGACCTCATCCAGGACGCCATCGGCGACCAGCAGACAGGCGAGGTCCACCTGTTCCTCAACACCGGCACCCCAGCCGGCCCTGAGCGACTCACCGCCGCCGAAGCAACACTTGCCCAGAACGGCTGGACTCGGGAGAACAGCAAATATCTCCTGCTCACACACCGCAGGATCGCGGGCACACTGGAGTACGCCAACCTCCTCGAACAGTACAGAAAGTTGAGCCGGTACGGCCCCGACGACCTCATGGCACGCAATGAGCCCTACATCCAGTACCTGACGCGCGTCGAGTCCGTGAGCACGGCCTTCCGCAACAACGACTTCGCGGAGCTGACCAGCCTCTTAGACGAGGGATGGACACGGATTACCCGTCACTCCGACAAACGCGCCATCAGTCAGGCCATCCGTGCACTCGACGCCGTACGTACGAGCGGCACCATCGGCGACGTGCTCGACCTGATGGGCGACGGCCACCTCCTCGCCATGCCCGGAAAGCTCAAAAGCCTCGAACGCCACAGAACCGCAACGGGTCTCGATGAGCGCGACCAGCGACGAGCGGATTTCTCGAACAACCTCCGCAGCGTGTCCTACCGGGAAGTGATCAGCGTCACCCATTTCATCGACGAACTCACCCCGTTCTCAACCCAGCACGGCGTCAAGGGCGACGAATTCGAGAACGTCGTGGTGGTGGTCGACGACAGCGCCTGGAACAGGTACAACATCGGCAAGATGCTCGCAGGCACCGACAAACCCGACCGTACCGAGCGCTCACGCAACCTGTTCTACGTGTGCTGCTCGCGAGCCCAGCGCGGCCTGGCCGTGGTTTTCGTCAACGATCTCCCGGAAGGGGCGGAGTCCACACTTCAAGACTGGTTCGCTTCAGGGATCATCCATCCTTGAGATGGGCCCTAGCGTGATGCCTGCGGGCCGGCGGATACCAAGATCATTCACGGAATTGCGGTTTGAATCAAATCCAACGAGTCTCATCAACGACCGAGGCGAGCATCGCGCTGTTCGGGTAGATGGAGGGCATTTACAACTCCCGGCACAGCCAGAAATGGCTCCGCTACCTCAGCACACCGAGTTCGAAGGGAAGCACCACACCGACCAGGCAACGGCCAAACGCACCTGAAAACCGACAACCCGCTCTGACCATCCGATAAAAGTACCCACCGCACGCCGGAAGAACCTCAGACAGCACCCTCGGCCACATGGCGGTTCGCTTGGACGGCGCCCCCCTCGATCCCATACATATGGGTCCAGATCAAGAGCGGCGTCGCCCATTGCCTCGCTTACCCCGAACGAGCTCCGCGGCGACCCACTGCTCGAATTCACCGATAGGGACTACTGGCACGTTGGAGGCAAACACTCGGGGAGCCATAAGATCCCTGCTGGTGACGATGGCGGATGTAACAGTCCAGCTGGTGCTATCGCGATCCCCAAGGAAGTGAGTCAACGTTGCCGCAAGGTTTTGGCGTACCCACTCTGTGCGGCGACCAAGCTTGAAGAGAGCACTTTTGTCGCCGCGCAGTAGAGCATCGGCTTCGTTGGCCATTTCGGTCGGATTACGTGACATCTCGAAGTCCTTGGCTTCGATAACGATGATCACGCGTCTAGCCGCGTTGATACCAAGCGCATCGATGTCGCCCAGATCGTAACCCTCGACCGACGTGAGTCTACGTCCCGCGATTTTGGAGACATCCCTGACAGCGAGGGAACAGCCTCCAGCCCTGAGTGTGTCGACGACATGCGCTTCGAAGGCCTTGTTCTCGTCCTGCCGAATCACTCCCAGCAGTTTCTTCATCGACGATGACGTGCTGCGCAACCGTCCGGAGTAGATGAGGTTGACCCAATACGAGCCACTGCTCCAAGTGTGTCTAGCTCCCCAGACGAGTTGAGAGCCGTCCCCTGTGCCCACACGGATAAGCGGGCGTCGAACGTACGACCATTCACGGTTGTAGCGCCACGGCCACGCATCGGATTTGACAGAGAGGAACTTGGCCCGGGGACGCAGTGCGAGCCGATCGAGGAAAGTCTGCGCTTTCTCATGTTCCCAGTACAGCGTCGTGGACAAGTGATTGGCAACAACCGACTCTGAAAGGGTGTAGGGCTCTGACTGGCAGCGCTCATCCCCCAGGGCGATGACCTCGCAGACACCCTGGGCCAAGTCGGTGAGAGAGAAGCCGAACTCGGCGACCATTGCTTCCTCTACCTGTGCGGTGGGCCCTTGGGGCTCGGATCCCCGGCGGGAATGACGAGTCGGTGCCGCAAGCAGGAGTGCCTCTGCTCGGGCTGCAGCAAGGGCGTTGGAGCCTGATTCGTATTGGTCGCCGCGGGAGACACCGAGTCGGCCGGAGGGCAACAAGACAAGTTGAGCCTCTGAGAAGTCGTGGTGAATGGCTTCCGAGAGAGTGGCACGAGAGATGAGTTCTGCAGACAACGCCATGAGGTGGTCGTACGTGTCCAGGGTGAGTGACGAGTCCCCACTGGGAGGTTGGGCAGCGACGTATTCGATGAGGAATCGGCTGGCCTGAGCAGCTTCCACTTGGCGCTTGGTGGTCCTGACAAGGTTCTCGGCCGGCTGGCTTGCCTCTCCGAAGCAGGCGATGCGCGATGGGAGGATCTGGTCATTGAAAGCCTCGTCGTGCAGGAGCGCTTCGTGCCGCGAAATCAGCGACTCGATGAGTCCCTCGGCCGCCAGACCGGCCACCATATCCTCGATGAGCGCGAAGTAGTGCCCCACGACCTTCTGCAGAACCTGGGTACGCTTCTCCGAGGGGATGGGCTCCACTGGCGTACCGGCGCGCTATCGAGGTACCGGCCCAATACGTCAAGAACCGTGGCGGAAGCGGCAGGTTGTACCAGTCGAGCCGTAGGGAGTGGACCGGGGCGCAGCGGAAGGCGTGGGTTCAGTTCGACGTGCATCATCTGTTTGGGACCCTCGGGCGCCAGTTGATCGATGAGCGCGTCAAGATCCTCCTCCACCAATCCGGCGGTTTGCGCGATGCCTTCAAGCAGGGCTCGTAGCAGGATGCGGTCGGCTCCATTTGCTTCTGCGAGAAGGCTGGCCATGCCCTCCGCGTAGAGGCGCAGATCGAGGAGCCCAGGTTCGGCGCCACGGACGCCGACCCAGGGACGTTCACTTTCTGTACCAGGATTGCCGTCCAACGCAGCCCGCCATGCTGAGGGATTGTCGAAGGAAAGGCTCACGTACAGCTCGCCCGTAGACGCGGCTAGGCCGTTTCTTTCGGATCATCTGATCGTTGGTTGATGTGTGTCGTTGACTGACGCCCAGTGGGCACGCATCGAGCCGCTGCTGCCGGACCGG
>NZ_JBIAIF010000011.1:0-263085 GCF_042871255.1 Streptomyces sp. NPDC005955 | reverse complement strand
GCGGTTGATGTTGGAGGTGGCGTGGGAGGCGGTCGAGCGGGCGGGGATCGATCCGCATGCGTTGCGGGGGTCACGCACCGGCGTCTACGCGGGCACCATGTTCCATGACCAGGGCCCCGAACACCCCGGTGACCTCGCCGGGATCGACGGCCAGCGCCTCGTCGGAGGGGCCGCCAGCGTCCTGTCCGGCCGGGTCGCGTTCACCCTCGGTCTGGAGGGTCCCGCGGTCACCCTGGACACCGCCTGCTCCTCGTCGTTGGTGGCGTTGCACCTCGCCGCCCAGGCCCTGCGCAAGGGCGAGTGCAGCCTCGCGCTCGCCGGTGGCGTCACGGTGATGTCCAACCCCGTCTCGTTCGTGGGCTTCAGCCGTCAGCGCGGACTGGCCCCCGACGGCCGCTGCAAGGCGTACGCCTCGGGAGCCGACGGCACCGGCTGGTCGGAGGGCATCGGCCTGCTGGTGGTGGAGAAGCTGTCGGACGCGGTGGCGAACGGGCATCCGGTGCTGGCCGTGCTGCGGGGTTCGGCGGTGAACCAGGACGGTGCGTCGAACGGTTTGACGGCGCCGAACGGTCCGGCGCAGCAGCGGGTGATCCGGGCGGCGTTGGCGGACGCCGGGCTGTCGGGTGCTGATGTCGATGTGGTGGAGGGGCACGGCACGGGGACGAAGCTGGGTGACCCGATCGAGGCGCAGGCCCTGTTGGCGACGTACGGGCAGGACCGTCCGGAGGGCCGGCCGCTGTGGCTCGGCTCGGTGAAGTCGAACCTCGGTCACACCCAGGGCGCCGCGGGGGCGGCCAGCATCATCAAGCTCGTCGAGGCGATGCGGCACGGCACGGTGCCGAAGACGCTGCACGTGGACGAGCCCTCGTCGTTCGTGGACTGGGACTCCGGAGCGGTGGCGCTGGCGACCGAACGGGTCCACTGGCCGCGCGGCGAACGCCCCCGGCGGGCCGGCATCTCGTCGTTCGGGATCAGCGGCACCAACGCCCACGTCATCATCGAGGAACCCGCGGCCGCGGCACCCGTCGAGTACCCCCCGGCGCAGGACGGGCCGCTGCCCCTGCTGCTGTCCGCGCACACCCCGCAGGCCCTGCGCGACCAAGCCCGTCAACTGCTGCCCCTGCTGCGGGACGGGTCGGTCGCCCACCACGACCTCGCCCGGGCACTGGCCACCACCCGCGCCGCCCTGGAGCACCGTGCCGTCGTCACCGGTACCGGCGAGGAACTGGAGGCCGCCCTCACCGCGTTCGCCAGCGGCACCGAAGGACCGGAGACCGCCGAAGGCGTCGCCCGCACCGGCCCGGCCGTCTTCGTCTTCCCCGGCCAGGGCTCCCAGTGGGTGGGCATGGCCCGTGAACTGCTCGCGGAGTCAACGGTGTTCGCGGAGCGGATGGCCGAGTGCGAAGCGGCGCTGGCACCGTTCGTGGACTGGTCGTTGGTGGAGCTGGTGCGCCGGGGCGACGACTGGGAACGCGTCGACGTGGTGCAGCCCGCCCTCTTCTCGGTGATGGTGTCCCTGGCCGCGGTGTGGCGCTCCTGCGGCGTCGAACCGGCCGCGGTGGTCGGCCACTCCCAGGGGGAGATCGCCGCCGCGGTCGTCGCGGGCGGCCTGTCCCTCCAGGACGGTGCGCAGGTGGTCGCGCTGCGCAGCCGGGCGCTGCGGGCGCTCGCCGGCGAGGGCGGCATGGCCTCGGTCGCCCTGCCGGCGGACCGGGTCGAAGCACTCCTCGGCGACCGGTCGGGACGACTGTCCGTGGCGGCCGTCAACGGCCCGGGAACGACCGTGGTGGCCGGCGACCGGGAAGCCCTGGACGCGTTCGTGGCGGACCTCGTCGCCGAGGGCGTCCGCACCCGGACGGTGCCGGTGGACTACGCCTCGCACTCGGTGCACGTGGAGCGCATCCGGACCGAACTCCTGGACCTGCTGGCCCGGATCACCCCCCGCAGCGGTGCGGTGCCGTTCTTCTCCACGGTGGACGGGGCGTTCACCGACACCGCGGGCCTCGACGCCGACTACTGGTACCGCAACCTGCGCGGCACCGTCGCCTTCGCCCCGGCCGTGCGCGCCCTCGCCGAAGCCGGGCACACCGCGTTCATCGAGATCAGCCCGCATCCCGTGCTCACCGCGAGCACCGAGGACACCGTCCGGGCCGCGGACGTCGAGGCCACCGTCCTCGGCACCCTGCGCCGTGACGACGGCGGTCTGCGCCGGCTGCTGCACGCACTCGGCGAGGCATGGGCCCACGGCCTGCCCGTCGACCGGACCGCCCTGACCGCCGGGCCCGCACCGCGTCACGTCGCCCTGCCGACCTATCCGTTCCAACGCCGCCGCTACTGGCCCGAGCCCGCCGAGCTCCCGGAACCCGCCGCGGACGACCTGTGGCGCGAACTGGAGGTCCGCCCGCTCCCCGAACTCGCCGCACTGCTCGACGTCGACGCCGAGGTGCTCGGCCGGGTGCTGCCGGCGCTGGCGTCCTGGCGCAGCGACCGCTCCGCGACCTGGCGCCACGAGATCACCTGGGCGCCGCTGACTCCGGAGCCGAAGGCACCGGCGGCCGGCGCCTGGCTGCTGGTGACGCCCGAAGGCACCGGCGACGCGATCGCCGGGCCGCTGACCGCGGTGGGCCTCGACCTGATCCGCGTCCACGTCACCGATCCCGGCCACGACCGGGCGGCCCTCGCCGACCTGCTGCGCCGGGCGGTGGGAGAGCGTGCCGTCGCCGGAGTGATCTCGTTCCTCGCCGAAGAGCAGCGCGAGCACCCCGCGCACCCCGGCCTGCCCGCCGCCCTGCCCCTGACGCTCGCCCTCGTCCAGGCCCTCGGCGACGCCGCGATCACCGCGCCGCTGTGGTGCGTCACCCGCGAGGTCGCCACGGTCGGCTACGGCGAGCAGCCCGGCCCGGCCGTGCACGCCGCGGTCGCCGGACTCTGCCGCACCGTCGCGCTGGAGCACCCCGACCGCTGGGGCGGCCTGCTCGACCTGCCCGCCGAGTGGGACGACCGGGCCGCCGCACGGGTCCGAACGGTGCTGGCCACGGTCCGCGACGAGGACCACGTCGCCGTGCGCCCCACCGGCACCTACGGGCGGCGGCTGCGGATCGCGCCGCCGGACGCCCGACGGGAGCAGTGGCCCACCACCGGCACGGCCCTGATCACCGGGGGCACCGGCGGTCTCGGCGCGCACCTCGCCCGTCGCCTCGCCGCCGAGGGCGTGCCCCATCTGCTGCTCGTCAGCCGCCGCGGCCCCGACGCCCCCGGCGCCACCGCACTGCACGCGGAACTCACCGCCACCGGCGCCGCGGTCACCCTGGCCCGCTGCGACGTCGGCGACCCCGACCAGATCGCCGCCCTGCTCGCCACCGTCCCGGCCGAGCAGCCGCTCACCGCGGTCTTCCACGCGGCGGGCGTCCTCGACGACGGCACCGTCGACGCGCTGACCCCGGACCGCCTGGCCTCCGTGTACAGGGTCAAGCACACCGCCGCGCACGCCCTGCACGAGGCGACGCTCGGTCACGACCTCACCGCGTTCGTCCTCTTCTCCTCGCTCACCGGCACCCTCGGCGCCGCCGGCCAGGCCAACTACGCCGCCGCCAACGCCGCGCTCGACGCGCTCGCCGGGCGACGCCGCGCCGCGGGGCTGCCGGCGACCTCCGTCGCCTGGGGCGTCTGGGCCGGCGACGGCATGGCCAGCCGCCGCGACGCGGACCGCCTCGGTGACATCGGGGTGCGCGCCATGGCTCCCGAAGCCGCGCTGCGCGCCCTGGGGCGGGTCCTGGCCGGCGCCCCCGCGGACGCCGTCGTCGCCGATGTGGACTGGCCGCGCTTCGCCGAGGTCAGCGGGGTGCGCAGCACCGCGCTGCTGAGCGCGCTGCCCGGGGTCGACGCCCCCGGTGACCCCGCGCAGGACAGCACCTCCCTGCGGAGCCGGCTGGCCCCGCTGTCCCCGCCCGAACGGCTCCGGTCCCTCACCGCCTTGGTGGGCGACCTGGCCCGTCGGGTCCTGGGTCACGCCCCGGACAGCGAGGTGCGGGAGACCCGTGCGTTCACCGAGCTGGGATTCGACTCGCTCAACGCCGTTCAACTGCGCAACCGGATCGGCACGGCCACCGGTCTACGGCTGCCCACCACCCTGCTCTTCGACCACGCCACCCCGCAGGCGTTGGCCGCCCACCTGGTCACCCTGCTCGTCGACGCCGACCCCCCGACGGCGGAACCCGTGGCCCCGACGCCCCTGACGGCGTCCGGTGCCGCGGACGACCCGATCGCGATCGTCGGCATCGGCTGCCGCTTCCCCGGCGGCGCCCACGGGCCCGACGCGCTCTGGCGGCTGCTCAGCGAGGGTCGCGACGCGGTGACCGACTGGCCCGAGGACCGCGGCTGGGACACCGCCCGGCTCCACGACCCCGCCCGGCAGCGCCCCGGGACGACGTACAGCCGCCGCGGTGGATTCCTGCGCGACGTCGCCGGGTTCGACGCCGCCTTCTTCGGCATCTCCCCGCGCGAGGCGCTGGCCATGGACCCGCAACAGCGGCTGCTCCTGGAGACCACCTGGGAGGCGGTCGAACACGCCGGCATCGACCCCGCCTCGCTGCGCGGCAGTTCGGTCGGCGTGTTCGTCGGCACCAACGGCCAGGACTACACCGCCCGCCTCGCCGGGGTGACCGAGGAGACCGAAGGACACTTCCTGACCGGCAACACCGCCAGCGTGCTGTCCGGCCGCGTCTCCTACACCCTCGGCGTCGAGGGCCCCGCGCTGACCGTCGACACCGCCTGCTCGGCCTCCCTGGTGAGCCTGCACCTCGCGGTCCAGTCGCTGCGCCGCGGCGAGTGCGCACAGGCGCTCGCCGGCGGCGTCACCATCATGAGCACCCCCACCCTGTTCGTGGAGTTCAGCCGACAGAACGGCCTCGCGCCCGACGGGCGTTGCAAGGCGTTCGGGGCGGGCGCCGACGGCACCGTCTGGGGCGAGGGCGCCGGTGTGCTGCTGCTGGAGCGCCTCTCCGAAGCCCGTCGCCTGGGACACCGCGTGCTCGCCCTGGTCGGCGGCACGGCCGTCAACCAGGACGGCGCCAGCAACGGGCTGACCGCCCCGAACGGAACCGCCCAACAACAGGTGATCCGCGCCGCGCTCGCCGATGCCGCGCTCACCCCCGCCGACATCGACGCCGTGGAGGCCCACGGCACCGGCACCAGCCTCGGCGACCCCATCGAAGCGCAGGCGCTCCAGGCCGTCTACGGCTCCGGGCGGCACCCCGAGCACCCCCTGTGGTTCGGCTCGGTCAAGTCCAACATCGGACACACCCAGGCCGCGGCGGGCGTCGCCGGGGTCATCAAGCTCGTCCTCGCGATGCAGCACGGCGTGCTGCCCCGGACCCTGCACGCCGACGAGCCCTCCCCGCACGTGGACTGGTCCGCGGGCGGCACGCGACTGTCGACCGGGGCCCGGGAGTGGCCCGGGACCGGACGTCCGCGCCGGTCGGCGGTGTCCTCGTTCGGGATCAGCGGCACCAACGCCCATGTGGTCCTCCAAGAGGCCCCCGCCACCCGCGACGAGCCGCCCGCCGACGAGGTGCTGCCGACGCCGCTGCTCCTGTCCGCCGCCACCGGGCCCGCCCTGGCGGCCCAGGCCGCCCGGCTCGACGCCCACGTACAGGAGCACCCCGCCACGGCCGCGGTGGACGTGGCCCGCACCCTGGCCACCGCCCGCGCCGGACTCCGGCACCGGGCCGCGGTCCTACGGCCCGGGGACGAGGCGATGCGCCGGGCCCTCGCCGCGCTCGCCGCCGCCGGAACCGACGACCACCTGATCACCGGCACGACCGCCGCCACGGGCGCAACCGCCTTCCTCTTCCCCGGCCAGGGCAGCCAGATCGCCTCGGCGGGCGCCGAACTCCACCGGTGCCACCCCGTGTTCGCCGACGCCCTCGACGAGGTGCTCGCCCACTTCGCCCCGCACTTCGACGTGCCGCTGCGGGACGTCATGTTCGCGACCGGGGACGGCCCGTACGCCGGGCTGCTGCACCGCACCCGCTACACCCAGCCCGCCCTGTTCGCCCTCGGGGTCGCCCTGCACCGGCTCCTCGCCCACCACGGGGTCCGGCCGGACCTGCTCATCGGCCACTCCGTCGGCGAGTTGACCGCCGCGCACCTCGCCGGGGTGCTCTCCCTCGCCGACGCCTGCACCCTGGTCGCGGCGCGCGGCCGGCTGATGGACGAACTGCCCGACGGCGGCGTCATGGTGGCGGTGGAGGCCGGCGAGGACGAGGTCCGCGCCCTGCTCACCGAGGACACCGTCTCCGTCGCCGCGGTCAACGGGCCCACTGCCGTGGTGCTCAGCGGCGAGGCCGAGGCGGTCGAGGCGGTCGCCGGGCAACTGCGCGGGCGGGGACGCCGCGTGCGGCGCCTGGAGGTCAGCCACGCGTTCCACTCCACGCGGATGGCACCGATGCTGGACGCCTTCCGCAGGGTCGCGGCCTCCGTCACCTACGCCGCGCCCCGGCTGCCCGTCGTCAGCAACCTGACCGGTGAACCCGCCACCGGCGACGACCTGCGGACCGCCGACTACTGGGTGCGCCACGTCAGCGGCACCGTACGGTTCCTCGACGGCGCCCGGAGCCTGCACGCCGCGGGCGCCACCACCTTCGTGGAGGTGGGGCCGGGCCGGGTGCTGTCGACCCTGCTCGCCGGCGCACTGGCCGACGCCCCCGCGGCCGTGCCGCTGCTCGGCCCGCAGGACACACCGGAGCCGCACGCCGTCACCGCCGCGCTGGCCGCACTGTGGGTCCGCGGCGCACCCGTCGCCTGGCACTCCACCGGGCATCCCGTCGACCTGCCCACGTACCCGTTCGAGCACCGGCGGTTCTGGCCGCGCGAACTGACGGCGGCCCCCGGCACCGCGACCGATCCCGCCGACGCCTGGCGCTACCGCGTCACCTGGGAGCCCCTCACCGCCGCGCTGCGGCCCCGGCTCGGCGGACCGTGGCTGCTCGTCGTCCCCGACACGGGCGCCGACGCCCTCGCCGAGACCGCCCGGGAGGCGCTGACCGCGTACGGCGCCGAGGTCACCGTGGTGAGCAGCGGTTGCGCGCGGTCCACGACGCTCGCCGACCGTCTCGACGAACTCGGCGGGGCCGCGGCGGTGGCCGGCGTGCTGTCGCTGCTCGCCCTGGGCGACGATCCGCTCACCGCCACCCTGCGGCTCGTCCAGGAGACCGGCCGGGCCCGGATCACCGCCCCCCTGTGGTGTCTGACCGCGGGCGTCGCCCAGGACGGCCCGCCCGTCCCGGAGCAGGCGCAGGTGTGGGGCTTCGGCCGGGTGGCGGCCCTGGAACTGCCCGAGCGGTGGGGCGGGTTGGTCGACGTCCCGGGCACCGCCCATGACGGTCTCGCCCGGCAGCTCGCCGCCGCGCTGGCCGGCACCTTCGGCACCGAGGACCAGATCGCGCTGCGCCCCGACGGCGCCCACGGCCGCCGCCTGGTCCGCGACGTCCCCACCCCGGAGCCGTCCCCGAGCCGGTGGGCCACCAAGGGCACCGTCCTGATCACCGGCGGCACCGGCGGCATCGGCGTGCACCTGGCCCGGGCCCTGGCCGCGGACGGCGCCGAACACCTCGTCCTCACCAGCCGTCGCGGGCCCGACGCCCCCGGCGCCGGGGACCTCGTCGCGGAGCTCGGGCGGCTCGGAGCCCGGGTCACCGTCGAAGCGTGCGACGTCGCCGACCGGGCCGCGCTCGGCTCGTTGCTGGACCGGTTGCGCGCGGCCGACGACCTGCCGCGGGCCGTGTTCCACGCCGCCGGCACCGTCACCGCCACCCGCATCGAACACTGCACCCCGCAGCAGTGGCACGACGAACTCGCCGCGAAGGCGGTCGGCGCCTCCCACCTCGACGCCCTGTTCGCCGACGAACCGCTCGACGCGTTCGTGCTGTTCTCGTCGATCGCCGGCGTCTGGGGCAGCGGCGGGCAGAGCGGCTACGCAGCCGCCAACGCCCACCTCGACGCGCTCGCCGCCCGGCGCCGCGCCCGGGGCCTGCCCGCCACCTCCGTCGCCTGGGGGCCCTGGGCGGGCACCGGCATGGCCGACGGCGACGCCGGGACCAGCCTGCGGGCCCACGGCCTGGACGGACTCGAACCCGCCGCCGCCCTCGACGCACTGCGCCGCACCGTCGACCGCGGCGGCACCTGCGTGGTGCTCGCCGACGTCACCTGGGAACGCTTCGCACCGCCGTTCACCGCGGCCCGCCCCAGCGCCCTGCTGCGCGGCATACCGGAGGCGACCACCCCCGACGCCCCCGCCGCGAACGACACCACCACCGGGTGGCGGCGCCGCTTCACCGCACTGCCGCGGACCGCGCGGCTCGACCTGCTGCACTCCACGGTGGTCGCCGAAGCCGCCCGCGCCCTCGGCCACGACGGCGGCCACCCCATCGACCCCGACCGGCCGCTGCGCGAACTCGGCTTCGACTCGCTGACCACGGTGGACCTGCGCAACCGGCTGGTCGCGGCCACCGGCCTGTCGCTGCCCGCCACCCTGGTCTTCGACCACCCCACCGCCGACGCCCTCGCCCGGTACCTGCACACCCAGCTCACCGGCGCGGACGAGACCCCCGACGCACCGGTCGCGCACGTCGGCGACAGCGCGGAACCCCTGGCCGTCGTCGCCATGGCCTGCCGCTTCCCGGGCGGGGTCCGCTCACCCGACGACCTCTGGCGACTCGTCACCGACGGGACCGACGCGATCGCCCCGATGCCGGCCGACCGCGGCTGGGACCTCGCCGCGCTCTACGACCCCGACCCCGAGCACCCCGGCACCTTCTCCACCACCGGCGGCGGTTTCCTCGACACGGCCGGCGACTTCGACGCGGAGTTCTTCGGCATCTCCCCGCGCGAGGCCCTGGCCATGGACCCCCAGCACCGGTTGCTGCTGGAGGCCGCCTGGGAAGCACTCGAAGGCGCCGGCATCGACCCGACCCGGGTCAAGGGCACCGCGGGCGGCGTGTTCGTCGGCGTCGCCGGACAGGGCTACGGCTCCGGCCCCGCGGGCACCGACGTCGAGGGACACCTCCTCACCGGCAACGTCTCCAGCGTCGCCTCCGGACGGATCGCCTACCACCTCGGGATCGAAGGACCCGCCGTCACCCTGGACACCGCCTGCTCCTCCTCACTGGTCGCCCTGCACCTCGCCGGACAGGCACTGCGCAGCGGGGAGTGCTCCTTCGCCCTGGTCGGCGGCGCCGCCGTGATGGCCGGCCCGGACGTCTTCGTCGAGTTCAGCCGGCAGCGGGGACTGTCCCCCGACGGCCGCTGCCGCGCCTTCGGCGACGCCGCCGACGGCACCGGCTGGGGCGAGGGCGTCGGGATGCTCGTCGTCGAGCGACTGTCCGAGGCCCGCCGCCACGGACACCCGGTGCTCGCCGTGGTCCGCGGCTCGGCCGTCAACCAGGACGGCGCGTCGAACGGCCTCACCGCACCCAACGGCCCGGCGCAGCAACGGGTGATCCGGCAGGCGCTGGCCAACGCGGGCGTCGAAGCCGCCGAAGTGGACCTGGTCGAGGCCCACGGAACGGGCACCGTCCTGGGCGACCCGATCGAGGCCCAGGCCCTGTTGGCGACGTACGGACAGGACCGTCCCGAAGGCCGACCGCTGCGGCTCGGCTCGTTGAAGTCCAACATCGGGCACACCCAGGCCGCGGCCGGTGTCGCCGGCATCATCAAGACCGTCCAGGCCCTGCGGCACGGCGTGCTGCCCCGCACCCTGCACGCGGACGAGCCCAGCAGCCGCGTCGACTGGTCCGCCGGCGAGGTCGCCCTCCTCGCCGAGGCCCTGCCCTGGACCACCGAGGGCCGACCGCGTCGCGCCGCGGTCTCCGCCTTCGGCATGAGCGGCACCAACGCCCACGTCATCCTCGAAGAGGCAGCGACCGCCGAGACGTCCACCACCACCGGGGCACCGCCCGCGGGCGCCGTGCCGTGGGTGCTGTCGGCGCGCACCGAACCCGCGCTACGGGCCCAGGCCGCCCGGCTGCGCACCCACCTGGCGCTGCACCCCGAACTCACGGCCGGTGTCGTGGCCCGGGACCTGGCCGGCACCCGGACCGCGTTCCCCGTGCGCGCCGCCCTGGTGGGCGCCGCGGACGACGAACTCCGGGCGGCGCTCACCGCCGTCGCCGACGGGCAACTGGCCGCCGGAGTCACCCGCGGCAACGCCTCACCCGGCCGCACCGTCTTCGTCTTCCCCGGCCAGGGCTCGCAATGGCCCAAGATGGCCGCCGACCTGCTGGACACCGCACCGGAGTTCGCCGCGCGCATCGCCGACTGCGAGCGGGCCCTCGCCCCGCACGTCGACTGGTCGCTCACCGACGTGCTGCGCAGCGCGCCGGGCGCCGCCTCGCTGGACCGGGTCGACGTCGTGCAACCGGCCCTGTTCGCCGTGATGGTGGCGCTGGCCGCCCAGTGGCGCGCCCTCGGCGTGGAACCCGACGCCGTCATCGGCCACAGCCAGGGCGAGATCGCCGCGGCCTGCGTCGCCGGAGCCCTGTCCCTCGACGACGCGGCGGCGACCGTGGCCCTGCGCAGCCGGGCGCTGCGCACCCTGCACGGCACCGGCTCCATGCTGTCGCTGGCCGCCCCTCGGGACCGCGTCGAGGAGCTGCTCGCCCCGTACGGCGAGCGGGTGTGCGTGGCCGCGGTCAACGGCCCGGCGGCGGTGACCGTCGCCGGCGACCCCGAGTCGCTGACGGCCCTGGCGGACGCCGCCGCCCGCGAAGGCGTGCGCACCCGGCGGCTCCCCGTCGACTACGCGTCCCACTCGCCCCACGTGGCCGCCGTGCGCGAAGAACTGCTGACCGAACTCGCCGACCTGCGACCCCGACCCGCGGAGGTCCCCCTCCACTCAACGGTCACCGGAGAGTACGTCGACGGCGAGACGCTCGACGCCGCCTACTGGTACCGCAACCTGCGCGAGACGGTCGAGTTCGCCCGCAGCACCGCACGACTGCTGGACGACGGCTTCACCCGCTTCATCGAAGTGAGCCCGCACCCCGTGCTCACCGCGGGCGTCGACGGGTGCGCCGAGGAACAGGGCCGCCCGGTGACCGCCCTCGGCACGCTGCGCCGCGACGACGGCGGCTGGCCCCGGCTGCTGACGGCCCTCGGCGACGCCTGGGCCGACGGCGCCGCCGTCGCCTGGGAGCGGGTGCCCACCGTCGCCGCCCCCGGAACGGCCGTGCCGCTGCCGACCTACGCCTTCCAACACGAACGCCACTGGCTGCCCACACCGGGCCGGCGCGATCCGGCCGCGTCCACCGACGGCCCCGGGCTCGCCTACCGCACCCGCTGGCAGCCGGCCCCGGAGACCACCGGAGCACCGCTCGACGGGAACTGGCTGCTCCTCGTCCCCGACGGCGTGCCCCGGGACCACCCGGCGGTCACGGCCTGCGAACGGGCGCTGTCGCTCGGCGGTGCGCAGCCGACCGTCCTCGACTGGACGGGCCGGGCCGGAGCCGAACTCCTCGCCGGGGCGGGGCGGTCGACCGGGATCGTGTCACTGCTCGCCCTGGCCGGGGACACCACCGGTACGGAGCCCACCACGGCCCCCGCCGCACTGGTGTCCACCGTGGAACTGGTGCGCGCACTGGACTCCGTCGGCAGCACCGCACCGCTGTGGTGCGTCACCACCTCGGCGGTGGCCGTCGGCGACGAACCCCCGTCCCACCCCGGCCAAGCCGGCCTGTGGGGCCTCGGCCAGGTCCTGCTGCTGGAACAGGAGGCCCGCTTCGGCGGTCTGCTCGACCTGCCCGCCGCACCCGGCGACGACCTCGCCCGGCGGATCGCCTCGCTGCTCGCCGGCGGACACGACGAGGACCAGATCGCCCTCCGGGACGGGGGCCGGTTCGTCCGCCGCCTGGTGCGCGCCGACGGGCCGGTGGCCCCGGCGCCGCAGACCTGGACGCCCGCGGGCCGACCCGCCCTGGTGACGGGCGGGCTCACCCCCCTCACCGCGGGGCTCGCCCGGTGGCTGGCCGGCGGCGGCGCCACCCGCGTCCTGCTCACGGACGCGGCCGGCAGCGACGACACCGAGGTCCGGGAACTGCGCCGGGAACTGGCCGACCTGGGGGCCCACCTCACCGTCACCGACCGCGACGCCACCGACCCCGCCGTGCTCGACGCCCTGGACGGGCAGGCCCCCGGGACCCTCGTGCACCTGGTCGCCGCGGGGGAACCGGGCGCCGCCCTGGCCGCGCTGACCGCGGACGAACTCGACGCCGCCGTCCGCACCACGGTGGCCCCGGTCCACCACCTGGACTCGCTGGCCGCCCCGGACGCCACCCTGGTGGTCCTCACCCCGCTGCACGCGGTGTGGGGCGCGGCCCGCCGGGGCGCGGCCTCCGCCGCCCTCACCACCCTCGACGCCCTCGCCGGACAGCGCCGCGCCCGCGGACTGCCCACCCTCGTGGTCGCCGTCGGCGGACAGGAACCGGGGGCGGCCGCCGCCGACCGGCCGCTCGCCCCGGACACCGTCACCGCGCGGCTCCACCACCTGCTGGACCACGGGGCGACCGGCGAGGTGATCGCGGACGTCGACCTGACCCGCATCATCGCGTCCATCCCCAGCACCCGGGCCCTCGGCCTGATGCGGGAACTCCCGGAGATCGCCCGGGCCCTGCGCGAGACCCCGGCCGACGACGGCGCCCCCGCCGCGGAACTGGCCGCCCGGCTCGCCCCGCTCGACGAGCCGGCGCGCCGCCGGGAACTGCTGGACCTGGTCCTCGGTCACGCCGCCGCGGTCCTCGGACACAGCGACCGCAAGGCCGTGCGTCCCGACCGGGCCTTCTCGGACAGCGGCTTCGACTCGATGTTCGCCGTCCAGTTCCGCAACCAACTGCGGACCAGCACCGGCGTCCCGCTCAGCGCCACGGTCGTCTTCGACCACCCCACCCCCGAGGCACTGGTGGACGTCCTGCACGACGAACTGTTCTCCGGCACTGCCGCGAGCGCCCAGGCACTGGCCGAGCTCCAACGACTGGAAGCCCTCCTCGAAGGGCTCGACCCGGACCTGCCGGGCGGCCGGGAGATCGGCGTGCGCCTGACGAACCTCGTCCGCCGCTTCACCGCACCGAGCGACCCCGCCGACGACGGCGAGCGGATCGACGGCGCCACCGCGGACGAGCTCTTCGACCTTCTCGACAACAACTACGGCATGGCCTGAGGAGCAACGACAGATGCCGAACGAGGACAAGCTCCTTGAGTACCTGCGCCGTGCGACCGCGGACCTCGGCCAGGCCCGCCGCCGGCTGCGCGAGGAGCAGGACACCCGCCACGAGCCCATCGCCGTGGTGGCGATGAGCTGCCGCTTCCCCGGCGGGGCCGACTCGCCCGAGCGGCTCTGGGACCTGGTGCACGACGGCATCGACGCGATCACCGAATGGCCGCGCAACCGCGGCTGGGACGTCGACGGGCTCTACCACCCCGACCCGGACCACCCGGGGACCTCGTACACCCGGGGCGGTGGATTCCTCGACGACGCGGGCGAGTTCGACCCGGCGTTCTTCGGCATCTCGCCGCGCGAAGCGCTCGCCATGGACCCGCAACAGCGGCTGGTCCTGGAGACCGCGTGGGAGACGCTGGAACGCGCCGGCATCGTCCCGGCCGCCCTGCGGGGCAGCGCCACCGGTGTCTTCGTCGGCTCGATGATGAGCGGCTACGGCGCCGGCTGCGCCCGGGTCCCCGAGGTGGAGGGCCTGCTCCACACCGGCACCACCAGCAGTGTCATCTCCGGCCGGCTGTCCTACGTGCTCGGCCTGTCCGGGCCGGCGCTGACCGTGGACACCGCCTGCTCGTCCTCGCTGGTCGCCCTGCACCTGGCCGTCCGGTCGCTGCGGGCGGGGGAGTGCTCCCTCGCGCTGACCGGCGGTGCCACCATCACCGCGGACCCCGATGCGTACGTGTCGTTCAGTCGACAGCGGGCCCTCGCCCCCGACGGGCGCTGCAAGGCGTACGCGGGCGCCGCCGACGGCACCATCTGGTCCGAGGGCGTCGGCATGATCCTCCTCGAACGGCTCTCCGACGCGGAGGCCAACGGCCATCAGGTGCTGGCCGTGATCCGTGGTTCGGCGGTGAACCAGGACGGTGCGTCGAACGGTTTGACGGCGCCGAACGGTCCGGCGCAGCAGCGGGTGATCCGGGCGGCGTTGGCGGACGCGCGGTTGTCGACGGCGGACGTGGACCTGGTGGAGGGCCACGGCACCGGCACCTCGTTGGGCGACCCGATCGAGGCGCAGGCGTTGTTGGCGACGTACGGCCAGGACCGTGCGGCGGAGCGGCCGTTGTGGTTGGGGTCGTTGAAGTCGAACGTCGGGCACACCTCGGCCGCCGCCGGTGTGGGCGGCGTGATCAAGATGGTGGAGGCGCTGCGGCACGGAGTCATGCCGGCCACGCTGCACGTGGACGAACCCACCCCCCAGGTCGACTGGACCTCCGGCGCGGTACGGGTCCTGACCGAACAGCGCGACTGGACACCGGTGAACCGGGCGCGCCGGGCGGCGGTCTCCGCGTTCGGCGTCAGCGGCACCAATGCGCACGTCGTCCTGGAACAGGCGCCCGAGCCCGGAGCCCCGACCGGGGAAGCGGCCGCACCGGTGTCGGGAGCCCTGCCGTACGTCGTCTCCGCGCGCACCGAGGAAGCCCTGGGCGCCCAGGCGCGCGCCCTGCTCGCCCATCTGGACCGCACCCCGGGCCAGGACCCCGCCACGGTGGCCCGGGCCCTGGCCACCACCCGCACCGCCTTCGAACACCGCGCCGTCGTGGTGGCCGACGACCGTGACGGACCCGGCGGACTCATGGAAGGGCTGCGTGCCCTCGCCGCCGACCAACAGGCCGCCCACCTGGTGCGCGGCACCGCGGTCGCCACCGGGCGGACGGTGTTCGTGTTCCCGGGTCAGGGTTCTCAGTGGGTGGGTATGGCGCGGGAGTTGTGGGATGAGTCGCCGGTGTTTGCGGCGCGGATGGTGGAGTGTGAGGCGGCTTTGGGGCCGTTTGTGGAGTGGTCGTTGGGTGAGGTGGTGCGTGGGGGTGGTGAGTGGGATCGGGTGGATGTGGTGCAGCCGGTGTTGTTTTCGGTGATGGTGTCGTTGGCGGAGTTGTGGGGTTCGTTCGGTGTGGTGCCGGATGCGGTGGTGGGGCATTCGCAGGGGGAGATCGCTGCTGCGGTGGTGGCGGGTGGTTTGTCGTTGGAGGACGGGGCGCGGGTGGTGGCGTTGCGCAGTCGTGCGCTGCGGGCCCTCGCCGGCCAAGGCGGCATGGCCTCCGTGGCACTGCCCCGTGAACAGGTCGAGCAGACGCTCGCCGACCGCCCGGGACAGCTGTCGGTCGCCGCCGTCAACGGCGCCGCCGCCACGGTCGTGGCCGGGGACGTCGCCGCCCTCGACGCACTGATCGCCCACTACGAGGCCGAGGACGTCCGCGTCCGCCGCATCGACGTCGACTACGCCTCCCACTGCGCGCACGTGGAGCAGATCCGGGCCGAACTGCTGGAGGTGCTCGCCGACATCCGTCCGCGCAGCGGCGAGGTGCCGTTCTTCTCCACCGTGGACGTGTCCTTCACGGACACCGCGGAACTGGACGCCGACTACTGGTACCGCAACCTGCGCAGCACCGTCCGCTTCGCCGAGGCCACCCGCGCACTGCTCGACGAGGGCTACGGGTTCTTCGTCGAGACCAGCCCCCACCCGGTGCTCACCTACGGCATCGCGGAGACCGCCGACGGGGCCGGGATCGACGCCGCCGCCGTCGGCACGCTCCGCCGGGACCGCGGCGGCCTCGCCACCTTCCTGACCTCCTTCGGCGAGGCGTACGCCCGCGGACTGGCCCCCGACTGGCGGGCCCTGTTCCCCGACGCGGCCACCGGGGCGCCCGCACTGCCCACCTACGCCTTCCAACGCCGCTGGTTCTGGCTCCAGCGCCCGGCCGGGGTGCTCGCCGACGCCCCCGCCGAGCACCCCGCCGACGCCGCGTTCTGGCAGATCGTCGGCGACAAGGACCTGCCCGCCTTCACCGCCGCCCTCGGCCTGGACGCCGATGACACCGTCAACGCCGTCCTGCCCGCGCTCGCCGCCTGGCGCCGCCAGCACGAGGCACGGGCCACCGCCGACTCCTGGCGCTACCGCACCGACTGGACGCCGCTCACCGGACGCCCCGGTGCGGCCCCCACCGGCACCTGGCTGCTCGTGACCTCCGCGGCCACCGAGGGCGACCCGCTGCCCGCGGCCTGCGCGGACCTGCTGACCGCCGCCGGCGTCACCGTCGTCCCGGTGCCGCTCGCCGCGACCGACGACGACCGGGCGACGCTCACCGCACGCCTCGGCGCCCTGCTCGCCGAGCAACCCGCACCCGTGACCGGAGTGCTGTCGCTGCTCGCCCTGGACGAGACGCCGCACCGGCGGGCCGCGCAGATGACCGACGGCACCGCGCTCAGCCTGGTGCTGCTGCAAGCCCTCGGCGACGCCGGGTGCACCGCCCGCCTGTGGTGGGCCACCTCCGGGGCCGTCGACGCCGGCACCGACCCGCTCACCAGCCCCGCCCAGAGCCTGATCTGGGGTCTCGGCCGGGTCGCCGCACTGGAACACCCCGAGCGCTGGGGCGGGCTCGTCGACCTGCCCGCCACGCTCGACGAACGCACCGCCGACCGCCTGCGGCAGGTCCTCGCCGGACTCGACGACGAGGACCAGGTCGCCGTCCGCAGCACCGGCACCCACGGCCGCCGGCTGGTGCGGTCCGAGCACGGCGACGGCTCCGACGCCCGCCCCTGGAGCCCCGACGGCACCACCCTCGTCACCGGCGGCACCGGCGGCGTGGGCCTCCAGGTCGCCCGCTGGCTCGCCGAGCGCGGCGCCCGTCACCTCGTCCTGGTCAGCCGGCGCGCCGACACCGCCGCCGGAGCCGCCGAGTTGGTCACCGAGCTCGCCGAGCGCGGCACCCGGGTCGACCTCGCCCCCTGCGACGTCACCGACCGCGAAGCCCTCGCCGCACTGGTCGCCGGGGTGCGCCGCGACGGCGCCGACATCCGTACCGTCATCCACGCCGCGGGCACCGGCGTACTGCTGCCGCTGGCGCAGACGAACCCCGACCACTTCGCCGAAACCCTGCACGCCAAGGTCACCGGCGCCGACAACCTCGACGCCGTCTTCACCGAGCAGGCACCGGACGCCTTCGTCCTGTTCTCCTCCATCTCGGCGATCTGGGGCAGCGGCGAACACGGCGCCTACGCGGCGGCCAACGCGTACCTGGACGGCCTGGCCGAGCAGCGCCGCAGCCGCGGTCTGCCCGCCACCTCCGTCGTGTGGGGCATCTGGGACCCCGCCGACGGCGGCGGCATGGCGGAGAACCTCGCCGAGGAACAACTGCGCAGCCGCGGCGTCCCGTTCATGTCGCCCGCCGTGGCGCTCACCGCGTTCCAGGGCGTGCTCGACCACGACGAGACCGTCACCGCCGTCGCCGCCGTCGACTGGGCGCGCTTCGCCCCGGTCTTCACCTCGGTGCGGCCCAGCCCCCTCATCGGTGACCTGCCCGAGGTGCGCCGGGTCCTGGACGCCGCCCAGGAGACGAACGACGCCGACGAACAGGGCACCGGCGCGGCCTTGCGCCACCGTCTGCTCGACGCCCCGCCGGCCGACCGCGACCGGCTGCTGACCGACCTCGTCCGCTCTCACGCCGCGGACGTCCTCAGCCATGACTCGGCCGCCGCGGTCGACCCCGACCGGGCCTTCCGCGACCTCGGCTTCGACTCGTTGACCGCCGTCGACATGCGCAACCGGCTCAATTCCGCGACCGGACTGCGGCTACCGGTCACGGTCATCTTCGACTACCCCTCGGCGACCGCACTCGGACGCCACGTCGGCGAACTGCTGCTGGGCTCCACCAGCGCCGCCGCACCGGTGCCCGTCACCGTCGCGACCGACGACGACCCGGTCGTGCTCGTCGCCATGGCCTGCCGCTACCCCGGTGGCGTCACCAGCCCGGACGAACTGTGGGACCTGCTCGTCGCGGGCGGCGACGCCGTCACCGCACTGCCCGCCGACCGCGGCTGGGACCTCGCCTACGACGCCGACCCGGACCGGCCCGGCACCACGTACACCGTGGAGGGCGGCTTCCTGCACGACGCCGCCGCGTTCGACGCCGCGTTCTTCGGCATCTCCCCGCGCGAAGCGCTCGCCATGGACCCCCAGCAGCGGCTGCTCCTGGAGATCTCCTGGGAGGCGGTCGAGCGCGCCGGGATCAGCCCCGCGGCGCTCCGCGGCACCCGCACCGGAGTCTTCGCCGGCGGCGCCTACCAGGGGTACGGCGGCCATGCGGTGCCCGAGGAGATCGAGGGCCACCTGATCGCCGGGGTGTCCACCAGCGTCCTGTCCGGCCGGGTCGCCTACAGCCTCGGCCTGGAAGGGCCCGCCGTCACCGTCGACACGGCCTGCTCCTCCTCCCTGGTCGCCCTGCACCTGGCCGCCCAGTCGCTGCGCAGCGGCGAATGCGACCTGGCCCTGGCCGGCGGCGTCACCGTGCTCGGCGCGCCGCTGTCGCTGACCGGCTTCAGCCGCCAGCGCGGACTGGCCCGCGACGGCCGCTGCAAGTCCTTCGGCGCCGAAGCCGACGGCTTCGGCATCGCCGAGGGCGCCGGCGTGCTGGTCCTGGAACGCCTCTCCGACGCCCGCCGCCACGGCCACCCCGTACTGGCGGTCATCCGGGGCTCCGCGGTCAACCAGGACGGCGCCAGCAACGGCCTCACCGCCCCCAACGGCCTCGCCCAGCAACGGGTCATCCGCAGCGCCCTCGCCGCCGCCGGCCTCGCCGCGGCCGAGGTCGACGTGGTGGAGGCGCACGGCACCGGCACCCGACTCGGCGACCCGATCGAGGTGCAGGCGCTGCTGGCCACGTACGGGCAGGACCGGCCCGCGGACGGGCCGCTGCTCCTGGGCTCCGTGAAGTCGAACATCGGGCACACCCAGGCCGCCTCCGGCGTCGCCGGGATCATCAAGCTCGTCCAGGCCCTCCGGCACGACCTGCTGCCGCAGAGCCTGCACTGCGCGGAGCCGACCCCGGACGTCGACTGGTCC
Organism: Streptomyces sp. NPDC005955; assembly: GCF_042871255.1. NCBI lineage: Bacteria > Bacillati > Actinomycetota > Actinomycetes > Kitasatosporales > Streptomycetaceae > Streptomyces > Streptomyces sp. NPDC005955. Next base: position 243,982 of record NZ_JBIAIF010000011.1, on the reverse strand, counting down.
TCCGGCGCGGTCGCCCTGCTGACCGAGGCCCGGCCGTGGACGGCCGAGGACCGCCCCCGCCGCGCGGGCGCCTCCTCCTTCGGCCTCAGCGGCACCAACGCCCACGTCATCATCGAACAGGCACCCGCGGCCGACGAGCCGGACCCGGACCCGGCCCCGGAGCCGGCCGCCGGACCCGAGCGGGCCGTGGCCTGGCCGCTGTCGGCGCGGACCGCGGGGGCCCTGCGCGGCCAGGCCCACAGGCTCGCCGCGCACCTGACGCACCACCCCGAGCTGCGCCCGGCGGACGTCGCCCACTCCCTGCTGCACGACCGGACCACGTTCGAACACCGTGCCGTCGTCGCCGGCCACGACCGCGCCTCCCTGCTCGCCGGTCTGACCGCGCTCGCCCAGGACCGGGCCGCCGACCACCTCGCCCAGGGCCTCGTCGGCGTGCCCGGCCGGACCGTGTTCGTCTTCCCCGGGCAGGGCCCGCAGTGGGCCGGAATGGCCCGCGAACTGCTGGACGAGTCACCGGTGTTCGCGGAGCGGATGGCCCAGTGCGAGGCGGCACTGTCCCCGCACGTCGACTGGTCGCTGCTGGACGAGGTGCGCGCGGGCGCCGAGTGGGACCGCGTCGACGTGATCCAACCCGTGCTGTTCTCGGTGATGGTGTCACTGGCCGCCCTGTGGCAGTCCTACGGCGTGCGCCCGGACGCCGTCATCGGACACTCCCAGGGCGAGGTGGCGGCGGCGGTCGTCGCCGGCGCGCTGTCCCTCCAGGACGGCGCACGCCTCATCGCCCTGCGCAGCAAGGCCCTGCTGCCCCTGGTCGGCCACGGCGGGATGCTGTTCGCCGCCGCGTCCGTCGACCGGGTCAGCGCACACCTCGCACCCTGGGCCGACCGGCTCTCCGTCGCCGCGGTCAACGCCCCCGGCTCCGTCAGCGTCTCCGGCGACCCGGCCGCGCTGCGGGAGCTCGGTGACCGCCTCGCGGACGAGGGCATCATGTGCTGGCCGCTGCCCGGCGTCGACTTCGCCGGCCACTCGCCGCAGGTCGACGCCCTCCGGGACGAACTGCGCGCCGCGTTCGCCGAGGTCGTGCCGCGCCCGGCGGACGTCACGTTCTGCTCCACCGTCGCCGGCGCCCCCGTCGACACCACCACCCTCGACGCCGCGTACTGGTACCGCAACCTGCGCGAACCGGTGGCCTTCGGCGCGGCCCTCACCTCGCTGCTCGACACCGGGCACACCGTGTTCGTCGAGATCAGCCCCGATCAGGCCCTCGGCGTCTGGCTCCAACAGGCCCTGGAAGCCGCCGACGTCGAAGGCTGCGTCACCGGCACCCTGCGCAGCGGGGACGGCGGCCTCGCCCGGATGCTCACCTCGCTGGGCACCCTGCACGCGCACGGTGTACCGGTGGACTGGAACGCCGCCCTCGCCGGCACGGGGGGCCGACGCACCGAACTGCCCACGTACGCGTTCGAACACGGCCGCTACTGGATCCAGCCGCCGGCCGCCGAGACCGGGGCCGGCCCGTCCGACATCGGCACCGCGGACCACGGCTTCTGGACGGCGGTCGAGGGCGGGGACCTCGCCACCGTCGCCACCACCCTGCAACTCGCCGACGAGCAGGCCCGGCAATCGTTGGAGGCCGTCCTGCCGGCGCTCTCCTCGTGGCACCGCGACCGCCGTGACCGGGGCACCGTCGACACCTGGCGCTACCGGGTCACCTGGGCGCCGGTCCAGGCCCCCGCCGGCCCCCCGGAGCTGTCCGGCACCTGGTGGCTGGTCGTCCCTGCCGCTGCCGCCGCCGAACCGTTCGTCACCGCCTGCGCCGCCGCCCTGACCCGGCATGGCGCCCGCACCGTCACCGTCCCTGTCGACGCCGACGCCGACGGCAACAACGACCGGGCGGCCCTCGCCGCCGTACTGTCCGCACATGCCGCCGCGGGCGCCCCCGACGGGGTGCTGTCCCTGCTCGCCCCCGCCACGCCGCACTCCGCGGACTCCGCCCTGCCCGTGTCCCTGGCCCTGACCACCGCCCTGGTGCAGGCACTCGGTGACGCCGGCGTCACCGCCCCGATGTGGGCGCTCACCACCGAAGCGGTGGCCGTGCACCGCGGTGACCTGGTGACCGGCGCCGAACAGGCGATGGTCTGGGGACTCGGCGCGGTCGCGGGCATGGAGTACCCGCAGCGCTGGGCCGGTCTCGTGGACCTGCCCGCGCACCCCGACGACCGGGCCCTGACCCGGCTGGTGGGCGTGCTCGCCGGCCTCGACGGGGAGGACCAGGTGGCGGTCCGCTCCAGCGGCGTCTTCGCCCGCCGTCTGGTGCACGCCGCCCCGCAGACCGCCCCGGACGCCGCCCCGGACGCCGCGTCGGGCTGGACCCCGGAGGGCACCACCCTGATCACCGGCGGCACCGGCGCGCTCGGCGCGCACGTCGCCCGCTGGCTCGCCCGGGCCGGCGCCCCCCGGATCGTGCTCGCCAGCCGCAAGGGCCCGGACGCCCCTGGCGTGGCCGACCTGATCGCCGAGCTGACGGCGCTGGGCACCGAGGCGGTGGCCGTCGCCTGCGACGTCACCGACCGGTCGTCGCTGGCCGAACTGCTCGACGCCGTGCCCGCCGACCGCCCGCTGCGGGCCGTGGTGCACGCCGCCGGTGTGCTCGACGACGGAGTCCTCGACAACCTCACCCCCGAACGGGCCGTACGGGTCCTCGACCCGAAGGCCCGGGCCGCCGCCCACCTCGACGCCCTGACCCGCGACGCCGACCTGAGTGCGTTCGTCCTGTTCTCCTCCCTCGCCGCGACCCTGCCGGGCACCGGTCAGGGCAGCTACGCCGCGGCCAACGCCTACCTGGACGCCCTGGCCGAGCAGCGGCGCGCGCGCGGTCTGCCCGCCACCTCCGTCGCCTGGGGCCTGTGGGCCGGCGACAGCGCCGCCGCCTCCTCCCGGGACCGACTGGTCGGCGCGGGCCTGCGGCCCATGGAACCCGAACTGGCGCTCACCGCCCTCCAGGACGCCCTCACCGCGGGGGAGACCCGGCTCGTCGTCTCCGGCTTCGACTGGGAGCAGTTCACCCGGGCCTCCGTCACCCTGCGGCCCAACACCACCCTGCGGGACCTGCCCGAGGCCGTGCCGTTCCTGAACTCCGGGCTCGGCGACGGCGACGGGGGCGCCTCGTTCGTCGGGCGCCTCACCGGGCTCTCCGCCGCGGAACGCGACGAGGAACTGCACGCCCTGGTGCGCACCCAGGTCGCCCAGACGCTGGGCCACGACGACCCGGCCGCCGTCGAACCCGGGCGCGCGTTCCAGAGCCTCGGCTTCGATTCGCTGACCGCCGTCGACCTGCGCAACCGGATCGCCTCCGCCACCGGGCTGCGGCTGTCGGTGACCCTGGCGTTCGACCACCCCACCGTCACCGCCCTGGTCGGACACCTCAACGAGCTGCTGGGCACGGCCCCCGCGGGCACCGAAGCGGCGCGGCCGACCCCCGCCCCGACCGCCCCGGTGGACGACCCGATCGCCATCGTCGCCATGAGCTGCCGCTACCCCGGGGACGTGGAGTCGCCCGAGGACCTGTGGCGACTGGTCGCCGACGGCACCGACGCCATCTCGCCGTTCCCCGGGGGCCGCGGCTGGGACCTCGACCTGCTGTACTCCGCCGACCCGGAACAACTGGGCACCTCGTACACCCGTGAGGGCGGCTTCCTGCACCGCGCCGACGAGTTCGACCCGGCGTTCTTCGGCATCGCCCCGCGCGAGGCACTGGCGATCGACCCGCAACAGCGGCTGCTGCTGGAAATCACCTGGGAGGCGTTCGAGCGGGCCGGGATCGACCCGCTGTCCCTCAAGGGCGGCCGGGGCGGCGTCTTCGTCGGCTCCAGCTACCACGACTACGGAGCCAGGGTGCAGCAGCCCTCCGAGGAACTGGAGGGCTACCTCGGCCTCGGCAGCGCCGGCAGCGTCGCTTCCGGCCGGATCGCGTACACGCTGGGGATGGAGGGCCCGGCGATCACCGTGGACACCGCGTGCTCCTCGTCGCTGGTCGCCATCCACCTCGCGGCGCAGGCGCTGCGCGGCGGCGAGTGCACCATCGCGGTCGCCGGCGGGGTCGCCGTGATGTCCACCCCCGGCTCGTTCGTCGAGTTCAGCCGCCAACGCGGGCTGAGCACCGACGGCCGGTGCAAGCCGTTCGCCGCCGCCGCGGACGGCACCGCCTGGGCCGAGGGAGCCGGCGTGGTGGTGCTCGAACGGCTGTCGGACGCCCGGCGGCACGGCCACCCCGTGCTCGCCCTGGTCCGCGGCTCCGCGGTCAACCAGGACGGCGCCAGCAACGGACTCACCGCCCCCAACGGCCCCTCACAGCAGCGCGTCATCGGCCAGGCGCTCACCAACGCCGGACTCGCCCCGGCGGACATCGACGCCGTCGAAGCGCACGGCACGGGCACCCGGCTCGGCGACCCGATCGAAGCACAGGCACTGCTCGCGGTGTACGGGCCGGACCGGCCCGCGGACCGACCGCTGCTGCTGGGCTCGCTGAAGTCCAACATCGGCCACGCCCAGGCCGCCGCCGGCATCGGCGGCGTCATCAAGATGGTCGAGGCCATGCGCCACGGCACGCTGCCCCGCACCCTGCACGTGGACCGGCCCACCCCGCTGGTCGACTGGTCGTCCGGCTCCCTGGAACTGGTGACCGAGAACACCGCCTGGCCCGAGACCGGCCGGCCCCGTCGCGCCGCCGTGTCCTCCTTCGGCGTCAGCGGCACCAACGCCCACACCGTCATCGAGCACGTCCCCGACGAGACGCCGACCCCGGACCGGGGCGCGCACCGGACGGCCCCGTGGCTGATCTCCGCGCGCAGCGACCGGGCCCTGCGCGCCCAGGCCGAGCAACTGGTCGACCACGTCACCCGGGAACCCGCCCCGGCCCTCACCGACACCGGACGGGCCCTCGCGACGACCCGCAGCGCCTTCGAGTACCGGGCGGCCGTGGTGCCCCCGCACCCCGAGGACCGGGACGCGCTGGTCGCGGGGCTCCGGGCGATCGCCACCGGCGGCACCGCACCGGGCGTCGTCCAGGGCCGCCCGACGCAGGGCAGGACGGCCTTCCTCTTCGCCGGGCAGGGCAGCCAGCGGCTGGGCATGGGCCGTGAACTCTACGACGCCCACCCCGTCTTCGCCGACGCGTTCGACACCGTCTGCGCGCACCTCGACGTCCTGCTCGACCACCCCGTCCACGCGGTGGTGTTCGCCGCCGAGGGTTCCCCCGCCGCCGCGCTGCTCGACACCACCGAGTACACCCAACCGGCGCTGTTCGCCCTCGAAGTGGCGCTGTTCCGGCTGCTGGAACACTGGGGGGTCACCCCCGGGCTGCTCCTCGGCCACTCCGTCGGCGAGCTCACCGCCGCGCACGTCGCCGGCGTGTTCACGCTGCCCGACGCGGCCCGACTGGTGGCCGCCCGCGGCCGCCTGATGCAGAACGCGCCGCAGGGCGGGGCGATGGTCGCCCTGAACGCCTCCCCGGAACAGACCCGGTCCCTGCTGGACGGGGTGCCGGGACGGGTCGCCGTCGCGGCCGTCAACGGGCCGGCGTCCACCGTGGTGTCGGGCGACGAGGCGGCCGTGCTCGACGTCGCCGCCCGCTGGCGGGACCTCGGCGGCAAGACCCGCCGGCTCACCGTCAGCCACGCGTTCCACTCCCCGCACATGGACGGCCTGCTCGACGAGTTCCGCCGGGTCGCGGAGGGCATCGACCACCACGCCCCGCGGATCCCGGTCGTCTCGAACCTGACCGGGCGGGTCGCGACCGCCGAAGAACTGACCGACCCCGGCCACTGGGTCGCCCAGGTGCGCGAGGCGGTCCGCTTCCACGACGGCATGCGCACCCTGGCGGAAGAAGGCGCCACCCGCTTCGTCGAACTGGGCCCCGACCAGTCGCTGACCGCGATGGGCCGCGACTGCCTGGACGACGCCGAGCTCGAACCGGGCGCCCTGGTGCCGCTGCTGCGCAAGGACCGCGACGAGACCACCTCGGTGGCCACGGCCCTGGCCCAACTGCACACCCTCGGCGTCGACGTCCGCTGGGCGGACTTCTTCCCCGCCGCCGGCGGCCACGTGGCGCTGCCGACGTACGCCTTCCAGCGCGAGAGCTACTGGCTGGAGGCGAGCGCCGCACCCGCGGACCCGGCGGGCGCCGACCCGTCCGGATCGGGGCACCCGCTGGTGGGCACCACCGTGGAACTCCCGGACGGCGAAGGGTTCCTGTTCACCACCCGGCTGTCGACCCGCACCCACCCCTGGCTCGCCGACCACGCCATCCTCGGCACCGCACTGTTCCCGGCGACCGCGTTCGTCGAACTCGCCGTCCACGCCGGCGACCGGGCCGGCTGCGACGGCGTCGAAGAACTGCTCCTGGAAGCACCGCTCGCCCTCGCCCCGCAGGACGTGGTGCAGGTGCAGATCGCGGTCGGCGCACCCGGCGACGACGGGGCGCGCACCTTCACCGTGCACTCGCAGCCCCGGAACGTACCCGACCAGCCGTGGACCCGGCACGTCAGCGGCCTGCTCACCACCGGCGACCCGCAAGGCGCCCAGGACCTGACGGCCTGGCCGCCGGCGGACGCCGAGCCGCTGGACGTCGACGACCTCTACCAGCGCTTCGCCCAGGGCGGCTTCGCCTACGGCCCCGCATTCCAGGGGCTGCACGCCGCCTGGCGGTGCGGCGACGAGGTGTACGCCGAAGCCTCCCTGCCGCAGTCCCAGCACACCGACGCCCACCGCTACGCCCTGCACCCGGCCCTCCTCGATAGCGCCCTGCACGCACTGACCTTCGGCGTGCTCGCCGGCTCGACCGAGAGCTGGCTGCCGTTCTCCTTCAACGGCCTGCGCCTGCACGCCGCCGGCGCCACCTCCCTGCGCATCCGGCTGCGGCCCGTCGGCCGGTCCGCCGTGGAGGTCCTGGCCGCCGACCCCCTCGGCAACCCGGTGGCGTCGATCCGCTCGCTGGAACTGCGGCCCGTCGCCGCCGAGCAGATCGGCGCCGAACGGTCCCGGGGCACCTACGACGACCTGTTCCGCGTCGAATGGCCCGCCGGACCCGCCCGGACCGAGACCGCCCCCGACTGGGTGGTGCTCGGCGACGGCGCGGGGTGGGCCGCCGCCGGCATCACCCGCACCGCCGCCGACCTCACCGAACTCGCCGACTCCGCACCGACACCGCCGCCCGTGGTGCTGGCGCAGGTCCCGACCACCACCGCGCCCACCGGACGCGACGAACCGTCCGCCGTCCGCGCGGCCACCGAACACGCCCTCGGCCTCGTCCAGCAGTGGCTGGCCGACGACCGGTTCAACGGCTCCCTGCTGCTGTTCGTGACCCGCGGCGCGGTCGCCGTCACCCCGGAACAGGACGTGCCGGACCTCGCCCACGCCGCGGTGTGGGGCCTGCTGCGCACCGCCCAGACCGAACACCCCGGCCGGTTCGCCGTCGTCGACCTGGACGACAGCACCGCCTCCGTGGCGGCCCTACCGGGAGCCCTGGCGGCCGGCGAACCCCAACTGGCCCTGCGCGACGGAACGGCCCACCGGGCCCGCCTGGCCCGGGTCCCGCGCACCGAACCCGTCGAAACGGTCTGGGAACGCGGCGGCACCGTCCTGATCACCGGCGGCACCGGAGCGATCGGCCGGCACATCGCCCGCCACCTGGTGGCCGCGCACGGGGTGCGGCGCCTGGTGCTCACCAGCCGCCGGGGCCCCGAAGCTGAGGGCGCCGCGGAACTGCGGGCCGAACTCGCCGGCCTCGGCGCCCACCTCGACGTCGTCGCCTGTGACGCCGCCGAGCGCGAACAACTGGCGGCCCTGCTGGCTGACCTGCCCGCACAGCACCCGCTCACCGGGGTGGTGCACGTCGCCGGACTGCTCGACGACGGCGTGCTCGGCGCGATGACGCCCGAACGCCTGCACCGGGTGCTGCGCCCGAAGGTGGACGCCGCCGTGCACCTGGACGAACTCACCCGCGACCGGGACCTGTCGGCGTTCGTGCTGTTCTCCTCGATCGCCGGCGTCCTCGGCGGCATGGGCCAGGGCAACTACGCGGCGGCCAACGCCTTCCTCGACGCCCTGGCCCACCGCCGCCGGGCCCGGGGACTGCCCGCGGCCACCCTCGACTGGGGCCTGTGGGCCACCACCGGCGGGATGAGCGGCGCCCTGGACGAGGCCGATCTGCGGCGCATCGCCCGCGGCGGCATCCTCGCCTTCTCCCCGCAGGACGGCACCGCCCTGTTCGACCTCGCCGTGGCCGCCGACCAACCGGCGGCCCTGCCGGTCCGGCTGGACCTGACGGCGATGGCGGAGAGCGGCTACCCGCCCCTCCTGCGCGGCCTGGTCCGCCCGCCGGCCCGCCGCGAAGCCGGCACCGGCGGCGCCGAGACGCTGGTGCAGCGCCTCGCCGGACAGTCCCCGACCGTCCGCGAGCGCACCCTGCTCGACCTCGTCCGCGCCCAGGCCGCCACCGTGCTCGGCTTCGCCGACCCGGCCGCCGTCGAAGCCGGACGGGGCCTGCTGGAGCTCGGCTTCGACTCGCTCACCGCGGTCGAACTGCGCAACCGCCTCAACGCCGCGACGGGACTACGGCTCCCGGCGACCCTGCTGTTCGACTACCCCACCCCGCAGGCCGTGGCCCGGCACCTGCTCGGCGAACTGGCCCCGGCCGACGGTCCGACGGCGGTCACCGGGCTCGCCGAGATCGACCGGCTGGAGCAGGCGCTCTCCCTCGCGCCCGCCGCGCCCGAGGTCCTGGACCGGCTCCAGGCCCTCTTCGCCAAGCTGCGCGCCGGCGCGGCACCCGACAGCGACCTGTTCGAAGAACGCCTGGACGGGACGAGCGACGACGACCTCTTCGACTTCATCGACAACGAACTCGGCACGTCGTGAGTGCGCACCGAACCGTCCCCACCCCGGCTGGCTGAAGGCAGACGATCACGTGAACGATGACAAGCTCCGCGACTACCTCAAGCGGGTCGCGACGGACCTGCACCACACCCGCAAGCGCCTCGCCGAAGTGGAGTCCCGACACCGGGAGCCCGTCGCCGTCATCGGCATGGGCTGCCGCTACCCGGGCGGGGTGCGGACCCCCGAGGACCTGTGGCGGATGGTCGTCACGGGCACCGACGCGATCACCGGGTTCCCGACCGACCGCGGCTGGGACATCGGGACCCTCTACGACCCCGACCGGGAGCGGCCGAACACCACCTACGCGGCCGAGGGCGGGTTCCTCGACGGCGTCGGCGACTTCGACCCGGGCTTCTTCGGGATCTCCCCGCGCGAGGCCCTGGCCATGGACCCGCAGCAGCGGCTGCTCCTGGAGACCACCTGGGAGGCGTTCGAACGGGCCGGCATCGACCCGGCGACGGTGCGCGGCAGCGACACCGGCGTGTTCGCCGGAGTGATGTACCAGGACTACGCGCTGCGCCTGAACAGCGTCCCCGAGGACGTGCAGGGCTACATCGGCAACGGCATGTCCGACAGCGTGGCCTCGGGACGCATCTCGTACACCTTCGGCCTGGAAGGGCCGGCGGTCACCGTGGACACGGCCTGCTCGTCCTCGCTGATCGCCGTGCACCTGGCCGCGCACGCGCTGCGCCGCCAGGAGTGCTCCCTGGCCCTGGCCGGCGGTGCGATGGTCATGTCGACACCGGCGCCCTTCCTGGAGATGAGCCGGCAGGGCGGACTCGCCGGTGACGGCCGCTGCAAGTCGTTCGCGAACGAGGCCGACGGCACCGGCTGGGGCGAAGGCGTCGGCATGGTGCTGCTGGAGCGCCTCTCCGACGCCCGCCGCAACGGCCACCCCGTGCTCGCGGTGGTGCGCGGCAGCGCCGTCAACCAGGACGGGGCGAGCAGCCGGCTCACCGCGCCCAACGGCCCGGCGCAGCAACGGGTCATCCGCCGCGCCCTCGCCGATGCCCGGCTGGACCCGACGGACGTGGACGTGGTCGAGGCGCACGGCACCGGGACGGCCCTCGGCGACCCCATCGAGGCCCAGGCCCTGTTGGCGACCTACGGCAGCGACCGGGACGCGGACCGGCCGCTGCTGCTGGGCTCGTTGAAGTCCAACATCGGGCACACCCAGGCCGCCGCCGGCGTCGGCGGCGTGATCAAGATGGTCATGGCGATGCAGCACGGCACCGTGCCGCCCACCCTGCACGCCGCGCACCCGACCAGCCAGGTCGATTGGACGAGCGGCGCCGTGCGGCTGGTCACCCGGCCCGAGGACTGGCCGGACCGCGGACGGCCCCGGCGGGCCGCGGTCTCCTCCTTCGGCATCAGCGGAACCAACGGGCACGTCATCCTGGAACACGCCGACGCCGAACCGGCGGAGGGGACCGGGGACGAGCAGCCCGGACCGCGGACCGTCCCCGTGCCGTGGCTGCTGTCGGGCCGCGACCGCGACGCCCTGCGGCAGCGGGCCGGGCACCTGCACGACCACCTCGCCGCCCACCCGGACCTCGACCTCGACGCCACCGCACGGGCCCTGGCGACGACGCGGGCCACGTTCCCCCGGCGCGCCGTCACCCTCGCCGGGGACCGCGCCGCCCTGCTGGCCGACCTGGCGGCCCTCGCCGACGACCTGCCCTCGCCCACCCTGGTCCGCGGCGGCGAACCCACCACCGGGCGGACGGTGTTCGTGTTCCCGGGTCAGGGTTCTCAGTGGGTGGGTATGGCGCGGGAGTTGTGGGATGAGTCGCCGGTGTTTGCGGCGCGGATGGTGGAGTGTGAGGCGGCTTTGGGGCCGTTTGTGGAGTGGTCGTTGGGTGAGGTGGTGCGTGGGGGTGGTGAGTGGGATCGGGTGGATGTGGTGCAGCCGGTGTTGTTTTCGGTGATGGTGTCGTTGGCGGAGTTGTGGGGTTCGTTCGGTGTGGTGCCGGATGCGGTGGTGGGGCATTCGCAGGGGGAGATCGCTGCTGCGGTGGTGGCGGGTGGTTTGTCGTTGGAGGACGGGGCGCGGGTGGTGGCGTTGCGCAGTCGTGCGCTGCGGGCCCTCGCCGGTCAGGGCGCCATGGCCTCCGTGCAGTGGGGCGCCGACCGGGTCCGCGCCGAGATCGCGACCTGGGGCGAACGCCTCTCCGTCGCCGCCGTCAACAGCCCCGCCGCCACGGTCGTCGCCGGTGACGTGGAGGCCGTCGAGGGTTTCCTCACCCACGCCGAGAGCAGCGGCGCGCGCGCCCGCCGCATCGACGTCGACTACGCCTCCCACTGCGCCCACGTCGAACGCATCCGCACGGAACTCGGGGAACTGCTCGCCGGGATCAGCCCCCGCGACACGGAGGTCCCCTTCTACTCGACGGTGACCGGCGCACGTCTGGACACCCGGGAGCTCGACGCCGACTACTGGTACCGCAACCTGCGCAGCACCGTGGATCTGGAACGCGCGGTCCGAGCCGTCCTCGCCGACGGGCCCCGCGCCTTCGTCGAGCTCAGCCCGCACCCGGTGCTGACCGTCGCCGTCGAGGAGACCGCCGCCGCCCTCGGACACGAGGTCCCGGCCCTCGGCACCCTGCGCCGCGGCGAGGGCGGCCTCACCCGCTTCCACACCGCCCTCGCGGAGCGCTACGCGTACGGCGCCGACGTCGACTGGGGGCCCGCCCACGCGCACCTCCCCGCCCGCCACGTCGACCTGCCCACGTACCCCTTCCAGCGCCAGCGCTACTGGCTGGACGACGGCGCGCAACACGCCGTCGACGTGACCGGCGCCGGACTGGTCGCCGCCGGACACCCCCTGCTCGGCGCGGTCGTCACCCTCGCCGACGGCGACGCCCTGGTACTGACCGGCCGACTCTCCGCACGCACCCACCCCTGGCTCGCCGAGCACGTGGTGCAGGGCTCCGCCCTGGTACCGGGCACCGCCTTCCTGGAACTCGCCGTCCGCGCCGGCGAACAGACCGGCTGCCCCCGGGTCGAGGAACTGACGCTGGAGGCGCCCCTCGTGGTGCCCGCGACCGGCGCCGTCGACGTGCAGCTCAGCGTCGGCGGGCCGGACCGCACGGGCCGGCGCCCGATCACCCTGCACGCACGCTCCGCGGACGCCGCACCCGACGACCCGTGGGTCCGGCACGCCGGCGGCACCCTCTCCCCGCAGACCGCCCCCGAGCCCGCCGCCACCCTCGCCTGGCCGCCGCCCGGCGCCGAACCGGTCGACCTCACCGGCCTGTACGAGCGGTTCGCCTCGGGCGGCTTCGCGTACGGACCGCTCTTCCAGGGGCTGGACGCCGTCTGGCGCGACGGCGACGACCACTACGCCGAAGCGGCGCTGCCGGCCGGGCAACGCACGGACGCCGACCTGTTCGGACTGCACCCTGCCCTGCTCGACGCGGTGCTCCACGTCACCGGTCTGTCCGGCGACGAGACCGGCCGGATGCCCTTCGCCTGGACCGGCGCCACCCTGCACTCCCGCGGTGCCGCCGCGGTCCGGGCCCGCATCGCGCCGGCCGGCGACAACGCCGTGTCGCTCCAGCTGTGGGACGCCTCGGGACTGCCCGTCGCCACCGTGGACGCGCTGCTGCTGCGCCCGGCCGCCGCCCCGACACCCGCCGCGGGCTCCCCGGACCCGCTGCTGCGACTGGCCTGGTCGCCCGTCCGGAGCACCGACCCGGGTACGCCCCGACCCCGGCCGCTGGTGCTCGGCGGGACCGTCGCCGAACTCCTGACCTGCGAGGCACCCGCGCCCGCCCTGGTCGTCGCCCGCCTGGACGAGCCGCTGCCCGGCACCCCCGGGGCGACGCACCGGGCCGTGCACGACGCCCTGCCCCTGCTCCAGGAGTGGCTGGCCCAGGAGCGGTTCGCCGACTCCCGACTGCTCGTCCTCACCCGCGGCGCCGTCGCCACCACCCCGGACGCCGACGTCACCGACCTGCCGCGGGCCGCCGTCTGGGGCCTGGTGCGCTCGGCCCAGTCGGAACACCCCGGCCGCTTCGTCCTGGCCGACGTGGACGACATCGGTGACCTGGACGCCGTCGTCACCGCCCTGACCACCACCGGCGAGGACCAACTCGCCGTCCGCGCCGGCGTGGTGCACGCCCCGCGCCTGGCCCGACCGACGGCCACCGAGGAACCCGCTCCGGCCGCCCCCGACCCCGAGGGCACCGTGCTGATCACCGGCGGCACCGGTCTGCTCGGTTCCCGGGTGGCCCGGCACCTCGCCGAGGCCGGCGCCCGCCATCTGCTGCTCACCAGCCGCAGCGGCGCCGAGGCCCCCGGCGTGACCGAACTGATCGCGGAACTCACCCGGTTGGGCGCGCAGACCACCGTCGTCGCCTGCGACACCGCGGACCGGCCGGCACTGGCGGAGCTCCTGGGCGGCATACCTGCCGACCGGCCGCTGACCGCCGTGGTGCACGCGGCCGGCGCCCTCGACGACGGGGTCCTCACCTCGCTCACCCCCGAGCGCCTGTCCGCCGTGCTGCGGCCCAAGGTCGACGGCGCCCTGCACCTGCACGAGCTCACCGCCGGTCTCGACCTGCGCGCGTTCGTGCTGTTCTCCTCCGCCGCAGGCGTCTTCGGCGGCCCCGGCCAGGGCAACTACGCCGCGGCCAACGCGTTCCTGGACGCACTCGCCCGGCACCGCCGCGCGAACGGGCTGCCCGGACTGTCGATCGCCTGGACCCTGTGGGAGCAGCGCAGCGCCCTCACCGGCCACCTGGACGCCGACGAGTCCCGGCGGATCGCCCGCTCCGGGATGCCCGCCCTCACGGACCAGCAGGGACTGGCCCTCTTCGACGCGGCGCTCCTCGGCAGCGAACCCGCCCCGGTCGCCCTGCGGCTGGACCTCCCGACCCTGCGGGCCCGCGCCGAAACCGAACCCGTCCCGCGCCTCCTGCACGCCCTGGTCCGTCCGCCGCTGCGACGGGCCGCCGCGCAACCGCTGCCCGGCGGCGCCACGGGCGACACCCCGGGCGACCGGCTCGCCGCCCTGCCCGCGGCCGAACGCCGGCGCGAACTCTCCCTCCTGGTCCGCACCCAGGTCGCCGCGGTACTCGGTCACGCCTCCGCCGAAGCGGTGGAGCTCACCCGGGCCTTCCGCGACCTCGGCTTCGACTCGCTCGCCGCCGTGGACCTGCGCAACCGGCTCACCACCGTCACCGGACTGCGGCTGAGCGCGACCCTCGTGTTCGACCACCCGAGCCCGGAGGCGCTGACCGCGTTCCTCGACGCCCAATTGACCGGCGACGCGGGTGCCGCACCCGTGCGCACCCCCGCCCCGCGCACCACGGCCGGCGCCGACGAGCCCATCGCGATCGTCGCCATGGGCTGCCGCTTCCCCGGCGGCGCCGACTCGCCCGAGCGGCTGTGGGACGTGGTCGCCGGCGGCGTGGACGCCATCGGCGGGTTCCCCGAGGACCGGGGGTGGAACCTCGGTGACCTGTACGACCCCGACCCCGATGCGGGCACCCCCGGCACCTCGTACGTGAACGAAGGCGGATTCCTCCACGACGCCGCCGACTTCGACGCCGCGTTCTTCGGGATCTCCCCGCGCGAGGCGCTCGCCATGGACCCGCAGCAGCGACTGCTGCTGGAGACCTCCTGGGAGGTCTTCGAACGTGCCGGGATCGACCCGGGCACCCTGCGCGGCAGCCGCACCGGCGTGTTCGCCGGCGTCATGCACCACGACTACGCGGTCCGCCTGGTCGGCAACGTGCCCGAGGAGGTCGAGGGCTTCCTCGGATCGGGGAACTCGGCCAGCGTCGTCTCCGGCCGACTCGCCTACGTGTACGGACTTGAGGGCCCCGCGGTGACGGTGGACACCGCCTGCTCCTCCTCGCTGGTCGCCCTGCACCTCGCCGTGCGCGCACTGCGGTCCGGTGACTGCGACCTCGCCCTGGCCGGCGGCGTGACCGTGATGAACAGCCCGGAGCTGTTCGTCGTCTTCAGCCGCCAACGGGGCTTGGCGTCCGACGGCCGCTGCAAGTCCTTCGCGGGCGCCGCCGACGGCACCGGCTTCGGCGAGGGCGCGGGCGTGCTGCTGGTGGAGCGCCTGTCGGACGCGGTGGCGAACGGGCATCCGGTGCTCGCCGTACTGCGGGGTTCGGCGGTGAACCAGGACGGTGCGTCGAACGGTTTGACGGCGCCGAACGGTCCGGCGCAGCAGCGGGTGATCCGGGCGGCGTTGGCGGACGCGCGGTTGTCGGCGGGGGACGTGGACCTGGTGGAGGGCCACGGCACCGGGACGACGCTGGGTGACCCGATCGAGGCGCAGGCGTTGTTGGCGACGTACGGCCAGGACCGTGCGGCGGAGCGGCCGTTGTGGTTGGGGTCGTTGAAGTCGAACGTCGGGCACACCTCGGCCGCCGCCGGTGTGGGCGGCGTGATCAAGATGGTGGAGGCGCTGCGGCACGGCGTGATGCCGCGCACCTTGCACGTGGACGAGCCCACCCCCCAGGTCGACTGGGCCGCCGGCCGCGTCCGGCTCCTGACCGAGGCGCGTGACTGGGAGTCCCCGGGGCCGCGCCGGGCCGGCGTCTCCTCGTTCGGCATGAGCGGCACCAATGCGCACGTCGTCCTGGAACAGGCACCCGAAACCACCGCCCCCACCGAACCCCCCTCGGTGCCGGGCGGGTCGCCGACCGTGTGGACGCTGTCGGCCCGTACCCCCGAGGCACTGCGCGCCCAGGCCGAACGGCTCGCCGCGCACCTCGCCGCCCGCCCGTCGCTGCGGCCGGTGGACATCGGCCTCTCGCTGGCCACCACCCGCGCCCGACACGCACACCGCGCCGTCCTGACCGGTGACCCGGAGCAACTGACCGAGGCGCTGGACGCGCTGGCCGCCGGCACACCGGCCGCCACGGCGGTGCAGGGCGTCGCGGCGACCGCCGGGCGCACCGTGTTCGTCTTCCCGGGCCAGGGCACCCAGTGGGCCGGCATGGCGCTGGACCTGCTCGACACCACCCCGGTGTTCGCCGCCTCGATGGCCGCCTGCGAACGGGCGCTCGCCCGCCACGGCGACTGGTCGCTGCCACAGGTCCTGGCGGACCCGGCCGCCCTGGAACGGGTGGACCGGGTGCAGCCCGCGCTGTTCGCCGTCATGGTGTCGCTCGCGGCGACCTGGCGCTCCTACGGAGTGGAACCGGACGCCGTCCTCGGCCACTCCCAGGGCGAGATCGCCGCGGCCGTCGTCGCCGGCGCCCTGTCGCTCGACGACGGGGCGAAGGTGGTGGCCCTGCGCAGCCGTCTGCTGCGCGCCATCGCCGGACAGGGCGCCATGGCGTCGGTCGCGCTGCCCGCCGCCGAGGTGAACACCCTGGTGGAACGCTGGAACGGGGCCCTCTCGGTCGCCGCCCTGAACGGTCCGCGCGCCACCGTCGTCGCCGGGGACCCCGGAGCGGCAGCGGAACTGCTCGCCCACTGCGACACCGAGGGCGTCCGGGCCCGCCGGATCGACGTCGACTACGCCTCGCACTCCCCGCACGTGGACGCGATCCGCGCGGAACTGATCGAGGCGCTGTCCGACCTGGCCCCCCGCACCGGCGAGGTGCCGATGTACTCCACCCTGGAGTCGGCCTGGCTGACCGGCACCGAACTCGATGCCGACTACTGGTTCCGCAACCTCCGCGGCACCGTCGCCTTCGCCCCCGCCGTGCACCACCTCGCCGGCTCGGGACACACGACGTTCATCGAGGTCAGCCCGCACCCGGTGCTCACCGCCGGCATCAGCGAAACGGTCGAGGACCTGGCCGCGGCCGTCGTCGTCACCGGATCGCTGCGCCGTGGCGAGGGCGGCCCGGCGCGCTTCCTCACCTCACTGGGCGAGGCCCACACCGGGGGCGTCGAGGTGGACTGGACCGCCGTGTACGCCGGCACCGGGGCCACCGTCGTCGACCTGCCCACCTACCCGTTCGAACGCACCCGCCACTGGCTCGACGCGACCCTGCGGACCGCCGACCTGGCCTCCACCGGGCTGGAGGGCACCGGGCACCCGCTGCTCGCCGCGACCGTCGAACTCGCCGGCACGGGGGAACTGCTGCTCACCGGGCGGCTGTCGACCAGCACCACGCCCTGGCTCGCCGACCACGCCGTCACCGGAGTCACCCTGCTGCCCGGCACGGCGTTCCTGGAACTGGCGCTGCGCGCCGGCAGCGAGGTGGACTGCGGGCTGGTCGAAGAACTCACCCTCCACTCCCCGTTGACGCTGACCGGGACCGACACCGTGCAACTCCAGGTGCGGATCGGCCCGGCGGACCCCGAAGGCCACCGCCCCCTGGCGGTACGGGGCCGGCCGGAGGGCGACGGAGCCGACTGGACGGAGTACGCCACCGGCACCCTCGCACCGCACCCGCAGGAACCGGCTGACTTCACCGTCACCTGGCCCCCGCCCGGCGCCGAACCGGTCGACACCGAGGGCCTGTACGAGCGCTTCGCGACCGCCGGCTACCACTACGGCCCGGCGTTCCGCGGGGTGCGCGCCGCCTGGCAGCACGGTGACGACCTGTACGCCGAGATCGCCCTCCCGGACCAGCGCGACGCCGGCGACTACCTGCTGCACCCGGCGCTCCTCGACGGCGCCCTGCAAGCGTCGGCCCTCCTCCCGGCCCGCGGCGACGCGGTCCAGCGGCTGCCCTTCTCCTGGTCCCGGATCACCGCCCACGCCGCCGGCGCCGACGCCCTGCGGGTGCGCATCACCCCCGCCGGCGCCGAGGAACTGGCGCTGGAGGCCCGCGACCTGACCGGCCGGCCCGTGCTCACCGTCGACTCGCTGCTGCTGCGCCCGCTGCCGCCCGGCGGTCTGGCCGCGACGGCCCCCGGCAACCGGCTGCTGCGGCTGGACTGGGTGCCGGCCGAGCCCGGCGGGACACCGGCCGCGGCAGGGATCGCCCTGCTCGGCGACGCACTGCGGCCGGCCCTGCCCACCGCACCGGTCTGGGCCACCCGGGCCGAAGCACCCGCCGACGACCTCCCCCCGTACGTGCTCGCCACGGTCACCGCCACCGGGGACGACCCCGCGCAGCGCTTCCGCTCGGCCACCCTGGACGCCCTCACCCTGGTCCAGGAGTGGCTTGCGGACGAGCGTTTCGCGGACGCGACGCTGGTGGTGGTCACCCGGGGCGCGGTGCGCACCGGCCCCGGCGACCGGGGCGCCGACTGGGCCCAGGCGGGCGTCTGGGGCCTGCTGCGCACCGCGCAGACCGAACACCCCGGGCGGTTCGTGCTCGCCGACGTCGACGAGGACCCCGCTTCCGTGCGGGCCCTCGTCACCGCCCTGCCGTCCACCCGGACGGGGGAGACCCAATGGGCCGCCCGCGCCGGAGCGTTGTGCGTACCGCGGCTGGCAGCGGCCGACCGGGACCTGCTCACCGCCCCGGACACGGACGCCTGGCGGCTCGCCGTCGACGGCGGGTCCGCCGTGGACGGGCTGGCCCTGGTGCCCGCACCCGACGCCCTGGCGCCGCTGGCCGACCACGAGGTCCGGGTCGCGGTGCGCGCCAGCGGACTCAACTTCCACGACGTGGTGGTCTCGCTCGGCCTCGACCAGGAGCAGCCCACGGTGGGCAGCGAGGGCGCCGGCATCGTCCTGGAGACGGGCCCCGCCGTACGGGGACTCGCCCCCGGCGACCGGGTGATGGGCGTCTTCGGCGGCTCCTTCGGCCCGATCGCCGTCGCCGACCGCACCACCCTCGCGAAGATCCCCGCCGGCTGGACGTTCGCCCAGGCCGCGGCGGTGCCCATCGCCTTCCTCACCGCCGCCTACGGACTCGGCGACCTCGCCGGTCTGCGCCGCGGCGAAGCCGTGCTGGTGCACGCCGCCACCGGGGGCGTGGGGATGGCGGCGGTCCAACTCGCCCGCCACCTCGGCGCCGAGGTCTACGCCACCGCGAGCCCCGCGAAACAGCACCTGTTGCGGCGCGCCGGCATCGACGACTCGCACCTCGCCTCGACCCGCACCCTGGAGTTCGCCGACCGGTTCCGGGCCGCTTCGGACGGACGCGGCGTCGACGTGGTGCTCGACTGCCTCGCCCGCGAGTTCGTGGACGCCTCGCTCGACCTGCTGCCCCGCGGCGGCCGGTTCGTCGAGATGGGCAAGACCGACGTACGGGACGCCACGGAGGTCGCCCACCGCTGGCCCGGCGTCCAGTACCGGGCGTTCGACCTGGTGGAGGCCGGTCCCGCCCGCCTCGGGGAACTCCTCACCGAGGTACTGGACCTGTTTGAACGGGGCGTGCTCACCCCCCTGCCCCTGACCTGCTGGGACGTGCGCCGGGCCCCGGAGGCGTTCCGACACCTCGCCCAGGCCCGGCACATCGGCAAGAACGTGCTCACGGTGCCCGCGCCGCCCGACCCCGCCGGCACCGTGCTGGTCACCGGCGGCACCGGCACCCTGGGCCGGATCGTCGCCCGACACCTGGCCGCCGCTCACGGGGTGCGCCACCTGTTGCTGACCGGCCGCCGCGGACCCGACGCCCCCGGGGCGCCGGAACTGGTCGCGGAGCTCGCTGCCCTGGGCGCCCGAGCCCATGTCGTCGCCTGCGACACGGCGGACCGGTCCGCCGTCGAAGCACTCCTGGCCGCCGTCCCCGCCGCACACCCCCTGACGGGCGTCGTGCACGCCGCCGGGGTCCTGGCCGACGCCGTCGTGGAGTCGATGACCGCGGAGCAGGTGGAGCGGGTGCTGCGCCCCAAGGTGGACGCCGCACTCCACCTCCACGAGCTGACCGCCGGGCTCGACCTGGCGGCCTTCGTCCTGTTCTCCTCCGGAGCGGCCCTGCTCGGCGGCGCGGGCCAGGCCAACTACGCGGCCGCCAACGCCGCACTCGACGCCCTGGCCGCCGAACGACGCTCCCGGGGCCTGCCCGCCGTCGCCATCGGCTGGGGCCTGTGGGAGGAGCGCAGCGAACTGACCGCCGCGCTCAGCGACCTCGACGCCCGCCGGATGGCCCGGGGCGGGGTCGACGCCCTGGGCACCGCCGAGGGCCTGGCCCTGTTCGACGCGGCCTGGCAGGGCGCACAGCCGTACGTGCTCGCGGCGAAACTCCGGACGGGGGCCGGCGCACCGAACGCCGCGGTGCCCGCGCTGCTCAGCGGCCTGGTGACCCGACCCCGGTCCGTACTGCGCCGCGCCCGCAGCGCCGCCGACGCGGCGGGACCGGCCCGCGCCGGGCGACTCGCGCACCTGCCGCCCGCCGAGGCCGAACGGGAACTGCTGGAGCTGGTCCGCGGCGAGGTGGCGGCGGTGCTCGGCCACGAGTCGAGCAACGCGATCCACCCCACCCTGCCGTTCAAGGACCTCGGGTTCGACTCGCTCACCGGCGTCGAACTGCGCAACCGGCTCTCCGCCAGCACCGGGGTGCGGCTGCCCGCGGCCCTGATCTTCGACCACCCGACGCCCCAGGCGCTGACCCGGCACGTCCTCACCCTGGTCGCCGAGGAACCACCGCCGGCCACCCCACCGCTGCTCACCGAGCTGAGCCGGATGGAGGCGCTGGTCGACGCCCTGACGGCCGACACCGCGACGGACCGGGCCCTGCCCGGAGAAGTGGCGCAGCGGCTGCGCCGCGCCCTGGCCAAGGTCGAGTCGCTGACCGCGGCCGAGGAGCCCGGCCAGCACGTCGAGTCCGCCACCAACGACGAACTCTTCGACCTCATCGACAAGGAACTGGGCATCTCATGAGGTCCACGACGGCACCGCGGACCCGCACGGTCCGGGACGACAGCAGGGGAGCACGGTGAGCGAGCAGAAGCTCCGCGATTACCTCAACCGCGTCACGATCGACCTCCAGCGCACCAAGCGGCAGTTGGCCGAGGCCAGGGCCGCCGCGCAGGAACCGATCGCCGTGGTCTCGATGGCCTGCCGCTTCCCGGGCGGGGTCCGCACCCCCGAGCACCTGTGGGACCTGGTGGCGGCCGGCCGCGACGCGGTGACCCCGGTCCCCGGCGACCGGGGGTGGGACGTCGCGCAGCTCTCGGCCGGCAACGTGCCCTGCCAGGGCGCCTTCCTCGACGGGGCGGCCGACTTCGACCCGGGCTTCTTCGCCGTCTCGCCGCACGAGGCGACCGCGATGGACCCCCAGCAACGGCTGCTGCTCACCACCGCCTGGGAGGCCATCGAACGCGGCGGCATCGACCCCGCCGCGCTGCGCGGCAGCGCCACCGGGGTCTACGCCGCCGCAGTCGACCAGGGCTACTCCCAGCTCAGCGGCAGCGCGCCGGGCATGGTGCGCAGCTTCGTCACGACCGGCAACTCGATGAGCGTGCTGTCCGGCCGGGTGTCGTACGCACTCGGACTGGAGGGCCCGGCCCTCACCGTCGACACGGCGTGTTCGTCCTCGCTGGTCGCCCTGCACCTGGCCGCCCGGGCGCTGCGCGCCGGGGAGTGCACGCTCGCCCTGGCCGGCGGGGTGACCGTGATGGCGCTGCCGCTGGTCTTCTCCGAGTTCAGCCGCCAGGGAGCGATGTCCTTCGACGGCCGCTGCAAGGCGTTCTCGGCGACCGCCGACGGCACCGGCTGGGGCGAAGGGGTCGGCATGCTCCTGCTGGAGCGGCTGACCGACGCCCGCCGCAACGGACACCCCGTGCTGGCCGTGATCCGCGGCTCCGCCCTCAACCAGGACGGCGCCAGCAACGGCCTGACCGCCCCCAACGGCCCCTCGCAGCAGCGGCTCATCCGGGCGGCCCTCGCCGATGCGGGGGTCGGGCCCGCGGACGTGGACGCCGTCGAGGCGCACGGCACCGGCACGACCCTCGGCGACCCCATCGAGGCGGACGCCCTGCTCGCGACGTACGGCCGGGACCGCCCCGCGGACCGCCCGCTGCTGCTGGGTTCGTTGAAGTCCAACATCGGGCACACCCAGGCGGCGGCCGGTGTGGCCGGGGTCATCAAGACGGTGCTGGCCCTGCGCCACGGCGTGCTGCCCCGCACCCTGCACGTCACCGAGCCGACCGGGCACGCCGACTGGTCCGCCGGCGCGGTGGAACTGCTGACGGAGAACCGGCCGTGGCCCCGTACCGGCCGCGCCCGACTCGCCGGCGTCTCCGCCTTCGGCATGAGCGGCACCAACGCCCATCTGATCCTGGAACAGGCACCCGATCCGGAACCGGTCGACCCCGCACCCGTACCGCCCCGGCCGCCGGTCGCCGGGTACGTGCTCGCCGGGCGCACCGAGGACGCGCGCCGCGCACAGGCGCTGCGGCTCACCGCCCGACTCGCCGCGGACCCCGGAGCGGACCTGGCGGGCATCGGCCGGTCGCTGGCCACGACCCGGACCGCGTTCGAACACCGGGCGGTGGTGATCGCCGCCGACCGGGACGAACTCCTCGCCGGGCTGGACGCACTGGGCAGGGGCGTCGCCGCCCCGACGGTGACCACCGGCACCGCGGAACCGGACACCGGCCGGACCGTGATGGTCTTCCCCGGCCAGGGCGCGCAGTGGGAGGGCATGGCCCGGGACCTGCTCACCGAATCACCGGTGTTCGCCGCCGCGATCGCCGAGTGCGAGCAGGCGCTGTCCGCGGTGGTGGACTGGTCGCTGACCGGGGTGCTGAGGGGCGCCCCGGACGCGCCGTCACTGGACCGCGTGGACGTCGTGCAGCCCGCCCTGTTCGCGACGATGGTGTCCCTCGCCGCGCTCTGGCGCTCCTGGGGCGTGGAACCCGACGCGGTCGTGGGCCACAGCCAGGGCGAGATCGCCGCGGCGGTCGTCGCGGGCGCCCTGTCCCTGGCCGACGGCGCCCGGGTCGTGGCGCTGCGCAGCCGGGCCATCGGCGCCCTCGCCGGCCGGGGCGGCATGGTGTCGCTGGCCCTGCCGCTCGCCGGGGCCGAGGCGGCGATCGCGGCGTGGCCGGGCCGGATCTCGGTGGCGGCCGTCAACGGCCCGGCCGCGGTCGTGGTCTCCGGCGACCCCGACGCACTGACGCAGTTGCTGGCGCGCTGCGCCGCACAGGACGTGCGGGCCCGGCGGCTGCCCGTGGACTACGCCTCCCACTCGGCGCAGGTCGAGTCGATCCGCGAGGAGATCCTGAGGGACCTCGCCGGACTGACGCCCACCGCGGCCCGGGTCCCGCTGTTCTCCACCCTCACCGGCGACTGGCTCGACACGAGCGGCATGGACGCCGACTACTGGTACCGCAACTTGCGGGGCACCGTACGGTTCGACGACGCGGTCCGGAGTCTGGCGCAGGCCGGGCACCACGCGTTCGTGGAGGTGTCGCCGCACCCGGTCCTCGCCATGGCGGTCCAGGACGTGTGCGAGGACGCCGGCCTCACCGGTGCCGTGGTTACCGGCACCCTGCGCCGCGACGAGGGCGGTCTGCGCCGGGCCGTGGCCTCGGCCGCCGCCCTCTGGTCCGGTGGCGTCCCCGTCGCCTGGGAGACCGCCTTCGACGGGGCGCCCCCGGCGGAGCTGCCGACGTACCCCTTCCAGGAGCGCCGCTACTGGTTGGAGCCCGCTGCCGACGACGGATCCGGTGCCGAACCGCCCGCCGCCGACGGCGAGTTCTGGGAGCTGGTCGAGCGCGGCGACCCCGCCCCGCTGGCCGATGCGCTCGACGTCGACGCCTCGCCGCTGGCCGAGGTGCTGCCCGCGCTCGGCACCTGGCGCCGGCGGCGCCGCGCGGCCGACACCGTCGACCCCCTGCGCTACCGCATCGCCTGGCACCGGCTCACCGACCCGGTCGCGGGCCCGCTCACCGGCAGTTGGCTGCTCGTGGTGCCCGCCGACCACCAGGAGCACGCGCTCGCCCGCTGGACCGTCCGGGCCCTCGCGGACCTCGGGGCCGAGGTGCGCACGGTCGTGATCGGCGACGAACTCGCCGACAGCGCCCGGCTGGCCGCCGTGCTCGACGCCGGACCCGTACCCACGGGCGTGCTGTCGCTGCTGGCCCTCGCCGAACACGCCCACCCCGACCATCCGGTGCTGCCCGCCGGCACCGCGCTCACCGTCGCCCTCGTGCAGGCGCTCACCGCGCTCGACTCCACCGCACCCGTGTGGAGCGTCACCAGCGCGGCGGTGACCACCGGCGACGACGACCCGCTGACCGCGCCCCGACAGGCGATGGTCTGGGGCACCGGCCTGGTGGCCGCCCTGGAGCAGCCGCAGCGCTGGGGCGGACTGGTCGACTTGCCGCCGCACCCCGACGACCGGGACCGCGACCTGCTGGGCGCGGTGCTCGCCGGCACGGGCGACCTCGCCGGCGAGGACCAACTCGCCCTGCGCTGCGGCCGGCTGTACGCACGCCGACTGGTGCACGCACCGCGGCCCCCGCGCACCCCCGCCCGCCCCTGGCGCCCCCGGGGGACGGTCCTCGTCACCGGCGGCACCGGCGCCGTCGGTCCGATCCTCGCCCGCTGGCTCGCCCGGGGCGGCGCCGACCACCTCGTCCTGCCCGGGCGCCGCGGTACCGAGGCGCCCGGCGCGGACGAGCTGGCCGCGGACCTGGCCGCGCACGGGGCCCGACTGAGCCTGCCCGTCTGCAACCTCGCCGACCGCGAGGACGTGGCGCAGCTGCTCGCCGACCTGGAACGCCGGGGCACCCCCGTCACCGCGGTGGTGCACGCCGCCGCGCACATCGCCCTGGCGCCGCTGGCCACCACCCCGCTGACCGCGTTCGCCGGGGTCACGGCGGCCAAGGCCGCCGGCGCCGAACACCTGGACGCCCTGCTCGACCGGGAGTTGGACGCCTTCGTCCTGGTCTCCTCGATCGCCGGGGTGTGGGGCAGCGGCGACCACGGCGCGTACGCCGCCGCCAACGCCTACCTGCACGCACTGGCCCAGCACCGCCGGGGGCGCGGCCTCAGCGCCACCACCGTCGACTGGGGCGTGTGGCGCACCGGGGACGGCCGACCCGGCTCCGACGACGGCACCGACCTGTTCAACCTGGACGAACACGGCCTGCGCCGGATGGACCCGGCCACCGCGGTCGACGCCCTCCAACAGGCCCTCGACGACGACGAGACCGTCATCGCGGTCGCCGACGTCGACTGGGAGCGGTTCGCCCCCGTCTTCGCCTCGTCCCGCCCCAGCCCCCTGCTGCGCACCGTCCCGGCCGCGGCCCGCGCCCTCGGCGGCAGCGGCGGCACCGATGAAGTCGCCTCACCGGCGGCCACCGGACTGCGCCGGACCCTGGCCCCGCTGTCGGCGGCCGACCGCACCCGTACGGTCCTCGACCTCGTACGGACCGAGGCCGCCGCGGTGCTGGGCCACGCCTCGGCCGGGGACGTGCTCCCCGGGAAGGCGTTCCAGGAGCTGGGCTTCGCCTCGCTCACCGCCGTCGAACTGCGCAACCGGCTCGCCACCGCCACCGGACTGCGGTTGCCGTCCTCGCTGGTCTTCGACTACCCCACGGCGCACGCACTCGCCGGCCATCTGCTGTCCGAACTGCTCGCCGAGGGCTCCACGCCCGAGGAGCCGGCAGCCGCGGCCCCGACGGCGTCCGACCCGGCGGGCGACCGGGACCCCGTCGCGATCGTCGCCCTGGGCTGCCGTCTGCCCGGGGGGATCGACACCCCCGCGAAGCTGTGGCAGCTGCTCGTCGACGGCGGTGACACCGTCAGCGAACTGCCCACCGACCGGGGGTGGCCGGGCGAGGAGCTGTACCACCCCGACCCGGACCACCCCGGCACGTCCACCACCCGCCACGGCGGCTTCCTGCACGACGCGGGCGAGTTCGACGCCGAGTTCTTCGGCATCTCCCCGCGCGAGGCGGTCGCCATGGACCCGCAGCAACGACTGCTGCTGGAGACCGCCTGGGAGGCCCTGGAGCGCACCGGACTCGACCCGGCGGCCCTGCGCGGCTCCCGCACCGGCGTCTACGTCGGCGTGAACTACGGCGACTACGGCAACGCCGTGGCCCGGTCCGGGCACGGCGACGGCCACCTGCTGACCGGCAGCGCCGCCAGCATCGTCTCCGGCCGGGTCGCGTACACCCTCGGCCTGGAGGGGCCCGCCATCACGGTGGACACCGCCTGCTCGTCCTCGCTGGTCGCCCTGCACACCGCCGCCCAGGCCCTGCGCGCCGGGGACTGCACGCTCGCCCTGGTCGGCGGCGTCGCCATCATGTCCACGCCCGGTGCGCTCGTCAGCTTCTCCCGACAGCGGGGCCTCGCCCCGGACGGCCGGTGCAAGGCGTTCGCCGACACCGCGGACGGCATGGGCATGGGCGAGGGCATCGCCGTACTCGTCGCCGAGCGCCTGTCCGACGCCCGCCGCCACGGACACCCCGTCCTGGCGGTGCTGCGCGGCTCGGCGATCAACCAGGACGGGGCGAGCAACGGGCTGTCCGCCCCGAACGGGCCCGCGCAACAGCGGGTCATCCGGGCGGCGCTGGCCGATGCGGGACTGGGGCCCGTCGACGTCGACGCGGTCGAGGCGCACGGCACCGGCACCACCCTCGGCGACCCGATCGAGGCCCAGGCCCTGCTCGCGACCTACGGGCAGGGCCGGGCACCGGACCGGCCGCTGCTGATCGGCTCGCTGAAGTCCAACCTCGGTCACACCCAGGCCGCTTCCGGTGTCGCGGGCGTCCTCAAGACCGTGCTCGCGCTCCAGCACGCCCAGGTCCCGCCGACCCTGCACGTGGACCGGCCCACGGGCCAGGTCGACTGGGAGCGGGGCAGCGCCGAACTGGTCCGTGAGCTGGTGCCGTGGCCCGAGACCGGGCGGGAGCGCCGCGCGGGCGTCTCCTCCTTCGGCCTCAGCGGCACCAACGTCCATGTGATCCTGGAACAGGCCCCCGCGACGGACCCCGCCCCCGACCGCGCGGGGCACGAGCACGGCCCGCTCCCGTGGGTCCTGTCGGCCCGCACCCCCACGGCGCTCGCCGCCCAAGCGGCCCGTCTCGCCGCCCGGTTGGAGCAGGCCGGCCCCGGCGCAGCGGACACCGCCGACATCGCGTACTCGCTCGCCGGCCGCACCCCGTTCGCGTACCGCAAGGTCCTGGTCGGCGACCGCGCCGCCCTGGACGCCGGGCTGCGGGCGCTGGCCGCCGGCGCCGAGGTGCCCGCCGCCGACCCGGACGGCCGTACGGTGTTCGTCTTCCCCGGCCAGGGCGCGCAGTGGCCCGGTATGACCCGCGAACTGCTCGACGAGTCACCCGAGTTCGCGGCCCGGATGGCGGAGTGCGCCGCGGCCCTGGCCCCGCACGTGTCCTGGTCGCTGCTGGACGTGCTGCGCTCCGGGGAACCGCTGGACCGGGTCGACCTCGTCCAGCCGGTGCTGTTCGCCGTGATGGTGTCGCTCGCCGAGCTCTGGCGGGCGCACGGGGTCGTCCCCGACGCCGTGATCGGCCACTCGCAGGGGGAGATCGCCGCGGCCGTGGTCGCGGGCGGCCTCTCGCTCGCGGACGGCGCCCGCGTGGTCGCCCTGCGCTCCCGGGCCCTCGCCGCCCTCGCCGGCACCGGCGGCATGATGTCCGTCGCCCTCCCGCTCACCCGGGTGGAGACCCTGCTCGCACCGTACGGGGAACGGCTGTCCGTGGCCGCCGTCAACGGACCGTCCGCCGTGGTCGTCGCCGGGGAACCCGCCGCCCTCGCCGCGTTGTCGGCCGACTGCGACCGCGACGGCGTCCGGGCCCGCCGCATCGACGTGGACTACGCCTCGCACTCGGCCCGGGTGGAGCCGGTGCGCGCGGAACTGCTCGCCGCCCTCGCCCCGATCGAGCCCGGACCCGCCACGGTGCCGCTGTACTCCACGGTCACCGGCGACCGGCTCGACACCACGACCATGACCGCCGACTACTGGTACGAGAACCTGCGCCGCACCGTCGCCTTCGAACCGGCCGTCCGCGCCCTGGCCGCCCGGGGCCGCACCACCTTCCTGGAGATCAGCCCGCACCCGGTGCTGACCACCGCCGTCGCCGACACCGTCGAGGACGCCGGCCACGAGGGCACCGCCCTGGGCACCCTGCGCCGGGACGAGGGCGACCGACGACGCCTGCTGCTCGCCCTCGGTGACGCCTGGGCGAACGGACTGCCCGTGGACTGGACCGGCCTGCTGGCCGGCACCGGCGCCCGACGGATCGAACTGCCCACCTACGCGTTCCAGCACCGGCACCACTGGGCGCTGCCGGCACCCGGCGGCGGCCAGGACCTGACCGCCGCCGGCCTGGACGCCACCGAACACCCGCTGCTGAGCGCGGCGACCGAGGTCGCCGACACCGGGGAACTGCTGCTCAGCGGGCGCATCTCGGTGCGCACGCACCCCTGGCTGGCCGATCACACGGTGTCCGGGACGGTCCTGCTGCCCGGCGCCGCCTTCGTCGAACTGGCCCTGCGCGCCGCCGACGAGGCGGGCTGTGCGCTCGTGGAGGAACTGACCCTGGAGGCACCGCTGCTGCTGTCCGGCACCGAAGAGGTGCGGATCCAGGTCCGCGTCGGCGCACCCGACGAGGGGGGCGGGCGCACCGTGGACGTGCACGCCCGCCGCGCGGACGCCCTCGACCCCGGGTGGACCCGGCACGCCACCGGCAGCCTCGCCCGGGCGGCCGGCACCCCGGCCGCCCTGTTGGAGACCTGGCCGCCCCCGGGCGCCACCCCGGTCGCCGTCGGCGACCTCTACCCGCGGTTCGCCGCGTCCGGTTACGGCTACGGCCCGTCGTTCCGGGGCGTCCGCGCGGCCTGGCAGCGCGGCGACGAGATCTTCACGGAGGTCGAGCTCCCCGGCGACGACCCGACGACCCCGGCCTTCGGCATCCACCCCGCGCTGCTCGACGCCACCCTGCACGGCCTGCGGATCGACACCGGACCGGCCGCTGCGGTGGCGCAGGAGGACGCCGCGGAACCGGCGGACCTCGTCCGGCTGCCGTTCTCGTGGACCGCCGTCGGCCTGCACGCCTCCGGCGCCACCGAACTGCGCGTCCGGCTCGCCCGCGATCCCGACGGACGGGTGCGCATCGACGCCGCCGACGGGTACGGGCGGCCCGTCGCCTCCGTCGGCGCCCTGGTGGTCCGCCCCGTCCCGCCGGACTCGCTGCGGGCGCCGGTGGCCCCCGCGCACGACTCGCTGTTCCGGGTGGAGTGGACACCGCTGGCCACCGGCGCCCTGGTGCCCCCGACCGGACGCTGGGTGGGGCTCGGCACCTCCGACCGGCTGCCGGAGACGTACCCGGACCTGGCCGCCCTCACCGCCGCGCTCGACGCGGGGACACCGGTGCCCGACGTGGTGCTCGCCGAGTGCCGCCACCCGGACGACGGACCCGAAGGAGCGCGGGCCGCCACGGCCGCCGCCCTGGAACTCGTCCAGGGGTGGCTCGCCGACGCCCGGTACGCCGACGCCCGGCTGGTGTTCGTGACCGACGGTGCGGTGGAGGCGCTGCCCGGCGAAGGGGTCCACGACCTCGCGTCCGCCGCGGTGCGCGGACTGATCCGCTCGGCGCAGTCGGAACACCCGGACCGCTTCGTGCTGGTCGACGCGGCCGACCCGACGGAGCTGGTCACGCTGCTGCCCACCGGCATGGCCGCCGAGGAACCCCAACTGGCCGTGCGCAAGGGACAGCTGCTGGCCGCACGGCTGGCCCGGGTGCCGGCGCCCGCCGAACCGGTCACCCCGCCGCTGGACCCGAACGGCACGGTGCTGATCACCGGCGCCGGCGGGGTCCTGGGCTCACTCGTCGCCCGCCACCTCGCCGACCACCACGGCCTGCGCCACCTGCTGCTCGTCTCCCGGCGCGGCGCCGCGTCCCCGGAAGCGGCCGCACTGCTGGCGGAGTTGGGGACCGCCGCCCGGTTCGCCGCCTGCGACGTCGGTGACCGCGCGGCACTGGCGGACCTGCTCGCCACGGTGCCCGCCGCCCACCCGCTGACCGCCGTGGTGCACGCGGCCGGCGTGCTCGACGACGGCGTGCTCGAAGCGCTGGACCGGCAACGCCTGGACACCGTGCTCCGGCCCAAGATCGACGGTGCCGCCCATCTGCACGAACTGACCCGTGAGCTGCCGCTCGCCGCGTTCGTGCTGTTCTCCTCGGCGGCGGGGATCGTGGGCAACGCCGGCCAGGCCAACTACGCGGCCGGCAACACCTACCTCGACGCCCTCGCCGCAGCCCGCCGCGCACAGGGCCTACCGGCCCAGGCGCTCGCCTGGGGACTGTGGGGACGGCGCAGCGAGATGACGGGCGGCCTCGAAGACGGCGCCCTGCGGCGGATGACGACCGGGGGCGTGGCGGCGTTCTCCGACGCCGAAGGGCTCGACCTGTTCGACGCGGCGCTGCGGACCGACGCCGCCGCCCTGGTGCCGGTCCGCCTCGACCTCGGCCGCTCCCGCCCCACCAGCGCCGCCGAGGTGCCCGCGCTGATGCGCGGCCTGGTCCGGGGCGTGGTGCGCCGCAGCGCCCACGCCGCGGCGGCCGACCCCGGTGCCGCCGCCGCGCTGCGCCGCCGACTGGCCTCGCTGGACCCGGACGGACGCCTGGAACTCCTGGAGGACCTGGTCAGCGGCATCGCAGCGGAGGTGCTCCAGCACTCCGGAGCCGGCACCGTCGACCCCCGACGGGCCTTCAAGGACCTCGGCTTCGACTCGCTGACCTCGGTGGAACTGCGCAACCGGCTGGCCGGCGCCACCGGACTGAGGCTGCCCGCCACCCTGGTGTTCGACCACCCGACGTCCGAGTCCGTCGCGGCCCTGCTGGCCGAACGGCTGGTGCCCGGCGCCGTCGGCGTGCCGGCACCGCCCGACGACGACCACGTGCGCCGACTACTGGCGACGGTCTCCCCGCAACGGCTGCGGGCCGCCGGACTGTTGGACGCCCTGCTGAATCTCGGGGACCCGGCGACGGACGCCGGACCCCCCGCACCCCACCCGTCCGGCCCGGACGACACCGCATCGATCAAGGAGATGAACGTGGACGACCTCGTGCGCCTGGCGATGGGGGGCGACCGTGGCTGACCGGACCGACGAGGCGTCGGGCACGGCGCCCGCGGAACAGGTCGTCGAGGCCCTCCGCGCGTCCCTGCTCGACAACGCCAAACTGCGGCAGGACAACCAGCGGCTCACCGAACGC
The DNA here is from genome assembly GCF_042871255.1 of Streptomyces sp. NPDC005955. Taxonomy (NCBI): domain Bacteria; kingdom Bacillati; phylum Actinomycetota; class Actinomycetes; order Kitasatosporales; family Streptomycetaceae; genus Streptomyces; species Streptomyces sp. NPDC005955. Next base: position 213,031 of record NZ_JBIAIF010000011.1, on the reverse strand, counting down.
GCCCGGGAACCCGTGGCGATCGTGGCCATGGGCTGCCGGTTCCCCGGCGGGGTGCAGACCCCCGAAGAACTCTGGGACCTCCTGGTCGCCGAACGCGACGCCGTGACCCGCGTCCCCGACGACCGCGGCTGGGAACTGCCGACGGAACCCGCGACTCCGGTTGACCCGGCCGACCCGGCCGACCCGGCCGACCCCGATGCCGCACCCGTCCTGAGAGGCGGCTTCCTCCAGGACGCACTGGACTTCGACGCCGCGTTCTTCGGCATCTCCCCGCGCGAAGCGCTCGCCATGGACCCCCAGCAGCGACTGCTGCTGGAGGTCTGCTGGGAGACCGTCGAACGCGCCGGCATCGACCCGACGGGCCTGCGCGGCGGCGATACGGCCGTCTACGCCGGCATCATCAACAGCGAGTACAGCACCCGTCTGGGGCACACCCCCGAGGACCTCGCCGGCTTCCTCGGCACCGGGAGCATCCCGAGCGTGCTGACCGGCCGCGTCGCCTACGCCCTCGGCCTGGAGGGACCCGCCGTCAGCCTGGACACCGCCTGCTCCTCCTCCCTGGTCGCCATCCACCTGGCCTGCCAGGCGCTGCGCGAGGGAGACACCTCGCTGGTCCTGGCCGGCGGCGTCACCGTCATGTCCGCGCCCGGCCTGTTCGGCGGCTCCCGACGCCAGGGCGGACTCGCCGGCGACGGCCGCTGCAAGTCGTTCTCCGCGAGCGCCGACGGAGCGGCCTTCGGCGAGGGCGTCGGCGTGGTGCTGCTGGAACGCCTCGGTGACGCCCGCCGCCACGGACACCCGGTCCTCGCCGTCATCAAGGGCTCCGCGGTCAACCAGGACGGCGCGAGCAACGGGCTCACCGCCCCCAACGGCCCCGCGCAGCGCAAGGTCATCCGCAAGGCCCTGGAGAACGCGGGACTGCGCCCCGCCGACATCGACGCCCTGGAGGCGCACGGCACCGGCACCGTACTCGGCGACCCCATCGAGGCGCAGGCCGTCCTCGACGTGTACGGGAAGGACCGCCCCGCCGACCGGCCCCTGCTCATGGGCTCGCTCAAGTCCAACCTCACGCACACCCAGGCGGCGGCCGGCGTCGGCGGCGTCATCAAGACGGTGCTCGCCCTGCGCCACGACCTGCTGCCCCGGTCCCTGCACATCGACCGCCCGACGAGCCAGGTCGACTGGAGCCAGGGCCGGGTCTCCCTGCTCACCGAGGCCACCGCCTGGCCCGCGTCGGACCGCCCCCGCCGGGCCGCGGTCTCCTCCTTCGGCGCCAGCGGCACCAACGCCCATCTGATCCTGGAAGCGGCCCCCGAGGAGCCGTCCGCGGAGCCGACCGGGCCCCGGCAGGACACCCCCGTCGCCTGGACGCTGTCCGCGCGCACCCCGACGGCCCTGCGCGCCCAGGCCGCCCGGCTGCACGCCCGGGTGCTCGCCTCGCCCGGGACGCACCCGACGGACGTCGGCCTGTCCCTGGCCCTCGGCCGGTCCCGGTTCGCCGAGCGCGCCGTCGTCGTCGGCACCGGCCGCACCCCGCTGCTCGACGGACTCGCCGCCCTCTCCCGCGAGGAGCCCGTACCCTCCGTCATCACCGGGACCGCCCCGGCGAAGGCGGCCAAGCCCGTGTTCGTCTTCCCCGGCCTCGGCGCCGAGTGGCCCGGCATGGCCCGCGAACTGCTCGACACCTCCCCGGCGTTCGCCGCCCGCATGGCCGACTGCGAGCGCGCCCTCGCCGCCCACCTCGACTGGTCCCCGATCGCCGTGGTCCGCCAGGAGCCCGGCGCCCCGTCGATCGACGACGTCGAGACCCTGCAACCGGTGCTCTTCTCCGTCCTGGTGTCCTTGGCCGCGGTGTGGCAGGCTCACGGGGTCACCCCGGCCGCCGTCGTCGGACACAGCCAGGGCGAGGTCGCCGCGGCCTGCGTCGCCGGCATCCTCACCCTGGAGGACGCGGCCTCGATCGCCGTGCACCGCAGCCGCGCCCTCGCCGCCGTGACCCGGGGCGGCGCCATGGCCACCGTGCTGCTGTCCGCCCCGGAGGCCGAGGAGATGATCGCCGGGTACGACGGTCGGCTGTCGATCGCCGCGGTCAACGGCCCCCGCGTGGTCGTGCTGGCGGGCGAGGCCACCGCGATGGACGAGTTCGCCCGCGCCGACGACCTGATGGTGTTCCGCACCCCCGTCGACTACGCCCCGCACTCCGCCGCCGTGGACCGGGTGCGCCAGGACCTGCTGACGGGGCTCGCCCACGTGCGCCCGCGGCCCGGCACCGTCCCCCTGATGTCCACCGTGGACGCCGAATGGGCCGAGCCCACCACGCTCGACACCCACTACTGGTTCCGCAACCTGCGGCACACCGTGCGCTTCCACGAGGCGACCACGCGACTCTTCGACGCCGGGCACCGCACCTTCGTCGAGGTCAGCCCGCACCCGGTGCTGACGTTCAACCTCCAGGACGCCGCCGCCGACGCGGAGTTGGCCGACTTCACCGTGGTGGAGACGCTGCGCCGCGACGACGCCGGCCCCGAGCGGCTGCTCACCTCGCTCGCCCACGCCCACGTCGCCGGGGTACCGGTGGACTGGGCACCCGCGTTCGAGGGCACCGGAGCCCGCCGCGTCGACCTGCCCACCTACGCCTTCCAACGCCAGCGGTACTGGCTGGACGCCACCCGCGCCGGCGGCGACCCCGCCTCCATGGGACAGGCCGACCCCGGCCACCCGCTGCTGAGCGCCGCAGTGGAACTGCCCGGCAGTGGCAGCACCGTCTTCACCGGCCGACTCTCGCTCGCGGACCACCCGTGGCTCGCCGACCACGCCGTGCGCGGGGCCGCCCTGCTGCCCGGCGTCGCCTACGTCGAGATGACGGCCCACGTGGGCGGCCGGCTCGGCTGCGACCTCATCGAAGAACTCACCCTGTCCGCACCGCTGGTGCTGTCCGCCGACGACGGCGCCGACGTGCAGTTGCGGCTGACCGCCGGGGCACCCGACCACGCCGGCAAGCGCACCGTCGAGATCCACTCACGGCCCGCGACCGCCGTCGAGTGGACGAACCACGGCAGCGGCCTGCTGGCGCCCTCCGGGGCGCTGCCCCCGATGCCCACCGCCGCCGCCTGGCCACCGCCCGGCGCCGAACAGATGCGCATCGGCGCGCTGTACCGCATCCTCCAGGACCGGGGCATCGAGTACGGCCCCGCCTTCCGCGGCCTGCGCGCCGCCTGGTCCCGCGGGGACGAGGTCTTCGCCGAGGTGACGCTGCCGGACGGAGCCGCCGGCGACTTCCCGCTGCACCCGGCGCTGCTGGACGCCTGCCTCCAGACCGTCAGCCTGCGCCAGGCCGGCGTGGGCCGCGACGCGGAACAACAACCCGGCGCCACCGGCGTGCCCCTGCCGTTCTCTTGGCAACAGGTGCGGCTGTGGTCCGGGGCCCGCGCGGGGCAGACCCTGCGCGTCACCCTCAGCCCCACCGGCCCCGAGGACGTCGCGCTGCACGTGAGTGACGGGGACGGCCGCCCGGTCGCGACCATCGCCACCCTCGCCATGCGCACCACCTCGTTCGACGTGCTGAGCCCCGTCACCGACGCCCTCCACCGGGTGGAGTGGACCGCGTCGACCACCGCCGCCGCCGGCCCGATCGTGCGCTGGTCCCTGCTCGGCCCGCCGGACGAGCGGCTGGTGCCCACCGGAGCCGGCACCGGTCCGACCGACGACCCCACCGGCCTCGACGCCGTGCTGCTGCTCTGCCCGCCCGACGGACCGGCCGGCCCCGAAGCCGTGCACACCGCCACCACCACCGTCCTGGAACAGCTGAACACCTGGCTGGAACGCCCCCCGGCCGGCTGCCCGCCCCTGGTGGTGCTCACCCGCGGCGCGGTCGACCTGGCGGACGAACCCCTCGACGTAGCCGGCGCGGCCGTCCACGGACTGGTGCGCTCCGCCCAGCAGGAACACCCGGGCCGGATCGTGCTGCTGGACACCGACGACCCGCGCACCACGGCCGATGCGCTGTCCGCGGTGCTGGCCAGCGGCGAGCCCGAAGTGGCGCTGCGGGCCGGCCGGCTGCACCTGCCCCGGCTGCGCCGCACCCCGGCCGGCGACCCGGCGACCGACGTCTTCGACGGCACCGGAACCGTGGTGCTGACCGGCGGCGGCGAACTCGGCGGCATCCTGGCCCGGCACCTCGTCGCCCGGCACGGCGTACGCCGTCTGCTGCTGCTGAGCCGGCGCGGCCCGGCCGCACCCGGCGTGGACGAACTGATCGCCGAACTGGCCGGGTCCGGGGCCCTGGTCACCGCCGCGACCTGCGACGTCACCGATCGGACCGCCCTCGACCGGGCCCTGGCCGCGGTCCCGGCGGCACACCCGGTGACCGCCGTCGTGCACACCGCCGGAGTCATCGACGACGGGCTGCTCGCCGACCTCACGGCCGAACGCCTCGCGGGCGTCCTCGCGCCCAAGGTCGACGGCACCTGGAACCTGCACGAAGCGACCGCCGCACTGCCGCTGCGCGCGTTCGTGGTGTACACCTCGGTGGCCGGCCTGTTCGGCGGCCCGGGACAAGCCGCTTACAGCGCCGCGAACGTCGCCGCCGACGCGATCGTGACCCTGCGCCACCGCGCCGGACTCCCCGCCAAGTCACTCGCCTGGGGCCTGTGGGAACAGCGCAGCGGCCTCACCGCCGACCTGTCGGACGCCGATCTGCACCGCATGGGCCGCAGCGGGGTGCACGCCCTGTCCGCCACGGCGGGCACCGACCTGTTCGACGCGGCGCTCACCGCGCCCGACCCGGTGCTCGCACCCGTCGCCCTGGACGTCAGCGCCTTCCGCGACGGCCCGGTGCCGCACCTGCTGCGCGCCCTGGTCCGCACCACCGGCCCGGAACGCCCCGCCGCGGACCCCCAGCTGCGGGACCGGCTGCTCGCCGCGAACCCCGACGAGCAGTACGACCTCCTGCTGGAAGCGGTACGGGTCCACTCCGCCCAGGTGCTCGGCCACGCCGACGCCGAGAGCGCCGGACTCGACGCCGAGGACGCCTTCCTCTCCGTCGGGTTCGACTCGCTGACCGCGCTGGAACTGCGCCACCGGCTCGCCGCGGCCACCGGCCTGAACCTCTTGCCGACCGTGGTGTTCTCCAGCGGCACCCCCGCCAAGCTCGCCGAACTGGTCCGCACCGAATGGGCCACCGCGGCGGCGGCCGCACAGCCCGCGCCCGCCACCGGGCCGGGCACCCCCGCACCGCCCCCGGCACCGGTCGCCGCCCGCTCCGACGACGACCCCGTCAGCACTCTGTTCCGGCAGCTGTGCCGGCGCGGCAAGTCCGACGAGGCGATCGACCTGCTCAAGAACACCTCCGCGCTGCGCCCGGAGTTCCACACCCCCGCCGAGCTGCGCTCCACCGAGGAACCCCCGTCACTGCTGCGGATCAACACCCACGACGAGGCGCCCGAGTTGGTGTGCTTCGGCTCCGTCGTCGCCCTCGGCGGCGGCCACCAGTACGCCCGGTTCGTCAACCGGTTCCGGGGCACCTACGGCTCCAGCACCCTGTCCGCCCCCGGGTTCCTGCCCGGCCAACGACTCCCGTCGTCCATGGCGCCGATGCTGGCCTACCAGGCGGAGGAGATCATCGAACGCCTCGGCCGCGACCGCCGGCTGGTCCTCCTGGGCTCCTCCTCCGGCGGCACCGTCGCCCACGGCGTCGCCGCCGAACTCGAAGCCCGCGGGGTGCAGCCGGCCGCGGTGGTCCTGCTCGACACGTACCTGTCCAGCAACAAGGCCATGACGCAGTTCAACGACGTGCTGCTGAGCGGCATGTTCGACCGCGAGGACCAGGCGGTGCCGATGGACGGCACCCGACTCACCGCGATGGGCAAGTACTTCCGCATCCTCGACGACTACACGCCCCCGGAGGTGGCCGCCCCCGTCCTGCTGGTGCGTGCCTCCGCGCCGCTCGGCGAGTCGGCGCCCACCGTCGGTGACTGGCGGTCGAGCTGGCCGGGCGCCCACACCACCCTCGACGTGCCCGGCGACCACTTCTCGATGATGGAACAGCACGCGGACACGACCGCCGCGACCGTCTCCGACTGGCTCGCCGCCCTCCTCTCCTGAGCACCCCTCTCCTGACCACCGCTCTCCTGAGCACTCCTCAACGGAAGGACCCCGTCCCCTCATGGACACAGAAACCGACGAGCACCGCCTCGCCGTGGTCGGCGCGGGCGTCATGGGCGTCGGCATCACCACACTGGCCCTGCTCCGCGGCCTGCCCGTGCTGCTCGTCGACGTCGACGAACCGGTGCTGGAGCGCGCCCGGGACCAGATCGCCGGTGAACTGCGGATGGCGCAGCTGATGGGTCGGCTCGCCGCCGACACGGCGACCGGCCCGCTCACCACCGCGACGACCCTCGCCGGCGCCGCCGACGCGACCCTCGTCATCGAGGCCACCACCGAGGACCTCGGCGTCAAGACGAAGGTCCTCGCCGAGCTGTCCGCACTGACCCGCCCCGGCACCCCGCTGGTTTCCAACACCTCGTCGATCCCCATCGACGAACTCGCGGGCGTCGCCCGGCGGCCCGGCGAGGTGGTGGGCACCCACTTCATGAACCCGCCGTACCTGATCAGGACGGTGGAGGTGATCCGCGGCGTGCGCACCGCCGAGGCCACCATGGAGGCGCTGACGGCCGCGCTCGCGGCCCTGGGCCAGGAGCCGATCGTCGTCAAGGACGCGCCGGGCTTCGTCACCAGCCGGGTGCTCCACCCGATGATCAACGACGCGGCGCGGATCGTGCAGGAGGGGACCGCGGGCGTCGAAGCCGTCGACACGCTCATGGAGAACTGCCTGGGCCACCGCACCGGCCCGCTGCGCACCGCCGACCTGATCGGCATCGACAACCTCGTCGACTCGCTCCAGGTGCTCTTCGAGCGCACCGGCGACGAGGGCTGCCGCCCCTGCGACCTGCTCCTGGAGAAGGTCCGCCAGGGGCACCACGGCCGCAAGTCGGGCCGCGGCTTCTACACCTACACCCACTGAACACGCACCACCACCCGATGCGAGGAGACACCCCGATGGACACCACCGACAACGCACCCGACCAGAGCACGGACGGCGGCGCGGTGCGCAAGGAGGTCCTCGGCTTCCTGACGGCGCAGACCAAGCGGAGCTGGGAGCCGGACGTGGACCTGTTCGCCACGGGCGGGCTGTCCTCCCTGTTCGCCATGCAACTGGTCCTGCACCTGGAGAAGACGTACGACATCTCGATCCGCGGCGCGGACCTGCGCCTGGACAACTTCCGCACGGTCGACACCATGGTGGCGCTGGTGCACCGCCTGCGCGGCACGGAAGCGGGGACCGGCGGTGAGTGACGCGCTGGACGCGGCACGGGCCCAGGTCACCGGCCTCGTCGGGGACCAGGCCGAGGAGTGGGACCGCACGGGGGAGTTGCCCCGGGAAATGCTCCGCAAGCTCGGCGCCGGCGGCTTGCTCTGCCCGGTCGTGCCCGCCGAGGACGGCGGACTGGGCTGGAGCAGCGCCCGGGACGGCGAGTTCACCGCGCACGTCGGCAGCCTCTGCTCCTCGCTGCGCAGCATCATGACCTCCCAGGGCATGGCCGCCTGGACGATCACCCGGCTGGGCGATGCGCCTCAGCGCACCGCCCTGCTGGGCCGGCTCACCGGCGGGGAACTGGCCGCGGTGGCGTTCAGCGAGCCGCAGGCGGGCAGCGACCTGTCGGCCATCGACACCCGCATCGTGCGCGACGGCGACACCGTCGTGGTCGACGGCCGCAAGACCTGGACGACGGGGGCGGCCTACGCCGACTTCGTGGTGGTGTTCGGCCTGCTCGACGACGGCGGGGCGGGCGCGGTCGTCGTGCCCACCGATGCGCCCGGCGTCACGGTGGAACGCATCGCCGCCCCCCTGGGGTGCCGCGCCGCCGGACACGCGGACGTGCGCCTGACCGGGGTGCGGCTGCCGGCGGAGAACCTGCTCGGCGGCGGCGGCCAGTTCCTGCCGCTGCTGGTGACCACGGCACTCGCGTACGGGCGGATGTCCGTCGCCTGGGGCTGCGTCGGCATCCTGCGCGCCTGTCTGGCCGCGGCCGGCTCGCACGCCCGGACCCGCGAACAGTTCGGTCAGCCGCTCGGCGGCCACCAACTGGTGGCCGGGCACCTGGCCGACCTGCTCGTCGCCGAGCAGGCGGCCAGCCGGGCCTGCGAGCACGCCAGTCGCTGCTGGGACGAGAGTTCGCCGGACCAGGTCGTCGCCACCGTGCTGGCCAAGCACACCAGCGCGACGAACGCGGCGCACGGCGCGGCCCTGGCGGTACAGGTGCTGGCCTCGGCCGGCACCCGGGACGGACACGTCGTGGCGCGCGCCTACCGCGACGCCAAGTGCATGGAGATCATCGAGGGCAGCAACGAGATGAGCCGGCTGCTGCTGGCCGACCACGTGCTGTCCGGAGCCCGGGAGGGGGGACGTTGAGCGAGCAGACGACACCGACCGTCGTCAAGTGCCTGGTGTGGGACCTCGACAACACGCTCTGGCAGGGGACGCTGCTGGAGGACGGCGAGGTACGGCTCACCGACGAGATCCGGGCGGTGATCGTCGAGTTGGACGCCCGGGGCATCCTCCAGTCGGTCAGCAGCCGCAACGACCACGACCTGGCCTGGCCGCGGCTCGAAGCCCTGGGCGTCGCGGAGTACTTCGTGCTGCCGGAGATAGGGTGGGGCAACAAGTCGGACGCGATCCGCCGGATCGCCGAGCAGCTCAACTTCGCGCCCGGCACCGTCGCGTTCATCGACGACCAGCACACCGAGCGGGCCGAGGTCGAGTTCCACCTCCCGCAGGTGCGCACCTATCCGGCCGACATGGCCCTGAAGCTGACCGAACTGCCCGAGTTCAGACCGCCGTTCAGTACGGTCGACTCCCGGCGGCGACGGGACATGTACCAGGCGGGCTTCCGGCGCGACGCCGAACGGGCCGACTACTCGGGGCCCGACGAGGACTTCCTGCGCTCGCTGGAACTGGTCATGCGGATCGACCGGGCGACCGAGGACGAACTCTCCCGCGTGGAGGAACTCACGCTGCGCACCAGCCAGATGAACGCGACCGGGGTGCACTACGCGGACGGGACGCTCCGCGGGCTGCTGGCGGACCCCGACCACGAGGTGCTGGTGGCCTCGCTCACCGACCGGTTCGGCCCGCACGGGGCGGTCGGCGTCATCCTGGTGGAGAAGCATCCGCAGGTGTGGCACCTGCGTCTGCTCGCCACCTCCTGCCGGGTGGTCTCCTTCGGCGCCGGCTCCACCCTGCTCGCCTGGCTCGCGGGCCAGGCGGCCCGGGCGGGGGTGCACTTCCTCGCGGACTTCCGGCCCACCGACCGCAACCGGATGATGGAGGTGGCGTACCGCTTCGCCGGCTTCGACGACACGGAGTGCGCCTGCCGCGAGGCGCTCGCCCCGCCGGCGGTCGAGGCCGTGCAACGGCTGCACCTGGTGCCGACCGCATGGGCCGGCTCGACGACCGTCCGGCTCGACGCCCCGGAGCTGGTTGCCGACAGCGCCGCCCCGGCCGCCCGCTGACGGAACGTCAAAGGCCGCCGCACCGGGAACGGTGCGGCGGCCACCTCGTGCTCGGCTCACTCGGGCCGGCGGCGCACCAGGGTGATGCCGTCGGCCACGGCGAGCATGCTGACGTCCACCCGCTCGTCGCCGTGCAGCCGGGCGTTGAGCTCGCGGACGGCCTCGGTGTCGGGGTCCTGCGCCGACGGATCGACGACCCGACCGAAGAAGAGGGTGTTGTCCACGACGATCAGCCCGCCCGGACGCACCAGCGTCAGACAGAGCTCGTAGTACTCCGGGTACCCCGTCTTGTCCGCGTCGACGAACACGAGGTCGAAGGCGCCGGGTCCGTCCGGTCCGTCCTCGGCCCGTAGTTTCGCCAATGTCTCCCGCGCGTCACCGATGCGCAGGTCGATCCGGTCCGCGACACCGGCCCGCTCCCAGTAGGGGGCCCCGATGGAGGGCCAACGGTCGGTGATGTCACAGGTCACCACCCGGCCGTCGGCGGGCAGCGCCCGGGCCAGACAGAGCGTGCTGTACCCGGTGAACGTCCCGATCTCCAGAACGGAGCGGGCGTTCACCAGCCGGGCCAACAGGGACAGCAACTGCCCCTCCTCGGGGGGCACCTGCATGGCCACCCCGCCGGGGAGACCGGCGGTCTCCTCGCGGAGCTCGCGCAGCAGCGGGTCCTCACGTACGGAGACCTCACGCACGTACGCGGCGAGGCGCGGGGTGACGGCGATCTGATCAGCCACGATGGTCCTTCGTTGTCGATCGGCGCGCGCAGGCGCGGGGCCCGTCACGAGGCGGCGGAGACGGCGGCCAGGCCGGAGCGCCGCTGGTCCAACTCCTGCCAGATGGCGTCGAGCGCCTCGACGAAGGCCCGGACCTCGTCGGTGGAGTGCACCGCGCCGGGCGCGATGCGCAGGATCTCACTGCCCTCGCGGACGCTGGGCGCGTTGATGGCCTGGACGTAGATGCCGTGCCGCTCCAGCAGCAGGTCGGAGATGCGCCGGCTGGTCGCGTCATCGCCGACCAGGACGGAGACGATGTGCGACTCGTCGGACAGGAACGGTATGCGGCGCTGCTTCAACAACCGGTGCAGCAGCGTCGCGTTCTCGCTCAACCGGCCGCGTTCCTCGTCCGAGGCGCGCAGATGACGCACCGCGGCGAGGCTGCCCGCGACCACCGCGGGCGGGAGGGCCGTGGTGAAGATGAAGGAGCGGGAGAGCCTGCGGACGACGTCGATGAGGTCCGCAGGACCGGCGATGTAACCGCCCGTCGTACCGAAGCCCTTGGCGAGCGTCCCCATGATGACGGTGAACCGGTCGGCGAGGCCGAGGCCGGCCGCTATCCCGGCACCCTGCGGACCGTACATGCCGACCGCGTGCACCTCGTCCAGGAACGTCATCGCACCGTGGCGCTTCGCGATGGCGGCGATCTCGGCGAGTGGCGCCACATCACCGTCCATGGAGTACACGGACTCCGTGACGATCATCTTGGGCCGGTCCGGATCGGCCGCGGACACCAACTCTTCGAGGTGCGCGGCGTCGTTGTGCCGGAAGATCCGCTTCTCGGCGCCGCTGTGCCGCAGACCGTCGATGATCGAGGCGTGGTTCTTCTCGTCGGAGAAGACCAGACAGCCCTCGATCTGCCCCGCCAACACGGACAACGCGCCCTCATTGGCGGTGTAACCGGAGGTGAACAGCAGTGCCTCGTCCTTCGCGTGGAGCTCCGCGAGTTCCCGCTCCAACAGGACGTGTTGCCCGTTCGTCCCGCCGATGTTCCGCGAGCCGCCCGCTCCGGCCCCCGATGCGCCCAACGTGTCGCGCATCGCGGTCAGTACGGCGGGGTGCTGCCCCATACCCAGGTAGTCATTGCTGCACCACACACTGATGTCGGAGGGCTGCCGCGGGCGGCTGCTCACGGCCGCCGGGAAACGCCCGGCGATCCGGTCGACCTCCAGGAAATCGCGTTTCGGCCCGGCGGAGTCCAGGGCCGTGTGCAGCTTTTGCAGGGCGTCGAGGTAATGAGACATGACGTCGACCCGTTCTCTGGAATTCATGACGATGAGGCGGCAGCGTTCCGCGGCCGTGGGCGGCGGAGCGTGGTGCGGTGTGTGCACGGCTCAATTCCGTCATGCTCGCGGCAGCCCCGTGCGCGGGAACGTAAAACGTACTCATGTCGCTGGGAAGGAGCGTTCCGGGTGGCAATTCTCGCGGCGTCGAATATCATCCCGATGGCGTCTCGATGACTTCCTTGAATTGTTCGCGATACATGTGTCGCAGCCTTGTGGATTCATTCTCTTCACATTGTCGACACGGTATGCTCTGCGGGATTCCGCCATGGGAGGGGACGAATTCACCATGCCCGCGAACGATACGTACGTCGGTGAGATCCTGGGGGTCCTCGACGCCGAACCCGGCAAACCCGTCCTCACCTGGCGCGATGTGACGCTCACTGCACGGCAGTTCACCGGCGCCGTCCGGGCCGCCGCCGCGGTGCTGCACCGGTGTACCGGCGGCCGACCCGACCTCGTGGTCGGCGTGCTCACCGTGACGAACACCCCGGCCACCCTGATCCTGCGGTACGCCGCGAACCTCGTCGGAGCCACGGTGGTGCACCTGCACACCACCAACGCGGTCGACCCCGGCGACCGGATCGGCCTCGACGCGGCCCGCCGGATCGTGGAGGAGACCCGGGTGACGGTGCTGGCCGTCGACGCGAACAACCTGGAACGGGCCCGTGAGGTGCGCGACGGCGTACTCACCCCGGTCGACATGGTGGCACTCGGCGACCTCGGCCCGGACGTCACCGACCTCACCGCGGGCGATCCGGCGTTCGACGCCTCGGCCGTGGTCGTCGCCCCGTCCGCCGACGCCGTCGTCACCTACACCAGCGGCACCACGGGCAAACCGAAGGGCATCGTGGTCAGCTTCGGCACCCGCAGGGGATTCATCACCGGCGGCCTCCAACAGGCGTGGCCCGCCGTCTACCTCGCCACCCTGCCGATGAGCCACTCCAGCGGACAGGCCGCCGACGACACGCTCGCCTCCGGCGGCACGGTGGTCCTGCACGACGGCTTCGACGCCGACAAGGTGCTCGCCGCCGTCCCGCACCACCGGATCACCCGCCTGCTGGTGTCGCCGCCGCAGCTGTACCTCCTGCTCGACCACCCCGACGTCGACCGCGCCGACCTGTCCAGCATCACCGTCCTCAGCTACACCGGAGCCCCCTCCTCACCGGAGCGCCTGGCCCGCGCGGCGAAACGGTTCGGGCCGGTGCTCATGCAGATATACGGCACCAGCGAAGCCGCCGCCATCACCCTGCTGACCCCGTTCGAACACTCCGACCCGGCGCTGCTGACCACCGCCGGACGCCCGCTCTTCACCCAGCTGCGCATCCGCGACGAACAGGACACCCGGGACCTGCCCACCGGCGAGACCGGGGAGATCCTCGTCCGGTCGCCGTTCGCGATGACCCGTTACGTCGGCGACCCGGAGCTCACCGCCCGGACCCTGCGCGACGGCTGGCTCCACACCGGCGACCTGGGCTCCCTCGACGCCCGCGGCTACCTCACCATCCGCGGCCGACGCTCCGAAACGGTGAAGACCGGCGGCATCAAGGTCTACCCGGCCAATGTGGAACGGGTCCTCCTCGCCCACCCGGGCATCGCCCAGGCCGCGGTCTTCGCGGTGGTGGACGGCGACCGGATCGAGCACCTGCACGCGGCGGTCGCCCTCCGGGACGCCCACACCCCCGTCACCGAGGAGGAGCTGAAGGCCAGGATCGGCGCGGAACTCTCCGCCCCGCACGTCCCCGAGCGCATCCACCTGCGCCCCACGCTGCCGTTGACCGCGGTCGGCAAGCCCGACAAGGCACGGCTGGCCGCGGAAACGCGTGGCTGAACCGCCATGACCCTCTCCCTGGCCGCCGTCCTCGCCGAATCCGCCCTGCGCAGGCCCGAGCACCCGGCCCTCGTGACGACCGACGCCACCCTCACCTACGCCCAGCTCTGGGCCGGTGCCCGACACCACGCCGCCGTGCTCCGCCGGCAGGGCGTCGGCCCCGGCGACCGGGTGGCCCTGCTGCTCCCCAACGCGCCCTGCTTCCCGATGGCGTACTTCGGGGCGCTCGCCCTCGGGGCGACGCTCGTCCCGATCCCGACGACCCTGCGCACCGACGAGATCGCTTACGTGCTGGCGGACTCCGAAGCCCGCGTGCTGATCTGCACCGATGACGCGCGCCGCGGTCACGGCGGCGCCGCCGCGGCCCGGACGGCCACGCCCGTCCTCACCGACGGCGACCTCGACGCCGGGACCGACCCCGTCGACACCCTCGTCCCGCGCGCCCCCGACGACATCGCGCTGATCCTCTACACCTCCGGCACCACCGGCCGCCCCAAGGGCGCCATGCTCACCCACCTCAGCGTGTTCCTCAACGTCGAGCTCGGCAGGGAATCACCGTTCGCGATGGACGCGGACGACGTGCTGTTGGGCTGCCTGCCGCTGTTCCACACCTTCGGACAGATCTGCGGCATGAACACCGCGTTCCGGGCCGGTGCGACCGTGGTGCTGATGGAACGCTTCGACGGTCCGTGGGCACTGGACCTGATGGCGGCGCACGGCTGCACGGTGCTCATGGGCGTACCGACGATGTACCTCGCGCTGCTCGCCGCCACCGCACACACCTCCCGTCCGCCCCGGTTGGACCGGGCCTACTCCGGCGGCGCCGCGCTCCCCGTCGCGGTGCTGGAGGAGTTCGAGGCGCGGTTCGGCTGCCCGATCTACGAGGGGTACGGCCTGACCGAGACCTCGCCCGTGGTCGCGTACAACCAGCAGGCGTGGCCGCGACGCCCCGGCACGGTCGGCAAGCCGATCTGGGGCGTCGACGTCGCGATCGCGCGCTCCGACGTCGACGACCGCATCGAACTGCTCCCCGCCGGCGAGGTCGGGGAGGTCGTCATCCGCGGCCACAACGTGATGGCCGGCTACCTGAACCGTCCGGAGGCCACCGCCGAGGCCCTGGTCGACGGCTGGTTCCGCTCGGCCGACCTGGGCGTCCTGGACGCCGACGGGTACCTGCGCATCGTCGACCGCAAGAAGGACCTGGTGATCCGCGGCGGGTACAACGTCTACCCGCGCGAACTCGAAGAGACCCTGGCCCGACACCCCGCGGTGGCGCAGGTCGCCGTGATCGGCGTGCCGCACGACACCCTCGGCGAGGAGGTCTGCGCGGTCGTGGTGCCCCGGCCGGGCACCGCCGACGCGGCGCTGCCCGGCCAGATCGTGGCCTGGTGCCGTGAGCGCATGGCGGCCCACAAGTACCCGCGGCTGGCCGTGCTCACCGACGCGATGCCGTTGGGGCCCAGCGGGAAGGTCCTCAAGCGGGAGCTGACGGCCCGTTTCGCGACCCCGGGGGCCCGCCGCCCGTGACACCCGGGGCGTGGTCCCCGGGGCCGGGCGGCAGCTCGACCGCAACCCGCCGCCCCGGGCCGGGGACCGTGCCCGGGGGTGTCACCCGGCTTGCGGTGCGGTCCCGTACGTCGCCCGGTCCATCTCCCTGGCGTAGGCCCGGACCACGTCACACAGGAAGTACCGTCCGAAGCCGTCCTGCTCCAGCAGGTCGGCGTCGACGAGGCGGTCCAACGCGTCCTCGGCGTCGAGGCGGGAGCAGTCGAGCCGCTCGGCGACCGAGGCGGCCGTGAAGGTCGACGTGTCGGGGGTCCCCAGGGTCCGCAGCACCCGGTCCGGGCCGACCCCGCACGCCACCGGGGTGCTGAGGGCGGCGTAACTACGGGCGAAGCAGTCGCGCACCACCAGGTCCCCGACGCTCAGCTCGTCGAGCAGCCGTTCGGGCGCCGCCAGCCGGGCGGCCATGTCGGCGAGCGGCCGGTACGGCTGCTGGCGCAACCGGATGCCGATGATCCGCAGGGCCAGCGGCAGGCCGCCGCTGATCCGGACGATCTGCTGGGCCGCCACGCGTTCCGACTCGACGCGCGCCCGGCCGACCACCGCGCCGAGCAGCTGTAGGGAGCTCTCCTTGTCCATGCGGCGCAGCACGACGGTCCGCGCACCCTCCAGCCCGGCCAGCCGGTCCCGACTGGTGATGATCACCCTGCTGCGCGCGCCGCCGGGGATGAGGGGGCGCACCTGGGCGGTGTTCGCGGCGTCGTCGAGCACGATCAGCAGCTTGCGGTCGGCCACGACGGAGCGGTACATGGCCACCAGTTCGGCTTCGTCCTGGGGGACCGCGCCGTGCGGCACCCCCAGATCCCGCAGGAACCGGGCCAGCACGCTCGAAGGATGGGCCGGTTGCCCTCCGCTGCCGCCCAGGGAGGCGTAGAGCTGGCCGTGGGCGAACTCCCCGCGGTACGCGTGCGCGGTGTGCACGGCGAGGGCGGTCTTGCCGATCCCGCCGCCGCCACTGATCACCGTCGTCGCGGCCGGGCCGAGCGTCGGGTCCCCGGCCAGCGGGTCGAACGGGTCGCCCCCGCCCGGTCCGTCGTCCACGGGCGGTCGACGCGCCACGAAATCGGGTAGGGCGGCCGGGAGCTGGGCCGGCTGCGGTCGGGACGACGTGATCCTGGCCGACGGGCGGGCCGCGGCGGGCACCGGATCGGAGGGGGGCGCACCCTCCGCGGCGAGGATCCGTGCCTGCATCTCCTGGAGCTCGGCGCCCGGTTCGGTGGCCAGCTGTTCGACCAGCAGCGCCCTGGTCTGCTGGAAGACGTTCAGCGCGTCGCACTGCCGGCCGGAGCGGAACAGCGCCAGCATCAGCCGGGCCACCAGTGCCTCCCGCAGGGGGTGTTCGCGGGTCAACCGCCAGAGCTCCGGGACGAGGCTCGCGTGCCGGCCCAGTTGCAGGTCCAGATCCAGCCGCCAGCTCAGGGTCTGGAAGTACCGCTCTTCGAGGTGCCGCACCTCGATGTCGCGTAAGGTCGTCGAATCTATGTCGTGCAGCGGTTCCCGCCACGCCGACAGCGCCTCCGTCAGCTCCGCCGAGGCCCCTTCGAGGTCCCCCGCCGCGGCGAGTACGCCGGCCTTGTCCCGACGGTTGTTGAACCGGCCGAGGTCGGTCTCCTCCTCGTCCACCTCGATCAGGTATCCCGGGGTGCGGGTGATGATCCGTGCCCCGGCCTTCGGACCGAGTGCCTGCCGCAGCCGCATCACGTAGGTGCGGACCACGGCCGGTCCGCTCGGCGGCGGTGTGCCGTCCCAGACGAAGTCCTGGAGGCGATCCACCGAGACGATCTGCTTGGCACTCAGCAACAGGGCGGCGAGGATGACTCTCTGCCGTGGCGCGGAAACCGTCAACTCACGCTGGCCGACTTCGACGACAAGCGGACCAAGAATCCTGAAATCGATCAAATCGCTTCCTTCTTCGGCCAAGATGTCGGATCAGTGCCCGGGAACGGTGGACCGACGGGGCATCGGCTGCATCTGGCAATCACGAGCGGGGTGGCGCACGCCTACGGGTGGGGACGTCGTCGTTCGGGCGAATCGGAACGTGTGGCGAACATTGCTGGGGCACGCGGTCGTTGTGCGCTGCAAGGGGGCCAACGGGTAGGTGGGTCGATCGTGTTCACTCCCGGTGAGCAGCTTAGCGCTCCCAGTGGTTGCGCGGTGGTGGGCGAGGTGCCGTTGATCCCCAAGATGATGCGTGGGCACCATGGGTTCCCCTTCGAGGAGGGTGTGCGGAAGTTGTTCGAATTGGTTTCACGCGTTTGACGTTCTCCGTTCTTCTTCTGGGAGATGGCCGGACTTCATCCATGGTGCGGACACGTAGCTGTGCGAAGAGTTCCCCGTTCCCCTCCGGCCGCACCAACCGGCGCGCCGGATACCCGGGCGCCGGGCCGCGGTCGTCGCCCCGGCAGCACCCGGCCCCGAGCCCTTCGGGGTGGCTACGGGTGGGGGAGCGCCCAGGCGGGCGCGGAGCGGGAAGTGGTACGTTCTGCCGTCGTTCGCCGCCGAGGTGCGGGGTCCGGCGGTGCGCAACGACGGGGGGCGGGCGATGACCGGGGGAGTTCTCTCCCTGGCGGAGCTGGACCGGGTGGCCTGGGCCGAGTTGGCGTGCATGGGCGGCCCGGCGACGGAGGTCCCGGTCCGGCTGCGGGCGCTCACCTCCACCGACACGGACCGTCGGCACCGGGCCTGGCAGTGGCTGGGGACCCACCTGTACCACCAGGGAACCGTCTACCCGGCGGCGGCGCACGCCGTGCCCTTCCTCCTGGGGCTGCTCGCCGAGGGCGGCACCCCCGACCGCGAACGCACCCTCGGCTACCTCACCCGGCTGGTGGAGCCACCGTCCGAGGACGGGGCCACCCCACCGGCCGACGGTCCGCCGGGTGACGACTCCGCCCGCCGTGCGGTCGTCGCGGGGGCGCGGGCCGTGCTGCCGCACCTGGACGCCGTCGACCCGTCGACCGCCGGCGCGGCGGCCGAACTACTGGCCTGGTTGCCCGAGTTGGCCGCGCGCTCCCTCCCCGGACTGCGCAGGCTGTGCGCCCGCCGGCTGCCGGGCCGGGAGCGCACCACCGCACTCATCGCCCTCGGTGCGCTCGCCGGGGCGGCGGGTACCGGCTCCGACCCGGCGATGCTCGAACGGCTCCTGGGCGATCGGACCGACCCCGACCGCTGGGCCGCGGCCGTCGCCCTCTGCCGCACCACCGCTCCCGACCAACCGCCCGCGGCCGTCGCCGTGATGGTCGCCGAACTGGCCGCCGCGAACGTCGATCCGGAGGGGTACGAGAGGGTCTGGCGCACCCGCTTCCACGACAACCACGTCGCCGGGCTGCTCGCGGCGACGCTGGGGCAACTACCGCGGGAGCGCGAGGAATCGACCCGGGACGTCGTCGCCCGCCGATTGGTCGGGACGGACGGCGCACCGGACGTACTCGCCGCGGTCGCCTCGGGGTTGGTGGTCGACGCGCTCGGTGATGTCGCCACGGTGGCTCCCGGGGCGTTGACCCCGTGGCAGCGTGCGGTGCTCGGAGCGCTGCCCGGTGCCGACCTCGCCTGGTCCTGTGGAGAGCTGGGCCCCTGGTTGACGTCCGCGTACGGTCTGCCGGGGACGCGGGAGGCCCTGGCGGCCTGGCTGGCGCGCTCCGGGTGACCGCGCGGTGGTCCGGTGTTCCGTAGGGGCCGGTGTCACTTCTGTCCGAGCCACAGGTCCGGGCCGAACACCTCGTAGTGGATCGACCGGGCGGGCGTGCCCCGGTGCAGCAGGCCGTCGCGGACGGCCCGCAGGAAGGGGAGCGGCCCGCACAGGTACGCCGTCACCCCGGCGGGCAGGTCCAGTGCGCTGACGTCGACCCGGCCGGGCAGCGCACCCGGCTCGGCGTCGCCCGGGTCCTCGTACCACAGGCGCAGCGTCGCCCGGGGCAGACGCCCGACCAGGGCGTGCAGTTCGTCGCGATGGGCGTGGGCGGCCGGGGTGCGGTCGGCGTGCACGACCGTCACCCGGCGGGACGGCTCGGTCCGGGCCAGGTGGTCGAGCATGGACAGCATCGGCGTACACCCGATTCCGGCGGAGGCCAGGAGGAGGGGCCCGTCGCCCGGCGGCAGCACCAGATCGCCGAACGGTGCGGACACGGTGAGGACGACGCCGGGTCGGGCGTGTGCATGGAGCCAGTGGGACACCTCGCCGTCCGGCGTCCCGTCGGCCGCCGCCCGCTTGACGGTGATGCGCCACAGGGGACGTCCCGGCGCGCTGGAGAGGCTGTACTGGCGGATTTGCCGTGCGCCGTCGGGTAGTTGGACCCGAACGCTCAGGTACTGACCGGGGCGGAACGTTGCGAGGGGGCGGCCGTCAGCGGGGCGCAGGGTCAGCGAGACGGTGTCCGGGGTCTCGGTGCGGCGCTCGGCGACCACCATCGGCCGCCAGGTGTCGGGGCCGGTCGCTCCGGCGTCGCGGTAGAGGCGGGCTTCGACGGCGATCAGGGCGTTGGCCATGAGCCAGTACACCTCGTCCCAGGCGGCGGCGACCTCGGGGGTGACGGTGTCCTCGCCCAGCACGTCGGCTATCGCCGCGAGTAGGTGGCGGTGGACCAGCTGGTACTGGTCGGGGGCGACGCCCAGCGAGGCGTGTTTGTGCGCGATCCGCAGGAGCAGTGCGTCCGGTCGGTCGTCGGGCCGTTCGAGCAGCATGCCGGCGAAGGCGGCGATCGACCCGGCGAGGGCCTGCTGCTGGGAGCCGTTCGCCTGGTTGCCGCGGTTGAAGAGGTTCCGCAGCAGCTCGGGACACTCCTCGAAGAGGCGTCGGTAGAACAGATCGGTGATCTGTTCGATGGCCGCGCCCACGGTCGGCAGGGTGGCACGAACGACGGGGACGGATCGTGTGGACAGCACGGGGACTCCTAAGTGGTAGATGATCTGCATATTTAAGAGAGCGGGGAAGGCCCCGCCCGAAGGGTGGGTGGGTCAGGTGGGTGGGCGGCGGGTCAGGTGGGTCGGCGTCCGATCAGCCCGACCAGTACGGGGCCGGTGGGCGAGGCGGCGAGATCGTTGACGGTCAGCGGATCCAGTGCCGAGTAGAACGCTTCCTGGGCGGTGCGCAGCGCCCCGCGGAGTCGGCAGGCCCCGCGCAGCGGGCAGGGGGAGTCGCCCTCGCAGGCGACCACCTCCTCCTCGCCCTCCAGGTCGCGCACCAAGCGGCCGACCGAGGTGTGCCGTCCGGCCTCCGTGAGGGCGAGCCCGCCGCCCCGACCCCGTCGGGCCTCGATCACGCCCAGGTGTTGCAGTCGTGCGATGGCCTTGGCCATGTGCGTGTACGGCACGTCCATGGCGTGGGCGACCTCGCGCGTGGTGAGCGGTTCGGCGTCCCTCGTGGCGGCGAGGCTCATCACGGCGCGCAGGGCCAGGTCGGTGAACTTGGTCAGCCGCATGCGCGGACCGTATCAAATATGCATTCTGGAGTCTTATTTGGGTGGGTCGTTCGGTGCCGACCCGGCGGTGCCGGCGTTCCGCCCCCGGTGGTCGCTGTCGACGCCCGGGCGGACGACCCGTGCGACGGAGCGTGGTGGTGGCGGACCTAGGTGCGGCGGACACTGCTCGCCGCGCCCGAACCGACTGAAGATCGTTGCCGTGCGCCGGGGGTGCGCACCCCCGCCGCCGCGGCTCGACGGTGCCTCCGGCACGGCCGGTCCGGGTCTCCCGTACGGCCGGTCGGGAGCACGTCCTCGGCGGCGTCGGCCCGATCGGCTCCGTGTTCCGCCCTGTCGAAGGAGTAGTCCGACCATGAGTGCAGCCCCAGACGCCGTCGCGACCATGCGTGCGATCAGCCAGGAGGCCTTCGGCGGGCCCGAGGTGCTGAGGGAGGTGCGCCGGGAGGTCCCGGAACCGGGGCCGAACGAACTCCTCGTCCGGGTGCACGCGGCCGGGCTCAACCCGACCGACTGGAAACACCGGGTGCGGGAGGCGTTCCTCGGCGAACCGCCGTTCGTCCTCGGCTGGGACGTCTCCGGGGTGGTCGAGACGGTCGGGACCGGGGTCACCCTGTTCGGGCCCGGGGACGAGGTCTTCGGGATGTTGCCCTACCCCTACGGTGCGGGGGCCCACGCCGAGTACGTCGCCGCGCCGGCCCGCGCCTTCGCGTCCAAGCCGTCCCGGATCGACCACGTACAGGCGGCAGCCCTGCCGTTGGCCGCGTTGACGGCGTGGCAGGCGCTCGTCGACACCGCTCGGGTGGGCCCGGGACACCGCGTCCTGGTCCATGCGGCGGCCGGCGGGGTCGGTCATCTGGCCGTGCAGATCGCCAAGGCCAGGGGGGCGTACGTGATCGGCACGGCCGGTGGGGACAAACACGGGTTCCTGCGCGGGCTGGGCTGCGACGAGGTGATCGACTACCGGGAGGTCGACTTCGCCGACGTCGTCAGCGCGGTGGACGTCGTCCTGGACGCCGTCGGGGGTGACTACCGTGCCCGCTCGCTCCGGACCCTCCGCCGGGGCGGCGTGCTCGTCTCCCTGCTGCCCTACGAGAAGCGGGAACTCGCCGCGGAGGCGGACCGGTTCGGGGTGCGCGGGGAGGTGATGATCGTCGAGTCCGACCACGCCGGAATGAACGCGATCGCCGATCTCGTCCGGGCCGACCGGTTGCGCGCCACCGTCGCCGGGACGTACCCGCTGGCCGATGCCGCCGAGGCGCACGCACGGGGGGAGACCGGACGGACGGCCGGCAAGTTGGTGCTCCTCGTGCGGTGATCCGGTGCCGTTCGGGGCCCTGGTGGTCCGACTCGCGGCCCGCCGGGGCGGTGGGCGTGGTGGCAGAGTGCGCCGCGCCCACCATCGGGTGAAATGCGTTCCAGGGGGGGCGGTGGTGACCGGTGTGGTGTGAGCGGACATCTTATGTGATCTTGTCAATCCCTAACCTCCTTGTGTTGCACCACCCCTGACGTTGCATCATATGAATGTGTGACTGGATTCTTTAACAGAAGAATCATTTCCTCTTGTGTTTCCAGGGTGCTGGTGGCGGTGCGAGCGCCTTGCCTCGCATCAATTCCGCACCGTAGCGTTCGTGGCTGCGAGGGCGTCGGGTGGCGGCCCTCGCGGTCCTGGCCAGGGCATTCCTGTGTTTGCCGTCGAAGCGGCGACCCCTGCGGTCGTACGTTCTTCGAGAAAGGGCAATTCGCATGACTGTTCCTGGAACCTTCCCTTCGATTCCCGCAGCACTGGTCTTCGACTGTGACGGCACGCTGGTGGACACGGAATCCCACTGGCAGGCCGCACGCATGCGGTCCTTCTCCGAATTCGGACTGAAGGCACCACCCGGTTTCGCCGAGAGAGCGGCCGGGGTGCACTACACGGAATGCGGGAGCCTCATGGCCGAGGAAACCGGGACCCCGGAACTGGCCGACGCGTTGACGCAGGCCCTGCTGTCCCACTTCACGGAACTCGCCGACTCGACCCCGACCACCATGCCCGGTGCCGAGGACCTGGTGCGCTTGGTCTCGGGTCGACTGCCCCTGGCGGTCGCGAGCAACTGCCCGGCCGCCGTGGTGGAGGCCAGCCTCGGCAGGGCCGGCCTCCTCGACCACTTCGACCACCTCGTCGTCCCGGACGAGGAACTGCGTCCCAAACCCGAACCCGACCTGTACTCGCGCGCCGCGGACCTCTGCGGCACGCCCCCCGGGGACACCCTGGCCTTCGAGGACTCCCTCACCGGCATCGAAGCGGCACGCCGCGCCGGACTGAGGGTGGTCGGCGTCGGCAGGCAGCCGGGGTGGCAGGAGCACCCGGCCAACTGGTGGGTCGACACCCTCGACGCCCGGGAACTGGTCAGCTGGATGCGGGGGACCCTCCCCGACGCCACCGACTGACCGGGGCCCGCCCCCGGGGTCAGGCGTCGTTCGAGGCCGCCCGCGCAGTGCACCACAGGAAGACCAGCGCCGCCGCGGCGATGACCGCCCCCAGGGCGTACACCGTCGCCGCGCCGGCTCCGAGGGCGGCGCCGCCGAGCGCGGTGCCGAGACCGATGCCCAGATAGATCGAGGACGAGTTGAGCGAGACCACCAGCGGGGCCTCCTGCGGGGCGAGCCCGATCAGTCGGTGCTGTTGCGCGGGTGTCTGGCACCAACTGCTCGCACCCCAGAGGAAGACCAGCAGACCGACCAGGGCAGTGGCGTCCGCGCCCATCGCCGCGAGCCCGCCCAGTGACCCGAGGGCGAGCGCCATGACGGCGTACCCCACCGTCAGTACCGTGGTGGAGCCCCGGGTGTCGGTGGCGTGACCGGCGGCCAGATTGCCGATGACGGCACCCAGGCCGTACAGGAAGAGCATCCACAGGACGCCGTCCCCGCGCACGTCGACCGCCTCCAGCACGGGCACGCTGTAGGCGTACGCCGTGTAACTGGCTCCCATGCCGAGCACGGTGAGCGGCAGCACGCCGAGGACGGCGGGTCGTCGCAGGACGGCGAGGCGGGTGCGCAGCGGCACCCGGGCGTTGCCCGGCAGCCACGGCATGACCAGGCGCAGCACCGCGGCGACGAGCAGGCAGAGCGCGGCGACCAGGCCGAGTGCGGTGCGCCAACCGAACCACTGGCTGGCGGCGCTGCCGAGCGGGACGCCGAGCGCGGTGGCGGCCGTCAGCCCGCCGATCACCACGGCCAGTGCGCGACCGCGGAGTTCGGGGCGGACGAGGGCGGCGCTGACCGCGCCCGCGGTGGGGGTGTAGGCGGCCGCACCGGCTGCGGCCAGGACGCGGCTGCCGAGCAGGGTGGCCGGGTCGATGGCGAGCGCCGAGCCGAGGTTGGCGACGCCGAGCACGGACAGCGCGCCGATCAGCACGGTCCGGCGCGGCAGCCGTGCGAGGGCCGTGGCCAGCACCGGGGACAGGACGGCGTAGGCGACCGCGAAGACGGTGATCGACTGACCCGCCGTCGCCGAGGACATCCGGAGGTCCTCGGCCATGGAAGGGAGGAAGCCGGCCACGATGAAGGCGTCCGTCCCGACGGCGAAGGCGCCCAGCGCGAGGACGAGGGTGGACGGCAGCCCGCTCCGGGGTGTCGTGTCCGGGGCGGTCCGCTTCGACCGTCCGATCAGAATCGAGACGTTTGACATCCTGATTCTCCTTCTGCGTTCGTGCGTGCGGTGCCGGTGTCCGTGTGTGCGGTGTCCGCGTCGGCGGGTGCGGCGTCGGGCCGCTGGGGGGTGTGCTCAGCCGGTGGTGCGTGCGTAGTGGCGTCGGGTGCGGTCCGCGGCCGTGGCGGGCGCCGCGGCCATCAGGTCGGCCACCGTCTGCCCGGCGAGTTCCCGACGCCAGGCGAGTTCGGCCCTACGCATCGCGGTGGCGATCCCGCAGGGGCGTCGGAACTCCTGTGCCGGTGTGTCGAGGCCGGCGCCGCGCTGACGGATCTCGGTGCAGCGGAAGGCGTCGTCCGGACCTTCGATGGCGGCGACCACGTCCATCAACGTGATCTGTTCCGGCCGTCGGCCCAGCCGGAAGCCGCCCCGGGCGCCGGGGGTGGAGTTCAGGATCCCGGACCGCACCAGCGTCTGGAGGCGCTTGGTGAGGTAGGCGGGCGGCAGGTCGAACCAGGCCGCCAGCCGTGCCGTCGGCACCGGTGCCTCGTCTTCCAGCCAGGCCAGCGTGAGGCAGCAGTGCAGCCCCCACTCCACTCCCTCGCCCATGCGCATGACCAGGACGATACACGTCCGGGTTTCGGCGCGCCGCCGGGTCCGGCGGGGCTCGTCGGGTCGGCCGGTGCACAGCGGGGTGGCATGATCGGGGCATGTCTGACCGCATCATCGCCGCCTGTGACGGCTCATCGAGGGGCAACCCGGGGCCCGCCGCCTGGGCCTGGGTCACGGCGGACCCGCAGGGGCGCCCCCAGCGCTGGGAGGCCGGGCCGCTGGGCGCCGCCACCAACAACGTCGCCGAGCTGACCGCCCTGGCGCGTCTCCTCGAAGCCGTCCCCGCCGGCACGCCGCTCGAAGTGCGCATGGACTCGCAGTACGCGATGAAGGCCGTCACCCAGTGGCTTCCGGGGTGGAAGCGCAAGGGATGGAAGACCGCGAGCGGTAGCCCGGTGGCCAATCGGGACCTCATCGAACACATCGAAGGGCTGTTGGCCGGCCGGGACGTGGAACTGGTCCACGTCCCCGCCCACCAGGCGGGCGGCGACCCGTTGAACGCGATCGCCGACCAGGCCGCCAGCGATGCGGCCACGGCCCAGGCCCCCGCCGGTACGGCCCTCGGCCATCACGAACCGCCGGTCCCCGCGCCCCAGCGCGCCACCGAGACGCGGACCAAGCGGCCGTCCGACCGTCGCCCCAAGAGCGCCGCGCGGCCGGGGCGCACCGACGGCCAACCCCGGCTCATCAGCGCGAAGTTCGCCGGACGGTGTCCCTGCGGCACGGCCTACGCCGCCGGCGCCAAGATCACCAAGGTCGGCACCGGCTGGGGCCACCCGGACTGCCGTACGGAACGCACCGCCGCGGACCGGGCGACGGGAGCGTGACGGGGACCCGCGGGAGGTGAGCCACACCGTACGGTGGGTCCTGTGCACTCCTTCGACAACGCGAGTTGCGGCACCAACCGGACCTGTCCGTCGGTGAGTTCACCGCGCGCCGACGACCGGCCCGGCGGCAGGGGGCCGGCATGAGACTGGAAGCCGTGAGCAAGCGGCACGGCCGCGGGGAATGGATCCTCCAGGACGTGCACCTCACGATCCGCGCCGCCGAGATCGTGGCCTTCACCGGCGACAACGGTTCGGGGAAGTCGACCCTGTTGCGCCTGCTGGCCGGTCTCTCGCGTCCGACACGGGGCCGGATCACCGCGAGACCGCTCGGTGTCGGCTACGTGCCCGACCGGTTCGGCCCACCGGGACGGCTCTCCGCGCTCGCCTACCTGGTGCACCTCGGTCGGGTCCGCGGACTGTCCACCGACGCCGCCGCCGCACGCGGCCGACTGCTGCTGGAACGGCTGTCGTTGGTCGGCGGCGCGGGCGCGCAGTTACAGACCCTGTCCAAGGGCAACGCGCAGAAGGTCGCCCTCGCCCAAGCCCTGCTCGTCCCACCGCAACTCCTGATCCTCGACGAACCGTGGTCCGGTCTCGACGCCGCCGCGCACGACGTGCTCGCGGAGGTCATCACGGAGGTCGCCGAGGCCGGCGGCGCCGTGGTGTTCACCGACCACCGGGAGGCCGTCAACCGGGCCGGCGCGACCACCACGTACGCCGTACGGCAGGGACGGGTGACGGCGCTGGAGACCGTTGCGGAGGCGAGCACGGGGCGCCCCGCCGTCGGGACCGGCCCCCTCGCACAGGTGGGCCCCGCCACCGAGGTGGTGCTCACCCCCCGCACCGGCGGACGGCCGGCGCGACCGCTCGACTGGACGGCGGTCGGCGCCCTCTCCCACACCACGCGCGGCCCCGACACCGTCCTGCGCGTGGACCCCGCCCACTGCGACACCCTGCTGCTCACGGCGCTGGGCAGCGGATGGTCCGTGGTGGCCGTGGCCCATGAGGGAACGCGGACGCCCACCCGACCCGGCCCCGGAGGTGGCCCCAGGTGATCGCACTGATCCGCTACGGCCTGGCCGTCGCGCTGCACTCCCAGCGCTATCTGCCGCCGCTGCTGCTCTTCACCGGCCTGCTCGGGGTGCTCACCGTCAGCGGCAGCGGACCGCTGCCACCGGCGTACGCCTCCTCCGCCGGTGCGCTGTTCATCGCCTCGACCTGGCTGACGGTCGCCCTGCTCGGCCTCGACGGTCCTTCCCAACGCGCCATCGTCACGGTCAGCGCCGGGCGGTCCTGGAAGGTGCTGGCCGGTTCGACGGCCACCGTCCTGCTCGGCTGTCTCCCCCTGCTGGTGCTCGGCCTCTTCTTCCCGCTCTGGGTGGGCGCGTACCAGGTCCGCCCGGTCGACCTGCTGCTCGGCGCGGTCGCCCAACTCGCCTGCGCGCTCACCGGGACCGCCATCGGACTGCTCTGTTCCCGGTCGGTGTTCCGGCGCCCCGGGTACGGGCTCGTCGCCGCCCTCACCCTGGTGCTGACGGCGCTGTTCACCCCCGGACTGCCTCCCGTCAACCACCTCTTCCGACGGATGGCCGACTCCGCCGACTCCGCGGCGCTCCTCCCTGTGGCGTGCGGCATGCTCGCACTGGCGGCCGTCCTGCTGGCGCTCGCGGGCACGGTGACCCACCACCTCGCCGCGCGTCGCGACTGAGCGCCTCGGTCGGCCCGTGCAGGGGGTCAGGTCGGCAGGACCGGGAAGTTGGCGTGGAACACGTTGTCCGGATCGTAGGCGTGCTTGATCCGCCGGAGTCGGTCGAGCGTCGCCGGCGGGTAGGCCCGGGTCAGGGCGGTGGCGTGCTCATGGGTTTCGAAGCTCAGATACAGTCCGGTGGCGCCCAGCGCGTCCCAGGCGTCGTCCGCGGGGCCGCCCGGAGATCCGCGCAGCATCGCGGAGAGGGCGAAGTTCTGGCTGCGGTGGGCGTAGGCGGTCGCGTCGGCGGGCGTGTCGTTGACGGCGCCGCCCACGGAGCGGATCTGGAAGTAGCCCGTCCCGCCGTCCTCGAACATCCCGGCCACGGTCCGGGTGACGCCTTCGTCGAGGTGGTCGACGAGCGCGGAGCGCATGCGGTAACCGCCCTCGCCGCGGTGCACGTTGCGTCCGGGGGCGACGACCCCCGAGTACGGTACGAGCCGGGCCTGTTGCTGGAGCACCGGAGCGATGCCGAGGAAGGGCTCCAGCGCTGCGACCGCCGCCTCGGTGTCGTCGCCCGCCCACAGGGCGTACGTCTGGCCGATCACCTGTCCGCGCTGCCGGACGACGGTGAGGAACGGGGTCAGCTCCCGGGGGCTCGCCTCGACCCGTGCGCCCCAGGCACCCAGGAAGCCCGCCAGGTCGGACGCGTCATGGGTGAAGACGGCGAGCACGACGTCGGCGAGTTCCGTCGCCTCGATGTCGAACGAGGTGACGACGCCCATGTTCGCCCCTGCGCCCCGCAGCGCCCAGAACAGATCGGGCTCGTGCGCGGCGTCGGCGGTCACCCGTCGACCGTCCGCGAGGACCACCTCCACGGCCTTGACGTGGTCGATGGTCAGGCCGTACGAGCGGGCGAGGAAGCCGATCCCGCCGGTCGTGGCGAGCCCGCCCGCGCCCACCCCACCGGAGTCGCCGGAGCTGATCGCCAGACCGTGCGGGGCGAGCTTCGCCGCGACCTCGCCCCAGCGCGCGCCGGCTCCGACCCGGACCAGACGGCGTTCGCGGTCCAGCAGGGTCACCTGGTCGAGGGCGCCGAGACCGATCACGATCCCGCCGTCGTTGGTGGACCGCGAGCTGATGCCGTGGCCGCCGCTGCGGACGGAGAGGGGTACGGACCGGATCCGGGCGTAGCGGACCGCGTCGGCCACCTGGTCGGCGGTGGAGGGCCGTAGGACGAGCCCCGGCGCACCCCGCCACAGGTACGTCGACCGCACGTCCTCGTAGGCGCGGTCCCCGGGTTCCACGGCGCGTTCGGCGAGGGAATCGGGCACCGCGTCGTAGTCGATGCCCTCGTGCCGCAGCGCCAGGGCCGCGGCCGGCCGGATCCGTCCGGTGACGGCCGTGCCGGTGGAGGCCCGTTCGGCGGCGACCGCCTCGCGCAGGGCCGGGGCCACCTCCCGGCCGAAGACGGAGAGGGCGCGCGGGTCGTCGGAGCCGAGGACGAAGGTGCTGAAGCCGTCGTCCAGGACGAACGGCAGCAGTTCCTCCACCCACTGCTCGGGCGGACCCTGGAGCTGTCCCGTGGAGGGGCCGAAGGCACCGGTGACGTTGAGCAGCCGGCGGATCTCCCGGGGGTCGCGGCCGACGCGCTCGGCCCCCTCGTCGATGAGGGCGTTGCTCTCGGACACGGTCGGCGAGCCGAGGTAGCTCAGACTGGGCAGCCACCCGTCGGCCTTGGCGCCGACCATCCGCAGCAGCCGCGGCTTGTAGGCACCCAGCCAGATCGGTATGTCGTGGGCCGGGGCGGGGCCGCGCTTGGCGCCGTCCACCGAGTGGAACTCTCCCGCCACGCGCAGGGGACCGCGTTCGTCGGCGTCCCAGATCCCCCGGATGATGTCGATCGCCTCGCCGAGCGCCGTGACGCGTTGTCCGGGCGTCAGGGCGGGCACGCCCATGGCGCTGATGGCCTCCCAGAAGGCGCCCGCCCCCAGCCCGAGGCCCAGCCGGCCCCCGGAGAGCAGGTCCAGGCTGGTCGCCGTGCGGGCGAGGACGGCGGG
Organism: Streptomyces sp. NPDC005955; assembly: GCF_042871255.1. NCBI lineage: Bacteria > Bacillati > Actinomycetota > Actinomycetes > Kitasatosporales > Streptomycetaceae > Streptomyces > Streptomyces sp. NPDC005955. Next base: position 183,780 of record NZ_JBIAIF010000011.1, on the reverse strand, counting down.
GTTGCGCAGCGGCACACCGGTGACGTTGCTCCCCACCCGGATGCGCCGGGTGCGTGCGGCCACCCAGCTCAGCAGCGTCCAGGTGTCGAGCAGCCCCGGGTTGTAGGGGTGGTCCTGGAAGGTGACGAGGTCGAGGCCGACCTCCTCGGAGAGGACGGCGAGGTCCACCACGCCCCCGGGGTCACGGGTGCCGGGGGTGAGGAACGAGCCGAACTCCAGTTCGTGCCCATAGTCGGCCATGGTGCTGCCTCCCCTGGAGGTGTGGGTGCGCCGTCGACGGCGGGTGCGTCCACCCTAACGATGTCGTTGAATGGTCAACGAATGGGGTCGTCGAGTTATGCCCGGCCGCTCCGGCCACCCGGCCGCCACGCCCCACCACCTACCCCGGCCGGACGAGCACGGGCCCGACCCCGGGCCGACGGCCGGACGCCGACCCCGGGCGGACGTCCGCGTGCCCTCAGGGCAGCGGTACGAGGTCGCCCACGGCGCTGTCGGGGTCCAGCGAGCGGCCCCGTGCGAACGCGGCGGCGAAGCCGTCCGCCCCCAGGACCTGCCGCACCCGGGCGCTGACCCGGTCCACGTCGCCCCGCTCGCCGTCCGGCAGGGGCGCGCCCACGGCGCAGCGGGCCGCGTCGGCGGCGCCCAGCAGCCGAGCGGCCTCCTCGGCGTCCCCGAACAGCGAACGCGCGGCGGCCAGCCCCTCCAGGCCCAGCGCCAGCGCCCGCGGATCACCCGAGCCCCGGGCGGTGGCCAGGCCCTCCGCATGGAGCCGCAGGGCCGTGTCCCGGTCCCCCCGCGCCTCCGCGACGAAGCCCAGTTCCGCCAGGATCAGCGGGGGCCGTGCGGGCTCGTAGCCGAGCCGTCGGTGCAGGACGAGGACCCGGTCGAAGCCCGCCTCCGCGGCGTCGAGGTCGCCGGCGCGGCGCGCCCCCATCGCGAGCCCCGTCTCCGCGTACTGCTCGCTCATCCCGTCCGACTGCTCCACGGCCAGCCGCCGTGCCCGCCGGTGGTACTCGGCCGCCAACGGCAGGTCGGCGGTGAGCAGCGCGATCCGCCCGAGCCCGGAGAGCTGGAAGGACACCTCCCGCCACAGCCCCAGGTCCTCCGCCAGGCGCAGGGCCTCCCGGTGCAACCGGCCGGCGCTCGCGTAGTCGCCGGTCACCTCCGCGAGGGTCTGGAGCGGGACCAGGGACTGCACCTGCCCCCAGGCGTCCCCCAACTCCGTGAAGACCCGCAGGCTCTGTTCGCCGAGACCGCGCAACACGCCGAAGCGGCCCCGCAACTTCGCCTGGCACGCCTGGCTCGCGAGCGCCGCCGCCGTGCCCCACCGGTCGCCCATCGCACGGAACTCGTCCAGCGCCCCGGTGATCAGGTCCTCGCTCGGCGTTGCGTCGGTGATGCCGTACAGGTTCAGACCGAGGAACCAGCGCGACCACGCCAACCCCGCGGGGTCGTCCACGTCCTCGTACCGCGCCAGGGCCGTCCGGTACTCGGCCGCCGGGTCGGCCGTGCCGCCCAGCGCGAGGCGCACCCCGCCCAGCAGCGCGCTCGCCCGGGCGATGCGCGCGGCCCGCTCCCCGGGACGCCCGTCGGGGCGTCCGTCGACCGGGTAGGGCACGGCGAGGGCCCGGGTCAGGGCGCGCTCGGCCTCCCGGTGACGGCCCCGCAGGTACCAGTACCAGCCCAGGGCGTTCACCAGCCGCAGCGCGCGCTCGCCGTCGCCGTCCCGTACCGCGCCGTCCAGCGCCGCCCGCAGGTTCGCGTTCTCGGTGTCCAGGCGGCGCAGCCACTCCCGCTGGCCGTGGCCCCGCAGATGGGGTGCGGCGCGCTCGGCCAGGCGGGTGTAGTGGTCGCGGTGCCGCTCCTGGAGCCCGGCCAGCTCGCCCGCCGTCCGGAGCCGGTCGAGGCAGTACGCCGCCACCGACTCCAACAGCCGGTAGCGGGGCCCGTCGGTGCCGTCGCGCACCACGACCAGCGACCCGTCCACCAACCGGGTCAGCAGGTCGAGCACATCGTGACGGTCCACGCCGCCGGCCGGGCAGACCGCTTCCGCGGCGGACAGGTCGCAGCCGTCGGCGTGCACGGCGAGGCGGGTGAGGACGGTGCGCTCCCGCTCGCCGAGCAGCTCCCAGCTCCAGTCGATGACCGCCCGCAGGGTCCGTTGGCGCGGCGGGGCGCCGCGCACCCCGGAGGCCAACAGCCGGAAGCGGTCGTCCAGCCGGGCCGCGAGCTCGCTCAAGCCCAGCACCCGCACCCGGGTGGCGGCCATCTCCACGGCGAGCGGTATCCCGTCCAGCCGCCGACAGATCGCGGCGACCTCCCCCCGGGTGGTGGCGTCGAGCACGAACGGGGCGACGGCCGCCGCACGGGCCGCGAAGAGGGCCACCGCGTCCGGCTCGGCCAGCGGCGGCACCTCCTGGAGGCGCTCCCCGGGCACCCCCAAAGGGAGTTGGCTGGTCGCCAGGACCCGGAGTCCGGGCAGCGCCGTCAGCAGCCGGCCCACCAGGTCGGCGACGGGTTCGACGACGTGCTCGCAGTTGTCGAGGACCAGCAGGGAAGGCCGGTCGCCCAAGGCGTGGGCCACCCGATCGGCCAGGGACCGCGGCCGGTCGCCCGGCGTGGCGACGTCGTCGCGGACCCCCGCGACATCGGCCACCAACTCCAGTGCCCGGGTGTCGTCCGCTCCGTGCGCGGGCGGCAGGGCGGCGAGGTCGGCCAGCCGCACCCCACCCGGGTCCGCAGCGGCCGAGCGGGCCGCCGCCGCCCAGGCCAGCCGGGTCTTGCCGACCCCGCCGGGCCCGGTGAGCGTGACCAACCGGTGGGCGGCGAGGACCCCGTCGAGTTCCCGTACCGCCGCGTCCCGACCGACCAGCTCGGTCAGTCCGCCGGGGAGCCGGGCCGGTGGCCTGGCCGCGGTGGTGACCGGTGCGGGCGCCGCGGTCAACGACGGGTCCTGGCTGAGGATCGCCCGGTGCAGCGCGACCAGCGGAGGACTCGGGTCGACCCCCAACTCGTCGGCCAGCCGCTCCCGCAACTCCGTGTAGCTGGCGAGCGCGGCGCTCTGCCGGCCGGCCAGGTACAGCGCCCGCACATGTGCGCAGCGCAGCCGCTCCCGTAGCGGATGTCGTTCCGTCAGATCGCCCAACTCATCTGCGACCAGGGTGTGTTCCCCCAGAACGAGCCGGGTCTCGGCCTGTTCCTCCAGGGCGGTCAGCCGCTGCTCGGTGAGTCGGGCGGCGGCGCCTCGGGCGAACTCCTCGTCCGCGAAGTCCCCGTAGGCGGGGCCCCGCCACAGCGCGAGCGCCTCGGCCCACAGGGCGGCCCGGGCGGCCGGGTCCCCGGTGGCCCGGGCGGAGTCCGTCAGGGCGTCGAACTGGTCCGCGTCCACGGTGTGCACGGGGTCCGGACACCGGGTGCTGTCGGTGCCGTCGGTGCCGTTCGTGTCGTTGGGGGAAGGCGCACCGGTGTGCAGTCGGTAGCCGGCCGGGAGCGAGACGACCAGGTCCCGGCCACCGGGCTCGGCGCCCTCCAGCGCCCGACGCAACTGCCACACCTTGTTCTGGAGCGCCGCCGCGGGACGGCGCGGTGGCCGGTCCCCCCACAGGTCGTCGATCAACCGGTCGGCGGACACCGGGCCGTCGCGGTGGGTCAGCAGACACGCCAGTAGCGCGCGGACCTTGAGTTCGGGGACCTGTACCGGTCGCCCGTCCGATGTCCACACGGCCAGTGGACCGAGCACCCCGAAACGCATGACCTCACGCTAACCCATGCTCAGGGCCGCACTCCGCCCCCGAGAGCGGCCCGGGAGCGGCCCGGCCGGCACCGAGAGCGGATCGGGAGCGGACCGAGAGGGGCGACCGGCACGGTCGGTGCCAGGACGCGAAGAGAGCGAGGCAACCGACATGACCGACCCGTCCGACACCACCGAACGCGCTCTGCGCCTGACCGTCGTCATCGGCAGCGTGCGCGCCCACCGCTTCGGCCCCACCCCCGCCCGCTGGATCGCGGCGCTGGCCGCGGCCCGCGAAGGGCTGGAGGTCGACGTGATCGACCTCGCCGAGGTGTGGCTCCCCGACGTCCACCCGGACCGGACCGGCGCCCCGCCCCCGCCCGCGGTCCGCGACCTCGCCCCCTGGCTGGCCGGCGCGGACGCCTTCGTGGTCGTGACGCCGGAACACAACGGCAGCATCCCGGCGCCCCTCAAGAACGCGATCGACTGGTACGTCGACGAATGGCGTGCCAAGCCCGTCGGCTTCGTCAGCTACGGCGGGCCGTCGGGCGGGCTGCGCGCCGTGTCGCACCTGAGGGAGATCTTCTCCGCGCTGCACGCCGCCACCGTCCGCGACACGGTCGCCCTCATGGGTCCGGACGACCGCTTCGACGGGCAGGGGCGCCCCGGGGACCCCGACACGGTGGCCGCCGCCGAGGCGCTGCTGGACCAACTCACCTGGTGGGGCCGGGCCCTGCGGGAGGCCCGCGAGCGACGGCCGTTCCCCGGCTGACCCACCTGCCGTCCTCGGGACGGCCCGCGCCTGCCCGCGCGCCCCACCCGGCCGCCTCCCGGCGGCACCGGGACCACCTCACACCCCTGACGGCCGGCCGTCGTGCGACGGACCGCGCCCGGAAAGGAAGACCATGCCCTCCACCGTCCCCACGCAGGTCCCGGAGAAGGCCGGGCCACGACAATGGGCCGGCCTCGCCGTCCTGGCGCTGCCCACCCTGCTGATCTCCCTCGACCAGAGCGTGCTGTTCCTGGCGCTCCCGCACCTCGCGGAGTCCCTGGAACCCAGCGCCAATCAAACGCTGTGGATCATGGACATCTACGGGTTCATGATCGCCGGGTTCCTGGTGACGATGGGCACCCTCGGCGACCGCATCGGCCGCCGCAAACTGCTCACCGGCGGGGCCGTCGTGGTCGGCGTGGCCTCGCTGCTGGCCGCGTTCTCCACCAGCGCCGAAATGCTGATCGTCACCCGCGCCCTGCTCGGCATCGCCGCCGCCACCCTGATGCCGTCCACCCTGGCCCTGATCGGCACCCTCTTCCGCGACCCGCTCCAGCGCGGCCGGGCCATCGCCGTCTGGGCCTGCTGCTTCATGGGCGGCACCGCGCTCGGTCCCGTGATCGGCGGGATCATGCTGGAGTACTTCTGGTGGGGCTCCGTCTTCGTGCTCGGCGTGCCGGTGATGGTGCTGCTGCTCGTCACGGCGCCGTTCGTGCTGCCGGAGTACCGCAACCCCGACGCCGGTCGGATCGACCTGCCCAGCGTGCTCCTCTCGCTCGGCGCCATCCTCCCCGTCATCTACGGCCTCAAGGAGATCGCCCGCGAGGGGTGGGGGCTGCTCCCGCCGCTCGCCATCGCGGTCGGGGTCGCCATCGGCTTCCTGTTCGTCGCACGCCAACACAAACTGTCCGCACCGCTGTTGGACCTGAGCCTGTTCCGGCAGGGCGCCTTCACGGCCTCGCTCCTCATCCTGATGCTGGCCATGATCACCATGGGGGGCAGCTACCTGTTCATCACCGGGTACCTCCAGATGGTCGAAGGGCTCTCCCCGTTCGAAGCCGGACTGTGGATGGTGCCCTCCGCACTGGTCTCCGTGGTCACCGCGATGCTCGCCCCCACACTCGCCAAGCGGCTCCCGATCGGAGTCATCATCGGGACCGGCCTCGTCGTCACGGCCGTCGGCTACGCCCTGCTCGTCTTCGTCGATCCGGTCACCGGACTCCCGCTGCTCCTCTCCGGCTTCGTCATCGCCTTCATGGGCACCGGCCCCATCGGCGCCCTGGGCAACAACCTCGTGGTCGGCTCCGCGCCGCCGGAGCGGGCGGGGTCCGCCGCCTCGATGTCGGAGACGAGCGGGGAGTTCGGGGTCTCCTTCGGCCTGGCGGGGCTCGGCAGCCTCGGCGGGGCGGTCTACCAGGGCCGGATCACCGTCCCCGAAGGTCTACCGGAGGATGCCGCCGAGGCCGTGGGCAGCAGCATCGAGGGGGCGGTGGCGGCAGCCGAGACACTGCCCCCGGCGCTGGGCGAACAGGTGCTGTCCGCCGCGGGGGAGGCGTATACGGCGGGGCTCAACACCGTTGCCGTGGTGTGCGCGGTGCTCGCCGCGGCGACCGCGGGAATCGCGCTGACCGTGCTGCGCCGGGCGGGAGCGGCCGCCGCGCAACCCCCGTCCGCCGACGGCTCCGAGGCCCCGCAGCCGGTGGCCCAACACCACTGACCGCGTCGGGAGCGCCCGCGGTCGCCACGGACCGCTGGCGCCCGCCGACGTCCACCACGGGCAGCCCCGGCCACGGTCGAAGGAGTCCGCGCCCCGGGCGCCCCGCACCACGGGGGCGCCCGGCGCCGGTGCTCAGCCGGTCAGCGCCGCGGACTGCTCGTCCAGGTCACGGGCCCCGCGGGCACCGTCCGGCGGGGCGTCCGCGGCCGGGACCAGGAACCCCGACACGCTCCGCAGCTTCTCCCGGGTCTCCTCCAACTCCCGCTCCGGCGTGGAGTCCGCGACGACGCCCGCCCCCGCCCGCAGCCAGGTCCGCCCCTCGTGGCGGTACACGCTCCGCAGCACCAGCGCCGCATCGATGGTCCCGTCGGCGTCCACCGTCAGCACCGCGCCGCTGTACAGACCGCGGGGCCCGTGCTCGCTGCGCCGGATCAGGGCGCACCCCTCGGCCTTGGGGATGCCGGACGCGGTGACGGAGGGGAAGAGCGCACCCACGGCGTCCCACGCGGTGCGCCCGGGCGCCAGGGTGCCGGAGAGACGGGAGGCGAGGTGCTGGACGCTGCCCCGTTCCTTCACCGACATGAAGTCGTCGACGGTGACGCTCTGCGGGTCGCAGACCCGGTGGAGCTCCTCGGCCGCCAACCGGACCGACATCGCGTGTTCGAACACCTCCTTCGCATCGCGGTACAGCTCGGCCCGACGGTCGTGGTCCGCCGCGGGATCGCCCTCCAGGGCGCGGGTCCCGGCCAGCGGCTGGGCGGTGACCACCCGGTCGTCCCCCGTGACCCGGGTGACGATCTCGGGACTGAACCCCGCCGCCTCCCAGCCCCCGAGCCGCAGCAGGAAGGAGCGCGCCGGATCGTTGCCCCGACGCCCCTCCACGTAGGTGGCGGGCAGATCGACCGGCGCGGTGACCGGCACGCTCCGGGACAGGATCACCTTGGTGAGGTGCCCGGCGCGGATCTCCCGCACCGCCGCGGCCACGGACGCCCGGTACGCGTCGGCGCCGTGCTGCTCGATGTCCACCGCCACCCGTGCGCTGCCGCCCACCGCGCCGCCGAGGGCAGCGGCCGAACGGACGCGCCGCTCCAGGCCGTCGAGCTCGTCCGGGTCGAGGCAGCGCAGCAGCGCCGTGCCCGCGTCGAGGCGTACCTCCCGGGCCGGTACCACCAGGTGCGCCAGGGGTGCGTCCCCGGGGACGGGCGGCAGTCCGTGCAGCGGATAGCTCAGTTCGAACGCGGCCCAACCGTAGGCCCGCCAGGTGCGCACGGGGACGGCGGCCAACGCCCGGTCGAGCGTCCGGAGCACCCCGCCGTCGGTGGGGAACACCCTCGACGTGCCCCCGGCGCCGGCGTCCCGACCGGGGCCGGGGAGGGCGAGGACCGTCCGGTCGGGGTGCACGGTGACCCGGGCGTGCGCGCCTTCCGCCCACCCGACGGCGCCCCGGTCCTCGTACAGGACGTGGTCCTCGTGGGACGTCGCCGACAGTGCCGCCGCGGTGTTCAGCGGCTCGCCGGTCAGCGCGATGCGACGTTCGTGGTGGGCACGGGCCTGGGTCCGCACGGCCTCACTTCCTTTCCCGGAGTCGGTCGGTCCGGTGGGACGGGTCGTTGTGCGGGGTGCGCCGGGCGGGGGAGCGGACCCCGGGCCGCGGGCCGCGGCCGTTTCGCTGCGCAGGGCCCGCAGGACGTGGTCGAGCACCCGCGGCGGGTCGTCGAGGAGGTAGAAGTGGCCGCCGGCGAACACCCGGGTGCCGCGGAACCGGGCGGCGACCTCTTCCCATCGGGCCCCGTCGCTCACCGGCACCCCCCGGTCGAGCGCCCCGAGGAGCACCCGGAGCGGGGTGTCGATCCGGGGCCGGTCCAGATCGGGCGCGTACCCTCCGAGCACCTGGAAGTCGGCCCGGCACGGCGGCAGGATCAGCTCCCGGACACCGGGGTCGTCGAGGAGTTCGTCGGGGGTGCCGCCGCGTTCGCGCAGGTACGCGACGATGGCTTTGTCGTCGTAGTCGGCCACCGGCGACGGGAACTCCCGGAGCCGGCGGGGGCTGGGCCGGGCCGACACCACCAGCGCCGTCGGTCGGGGTCCGGGGCGGGCCTCCAGCCGGCGGGTCACCTCGAAGGCGAGGGAGGCACCCATGCTGTGCCCGAACAGGACGGTCGGTCGGTCCAGCCAGGGCACGAGCGCGGCCGTCGCGGTGTCCGCGAGCGCCGTCATCGACGTCAACGGGGGCTCCGCCACCCGGCTCTCGCGTCCCGGTAGCACCGCCGACAGCACTTCGACCTCCGCCGGCGCGGCCCGGGCCCAGTCCCGGTAGAACGCCGGCGCCCCGCCCGCCGGGCCGAAGCACACCACTCGGGCCGCGGCCTTCGGCCGGGGGACGTAGCGACGGAACCAGGCCTCGGGGTCCGGGGCCCACGTGCCCCTCGGTCGCTCAGCCACGATCGGACTCCGCGGGGCCGCCGTCGTGCCCCGCCGTCGAGGCCAACCGGGCGTCGAGCTCCTCCTCGGACAGGGACTCGATCTCCAGGAAGAGTTCCGCGACGAGCTCCCACCGCCCCCCGTCGGTGTCCCGGGCGGCCAGCGCACCGGCGAGCCGCGCGACGGTCAGGGAGGACAGCACGTCGTGCACCGTGACGTCCTCGGTGTCCAGGGACTCCCGCAGCAGCGCGACGACGCGGGTGGCGAGGACGGAGTCGCCGCCGAGCGAGAAGAAGTCCTCGTCCCGCCCGGGCGTCCCCGTGTCGAGCACCCGGCTCCAGACCCGGGCGATGACCTCCTCCAGGGCGGTCCTGGCGGCCTCGCCCCCGCCGCCGGCCGTCCGCTCGGCGGCCACGAGCGCCCGCAGCGCCCGCCGGTCCACCTTGCCGTTCGCCGTCAGCGGCAGTTCGGCGACGACGGCGAGGACGTCCGGCAGCATGGGGGCGGGCAGCCGTTGCGCGGCCATGTCCCGCAGTTCGGCGACGGTGGTCGCTGCGGTGCCGGTCGCCACGACCGCGCACAACCGGGGGGCGGGACCGTCCCGCAGCACCAGGGCGACGACCCGGCGCACCGCGGGGTGGGACGCCAACGCCGCCTCGACCTCGCCCAGTTCGATGCGGAAACCGCGGACCTTCACCTGGTCGTCCGCCCGGCCGAGGAACTCCAGGGTCCCGTCCGGCCAGTAGCGGGCCCGGTCACCGGTGCGGTACCAGCGCACGCCGTCCCGGTCCCGGAACCGGTCCGCGGTCCGCTCCGGATCGCCCCGGTAGCCGTCGGCGACCCCGGCGCCGCCGATCCACAGCTCGCCCGCCACCCAGTCGGGACGGTCCCGACCCTGGACGTCGACGACCCGGCAACGGACGTTCCGCAGCGGTCTGCCGTACGGAACGCTGGTCCAGTGGGCCGGCACCTCCCCGCCGGTCACCTCCTGGACGGTCGAGTGGACGGCGGTCTCGGTGGTGCCGCCGAGCCCGAGGAAACGACAGCCGGGCACCCGGTCGTGCAGCCGGACCGGTAGGTCCACCCCCACCCAGTCACCGCCGAGGAGCACCGCCCGCAACGAGCCGCCGAGCGGGGTGCGTTCGGCGGCGGTCAGCAGCATGTCCAGCAGCCCCGGCACGCAGTTCAGCACGGTGACGCCGTGCCCGCGCACCAGGTCGGCCCAGCGGGCGGCGTCCTTGCGGGACCGTTCGTCCACGGTGACGACGGCGCCACCGACCGACAGCGGGGCGAAGACGTCGAAGACGGAGAGGTCGAAGTCGAGTGCGGACAGCGCCAGCGTGCGGTCCGCGGGCCCGAGCCCCAGCCGTTCGACGAGGTCCGCGAGGGTGTTGGCGGCGGCCCGGTGGGAGACCTCGACCCCCTTCGGCCGACCGGTGGAACCGGAGGTGAACAGCACGTACGCGATCTCGTCCGGTGCCGCGTACACCGGCTCGGGCAGCGGGCGGGGCCACCGGGCGGCCTCGTCGAGCGCCAGCGCCCCGGGGCCGCCGGTGCCGGCGATGACGAGGGCCGCGCCCGCCCCGTCGCGGATCGCCGCGGCCCGGACGGGCGGCTGCTCCACGCCGACCGGCACGTAGTGCGCCCCCGCCGCGTGGACCCCGAGCACCGCCACCACCTGGTCCGGGCCCTTGGGCAGGCTGACGGCGACGGCGTCACCGCGGCGCACCCCGTGCTCACGCAGCGCCCCGGCCACCCGGAGCGCCGACTCGGCGAGTCGGCCGTAGCCGAGGGCGGGGGCGTCGCCGGACAGCACGGCCGGGGCGTCGGGCGTGACCCGGGCCCGGGCGAAGAAGGCGTGGTGCAGGGGGTGTCGGGGCAGCGGGCCGTCGGTGCGGTTGGCCTCGGCGCGGACGGCGAGGCGCTCGGGGGCGATCAGCGGACCCACCGGAACGTCCCAGGCGGTGCCGTCCGCGATCCGGTCGACCAAGGCGGTGAAAGCCGTGAACATCGCCTCGGCACTGCCTTCGGGAAGGGCGTCGGAGCGCACGTCCCAGTTGACGAGCAGACCGTCGTGCACCTCGGTGACCTGGGCGTCGAGGAGCACCTGAGGGCCCTGGGAGACGATCCACACCGGCTCGCCGAGGCAGCGTTCGACCTCGTCACCGAAGAGCTCGCCGAGATCGAGGGCGCTGGTGAACACGACCGGGGCGAGGACCTGCGCGCCCCGGTCCCGGGAGAGGTCACGCAGGACCTCGATGCCGGAGTACGAGGAGTGGGCCGCCGCCGCGTGCATCCGCTCCTGGGTGTCCCTGGCCCGGTCGGTGAAGGTGCGCGGCTCGGTGAGGTCGACGTCGAGCAGGACCGAGCCGGTGAAGTCGCCGACGAGCAGGTCCACATCGGGGTGCAGCGGCCGTCGGTCGAACAGGGGGACGTTCAGCAGGAAGCGGGGCTCACCGCTCCAGGCGCCGATCACCTCGGCGAAGGCGGTGGCGACGGCGACCGCGGGGGTCACCGCGTGCGCCCGGGCCCGCGCGGTGAGCGCCGTGCGCCGGTCGGGGTCGAGCCAGTGGTGCAAGCGGGTCACCCGGCCGCCGCTCCCGCTCCCCGACCCGGGACGGGCGGGTAACCCGGGGGCGCCGGGCAGGGTGCCCAACCGGTCACGCCACCAGTGGACGTCCCGCTCGCGGGGCGGTTCGGCGCGGCGCTCGGCGAGGTACCGGGCGTAGTCGTAGCCCAGATCCGGCAACGGGGCGTCGGGGTGCTCGTAGAGGTGCACCAGATCGGCGAGCAGCACACGGTAGCTGCGGGCGTCGGCGGCGAGCATGTCGACGTCCACGTGGACCCGGGTGCGGCCACCGGGCAGCAGCGTCACCCGGACGTCGATCATCCGCCCCGCGGCGACGTCCAGCATCTGGTGGGAGAGACGGTCCCGGAGCCGGTCGGCCTCCTGCTGCGCCTCCTCGGGGGCGGCCCCGCTCAGGTCGAGGACCGGGAGCCGGCCGTCGTGCGCCCGGGGTCCGATCACCTGCCGGCCGTCGTCGAGGACGCGGGCGCGCAGCATCGGGTGGCGGTCGATCAGGGCGGCCACGGCGACCCCGAGCCGGTCGGGGTCGACACCGGTCCCGTCGAACTCGGTGTAGAGGTGGGCGGCCACCGCACCCAGGGCCTGGGAGCCGCCCCGCCCCACCCAGTAGGCGTGCTGCATCAGAGCCAGCGGGAACGGCTCCGTACCGGCGGCCGCCCCGGCAGCGGACGGGACCGGTCCCGGGGCCGGACCCCCGGTGGGTTGCGGCGGCTCGGTGGGCGGGGCCGTGCCCGGCGCCCCGGCCAGCAGGACCTTCCACTCCGCGAGCGTCGGCCGGCGTGCCAGATCGGCGAATCCCACGTCGATGCCCGAGCGGCGCAGTCGGTTCGCCACTCCCATCAGCTTCAGTGAGTCCAGGCCGAGTTCAATGAGGCTGTCGTGGTCACCGGGCGGCTCGGCATCGCCGCCGAGCAGGTCGGTGACCACATCGCGGAGGTCGTCGATGGACAGCATGGAGCGGCATCTTCCTAACACGTCGTGTGAGGGGAGTTGCGGGCGTCGGCAGGGGGCCGAAGGGCCTTCGGGTGCACCAATCCACGGGCCCGGAGCCGAGCGACACGCGAAACGGCCCGGACGGCCGTCCCGGGGACCCTCGGCAACGGGAGGTGTGCAACGACGGTGGTTAGGTTAACCTAACCGTGCCAGTTTGTGGATGCCGCCCAGTGCGCCCGGGGCACGCACGCTCTGTCGACCAGGCGCCCGAGCGGAGCGTGAACCGCCCCCCGGACCAGGAGAGTCGAGCCCACGTGACGTCACACACCCCCCCGACCCCCACCCCCCGTCCCTCGGGGCTGACCCCCTGGCCCGAAGGACTCGCGGCCCGCTACACCGCGGCCGGCCACTGGGACGGACGGACCCTCGGCGCCCTGCTGCGCGACTGGTCGACGCGGTACGCCGACCGCACCGCGATCACCGCCGGGACCACCCGGCTGACGTACCGTCAACTCGACCGACGCGCGGACCGGATGGCGGCGGGCCTCGCGGAACTCGGCATCCGGCCCGGCGACCGGGTGCTGGTCCAACTGCCCAACAGCGGCGCGTTCCCGGTGCTCCTCTTCGCCCTGCTACGCCTCGGTGCCGTCCCCGCACTGACCCTGCCCGCACACCGCAGCACCGAGATCGGTCAGCTGGCCCGACTGTCCGGCGCCGTGGCGTACGTCATCGCCGACGAACACGGCGGTTTCGACTACCGTCAACTCGCCGCGGACGTCCAGGCGCAGGCCTCCGCGCTGCGGTACGTCCTGGTGGACGGGGAGCCCGGCCCGTTCCACGCCCTCGCCGAGGTGGACGCCGCACCGCGCGAACTCCCCGAACCGGACCCCACGGACCTCGCCCTGCTCCTGGTGTCCGGTGGCACGACCGGGGTGCCCAAACTGATCCCGCGCACCCACAACGACTACGGCTACAACGCCCGGGCGAGCGCCGAAGCCTGCGAACTCGACGCCGAAACGGTGTACTTGGCCTGCCTGCCGATCGCCCACAACTTCCCGCTGGCCTGCCCCGGCATGCTCGGCACCCTCGCGGTCGGCGGCCGTGTGGTGCTCGCGCCCTCCCCCGACCCGGGGGACGCCTTCCCCCTCATCGCGTCCGAACGGGTCACCCACACCGCACTGGTGCCGCCGCTGATCCCGCTGTGGATCGACGCCGCGGAATGGGACCCCGCGGACCTCTCCAGCCTGCGCGTCCTCCAGGCCGGAGGCTCCAAACTCTCCGCCGACCTCGCCCGATCCGTCCCCGACGCCCTGGGCTGCGCCGTGCAACAGGTCTTCGGCATGGCCGAGGGGCTGCTCAACTACACCCGCTCCGCGGACACCCCCGACCTGGTGGCCCGCTCCCAGGGCAGGCCGCTCAGCGAGGACGACGAACTGCGCATCGTGGACCCCACGGGCCGCCCGGTCGCCCCCGGCGAGGTCGGTGAACTCCTCGTCCGCGGCCCGTACACCCTGCGCGGCTACTACCGGGCCCCCGAGGTCAACGCCACCGCGTTCACCCACGACGGCTACTACGCCTCCGGCGACCTGGTCCGGCAACTCCCCTCCGGGCACCTGATCGTCGAGGGCCGGGTCAAGGACACCATCGACCGCAACGGCGAGAGCGTGTCCGCCGAGGAGGTGGAGGGCCACATGGCCGCCCACCCCGACGTGCGGCGCTGCGCGGCGGTCGGCCTCCCCGACCCCAGCGGAGGAGGGGAACGGATCTGCGCGGTGGTCGTCCCGGCCGGCCCGCGAGGGCCGACCGTGCAGGGGCTGCGTGCGTTCCTGATGGAACGCGGCCTGGCCGCCTACAAACTGCCCGACCGCGTCGACGTCGTCACGGACCTCCCGCTGACGGCCATCGGGAAGATCGACAAACGGGCCCTGCGCACCCGGCTGGCCGCGGCCGACCGCGGCTGAACCGGTGGGCGGGGCCCGCCGAGCCCCGCCCGCCGACTACCGCCACCCCCCGGTGCGTGCGTCCAGCACCTCCATCACCTTCCGCAGCGCCGCCGGATCGAGCACCCCGTCGTGGTCCTCGGCGACGGTGTGCACCTCGACCGCGCCGTCCGTGTGGACGGCCCACTCCTCGCCCCGGCGACCCGACGAGGCGCGGAAGTGCAGGAGCGTGCCCCGGAACCGGTCCGGTGCGAACGCCGCCGACTGCGCCGCGGCGGCGGCGAGGTTGGCGGCCATCGCCCGCACCGTCTCCTCGGGGAGCCCCAGTCCCGCCACGGCCGCGGCCACCGCCTCGGCCGCCGACCCGGCGGGCCCGGGTGCAGGCCCGTCCGCCCCGGCGGGCCCCGGTGCGGGACCGTCCGCCCCGGGATAGCCGTCCAGCACCGCGAGCAGGTCGACCCGCTCCCCGCGCCGTTGGAGGCGACAGGCGAGCGCCTGGGCCAGCACACCGCCCAGGGACCAACCGAGCAGCCGGTACGGGCCGCGCGGTTGCACCCGGGTCAGGGCGGCCAGGTACACGTCCACCAACTCCGTCAGGGACCGGGTCGGCCCGCCGCCCGTGAGGTCGGGCGCCTGGAGCGCGTGCACCGCCACCGCCTCCGGAACCCGTCCCAGCAGCGCGGCGTACCGCCAGCCCAGCCCGGTCGCGGGCGCCGGGCACCACAGCGGAGCCGGACGGTCGGCGGACTCCGCACCGGGGGCCGCCCGCAGGGTGCACACGACGTCCAGGCCCGCGCCGGGGCCGTCCGCGCCGCGCAGCAGACCGGCCAGGGACATCGGCGTCGGATGCCGGAACAGGTCGGCGACGGCCACCTGACGCCCGGTGACCCGCTGGAGCCGGTCCCGCAGCCGCACCAGCAGCATCGAATGCCCGCCCAGGTCGAAGAAGTCGTCCTCGATCCCCACCTCCGGCAGTTCCAGGACCTCCGCGAAGGCCGCGCACACCCGTGCCTCGACCGCGTCCCGCGGACCCCGCCCCTCCCGCGGTACGGGCAATGGCGGCGCCGGCAACGCCCGCCGGTCGACCTTGCCGTGCTCCGTGAGCGGGAGCGCGGGCAACTCCACGTACGCCGAGGGCACCATGTAGTCCGGGAGCAGCTTGAGGAGCCGGGTCCGCAGCGCCGCGGGATCGAACACCGCCCCGGCGGCCGGTACCGCGTATCCGACGACGTGACGGCCGCGCGGGCCGTCCTCCCGGACGTCCACCGCCGCCTGGAGCACCGTCGGATCGGCGGCCAACGCGGCGGTGACCTCTCCGAGTTCGATGCGGAAGCCGCGGATCTTGACCTGGTCGTCGCTGCGGCCCAGGTAGTCGACCGTCCCGTCCGGCATCCACCGCGCCAGGTCCCCGGTGCGGTACATCCGGGTGCCCGGCCCGCCGAACGGATCGGCCACGAACCGCTCCGCCGTGAGCGCCGTCCGACCGAGGTACCCGCGGGCCAGACCGGCCCCCGACAGGTACAGCTCACCGATCACCCCGGCGGGCACCGGCTGGAGCCGGCCGTCGAGCACCCGGGCCGCGGTGTTGGCGGTCGGCCGTCCCACCAAGGGACGTTCGCTGTCCGCCACCCGCGCCGCCAAGGCGTCGACCGTGCACTCGGTGGGCCCGTACAGGTTGAAGCCCGAGGTCCCGGCGAGCGACCTGAGGTCGTGCCACAGCGGCGACGGCACGGCCTCCCCGCCGACGCCCAGCGCCAACAGCGCACAGCGCCCGTCGCGCACCAGGCCCGCCCCGACCAACTGCATCGCGTGCGAGGGGGTGACCTCGATGAAGTCGATCCCCTGCGCGGCGATGAACTCCACCAGCGCCTCGGGGTCGCGCACCGTCTCCTCGGTGACCAGGTGCAGCGCGTGTCCGTCCAGCATCCACAACTGCGGCTGCCAGGAGGCGTCGAACGCGAACGACCAGGCGTGCGCCACGCGCAGCGAGCGCCCCCCGGCCGCGGCGACGGTCGGCCGGTACAACAACGCGCGGTGACTGGCGAACAGGTTGGCGATGCTGCGGTGCTCCACCACCACGCCCTTGGGCACCCCCGTCGACCCCGAGGTGTAGATGACGTAGGCGGGGTGGCCGGGCGAGGGGGGCGGGAGCGCACCGCCGTCCGGCACCGGGCCGTCGTCCGCCAGGGCCTCCTGGACCTCCGGCGCGTCCAACAGCAGTTCGACCGGGCGCTCCCCGGTGGTCGGCACGGCGTCCCGGCGGCTCGACCCGCTCGTGGTGATCAGCAGCCGGGGGCGTGCGTCGGCGAGGACGTGCGCGATCCGGCCGCTCGGGTAGGCGGGGTCGATCGGCACGTAGGCGCCGCCCGCCCGCATCACCGCGAGCAGGGCGACCATGGTGTCGGCCGTCCGGGGGAGCAGGAGGGCCACGGTGACCTCCGGGCCGACGCCCCGCCCCCGCAACAGTCGGGCGAGCCGCGCGGTGCGCCGGTCCAACTCGGCGAAGGTGTACGCGGTCGCGCCGCACACCAGGGCCGTCGCGTCGGGCGTGCGCGACACCTGACGTGCGAAGAGCGCGACCAGGGTCGTCGCAGGCCCGGCGACGACGTCGCCCTGCCAGTCGACGAGCACCCGGCGGCGCTCCTCGACGGACAACAGGTCCAGGGACCCGAGGGAACGGTCCGGGGCGTCCGTGACCGCCTCCAACACCCGCAGGAACCGGGTGACCACATTGTTGACGGTCCCGGCGTCGAACAGGTCGGTGCTGTACTCGACGCCCAGCCGCATGCCCTCGCGGCCGTACTCCTCCACCACCTCGAAGGCCAGGTCGAACTTAGCGGTGCCCGACTCCAACGGCTGCTGCACCACACCCAGTTCACCGAAGGTCAGGTCCATGGCCGGCCGGGCCTGATGGCTGAGCATCACCTGGAACAGGGGATGGCGGGCCATCGACCGGGCCGGGTTGAGCAGTTCCACCAGACGTTCGAAGGGCACGTCCTGGTGCGCGTACGCGGCGAGGTCGACCTCCCGCACCCGGGCCACCAACTCCCGGAAGCCCGGATCGCCGGACGTATCGGTGCGCAGCACCAGGGTGTTGGCGAAGAACCCCACCACCTGGTCCACGGCGTCGTCGCCGCGTCCGGCGATCGGCGTCCCGAGGGGGATGTCGGTGCCCGCGCCCAACCGCGTCAGCAAGGCGCCCAGCGCGGCGTGCAGCACCATGAACACGCTGGCGTCACACCGGCGGGCCAGGGCGCGCAGCCGCCGGTGCAGGGCGGCCGGGACCTCGGCCACCACGGTCGCACCGCGCAGGCTCGGCGCGGCGGGCCGCGGACGGTCGGTGGGCAGCGGCAGTTCCTCGGGCGACCCCTCCAGCGCCTTGCGCCAGAAGTCGGACTGCCGGCTCAACAGGCTCTCCGGGTCCGACTCCGCCCCGAGCACGGCCCGTTGCCACAGCGCGTGGTCCGCGTAACCCACGGGCAGCGGGGCGAAGTCCGGCACGTCGCCCCGGCCGCGCGCGGTGTACGCCGCGGCCAGGTCCTGGAGCAGCGGGAGCGCCGACCAGCCGTCGGCCGCCACGTGGTGCAGCACCAGGAGCAGCACGTGGTCGTCCGGCCCGACGGCGAACAGCTGTGCGCGGAAGGGCACTTCGGCGTCGATCCGGAACGGGCGGGCGAGGGCCGCCGACAGCAGGGCCGCCAGCCCCGCCGGGTCGGTCGGGGTGACGTGGAGGTCGGGGCGGGCCGCCCCGGCGTCCAGGACCACCTGGTGGGGCACCCCGGCGTCCTCGGCCAGGACGGTGCGCAACGCCTCGTGCCGGTCGCTCACGTCACCGAGCGCACCGTGCAGCGCCGCCCGGTCGAGAGCGCCCGTGAACCGTGCCGCGAAGGCCATGTTGTACGCCGGGTTCGGGCCCTCCAGACGGTACTGGAACCACATCCGGGCCTGGGCGAAGGACAACGGCAACGGATCGGGTCGCACCGCGGCCCGCAGGGGTGGCCTGCTGCTGGCGGACCCCAGGGTCGGGGCCAGCGACGCCACGGTGGGCGCGTCGAACACGGTGCGCAGCGGTAGGTCCGCACCCAGGGTGGAGCGCACCCGGCTGGCGAGCCCGGTGGCGAGCAGCGAATGCCCTCCGAGGTCGAAGAAGTCGTCGTCGATGCCGACCTCGGGTACGCCGAGGACCTCGGCGAACAGGTCGCACAGGATCTCCTCGGTCGGGTTGCGGGGCCGCCGCCCGGCACCCGGGACCGTCCCCGGCAACGGCGCGGGCAGGGCACGGCGGTCGAGCTTGCCGCTGGGCGTCAGCGGCAGGGCGTCCAGCACCACCAGCGCCGTCGGCACCAGGTGCTCGGGCAGCGAGGCGGACAGCGCCCGCCTCAGGACGGCGGACTCCGGAGCGTGCCCCGGGGCTCCGGTGACGTAGCCGACGAGGACGGCCGCTCCGTCCGCGCCCAGGTCGGTGCGGGCCACCACCACGGCCTCCCGCACCGAGGGGTGCGCGGTCAACGCCGCCTCGACCTCCCCGGGCTCCACCCGGAAGCCGCGCACCTTCACCTGGTCGTCCGTGCGGCCCAGGTACTCGATCACCCCGTCGGGGCTCCGCCGCGCCAGGTCCCCGGTGCGGTACATCCGGGTACCGGGCGGCCCGTAGGGGTCCGCGGTGAAGCGCCCCGCCGTCAGCCCGGTGCGGCCGAGGTACCCGTACGCCAACTGGCGGCCGGCGAGGTACAGCTCCCCGGGGACCCCGTCCGGGACCGGGCGCAGCGCCGCGTCCAGCACGCGGACGGAGGTGTTCCACACCGGACGGCCGATCGGCACGCCCGCGGCGGGGCCGGCGCCGGTCTTCGGGCAGGGCCAGGCGGTGACGTCCACGGCGGCTTCGGTGGGCCCGTACAGGTTGTGCAGTTCGACCGTGCCGCCGTACACCTCGTGGAAGCCGTGGACCAGGTCCGGGGCCAGGGCCTCGCCGCTGCACAGCACCCGCACCAGTCCCGTGCAGTCGGCGGCCTCCGCTTCGGCGGTGAACGCCCGCAACATCGACGGCACGAAGTGCGCGGTGGTGACCCCGTGCTCCCGGATCAGCCGGGCCAGGTACCGCGGGTCCTGATGGCCCTGCGGACGGGCCACCACCACGGCCGCCCCGGTGATCAGCGGCCAGAAGAACTCCCACACGGACACGTCGAAGCTGGACGGGGTCTTCTGGAGGACCCGGTCGTCGGGGGTGAGCCGGTACTCCGCCTGGGCCCACGTCAGGCGGTTCACGATCGCCGAGTGCGGCACGACCACGCCCTTGGGGCGACCGGTGGACCCGGAGGTGTAGATCACGTACGCCGGGTCGCCCGGACCGGCCGCCCGTACCGGGGCGGGGCCGTCGGAGTCGTCGTCGGCGGTGTCCGCCGCAGGGTCGTCCGCCACCAGTACGGGGGTGCTGCCGCCCGCCGCCGGAGGCGCGCCGGAGCCGTCGGTGACCAGGGCCACCGGGTGCGCGTCGGCGAGCATGAAGGCGATCCGGTCCGCCGGGTAGTCGGGGTCCAACGGCAGGTAGGCGGCGCCGGCCCGCACCACCGCATGGAGCGTGACCACCAGTTCGGCGGACCGGGGGAGCGCCACCGCCACCACCGTGCCGGGTCCGGCCCCGTGCCGCACGAGCCGGGCGGCCAGCGCCCGGGCCCGGGTGTCCAACTCCGCGTAGCTGAGCGTGCCGTCCGGGGCGATCACCGCGGTGGCCTCCGGGCTACGGGCCGCCTGGGCGGTGAGGAGGTCGGCCAGGGTGGCGTCCGGCACCGCGTGCTCGCCGCCGGTGACCGTCGCCCGCGCCACCTCGTCCGGTCGCAGCAGGTCGATCCGGCCGAGCGGAAGGTCGGGGGTGGTCACGAACGCCTCGAACGCGCGGCGCAACCGCTCGGCGATCGACTGCACCCGGGTCCGGGTGACGGCGTCGGCGCGGTAGCCGAGGCTCAGCCGCAGCCGGCGGCCCGGCAGCGCGGTCAGGGCCAGCGGATAGTGCACGTCCTCCTGGCCGTCCGCCTCCAGCAGGCGCAGTCCCGGGGCGAGCTCGGCGAGGGAAGCGGGGTCGAGGGGGTAGTTCTCCACCACGGCGAGGGTGTCGAACAGCTCCCGCCCGCCCGTGGCCCCCTGGATCTCGGTGAGCCCCAGGTGCTGGTGCGCCACCAGCGCCGACTGCTCCTCCTGGAACCGGGCCAGCGCCGCCGCGTAGGTCTCGACCGCATCCCAACAGGTGCGCACCGGCACCGTGTTGACGAACACGCCGATCATCGACTCCACGCCGGGCAGGTCGGCGGGCCGCCCGGACACCACACCGCCGAACACCACGTCCGTGCGCCCCAGGGTCCGCGCGAGCGCCAGACCCCACGCGCCCTGCACGACGGTCCCCAGGGTCAGTCCCCGCGACCGGGCCAGGGCGGTGACCGACCCGGTCAGCTCCTCGCCGAGTTCCACGACGATCCGCCCCGGACGGACCCCGACCGCATCGGTGGAGTCGGGGGCGATCAGGGTCGGGCCTTCCACCCCGCGCAGGGCTTCCCGCCAGGCGGCGACCGCCGCGGGCCGGTCCTGGGACGCCAGCCAGTCGAGGTGGGCGCGGGGGGACGCGGCCGGTGCCGGCGCCCGGCCCGCACCCGGTGCGTACAGCGCGAACAGCTCCCGCACCAGCAGGGGCTGCGACCAGCCGTCCAGCACGATGTGGTGATTGGTGACCACCAGCCGGTGCGACGCATCCGCCAGGGTGAGCAGCCGGAACCGCACGAGGGGCGGCCGACCCAGGTCGAAGCCCCGTGCGGCATCGGCCTCCGTCAGCAGGGCCGCTTGGCGCTCCCGCTCCGGGGCCGACAGCGGGCGCAGGTCGTCGTACGCCCAGTCGACGGCCACCCGGGACGGGATCAGCGCTGCGGCCCTGCCCCGCCGGTTGCGACGGAACGCCGCGCGCAGCCCCGGCCAGCGGTCCAGCAGCGCTTGGGCGGCCGACCGCAGCGCCGGCTCGTCCACCGGGCCGCGCAGGGTCAGACTGAGTCTGCCCACGTACACCCCGCGGCTGTGGTCGTCGAACTCCGCCCGGAACAGCAGGCCCTCTTGCAAGGGCGTCAGCGGGAGGATGTCCGCCAACTCGGATCGGGCCGTCACGCATGCCTCCAGTCGGCTTCGAAGTCGTCGATCTCGTCCTGGGTGAGGGCGATGAGGGAGAGGTCGGAGGGCGTCCACCCACCTGCGTCGGCGGAGGCGGCATGGGCCGTGATCCCCCTCAGATGGGCGAGCCAGCCCGCCGCGAGCTCCGCCACCCCGTCCGGGTCCAGGACCTCGGCCGCGTACGACCAGGTGGCAGTCAACCGGGGCCCCTCGGGGCCCGTGGTGACATGCGCGTCGATCTCCAGGGCATGACCCAGCGCGAGCGTCGGGGGCACCCGGTGGAACAGGGCGTGCGCGCCGGTGACCGGCTGCCACGGTTCGGCCCGCTCGCCGGAACCGCCGAACCTCCCCAGGTAGTTGAAGGCGATGTCGGGGGTGGGCAGCGCCGCGAGGGTGGCGGCCGTGTCCGGGTTGAGGTGGCGCAGCGCACCGTGGCCGAGGCCCCCGTCGGCGGGGGACCGCACCTGTTCCTTGACGGTCTTGAGGGCCTGTCCGGCCGCCGGGCCGCCGGACCGGGCGTCGGCGAGGTCCACGACCCCGGGGTCGAGCAGCACCGGGTGCACGGTGGTGAACCAGCCCACCGTTCGGGACAAGTCGGCGTCGGTGTCCGCGACGGCTTCACGGCCGTGTCCTTCGAGGTCGACGCTCACCGCCCGTCCTCCGGTCGTCCCGGTGGTGCGCCGCCGTTCGGCGACGGCCAGGGCCAGGGCGGTGAGCAGGACGTCCTCGGTGTTCGCGTGGAAGGCCGCCGGCACCCGGGTCAGCAGCGCTTCGGTGTCCTCGGGGCCCACCGTCACCGTGTGGCGGGCCGTCGTCGCCGCCGTGTCCCGTACGGGGTCCAGCGCCACCTCGGTCAGTCGGGTCGCTCCGCTGACCGCGGCGGCCCACTGCTCCGTCCGGTCGACGGTGGTCGGGCGCCGGGCGTAGGCGCGCAGCACCCCGCTCCACGCCCGTAGGGAGGTGCCCTCGGGGGCCAGCTCCTCGCCCCTCCAAGCGGTGGCGAGATCGTCGCACAGTACGCGCCAGGACACCCCGTCGACCACCAAGTGGTGAATGGACAGGGCGAGTTGTCCGGACGACCCGCTGCTCGTGGGCGGCCACCAGACCGCCTGCACCATGACCCCGTCCGCGGGCCGCAGTCGCGCACCGGCCGCCGCCGACTCCTGCTGGTGATCACCCCGTGCGAGCCGGAGGAGGTCCGTCGCGCGCGGGGTGCCGGGCGCGGGCACGGCCAGCTCCCAGCTGCCGTCGTCCGCCACCACGAGACGGGCCCGGAGCGCGGGGTGACGATCCAGCACGGCCTGGAGCACGGCCACCAGCACGGCGCGGTCCACCCCGGGCGGCGTCGTCAGCGTCATGCCCTGGCTGTAGTCGTCCACCAGCGGTCCGACGCTCCCGGGCCGGGGCGCGTTCGACGCCGTGGCCAGCTCCCGCAGCCGGGCGACGATCGGCGTCTCCGCGATCCGCCCGAGCCCGTCGTCCGCCCGCCCGTGCGTCTCGGCGCGGTCCGCCAGGGGGACGGCCACCGCGGCCAGGGCGGCCGGGGTCTGGTGCCGGAACACCTCCCGGGCCCCGACCGTCCACCCCGCGGCCCGGGCCCGGGAGACCAGTTGCAGGGCGATGATGCTGTCACCCCCCAGCGCGAAGAAGTTGCCGTCCGCGTCCACCTCCGGCCGGCCGAGCAGCGCGGCGAACAGGTCGCTGAACAGGCGTTCCGCCGCGTTGGCGGGCGCCCGGCCGACTCCTTCGGGCAGCACCGGCACGGGCAGCGCCGCCCGGTCCAGCTTGAGGTTCGCGGACTGCGGCAGCCGCTCCATCGGAACCCACAGCACGGGCACCATGTGATCGGGCAGCAACGAAGCGGCGTGCGCCCGCCAACCGTCCGGGTCCGCCGACCGACCGGCCGCGGGCACCACGTAGGCGACCAGCCGGCGCGATCCGGGCACGTCGTCCCGGGCGACCACGGCGACCTCCGCGACACCCGCATGCCGTCCGAGGACGGCCTCGATCTCGCCGAGCTCGATGCGGAAGCCGTGGATCTTCACCTGGTGGTCGGTGCGGCCCAGGCACTCCAACTCCCCGTCGGTGGTCCAGCGCGCCAGGTCCCCGGTGCGGTACATCCGGGTGCCGGGCCGTCCGTACGGGTCGGCCGTGAACCTCTCGGCCGTCAACCCGGGCCGCCCCAGGTAGCCGCGGGCCAGACCCGCGCCCGCCAGGTACAACTCCCCGGGCACCCCCGGCGGCACCGTGCGCAGCCGGCCGTCCAGCACGTAGGCGGTCGCGCCCCGGACCGGGCGCCCGATGCGGGGCGGGCCGTCCCCCGTGACCTCGGCGACCACCGAGTCCACGGTGCACTCCGTCGGACCGTAGAGGTTGTACGCGGTGGTCGTGGGATGCGCCGCGAGCCTGCGCCACAGGGCCTCGGGCAGGGCGTCCCCGCCCGGCCCGAGCAGCGCGGGCCGGTGCCGCCCCTCGTCCAGCAGCCCGTGGGTGACGAGTTGTTGGAGTTGGACGGGGGTGAGCCCCAGGTAGTCGATGCGTTCCGCGGCCACGTACGCGGCGACCGCTTCGGCGTCCGGGTACGTGTCCTCGTCCAGGACGTGGAGCTCGTGGCCGCCCACCAACAGGACCACCGGGTCGAGCGAGGCGTCGAAGGCGAAGGAGGCGATGTGCCCGGCCCGCAGCCGCCTCCCCCCGACCGCGTCCACCTCGGGCGGGAAGCGGGTGGAGGTGTGCGCGGCGTACAGGTGGGCGAGGTTGGCGTGGGTGACCACCACGCCCTTGGGGCGCCCCGTCGAACCCGAGGTGAAGAGCACGTACGCGGCGTCGTCCGGCCCCGCCCCGACCACTGGTCCCGGCGCACCCTCGGGCGCTCCGGCGTCCACCGGCACCACGGGCACCTCGGGGCACACCGGCAGCGACGGGGCCAGGGCGCGGGTGGTGAGGAGGCAGACCGGGGCCGCGTCCGCCAGCATGCCCGCGAGCCGGTCCGCCGGGTACCCGGGGTCGAGGGGCAGGAAGGCCGCACCCGTGCGCAGCACCCCCAACAGCGCGGGGACCATCGCGTGGCGCGGCAGCGCGAGCGCGACGACGCGGCCGGGGGCGGCGCCCCCTGCTGCGGCCCACTGCGCGAACCGCTCCGCCCGGGCGTCGAGCTGGGCGTAGGTGAGCCGTTCGCCGGCGCCGCCCCGACCGCCGAGGACGAGGGCCGTCGCACCGGGGGCGTACCGGACCCGTTCGGCGAACACCTCGTGCAACAGCGGCACCACCGGCGCGGGCTCGGGCTGCGCCAGCAGCACCGCGCGCTCCGCTCCGGTCACCAGGTCGTGGTGGGAGAGCGGCAGGTCCCGCCGGTCCACCGCGGCGGCCAGCAGCCGCAGCAGCCGGCCGGTCAGCCGCTCCACGGTGTCCGGGTCGAACAGGTCCGCGCTGTACTGCGCGAATCCCGCGACCGCGTCCGGGTCGCCGTCCGGGTCGAAGCCCTCGATGAAGGTCAGACTCAGATCGAAGGTGGTGGTCCCGGCCGACACCACCTCGGGCCGGCTGCGCAGTCCCGGCACGGGCAGTGCGGACGCGGTGCCCGACTGGTGCACCACCATCACCTGGAACAGCGGGTGCCGGGCGGTGGAACGGGGCGGGTTGACGATCTCGACCAGCCGCTCGAACGGGAGGTCCTGGTGCTCGAACGCCGCGACGGCGGTCTCCCGGACGCGGTGCAGCAGGGTCGCGAACGACGGGTCGCCACGGACGTCGGTACGCAGTACGAGGGTGTTCACGAAGAAGCCGACCAGGCCGTCCAGCTCCTCGGCCGAACGCCCGGCGACCGGCGTCCCGAGCGGGACGTCCTCCCCGGCGCCGAGCCGGCTGAGCAGCGCGGCCACCGACGCCTGGTAGACCATGAAGGGGGTGACACCGAGGTCGGTGGCGAGGCTCCGGACCCGGCGGGTCAACTCCCCGTCCACGGCGAAGCGGACCGTACCGCCCCGATAGGAGGACTCCGGGGGGCGGGGCCGGTCCGTCGGCAGCCGCAACTCGGCAGGTGCACCCGCCAGTTCCCGCCTCCAGAAGTCAGCCTGACGGGACGTCACGCTCTTCGGGTCCGTCACCTCGCCGAGCAACTCCCGCTGCCACCGGGCGAAGCCCGCATAGCTCACCGGCAGCGGCTCCCACTCCGGTGCCTCGCCGACCCGCCGTGCGCGGTAGGCGCGGGCGAGGTCGTCCACGAGCACCGGCAGGGACTGCCCGTCACCCGCGATGTGGTGCAGCAGCAGGAGCAGTACGTGTTCCTCCGGCCCGGTCGCGAACAGGGTGACGCGCAGCGGCGGTTCCTGCGCGAGCGCGAACACGTGCGCGGCGGCCTCGGTCAGAGCCTGCGCCGTCCGCTCGGGCGTCACCGCACGCACCTCAAGGCGGGGCCCCTGCTCCGGCGGCAGGACCACCGGCGCCGCGGTCCCGTCCCGGCCGTGGAAGACGGTGCGCAGGGTGGCGTGCCGGGTGCCGACGTCGACCACGGCGGCGGCCAGGGCTTCCCGGTCCAGCGGCCCACTGATCCGCAGCGCCGTCGGGATGTTGTAGGCCGCGCCCGGCTCCTCCAACTGATGCAGCAGCCACAGCCGTTGCTGGGAGAACGACAGCGGTGCGGCCGCGTCCTCCCGCGAGCCAGGCGAAGCCGCCGGACCCGCCGAGGCCCGGAGGGCGGGCCGGGTACCGGCACCGGTCGCCGCCGCCTCCGCATCGAGGAGCCGGGCCAAGCCGGCGGGGGTGCGCGCATCGAAGAGCGCGCGCAGGGGCGGACGCACCCCGAAGGCGTTCTCGATCCGGGTGAGCAGTCGTGCCGCCAGCATGGAGTGCCCACCGAGCAGGAAGAAGTCGTCGTCGGGCCCGACCTCCGCAACGTCCATCACCGCGGCGAACAGCGCACACAGCCGGGTCTCCGCCGCGGTCGCGGGTGCCCGACCGGTGGCCCGGGCGTACACGGGGGCCGGCAACGCCCGCCGGTCCAGCTTCCCGTTGCCGGTCAGGGGCAGCCGCCCGAGGACGACGACCGCGGCGGGCACCAGGTGGTCGGGCAGTCGTCCCGCCAACTCCCCGCGCAGCAGCTCGGGATCGGGCGCGGCGGCCCCCTCGGCAGGCACCACGTAGGCCACCAGCCGTGGATCGCCCGGGGTGTCCTCCCGTGCGATGACGGCGGCCTGGGCGATGCCTCCGGCGCGCCGTAACAGGTGTTCGACCTCGCCGGGCTCGACGCGGAAACCACGGATCTTCACCTGGTGGTCGACCCGCCCCAGGTACTCGAAGACTCCGTCGGCGGTCCAGCGCGCCAGATCGCCGGTGCGGTACATCCGCCCGCCGGGCGGCCCGAAGGGGTCGGCGACGAACCGCCCCGCGGTGAGTCCGCTGCGGTCCAGGTATCCGCGGGCCAGCCCCTCGCCCGTCACGTACAACTCGCCGGGCGAGCCCGGCGGCACCAGGTGCAGGCGGTCGTCCAACAACCGCAGCGCCGTGTGGTGCACCGGCCCGCCGATCGGTACGAGGGCGCCGTCACGGTCCGGACGGCAGGCCCACAGGGTGGCGTCGACGGTGGTCTCGGTCGGCCCGTACGAGTTGAACATCCGGGTGGTGCCCGCCCAGCGACGCACCAGCGCGGCGGGACACGCCTCACCGGCGACGACCAGGGTGACGCCGTCGGGGAGCGCGTGTTCGTCGGGCAGGGTGGCCAACACTCCCGGAGGCAGGGTCAGATGGGTGATCGCGTGCCGGTCGCAGAACGCGGCGAGCGGCGGTCCGAGCCGCTGCTCCGCGGGGACGACGGCGAGCGCGCCACCGGTCAGCAGGGCCATCGTCCACTCCCACACCGAGGTGTCGAAACTGAACGAGGCGAACTGGAGCACCCGGGAGCCGGGGCCGGCGCCCAACTCCCCGGACATGGTCGACACCAGTGCGGACGATCCGCTGTGGGTGACCACCACGCCCTTGGGCCGGCCCGTCGATCCCGAGGTGTAGATGAGGTAGGCGGCGTGTTCGGGGTCCGCGGGGAGCAGCGGCGCACGGGCGCCGAGCGTGGCACGGGCGCCGTCGTCGACGAGGAGCCGTGGGGTGCTGTCCCCGGCGAGCCGGGCCGCGGACCGGGTGTCGGTGACCACCAGGTGCGGGCGGGCGTCGGCCAGCATCAGGGCGATCCGGTCCGCCGGGTACTCCGGATCGACCGGTAGGTACGCGGCACCCGCCTTCAGGACCGCGAGCGCCGCCACCAGGAACTCGCCCGAGCGCGGCAGTGCCACGGCGACCACCCGTTCGGGCGCCGCGCCCAGCGCTGCCAGCTCCCCGGCCAACGCCTCGGACCGGGCGTCCAGCTCGGCGTAGCTGAGTCGGTGCACCGTCCCGTCGGGGTCACCGTCCTCCCAGCTGAGCGCCGGGGCGTCGGGGGCTTCGCGGACCCGCTGGGCGAACAGCTCCGGCAGGGTGGCGCGCGGTGCCGTCGGGGCCTCGCCGGTCCAGTCGGCGAGCAGGCGCCGCTGCTCCTCCCCGCCGATCGGCGCGAGGTCACCGAGCGGCGTGTCCGGCGCGTCGAGCGCCGCGTCCAGCAGCCGGGTGAACCGGTCGAGCAGCCCGGCCACGGTGTCCGGCGCGTACAGGTCCCGGCGGTAGGTGGTGTCCAGGGTGAGGGTGCCGGCGGCGTCCAGCACCGCGGAAACGGCGAGGTCGAAGGCGGCGGCGCCGCCCGCCACCGGCCGGTCGGCGAGCCGGACGCCGGGCAGGTCGAAGCCCTCCCACACATCACTGCGCAGCGAGAACATCACGTCGAACAGCACGTGGTGCCCCGGGGTGCGCTCGGGGCGCAACTCCTCCACCAGGGTGTCGAAGGGGACGGTCTGATGGGCGTACGCGCCGAGGCACCGCTCGCGGACCTGCCCGAGCAGCGCCCGGAAGGTGGTGTCGGGGCCGGCCGTCGAGCGGAGCACCAGGGTGTTGCCGAAGTTGCCGACGAGCCCCGCGGCGCCGGGCGCGGACCGCAGTACCGCGGGAGAGCCCACCAGGACGTCCGGTGCGCCGCTGAACCGGTGCAACAGGGTGTGGAACACGGCGAGCAGGGCCATGAAGGGACTGACGCCTTCGGCCCGGCACCCGGCGTGCAGACGCTCCCGCAGCTCGGCGGGCAGGGTGCGGACCAGCCGCCCGCCCTCGGCGGCCCGGGTGGGGGAGCGGGGGAAGTCGGTCGGCAGCGGAAGCGGCCCGGGCGGGTCGGCGAGAGTGGTGCGCCAGTGGTCCAGATCGGCGTCCGTCCAGGGCGTCCGACGGGTCTCGGCGTGCGCGAGGTCGGCGTACTGGACGGTCGGTCCGGAGAGTTCGGCGCCCCGGTGGACGGCGGCCAGCTCATGCAGCAGGACCTGCCAACTGCCGTCGTCCCAGGCGATGTGATGGGCGACGAGCACCAACACGTGTTCCCGAGGAGAGAGTTGCAGCAGCTCGAACCGGACCGGGGCGTCCTCCGTCAGGTCGAAGGGGCGGTCGGCGAGCCGGGAGGCGGCGGCGTCCACCGCGGCCTCCCGCCGGTCGGCGGGCACGTCCGTCAGATCGGTCAGGGTCACCGGCACGACGCTGTGCGGGAGGAACACCTGGAACGGCACCCCGTCGCCGTCCACCCGGTAGACCGTGCGCAGCACGTGATGGCGTTCGGCGGCGGTGCGCAGGGCGTCCGCGAACCGGGGTGCGGCGAGGTTGCCGGACAGGCGCACCGCCACACACACGTGGTAGGCGGTGCTCACGGGGTCGAGCTGGTGCAGCAGCCACATCCGACGTTGCGGTGGGGAGAGCGGCGCCGGTCCTTCGGCGCGGTGCGGGGGAGTCACGGGTGAACCGGTCCCGCCCCGTTGCCCCGCCAGGCCGCGGGCGGCCAGTTGCCGGCGTAACAACTCCCTCCGCCGCTGTGCCGATCCGTCGCCCGCACCGATGTCCGCACCGATGTCCGCACCCGACAAGAAGGCTCACGTCCCCTCAAGGTCCGACTGGTGAGCCGCACACTAACTTAGGATAGCCTTATCTTGCTATAGTGACTCCGGCGCGCTCGGCGGCGCTCCGTCGCCCCACTTCCCCCGTTCGCCCAACACCACTCCATCTCCGGGTAGTTAATGGCACGTCCAGGTGAGTCGGATGCCCGGAGGGGGAGCGGTAACGGAGACGCAACGGGCCCAACCGAAGCTTGTTGGCGGGCACTTAGGTATGGCTATCCTTTTCCCGTGCATCACGATTCGCCGAGTTCGACCGCGGCGCCCGTTCCCTCACCGGAGAAGGCTTCGCTCCGGCCCCCTTCCGCCCGGTCCCTCCGGTCGTCGCGGTGGTCCCGGTTGACCCTGAGGCCCCTCCCGCACTACGCGGCCGTCCCCCTCTGCCTGCTCCTCCTGCTGCTGCTCTGCCTCGCCTCCCTCGCCCTCGGCACCAAGTGGATCGCCGCGGACCGCGTCCTCGACCTCCTGCTCCACCCCGACGGCTCCGAAGAGTCGGGCATCGTCCACGACATGCGCGTACCGCGCACCCTGTTCGGCCTCGTCGTCGGAGCCGCCCTCGGCACGGCGGGCGCACTGATGCAGGGGCTCACCCGCAACCCGCTCGCCGACCCCGGACTGCTCGGAGTGACCGCCGGCGCCTCCCTCGGCGTCGTCGTGACCACCGGACTGCTCGGCATCACGGCCGTCCACGGCTACCTCTGGTTCGCGTTCGCCGGAGCCCTCCTCGCGACGGTCCTCGTCTACGCCCTCGGCGGCGCCGGCCGCGGCGGTGCCACCCCCGCCAAACTCGCCCTCGCCGGCGCAGCCGTCTCCGCGCTGCTCCAATCCCTGGTCAACGCCGTGCTGTTGTTCGACGCGGCTGCCCTCGGCGACTTCCGGTTCTGGGCCGTCGGCTCGCTCATCGGCCAACCCGCGGGGCTCCTCGTCGACCTGCTGCCCTTCCTCGGAGCGGGCCTCCTGCTCGCCGCCCTCACCGCGCCCGCCCTCAACAAGCTCGCCCTCGGCGACGGCGTCGCGACCTCCCTCGGCCAGAACGTGGGCCTGGTCCGCGTCCGCGGGGCCGCCGCCATCACGCTCCTCACCGCCAGCGCGGTCGCGCTCTGCGGACCGATCGCCTTCGTCGGCCTGGTGATCCCGCAGATCGCCCGTCTGCTCACCGGCCCCGACCACCGTTGGATCGTCGCCTACTCGGCGCTGCTCGGGCCCGCCCTGCTCCTCGCCGCCGACCTCGTGGGCCGTCTCATCGCCCGCCCCGACGAACTCCACGTCGGCATCGTGGTGACGGCCGTGGGCGCCCCGTTCTTCATCCTGTCGGTGCGCCGCCGCCGGCTGCGGGAGTCCTGAACCATGACCACCACTCCCACCGCCCCTCCCGTCGAGGAGGCCGCCCGGCCCGCCGGCGGCCTGGTCCTGCGGGTGCCCCGGACCCGCGCCTCCTGGATCATCCGCCCGCGCGGCACCCTCGTCAGCCTCCTGCTCGTCGCTGCGGTCGCCCTGGCCTTCGTCGTCTCCCTCGCCCTCGGCGAACTGGACCTGCCGCTCGCCGACGTGGTGCGCAGCCTCTTCGGTGACGCCGACCCCGCGACCGAACTGGTGATTCAAGGGCTCCGACTGCCCCGGGCGCTGGTCGGGCTGCTGTGCGGAGCCGCCTTCGGGCTCGCCGGCGCCGTCTTCCAGAACCTCACCCGCAACCCGCTGGCCAGTCCCGACGTCATCGGGATCTCCGCGGGCGCCGGAACGGCCGCCACCGCCGGAATGCTGCTCGGCGTCGGCAGCGGGATCGCACTGCCGACGTTCGCGCTGACCGGGGGCCTCGCCGCCGCGGCACTGATCTACGCACTCGCCTGGAAGTCCGGCACCACGGGCTACCGCATCGTGCTCGTCGGCATCGGCGTCGCCGCCCTGTGCACCAGCGCGACCAGCTACCTCCTGCTGAAGGCGGGCGTCTACCAGGCCCAGCAAGCCCTGATGTGGCTCACCGGCAGCCTCAACGCCCGCGACTGGGAGCACGTGCGTCCACTGGCCCTCGCCCTGGCGGTGCTGCTGCCCTGCGTCCTGCTGCTGGCGCCCTGGCTCAGCGGCCTGCAACTCGGCGACGAGACCGCCCGGTCCCTCGGCCTGCCGGTGCAGACCGCACGCATCGCCCTGCTCGTCGTCGGAGCCGCGCTGGCCTCGTTCGCCACGGCGGCGGCCGGTCCGGTCGCGTTCGTCGCCCTGATCGCCCCCCAGATCGCGCTACGGCTCACGGGCCCCCCGGGCCCCTCGCTACTCCCGTCGGCCCTGGTCGGCTCCCTCGTGGTGCTCGCCGGGGACGTGGTGGGACGACACATCCTGCCGGGCACCGAACTGCCGGTGGGCGTGGTGACCGGCGTGCTCGGCGCCCCCTGCCTGCTCTGGCTGCTCAGCAGGTCCAACCGCACCGGATCGGGAGGCTGACCCGTGGACCCACGACCGAAGGGGCTGACAGCGGAGGGCCTCACCCTCGCGTACGAAGGCCGCAGCGTGGTCGACGACCTCGACGTGGCGATACCCGCGGGTCGGATCACCGCCGTGATCGGCGCGAACGCCTGCGGCAAGTCGACGTTGCTGAAGGGGCTGTCCCGGCTGCTCGCACCCCGACGGGGCGCCGTCTACCTGGACGGTCAGCTCATCCACTCCCTGCGCGGCAAGGAACTCGCCCGCCGGCTCGGCATGTTGCCGCAGTCACCGGTCGCCCCGGAGGGCATCACCGTACTGGACCTGGTGAAGCGCGGACGCAGCCCGCACCAGTCCTGGTGGCGCCAATGGTCACCCGAGGACGAACGGGCCGTGTACGCGGCCCTGTCCGCCACCGGACTCACCGAACAGGCGGAACGCAGCGTGGACGAGCTGTCCGGAGGGCAGCGCCAGCGCGCGTGGATCGCCATGGCCCTGGCCCAGGACACCCCCGTCCTGCTCCTCGACGAACCCACCAACCACCTCGACCTCGCCCACCAGATCGACATCCTGGACCTGGCCGTCGACCTCAACCGCGACCAGGGCCGCACCATCGTCCTGGTGCTGCACGACCTCAACCACGCCTGCCGCTACGCCGATCACGTCATCGCCCTGAAGGAGGGACGGATCGTCGCGGAAGGCGCTCCCGCCGCCGTGGTCAGCCAACACCTGATCGCCGAGGTCTTCGGACTCAGTTGCACCGTCATCGAGGACCCGGCCGGCGGCGGCCCGCACATCATCCCGTTCGGCCGGCACCACGCCGTCGCCCCCGACCGCAGGGCGACGGCCACGAACCGCTGACCCTCGCCCCGCCACCACCCGTGCACCCTCAGACACCACCCTGCGGGTGACCGCAGCCCGGAAGGACACACCCATGCCCCGCCACCACTCCCGTGCCCACTCCCCGTTCACGGACGTCCGGCCGGACCGCCGCCGGTTCCTCGCCCTCAGCGCACTGGTCGCCACCGCGCCGCTGCTGGCGGCCTGCGGTGCGGACGACCCGAAGGACGCCCGGAGCAGCGGTGGTTCCGGCTCCGACGGTGCGAAGGGGAGCGGCCCGTGGAGCTTCACGGACGACCGGGGCAAGAAGATCGAACTACCCCGGCGCCCGGAACGCGTCGTCGCCCAGTCCCATCCCGCCGCCGCGCTCTGGGACTTCGGCGTGCGCCCGGTCGGCATCTTCGGCCCGCAGAAGGCCGCCGACGGCAAGCCCAGCCCGCAGATCGGGAACGTGGACCTCGCCGAGACCACCTCGGTCGGCACGGCCTTCGGCGAGTTCCAGATGGAGAAGCTGATATCCCTCAAGCCGGAGCTGATCGTCACCATCGCCTACGGCCCGACGGTCTGGTACATCCCCGAGGACGTCATCAAGAAGGTCGAGGAGATCGCGCCGATCGCGGTCATCCAACTGATGGGCGTGGCCGTGCCGGACGCGGTCAAGCGCTTCGGCGAGCTGGCGGCGGCCCTGGGCGCCGACCCCGACAGCGCTGAGATCAAGAAGGCGAAGGCGCAGTTCGAGACCGCCGCCGCGGCGGTCACCAAGGCGGCCGAGGCGAAGAAGGGCCTCTCCGTCGCGGTCGTGTCCGGGACCAAGGCCAACTTCTTCGTCGCCGACCCCGCCTTCCACGGCGACGTCAAGTACTTCCAACAGCTCGGTCTCGACGTCGTCAAGCCGAAGAAGCCCGAGGCCGGCTTCGAAGCACTCAGCTGGGAGCAGGCGGGCCGCTACCAAGCCGACCTCCTCCTGGAGGACGCCCGCCCCGAAGGCGGCCTGACCCACCGGCAGATGGACGCGTACCCGACATGGCGGGCCAGCCGCGCGGTGAAGGCCGGGCAGGTCATCGACTGGCAGACCGAGACGCCCTTCACGTACCAGCGCTTCACCAAGGTGCTCGACGACCTGGCCGCCGCCGTGTCCGAGGCACGCGTCAACGTGGTCTGACCTCCCTGCCGAACGCCCCCGGAAGCGAACCGACGCTCCCGGGGGCGTTCGTGTTGTCCTCCTCCGAGCCCACGGCCAGCGACGGACGGGGCGGTCGCCGACCCCCTACGGGTAGTACTCCAGAGCTAGTTGGAAGGTCACCCCCCGGCGGGACGCGGACGACGACGGGCGGTCCGTAGCTTCACAGAGCCACCGCACCACGGATCCCCGGTTCGATAGGAAGCCCATCTGCCATGCCCTCCCGCTCCCGCACGAGCCGCCCCCGCACCAGCCGCCCCCTTGCCACTCACCCCCTCGCCACTCACTCCCTCGCCACTCACTCCCTCGCCACTCACTCCCGCACGAGCGGTCCTCGCACGAGCCGCCTCAGCTTGAGCCGGTTGCGCCGCGTCGCGCTCGCTGCGCTGGTCACCGCGTCGGTGGCCGTCCCGATATCCGGCGCGGCCCGCCCGGCGGACGTGCCGGCCCCCGCACCGACCGTCCACGGCCCGCTCCGCGCGGCGACCCCCGAGGCCCTGGCCGAACGCTACGCCGGGACCCGCAAGGACCTGGTGGCCGCCGCGCGAACGGCCGAGGAGCACGGCGACACCCAACGAGCCGAGGCCCTGCGCACACTGGCGGCCCCCGCCCGACAACTCCTCTCCTTCGACGGCCGCAACGGCGGCCGGGCCGTCGAGGTGATGGGCGACCTCGCCCGGGCCGACCGGATAGCCGTGCTGGTGCCCGGCGCGGGCACCAGCGTCGACCACTACGGGCGACTGCGGAACGACGCCGGCGCGCTGCGCCGCAGCTTGGGCGACCGGTCCGCAGTCGTGGCCTGGCTCGGCTACCGGACCCCGGAGGCGGTGAGCCTGTCGGTGGCCACGGCCCGACGGGCCGCGCGGGCCGTGCCCGACCTACGCGCTCTGGTAGCGGAGCTGACGCGGGTGAAGCCCGCCGCGCGTACGTCCCTGGTGTGCCACTCCTACGGCACCGTGGTCTGTGCCGGCGCCGCCTCCCGGGTGCGGATCGCGGACATCGTGCTCTACGGCAGCCCGGGAACCGGCTACGACAGCGCAGCCGCGCTCCGTACCGAAGCCACCGTATGGGCGGGCCGGAGCAGCGGCGACTGGACCGTGGACATCCCGCACCGGCGCCTGAGACTCCCCTTCGTCACCTTCGGATTCGGCGCCGACCCCGTCTCCCCGGAGTTCGGTGCCCGGACCTTCAGCGCGGGTCACGGCCAACACAGCGAGTACTTGAAGCCCGGCTCGCTGCCCCTGCGCAACATCGCCCGGATCGTCGCCGGCGAAGCGACGCACACGGACACGGACACGAGCGCGGACACGGACACGGGCGCCGGCCCGGGCAGGGGCGCGGCCGAACGTTCCGGGGGGAACCGTCGTGCGTGAACTGATCCGCCGCATCGACGCGGCCACCCCCGCCGATCGCGACCGTGCCGTGGACGCCTTACGGGCCCTGGCCATCCTCGGCGTGGTGCTCGGCCACTGGCTGGTGACCGCGCTGGTCGTCGACAGCGGGGTCCTGCGCGGTGACAGCCCGCTCGGGCACCTGCCCCGGTTCACTCCGGTCTCCTGGGCGTTCCAGACACTCGCGGTCTTCTTCCTGGTGGGCGGACAGGTGGGCACCAAGAGCTACCTCGCTGCCCGGTCGAGGGGCACGACGTACGGGAGTTGGCTCGGCATCCGGCTGCTGCGACTCTTCCGCCCGGTCGCCGTGGTGCTGGTCGTGTGGACGCTCGCCGTGATCGTGATGCTCGCCTCGGGCGTGGACGGGACGACGCTGTACACCCTGGGCAAACGCGTGCTGTCCCCCCTCTGGTTCCTGCTCGTCTTCGCGGCCCTGACGGCGGCGACGCCCCTGGTGGTGAGACTGCACCCGCTGTGGCCGCTCACGGTGGTGCTGCACATCGACCTGATCCGCTTGGGCCTGAACGGGCCCGAGTGGCTCGGCTCGACCAACGTACTGGCGGCGTGGCTGGTCCCCTACTGCCTCGGCGCCACCTGGGCCCAGGGCGGACGGCACATGCGGCCGATCGGCTGGACACTGCTGCTCGGCGGGGCTGCGGTCACCGCCGCGCTCGTCCGCTGGGGCGGCTACCCCGCGTCGATGGTGGGAGTGCCCGGGCAGCCCGTCTCCAACCTGGACCCGCCCACCCTGGCGGTGGTCACCTTCGGCCTCGCCCAGTGCGGCGCCGCCCTCCTCCTGCTGGGCCCGCTGCGGCGGCTCCTCGTCCGGCCCGCGGTCTGGGCGGTCGTGGCGCTGGTGAACCTCTCGGCGATGACCCTGTTCCTCTGGCACCAGACGGCAATGATCACCGTGACCACCCTGGGGCTGTTCAGCGGGGTGCCGCTACCCGGTCTGCACACCGTGCCCGATGACACCGGTTGGGTGCTCGCCCGGGTGGTGTGGCTCCCGGTGTTCACCCTCGCGCTCTGGATCTGTTGGGCCGCGTTCCGCACGTACGAGCACGGCCCGCGCCGCGGCAGCGGTCGACGGGAGCGCACGATGACCCGGGGCGGCGACCCCGCCCCGACTCGACTGACGCGACGCGCCTGACCTCACGGCTCACTCCCTCGCGCCGAAGCCCCCCCCGTGAACCACCCGAGACCTTCACCGGGTACTCCCTGCCTTGCTGCCCACCCCGGACCTCAGCGTCGGGCGTGACGGATCTTCAGCCGTCCGTAGCCCACGGCCCCCGAGATCCGGATCTTCGGCCCGCCGGGACGGGGTTGCCGTCGGGCCGCGTAGCGCAGTGGCTTCCAGCCGGTGCGCAGGTCGTCGACGTCCACGACGGCGTCACGGGGCACGGTGATCCTGGCCCCGCCGGTGCCGAGTTGCAGCTCGATGTCGACCACCGGATGCTCGATGAGCGCCCGGGACAGGTCCAGCCGCACCGTGCCGAACGCCGACTCGACCTTGAGGGTCCGGGGCACCCGCCAGGCGCCGCGTCGCCGGATCCGCCCGCTTGCGGCGGAGATCGTGGCGGTGGTGTTCACCTCCGCCGGGAGCGAGTCCAGCGCCGACACGATCTCGCCGTGCGTGGTGGCGGTGAGGACCTGGTGGAGGCGTCCGTCCATCTCCTCGTGCGGGACGTGGCCTTGGGCGTACCCCTCCTGGAGGCGCCGCAGGGCCGATTCGCGTGCGTCTTCGCTGATCGGGAGCGACGGATCTTCCGGCGATGAGGTCACCCGCTCACTCTAGTCCCGTGCCCGGCCGTGTTCCGGGCCGTACTCCCGGCCGCAAGGGGCCAAGTCGAGCATGCGGTGCGGAACTTGGTCGGTGAAGCGCCCGGGAGGCGGGTCCGTGGGCGTGCGTCCGCGCTGCGGGGGACGGCGAGGCCCGCTGAACGGGCGGGCCAAACATGATCATTTTTGTTACTGCCAGGTACTTTACTTCTCCTTGACCTGGTGGCAGGCTGACGTTCACCTCAGCCCCCCACAGGTGAATCCTTCTCAACTCCTCTTGTGCATAAGGCAGTTGAGACCTGGGCTGAACTCCCACAGTAATGAGATCCCTAGATCGGAGTGCGAATGAACCGTCGTGTTCGCTGTGCGGCTTTTGTGGCGACCGTGGCGGCCGGTGTCTCCCTCGTTCTGACGAGCGGCACCGCCCACGCCCAGGACCAGCAGGCCCCCCGCTCGGGCGGCCTGATCAACATCAACGCCCCGCTGATCAACAACACCGGTGACATAGACCTGGTGGAGGACGTCTTCGAGCACATCAGCATCCCGATCCTGGGTCAGGCGGTGCACCAGATGTACGACTGGGCCACGTTCCAGGGCGGCCTGTTCGGCAAGAAGTGACCCGTACGCCGTCACCGGTTGGTTGATCCGCGCGGTGCGCACCGCGCGGATCAACCAACCGGCCCCCGGGCCGGGTGGGAGGTTGGTGCCCTCCCGACCGGCCCGGGGTGTCGGCCCCGACCGCGGAGGTAGGTTGGGGCCATGAGCGAAGACTGGCGTGGGGACCGGGTCGGTGCCGCGCTCCGAGGGGAGAACCCGACCGTGCTCCGTCGCCTCGACGGAGGCTTCGCGGTCATCGGGGACGTGCAGTTCCTCCCCGGATACTGCGTCCTCCTGACCGAAGTGCCCGGAGCGGAGCGACTGTCCGACCTACCGCGGCCCGCACGGCTGGCGTTCCTCTCCGCGATGGACCAACTGGGCGAGGCCGTCGAGCGGGCGTGCCGCAGCCTCGACCCCGGGTTCCGCCGGGTCAACCTGGAGATCCTGGGGAACAAGGACCCCTTCCTCCACGCCCACGTCTGGCCGAGGTACGCATGGGAGCCCGAGGAGCACGTGACCGTCCCCGTGTGGAGCTACCCGCGCGCCCGGTGGGCCGACCCGCGCCATCAACTCGCCGCCCGGCACGACCGCGTGCGCGAGGCCATCAGCAGCGCACTCGACCGGACGCGCGCCACGAACTGACCGCCGTGCCGCGCCGCACCGGACCGCGACCCCGCACCCCGGAACGCCCCGCACACCGGAACGCCCCGGGCGCCGTCAGCCACGCATCACCCGGCGGGCCGGGAGCAGCGTCGCCGCCAGTGCGAGGAACAGCGTCACCCCCACCGCGGCGCCCACCGGCGCCCAGGGGACGATGAGCGGCACCGCAACGCCGAGGGTGCCGCTCAGCCCCGCCCGGATGCCCAGGAGCGAGGGCAGGGCCGCCAACACCCCCGTCACCGTGCCGATCAGCACCACCAGCACGCTCTCCACGGCCAGGGCGCCGCACAGTTGGCGCGAGGTCGCGCCGGACCGTCGCAACACCCGCAGGTCGCCCGCGCGGTCGGCGGTGGACATCAGCGACGTGCTCGCCACGGCGATCCCGGTGTACCCCGCGGACACGGCGACCAACAACACCGTGAACACCCGGATCAACCGGTCCTCCTCCGCATCCGCCAGCCCCGCGTACTCCTCGACGGAGATCTCCCGGCCGCCGGACACCGCCCGCGGCGCACCGGTGCGGTGCACGGCCGAGGTCAGCGCGGACGGGTCGTGCTCCCGTACCAGCGCCCGCGACAGCAGCGCACCGTACGGCAGGTGACGGTCCTCCACCACCGCGACGATCCGCAGCGACTCGGTGGACCCGTCCTCGAAGGTGACCGGCACCCCACCGCCCGCACGGGCCCCCAGCGCGGCGAGCCCCGACCGGGAGACGGCCATCGTGCCGGGTTGCGACACCGCGGCCAGGTCGCCGTGGACGGTCCCGACCGGGCCGTGGACCGCGGCGTACGGCCCCGGTTCGACGCCGATCGCCTTCAGTGGCGATCGCGCGGGGCCGCCGTGGAGCAACGTGGGGAGGATCGCCGATCCCTCGATCCGCCGGACCTCCGCATCGGTGAGCCCCGGCGTTCCGTCAGGAACGACGGTGCCCTCGGCACGCACCGCGGCCGCCTCCCGACGTTCGTACGCCTGCGCCGTCGTCTCCGTGTTGGCCGTGATCAGCACCGTGAACGCGACCGTCGCGAGGACCGGTGCGACCGTCGACGCGGTCCGGCGCACCGCCGTGAGGAGCCAGGCACGCACCAGCATCCCCGTGGCGCCCCGTCGGCGTGCCAGCGGACGGGTGGCCAGCCGGGCGAGCGGCGGAACCAACGCCGGCATCAGCAGCGCCACTCCGGTGATCAGCCCCGCGGCCGTCAACAGCGCCGTCGCGATCATGTCCCCGGGGTCCACCGCCGCACTGGCGATCGCCGCGCCGACCCCGAGCGCGACGCACAGCAGCCCGACCGCCCGCCGCGCCGGCGGCAACGGCCGGTCGTCCACGGCCGCCTCGCGCAGCGCCTCCATCGGCCCGATGCGGGAGGCCCTGCGCGAAGCCGCCCACACACCGGCGAACGCCACGGCGACCCCCACGACGAAGGACAGCGCCGCCACCCACGGCCGCCCTTCGACGGCGAAGCCACGCGGCTGGAAACCCGTGTCGACCAGCACCGCACCGAAGCCCGGCGCCCCCAGGGCACCGATGAGGACACCTGCGCCGGAGGCCACCGCGCCGATGGCCAGGCCCTCCCCGTACACCGCGCGTCGCACCTGTCGGGGCGAAGCGCCCACCGTGCGCAGCAGACCGAACTCGCGCCGCCGACGGGCGACGGTGAAGGCGAAGGCCGAGGACACGACGAAGACCGTGACAAACGCGGACAGCGCTGTCATCGCGGTGACGACCTGCCCACCGATCCAACGGACCTCCTCGTCCGCACCGGCGGCGAGGGCCTCCCGTTCCGCCCCGTGGAGCACCCGCCCCGTGCCGCCGACCGCCCGCCCGGCCGCCGAAGCCACCGCCGCCACCGTCCTGGGGTCGGGATGCGGGTCGTGGAGTCGCAGACCGATGACCCGCACCCCGCCCGCCAGTTCCGCGGCGCGGGCGTCGGTGACGTAGTAGCCGGGCCCCGCGACCGTGCCGGACACCCTGAACGCACCGGGTCCCGACGCGGTCAGCAGGGTGATCCGCCGCCCGGTCGCGAACCCCAGCGACCGGTCCACCACCACCTCGTCGGCCTGCCGCGGAGCCCGGCCCGACACGAGCCGGTACGGGGCGAGGGCCGCGCTCGACCAACCGTGGCCCAGCCGGTCACCCGGGCGCTGCTCACCGACCGGGCGCCCACCGTCGAGCGCCTGCGCGGCGAAGGAACGGTCGGGCACCGCGGCCCGCACCCCGGGGAGCGCGGCCAACCGCCGGGTCAGCCGCTCGGTGTCCGCCGGTGCGAACGGCGCCGCCTCCAGGAAGGTCGCCGGGTCCGCAGCGCCGCTGTGGACGACGACCGGGGCCGCCGCGTACCGCTCGGGCACCCCGGCACCGCCCGACAACAGGACCAGGGCGCTCATCGTGAAGATCGCAGCGCCCAGGCAGAGCGCCACGAACGCCCCGACGAACACGGTCCACCGTTCGCGCAGCGAGGCCAGCAGGAACGTCATGCGCCCGCCTCCAGCGTCGCCGTCCGGGTCGCGATGACCGTGGCGCTCGTGCGCGCGGTCAGCTCCTCGGAGATCCTGCCGTCCGCCAGGAAGACCACCCGGTCGGCGAAGGACGCGGCCACCGGGTCGTGGGTGACCATGACGATCGTCTGGCTGCGTTCCTCCACCAGCCGACGGAGCAGGGTGAGGACGTGCCAGGAGGTCCTGGTGTCGAGGGCGCCCGTGGGCTCGTCGGCGAAGACCACCGCCGGGTCACCGATCAGCGCCCGGGCGATGGCGACCCGCTGCTGCTGGCCCCCGGACAGTCCACTCGGCCGGTGCCGGGCGCGCCGGGCCAGACCCACCTCGTCGAGTGCCGCGGCGATCACGGCCGGATCGGGACGACGTCCCGCCAGCCGTAGGGGCAGGGCGACGTTCTGCTCCGCGGTGAGCGCGGACACCAGGTTGAACGACTGGAAGACGAAGCCGATCCGGTCGCGGCGCAACAGGGTCAGACCCGTCTCGTCCAGCCCGGCGAGGTCGGTGCCGTCGAGGACGACCCGCCCGGAAGTGGGTCGTTCGAGGCCCGCCGCACAGTGCAGCAGCGTCGACTTGCCGGAGCCGGAGGGCCCCATGACCGCGGTCAGGGTGCCCCGGGCGAACGCCAGGTCAACCGAGTCGAGCGCGGCCACCGCGCCCTCCCCGCTACCGAAGTGCCGGGTGAGCGCGCGCAGTTCGACGGGGTGCGCCGTCGTCGATGGAGGAACGGTGGTGAGCATGCGTCGAGTCAAGCCGCGCACCGGTCGAAGCACACGGGCAGCCGGACTAGTCCGCACACTCCACCTGGCACTACTGCGCCCGCCCGTCCCCCCTGGATACCGTCGACGGGTGATGCCACGAACCGCGCTGGAGGCGCTGACCCGACAGCCCCTGCGCTTCCTCCTGACCTCCTGGCCCTGGCGGTCCCTCGGCTACCTCCTGCCGGGCGGACTGCTCGGGGTGGCCGCGTGGACCGCGGTCGGCGGCCTGGCCGCCGCCTGGTCGCGGATCGGAGCGGTCGCGGCGGCGACGGGGGCCCTCGCCGTCCTCGCCTTCGTGGCCGCCGTGTCCGGGCCGCTGGAGCGCTGGCGCCTGCGGATCGTCACCGTCGACGCCCACCGACCGCCGGACGGCGCGCCGGCGCGGGACCCCTGGCGCGCCACCGGGTACGGAGCCGTGTCGGTGCTCGCCGTGGGATGGGCCGACCTCGCGCTGCTCCTGGTGGCGGCGGGCATCCCCGGGGTGCTGCTCACCGCGCCCCTCCAGCCCACCGCCCCGCCGTGGGCCGCGGTCGCCGGCCCGGTCGCCGGTGCGCTGCTGCTGCCGGTGGCCGCCTACCCGGTCACCGTCTGGGCGGGAGCGCGGGCCGCCGTCGCACGCGCCGTACTGACGCCCCGCGAAGGGGAGTTGCAGGAGGTCCGCCGCTCCCGCGCCCGACTGGCGCACTCCTACGAGTCGGAGCGGCGCCGCATCGAACGGGACCTCCACGACGGCGCCCAACAACGACTGGTGGCGCTGACCGTGCAGCTCGGCCTCGCCGGACTCGACCTACCGCCCGGCTCGCGGGCGGCCGGGGAGGTCGCCGCGGCGCACCGGATGGCCAAGGAGGCGCTGGAGGAACTGCGGGAGGTGATCCGCGGGGTCCATCCGCACGTGCTCGGCGAGCGCGGACTGCCGTTCGCCGTACGGGACGTGGCGGGCCGCTCGCCCGTCCCCGTCGACCTCGACGTCGACCTGGCGCAGCGGCTGCCCACCGCGGTGGAGGTCGCCGCCTACTACGCGGTCTCCGAAGCGCTCACCAACGTCGCCCGGCACAGCGGGGCGCAGCGTTGCCGGGTGACCGGGAGCCTCACCCGCGGCGCACTCGTGATGGAGGTGTCCGACGACGGTCGGGGCGGTGCGCGGCCGGACGGCGGCACCGGACTGGTCGGACTGGCGGACCGGGTGGCCGCCGTCGACGGACGCATGCTGCTGTCCAGCCCGACCGGCGGACCGACCCTCGTCCGCGTCGAGATCCCGGTGGAGGCCCGCGCATGAGCCGGTTGACGATCGTGATCGCCGAGGACGCGGTGCTGCTGCGCGAAGGGCTCGTCGGGCTCCTCGAACGCTTCGGGCACACCGTGGCGGCCGCCGTCGGGGACGGGCCGTCCCTGGTCGCCGCCGCCACCGAGCACCGGCCGGACGTGGTGATCGCCGACGTCCGCATGCCCCCCGACCACACCGACGAGGGCCTGCGCGCGGTACGCACCCTGCACCGACTGCGCCCCTCCCTCGCCGCGCTCGTGCTCAGCCAGTACGTCGAACAGACCTTCGCCGATGAACTCCTCGGGTCCCGTGCCGGTGCCGGTACCGGCTACCTGCTCAAGGACCGGATCGGTGACGTCGAGGAGTTCATGGACGCGGTCACCAGGGTCGCCGCCGGCGGTACCGTCGTCGATCCCGAGGTCGTCCGGCAACTCCTGGCCCGCCGCCGCGACCCGCTGGGCCGGTTGACCCGGCGCGAACGGGAAGTGCTCGCACTGATCGCTGAGGGCCGCTCCAACGCGGCGGTGGCCAGGGCGCTCGTCGTGACGGAGGCGGCCGTGGCGAAGCACATCGCGAACATCTTCCTCAAGCTCGACCTGCCGCCCGCCCCCGACGACCACCGCAGGGTCAGAGCGGTCCTCGCCTATGTGCGCGGCACCGGGTGAGAGGCCGCACCCCCGCAGCGGGTCCGCGCGGGGCGCTCCGTGCAGGCGGTCCGCGCGGGCGGTCCGTGCGGAAAAGAGGACTTAGCCCCCCGCCCGGGTGAACATCACCAGCGGCCGATCACAGAGCTCCCCGTGCGTGCCACAGTCTTGCTCCGGACGCCGTCCCCCCACGGCGCCCCACTCAACTCCTCGGCGCGCTCCCCGGAACGGGTCGTTCCCGCGTGCCCGGTCAGCGGAGTCCAGGGAGGAAGCGGTTGTCCACGCGGAACTCATCAGACCTCGTCCAGGTGCTGCGGACCCGCAGCGCGGTGCGGCAGTACACCGCCCAGCCCGTCGACGACGACGCACTGGACCGCCTCCTGGACGCGATACTGGCCGCCCCCACTGGCGGGAACAAGCAGGCGTGGGCCTTCGTCGCGGTCCGGGACCCGCGCACCCTGAGGCTGTTGAGGGCCTTCTCGCCGGGGATCATCGAGCCGCCGCCCCTCGTCGTCGTGGCCTGCTTCGACCGGTCACGAGCGGTCAAGGACGACGGGGAGTTCTGGGACGAGGGACTGCTGTGCGTCGCCATGGCCGTGCAGAACCTGCTGCTCGCCGCACACGCCCTCGGCCTGGGCGGCTGCCCCGCCGCGAGCTTCCGCCGGCACGCCGCCCGCACCCTGTTGGGGCTGCCCGAACACCTGGAGCCCCTCCTCATGGTGCCGGTCGGGTACCCGAAGAGGCCGCTCGCATCACCACCACGCCGAAACCGAGTCGAGGTAGTCAGCTATGAGTTCTGGGGAAACCACACCCTGGCCCGTCGATGAAGAACTCCTCCTGTTGGCGGCCTATCTGCTGAGCAGCGGACGCGGGCTCCTGGACGAGCCGCAGCAGTACGGCCCCTTCCGCTGCATCGACGCGGCCCGCAGGGTGCTGGTGATGCTGCGGGACCGCGGCGTAGCCCACGAGGAACTGGCGTCCGTACAGCAGCAGTTGGAGGACTTCATGTGCGGGCCCATGACTCCGAGGGACCTGCCCGCCTTCCTCGACGACGTGTGCGGACGGTTCACCGTGCTGCTCAGGGACTCCGATCTGATCCAGCGCACGGCCCCCGCCGTCGCCAGCTGAGGCGGAAAGGGCGGCCGGCCGAGGAGAGACGACAAGACGATGTTCGAGGTAATGCCCCTCACCCGTACCTGCCAGAGGGTCCTGGAGCGCGGAGACCACGCGCTGATCGGGGTCAGCACCGGGAACAGCTACTTCAGCCAGGAGCGGCTGGGGGCCCTGCTGGTCTGGGCGG
Organism: Streptomyces sp. NPDC005955; assembly: GCF_042871255.1. NCBI lineage: Bacteria > Bacillati > Actinomycetota > Actinomycetes > Kitasatosporales > Streptomycetaceae > Streptomyces > Streptomyces sp. NPDC005955. The sequence continues at coordinate 139,207 of NZ_JBIAIF010000011.1, read as the reverse complement.
AACAGCACTTCAGCCTGGTGGACGTCCTGTACATCGACACGCACATCGACGCCATGCTGGTGGCGACGGGGCTGCCCCCCGCGCAGGCCCGCAGGCGGACCAAGGGCATGCTCAAGGACGTGCGGCGGAGGATCCGGCGGGCCCTGGAGATGACCTCGGGCGCCGAGCACGGCCGGATCCGGGTGCATCCCCTGTCCGCGTACGAGGGCCTGCCGCAGTACGAGACGGTGCTGCGCCGCATCGAACCGGACCTCGGGGTGGAGGGCTCCCTCATGGGCTCGGCGCAGGCGCAGGTCCGCGATCTGCTGGTGTCGCACGTGCCCGGCCCCACGGAACCCGTCCCGGTGGCCGCCCAGATGCAGGCGGGCCTCGCCTACCTGCGTGCGGAACTGCCGTTCCTGTTGGACACGCCCGCCATCCTCGACGTTCCCTCGTCGGTCACCTGCTACCACAAGTTGATGCCGGTGGCCCAGGAGATGTTCGTAGGGCTCGGCGCCCTCAGCCGCAACCCCCGCCAGGGGTTCCTCGTGGTGCGTCCCGCACCGCAGCGGTCCGCGGACCGTCCCCGGCCGCCGTCCTTCCTTCCAAGGAGACCCGAGTTGACACTCACCGAGCAGTACGACGAGATCGCGAGCGACTACACCGACGTGGAGCGCGTGTTCAGTACGTACCGCAGCCTCATCGAGGTGCCGTCACTGACCCGGGCGCTGGGTCCGGTGGACGGTGCCACGGTCCTGGACGTCGGATGCGGATCCGGCACCTACAGCCGTTTGTTGCGGCGTCGGGGCGCCGAACGGGTGCTCGGGGTGGACCTGTCCGCCAGGATGGTGGACGTGGCGCGACGGCTCGAAGAACGCGATCCGCTGGGGGTGCGCTACGAGGTGCACGACGCCGTGGACATGCCGGTGCTCGGCGCCTTCGACGCGGTGGTCGCAGTCGCGGTGCTGCACTACGCCGACAGCCGGCCGACCCTGGCCCGGATGTTGGAACGGATCCGGGCCAACCTCGTCCCCGGCGGGCGGTTCGTCGCCTTCGTCGGCAATCCGCGGCTGCCCGCCGACACCGCGCAGATGAACGGTCTCGTCGTCCACCGGCCGCAGAACGCCCGCGACGGGGACCCGTCTCCGCTGACCATCCCCACCACTCCGCCCACCACGCTGCCCGCGCGCTACTGGAGCTGTGAGGCGATCGAGTGGGCGTTGCAGGCGAGTGGCTTCGGCGAGGTGGTGTGGGAGCCCCTGGACGGTCTGCCCCCGGGGATCGAGGAACCCGTCAACCTCCTGGTCAGCGCCCGCGCCGTGCCGGTCGGTTCCCCGGACGCGGGGGAGCGCGAGGTCGGGACGGCCCGCGTAGACGCCTGACCGGCTGCCGCGTCAGGGGCGGGCCCGGCGACTGCGAGGCACCCGGACGCCCGGCGCGCACGGGGCGCCGGGCCACCGTCCGCCCTCGAAGAAGGCCAGCAGCGCCGGTGCCGGGTCCGCCGCGGTGCTGGAGTTCGCCACCGCGACCACCAGCCCGCACGGCGACAGCACCGCGCACAGCGCTCCGGTCCCCCACACCCGGCTGACCACGAGACGCCGCTCGATGCGAGGGCGGCCCTCCTGCCCCTGCCGAGACCACCGGCCCGCGGCAGCGAGAACGCACCGCCACCGGAACTCCCGTACGCGACGAACGCCTCGCGGACGGCTCGGACCAGGCGTCCCGGTCGGCCCGTGCGCCGCCAGCGTGCCCCGGCCGCAGGCCCGTCGACGAAGGCCGGTGGGCGTCCGCCCGGAAGGGGGGCCGCATCCGGGCCGGCGCTCACCGGCCGCCGGCCCGACGTTCCAGATGGATGCCGGTGAAGACCGCCACCTTGGCCCGCAGCGCCCACGGGTCGAAGGGCTTGCCGAGGTAGTCGACGGCGCCGGCCGCGTAGCCCCGGGCCGAGTGCTCGGCATCGACGCCCATGGCGGTGAGGAAGATGATCGGCACGTCCCGGGTCCGGGGCCGCCGCTTGATGTGCGCGGCGGTCTCGTACCCGTCCATGTCGGGCATCTGGACGTCCATGATGATGACGGCGAAGTCATCGTCGTTGAGCAGGGCCTTCAGGGCCTCCCGCCCGGAGGACACGGCCACCAACTCCTGGTCCAGCGTGGACAGCACCGCGGTCATGGCCAGCAGGTTGTCCGCCTGGTCGTCCACGACGAGGACCTTCGGCAGGCACCGGGTGCCCGGAGGCGCGGCGGACAGCGCAGCGCCCCGCTGCACCCGTTCGACCGCCTCCAGTTGGCGTTCGAGCAGGGCGCACCGCTTCTCGGCCTCCTCGTGCCGCTCCCGGGCCGCCCGCAGGTCCGCGGCCAGTCGTGCCACCTCGCTCTGGAGGGCGTCACGCTCCCGCAGCAATTCGGAGACGTCCGGGCAGGCCGCCTCCAGGGCGTTCGCCCGTTCCCGCTCGTTGCCCCACTCGGCTTCCAACTGGTTCAGCCGGACCTCCAGATCGGCGATCTGGTGCATCCGGTCGAGCAGCGCATCACCCAGGACGTCGCCCCGCGCGGTGGAACGGCGGGCGTCACGGTCGGCGTCCGCCAGTTGCCGTTCCAGCACCTCGACCGCGTGACGGGGCGAGGAGCCGGTGGCGACCGCGGCCCGGTGCAGCGCGCGCAGGAGCTCCATCGCCCGTGGGGTGGCGGCCCGGCCCCGGTGTTCCGCCAGGTCGGTGAAGAGGTCCGTCACCACCTCCCAGGGCGGCACCCGGGTCCCGCTCAGATAACGCGAGAAGGTCCCCGGGTCCCGTTTGCGCCGGGCCGCGTACCGTCGCACCGACACGTCCAGCCCGTCGAACAGTTCCCGCAGCGCCTGGGCCAGCGCCCGGGACTCCCGGGAGAGGTCCGCGGCCAGCGGACGCAGCTCAGCCATGCCCGTCCCTCCTCCCCGCGGGTTCCCCCGGGCAACGCCCCCCGCTCGGCTCGGGTGCGATCATCCGGTGCGCCAGCGGCAGCGAGAGTCCCGCCGCGGCCAGCGCGCTGAGCACCGCCCGCGCCGTACCCTCCCCGGCGAGCACGCTGAGCACCCCCACCGCCGTACCGGCCAGCACGGCGAGCAGCAGGACCAGCGCCGTCCTCACCGTGAGCAGCGATCGGTCCATGGTGACCTCCTCCTCGGGCCGTCGCCCCCGCCGGGGCGACAGCCGTTGTGCCCGACGGAGCCGCGGGACGAGGCACAGCATGGAGGGTGTGCGGCCCGTTGCGCACGGTAACCTCCGGATCGGCAACGCCGGTCGGCCCCGCACCCCCGCGTGCACCGTGCGCGCCCCTGTTCCGCGCCGTGCGGGACCCGCTTGCGGGGTGTTGCCGGGGTGTTGCGGAGTCCGCAACACCCGGCCCCGTCGCGCGGGTGATGCCGGCGGGGCGGGGGAGTGGGATGGTGGAAGGGACGGGACCGACCCCCGCACGCCCCGGTACCGAGTCCGTCGCCAGCCAGGGGCGTCCGGTGAGGAGTGTTGTGATGCCCGGGAACAGCGGAACCCGAGGGAACAGCAGTAACCAGGGGAACAGCAGGAGCGAGGGGAGGAGCGGCAGCAGCGGAAGGAAGGGCAACGAGGGGACCAGACCGAACGCGTCCGGTGACCGACCGTGGCTGCGGCCCGACCAGCGGGCGGCCCGGGGCAGGGCAGCGCGGTCCACGGCCCCGCGCTCCAGCCACGCGGAGTTCACCCGCACGTCCGTGGACCCGCTGCGGGTCGTCGAAGCACAGTCGGCCACCCGGGTGCCCGACCTCGTGCCCATCCGCTACGCCCGCATGGCGGAGTCCCCGTTCCGTTTCTACCGCGGTGCCGCGGCCATCATGGCCGCCGATCTCGACACCACCCCGACCACCGGACTGCACGCCCAACTCTGCGGCGACGCGCACCTGTTGAACTTCCGCCTGTTGGGCTCGCCGGAGCGCAAACTCATCTTCGACATCAATGACTTCGACGAGACGCTGCCCGGCCCGTGGGAGTGGGACGTCAAACGCCTCGCCGCCAGCTTCGTCATCGCCGGCCGGGAGAACGGGTTCACGACGGCGGAGCGCCGGGCGATCGTCCGCGCCACCGTGCGTTCGTACCGCGAGCGGATGCGGCTGTTCGCCGGGATGTCGAACCTCGCCGTCTGGTACACGATCGCCGACGCCGAGGAACTGGAACTCCTGGCCTCGGGACGGTTGCAGCGACGGGGCCGCAAGATGCTGTCGCGCACCCTGGCCAAGGCCCGCACCCGGGACAGCCTCCAGGCGTTCGACAAGCTCACCCGTCTGGTGGACGGCGAACGACGGATCGTCCCCGCGCCCCCCGTCGTCATGCCGGCCGCCGACCTGCTCCCGGACCGGGAGCGCAGCGAACTCGCCACGATGATCGACGACCTCATCGCCCGCTACGGGGAGAGCCTGCCGACGGACCGCCGCCGACTGCTGAGCCAGTTCACCGTGGTGGACGTGGCGCGCAAGGTGGTCGGCGTCGGCAGCGTCGGCACCCGCTGCTGGATCGTCCTGCTGATCGGGCGGGACAGCGGTGACCCCCTGTTCCTCCAGGCCAAGGAGGCCGACCGTTCCGTGCTCGCCCCCTACGCCGGCGACAGCGAGTTCCACACCCAGGGCGAACGGGTGGTCGCCGGCCAGCGCCTCATGCAGGCGGCCAGTGACATCTTCCTCGGCTGGGAGCGGGTCCGTGCACCCGACGGGGAACTGCGGGACTTCTACGTGCGCCAACTGCGCGACTGGAAGGGCATCATGGAGCCGCAGCTGATGGTGCCGCGCGGCATGGCGCTCTTCGGCGAGCTCTGCGGAGCCAACCTCGCCCGGGCCCACGCCAGGTCGGGGGACCGGATCGCCATCGCCGCCTATCTGGGGCGCGGGGACGTCTTCGACCGGGCCGTCGCCGACTTCGCCGAGCAGTACGCCGACCAGAACGAACGCGATCACGCCGCCCTGGTCGCCGCGGTGAAGTCCGGACGGCTCCCCGCCCAGGCCGCCTGATCCGACGCGCCCGAGGAGTCCACCCCGGGCGCCGCGCCTACCCGCGCGGCGAGGGTGCCGCGTCCGCCGACGTTCCGTGGCGACGGCGTGAGCGCAGCAACTCCCCGGTGGCGAAGGCGACCACCGCACAGACCAGGACGACCGCCATCTGCTCGGGCGCGTCCCGGCCGAGCAACAGGGTGGCCAGCACCGATGCCGTCACGGGCAGTCGGGTCACCGCCGCCGCGGCCGAGACGATGCCCACCGCCAGCGCGGTCGTCACCCCGAAGCCGGGCAGGCCCGCGAAGACCAACGCGAGGACCGGTCCGACGAGCAACGCCGGGAAGATCGGGCCGCCGCGCAGCGCGCCCAGGGAGACCGACCACGCCAGCCCCTTGAACAGCAGCAGCCAGAGCAGCACGGAGATCGGCCAGGCACCCGGGTCGGCCGCCAACTCCGCCAGGGTCGCCTGACCCGAGAGGGCGGCCTCCTCGGGCGAGCGGCCGGTGCACAGCCCGTAGGCGGCGAGCGCCGCCCCGACCACCACCGCACACAGCGCGGTCCGCGGCCCGGGGTGCTTGGCCGTCCAGTCGGCGACCCGACCGCCCAGGGCGACCGCGCCCCGCACCACGACCGCGATCACCACCGCGAGCGGCACCCCCCACAGGAAGTCCCCCGCCTCCAAGGGATCGTCGGGCGGCACCGACGGCAGGGCCAGTCCCCCCGTGTCGAGTCCCGTCCACCGCCCGAACCCGGTGAGGACCAGGGCGCCCACCCCGCTGGCGAGCAGACTGGGGAGGATCAGGGCGAGGAGTCCGGGGCCACCGAGCCCGGCCGCCTCGATGATCAGCACCGCGGCGACCAGGGGGCTGCCGAACACGGTGGAGATGGTGGTCGCCGAGCCGGCCGCCCCCAGGACGGCGACCAACTGCGGCGATCCGGCGCGGCGCGCCGAGTGGACGGCCAGCAGGGCCAGGCCGCTGCCGATCGCCATCAGCGGCGCCTCGGGTCCCAGTACCGCGCCGAAGGCCAGGGAGGCCAGCCCGGCCAGTACCACCCCGGGCAGGGCGGACGGCTCCGTCGCCGAGGCGTTCAACCCCCGGGCCGGCACGTGCCCACCGGCGCCCGGCAGTCGGGTGACGACCCACGCCACCAGCAGCCCCCCGACGGCCAGCAGGGGCAGCGGCCACCACCAGGGGGCGACCGCGTAGCCGAGGTGGTGCGGCAGATGCTCCCAGAGGCCGTTCTGCGCGGCGTGCTCCAGGGCGAGGAAACCGAACGCCACCAGCGACAGCGGTACCCCCAGCACCGTCGCGAGCAGCAGCAACCGCAGGTACCCCGGGTCCCGCAGCACCTCGCCGACCGGGCGCGCCGGTCCTGGCTCCGCCGCCTGGGCCATCCGGGACCTCGCCTCCTCGGGCGCGGGCACGCGCACCACGCTCCCGGTCCAGACTCCGACACGCCCCGGCGCGCGGCACCTCCACAGAGCCGTACGGGCGGCACCGGGGGACCGGAGGACCGTGCCGCGCCCGGACGCGGCACGGCCGTGACGGCGTAGGGGTCAGCCCGCGGTGACCGTGTCCGAGAAGGCCGTGCCCGTCGCGCGGTAGGCGTCGACCTTGGACGCCACCTGCGCCGGGGTCAGCACCTGGTCCTTGACGTGCAGCACGTAGTCGACCTGCTGCTCGTAGCTGCGGGGTGCGGTGCTCGTCTGTCCGGCCAGGTCGGTGAACCACTGGTTGAAGCTGATCAGCATCGCCCGTTCGGGCAGGAATCCGGCCCCGTGGGTGCCGAACAGCCGGCCGTCGAGGTAGTACCGGATGTCGTTGCCGTCGATGGTGAAGACCAGGTCGTGCCAGCCGTCGTGGCTGCTGCGGGCCACCGTGTGCGTGTTGACGAGCTGCCCGGTGGTCGGGTGGTAGGTCTCCCAGGAGGTGGCGAAGAACGCGTTCGACGTCTCGCCCCAGCCGCCGTTGGGCAGGTACTCGAAGTCGTACTCGGCGTAGTCGTCGGCCATCGGGGACTTCAGGTCGTTGATGGCGAAGAACGTCTGCACGACGTGGTCGCCGTCCGGGCCCTGCACCGGCGCGTCAGTGAACTTGACGCGGGCCGCGTAGGTGCCGTTCTTGAACTTCATCGACGTTGTGGAGATCTCGGCGTGCTCGGTGCTGGCCGCCGTGCCGGCGGTGCCCGCCTTCAGGGTCATCAGGGAGGACCCGGCCTCCTGGGAGAACGTGACGTTCTTCGGGGACCAGGTCGCGCCGTACACGCCCGGTCCACCGCCCCAGGAACGCAACTGCCAGCCGTTGGCGCCGAGCTTGGGATCGCTGCCCGAGGTGTAGGCGAAGTCGTCGAACAGGGCCTGACCGGGCGGAGGTTCGGTGGAGCCGCCCGGTTCGGTGCCCCACACGGTGGTGCCGGACACCCGCGCGGTGACCTTCGGCCAGTCGGCGTAGGCGCTCTGTCCGGCGCCGAAGGAGTGGTCGTCGCTCTGGACCAGCTGCTGCCAGTCGGTCCGGTGGAACCGTAGCTGGAGGTCACCGGTGTCCGCGCCCGCGGCCAGGGAACCGGCACCGGCGGTGAAGCCGACCTCCAGGTAACGGTCGGCGGTGGCCGTGGGGTTGGCGAGGGTGCCGAACGAGCCGGTGACGTTCGAGCAGCCCTTCACCGCCCAGTCGCAGGCGAACCGGTAGGCGGTCGTCGCCGAGTCGGCCTTGAAGTAGTACCGGAGCTTGACCTCACTGAGCGGCACGGCCGCCGTGCCCGTGTTGCGCACCTTGAACCAGGGCGCCGTCTGCGAGGCGCTCGCGCCGGACGAACTGGTCCGGTACTGCACGGTGAGTCCGCCGGTGGCGGCCTGGGCGGCGGTGGGAAGTGCGGCGAGCCCGACGGCGGCCAGGGCCGTGGCGAGCGCGCCGGCCGCGACGGAACGCAAGCGGGTGTGTGGGGGTCTTCTCATGACGCTGCCTCTCCTGAACGGTTGAGACGGACGGCCGCCCCTGGGGCCGGGCGGCATCCGAGTGATCGTACGGAAACGCTGACGCGTTTCAACTGCCCTGCACACAGGGCGAGATGGGCATGCCTGGCCCGTCCCGATTCGCACCCCGCTGTCCCCCACCCGAAGGGGCGCTCGTCTCCGGGACTCCCCTAGGGGCGGACAACCCTCCCCATCACCCTGCCGGTTGACCCCACAGCCGTCCGGGGGATGACGCGCACGCCCTGCTCGGAGAGCCATGATGACGACGCGTTGACGACGAATTGGGGAAACATCGTGCACCAAGTGACACCAGTGACGACGCCGGTCGACGGCGGCCAGGACGACGGACGCCGAACCGCGCGGCCCGGCCGGCGGTCCGTGCTCATGGCGGCGGGGGCCGCCCTCGCCCTGTCCGGGACGTTCGGCGCCACCGCGGTGGCCGCACCTCGACCGCGGGGCGCGGGCGGCGGCCACTCGGCGGACGGCCTGTGGCGGATGGACGGCTACGGCATGGTCGCCCGTGTCCAGGACGGAGTGCTGCGGACCTGGGACACCACGGCCATCAGCTGCCGACCTGCCCTGAACGCGCCCCAGCAGGGTGCCGTCGGCCCCGACGGAGCCGTCCGCTTCGAGGCCGACGACATGGCGTTCACCGTCCGCCCGCAGTCGAGGAACCGGGCGACCCTCCTGGCCCACGGCACCGCGGCCGACCGCGACCTGCGCCGCATCGCCGCGCTGCCCCCGAACTGCGGACGCCCCGGGGCCACCGGGCCGTTGGCCGACTTCGACGTGTTCTGGCAGACCTTCGCGGAGCAGTACGCCTTCTTCGGGAGCCGCGGCGTCGACTGGAACCGGGCACGCGCCACCTACCGCCCCCGGATCACCGCGCGCACCCGCCCCGCGGAACTCTTCGACACCCTGGCGGAGATGATCGCACCGCTCCACGACGCGCACGTCGCACTGGTAGCGAACTCCCCGGACTTCCAGCGCGGCGTCGACCTCATCCGGCCGGGCACCGTCGGACCGGACGAAGCGTACGAGACGAAGACCAGACAGTTCATCGAGCGCCGCGACCTCGGGGGGCGGCCCCTGGAGTCCCATGCGCAAGGCGCGATCGGGTACGCCGACCTGCCCGGCGACCTCGGCTACCTGCGCATCAACCGGTTCGCCGGCTACGTCGACAACCGCGGTCGGTACGACGACGACGCCGCCGAGCTGGAGCGGGTGCTCGACCGGATCGTCACCCGGGCGCGCACCGCCGGACCCGGGAGGTGGCGCGGCTTGATCGTCGACGTCCGGGTCAACGCCGGCGGGTACGACCCCCTCGGCCTGGCCATCGCCTCCCGCCTCACCAACCACTCCTACACTGCGTTCACCAAGCAGGCCCGCAACGACCCCCGGGACGAGACCCGCTTCACCCGTCGACGGACCGCGCGGGTGCAGCCGTCCGCCCCGGGGACGCCCCGCTACGACGGGCCCGTGGCGCTGCTCATCAGCGGAGCGACGGTCAGCGCGGGGGAGACCTTCACCCACGCCCTCCAGGAGCGCCCCACGCCCACCACCCTCATCGGCGAGAACACCCAGGGAGTCTTCTCGGACACGCTGGGGCGGGAGTTGCCGAACGGCTGGCGGTTCACGCTCTCCAACGAGCGGTACACCGATCCGCGCGGCCGGTGCTTCGAGGGCCCGGGCATCCCCGCGGACATCACGACGCCGGTCTTCACCGACGAGGAGTTCGCCGCCGACCGCGACACGGCCTTCGACCGGGCCAAGGAGATCCTCGGCCGACCCTGAGACGGCACCCGGCCCGGTCCCGTTCCCGTGGGGGGAACGGGACCGGGCCGGGCCCCGGGACCGCGGGAGATCAGGAAGCGGCCAGGGCGCGGGCCGCGCGCACCAGGGCGGCGTTGTCGGGGGCGGGCGACCCGTCGGGCAGGTCGGTGCCGTCCTCGAAGCCCACCCGGGTCTCGTGGCCGTCCTCGATCGCCGCCCGCACCAGGGGCCAGACCGTGGGGCCGTCACCGTGGTAGAGGATCGGGCAGCGCACCCCGGCCGCCCGCACCTGCGCGGCCATGGCCCGGGCTTCGGCGACCGCCCGCACGGGGTCCTCCTCGACGGGTTCGATCAGGATGCGCACGTTGTCGTGCAGGGTCGGCGAGTCGAGCAGCCGCGGCACGTCGTCCCTCGTCCACACCGCGCTCTCCAGGACCATGCCCCGGTCCAGGACCAGCCGGGCCGTCTCGGCCGCACCCTCCTCGCTGAACGCGACGGAAGCGAAGTCCGGCAGGACCTCCCACGCCTTGACCAGGTCGTAGCGCTCCACGGGGCCCGAGCAGGTCCACAGACCCGTCGTCGTCCCGACCACCGCGTCCGGGGCGGCGCCACGGATCGCGGACAGGACCTCGGCCAGGGCGTCCGGGCGGATGGTCTGTCCCCCGTCCGGGGTGCGGACGTGGAAGTGGACGACGTCCGCTCCGGCCGCGAGCACCGCGACGGTGTCGGCGGCGATCTCCGCTGCGGTGACGGGGACGGTGGGCTGCTCGGCCTGGGAGCGCCCGCCGTTGACGGCGGCTTTCAGCAACACGATGGTCCTTTCGGGGGGTATGGGGGTGGGTGCGGTGCGGGGCCCGCGAACGCGGTGGGTCAGCGCAGCCGCTGAAGGGTGTCGGTGGCTCCGGTGAGCGAACCCAGGGGCTCGCCCGCCCACAGCTGCGCCACCAGCTCGGGCTCCTCGGCGTCATCGGCCAACGCCTCGTCGATCACGGCGGCGAGCCGCTCCGCGGGGGCGATGATCACCCCGTTGGCATCACCGAGGACGAGGTCACCCGCCTGCACGGGGACGCCGCCGCAGGTGACGGGGGCGCACAGCGAGCCGTCGGCGATGCCGTGCAGCTTGGTGGTCAGCGGAGTGCGGCCGTACGCGTACACGGGGAGTCCGAGCGCGCGCAGGGCGTCGATGTCGGTGCAGAGTCCGTCCACCACGGCGCCGGCCGCGCGTCGGGAGGCGAGGGCGTTGACGACCACCTCACCGAGCGGGGCGTGCCGACGGTCACCGCCGCAGTCGACGACGACCACGTCTCCGGGTTCCACCAGTCCGGCCGCGTGGTGCAGCATCGTCGAGTCGGTCGCGGTGATCCGTACGGTGACGGCCCGGCCGACGATCCGTTCCGTCCCGGCCATGCGCTGGAGTTCCGGGGCGCAGAAGCCCTCCTCCAGGTAGTGGCCGAGGGTCGGGAAGTCGACCCGGCGCAGTTTGGCGAGCAGGTCCGCGTCGGGGGCGGCGGGCAGGTCACGAAGGTCGAGCGGCATGGGACGGGTCACCTCGGTCCGATGATGATGCGGCGGTTGCGGAGCACGGGGAGGATCGTGCGGGCCCGGTCGATGCGGTCCTTGTCGGCGTCCACGACCAGCATCGACCGTTCCTCCTCGCCGAGGGCGGCGCGGACCACTCCGAGCGGGTCGACGGCCATGCTCATGCCGATGCAGTCGGGCGTGGTCAGCGAGGACGCGATCACCCAGCAGGTGTTCTCGATCGCCCGGGTGCGCAGCAGCGTCGTCCAGTGGTCCTCCTTGAGCGGGCCCTTGACCCAGGCGGCCGAGACCGACAGCAGGTCGGCGCCCATCTCCACCAGCGACCGGGTGAACTCCGGGAAGCGGACGTCGTAGCAGTTCACCAGGCCCACGTTGAAGTCGCCGATGCGGACGACGACCGGCCCGGTGTCACCGCGCTGGACCTTCTGCGACTCGCGGTAGTTGAAGGCGTCGTACAGGTGCATCTTGCGGTAGAGACCGAGGACTTCGCCGCTCGCGTCCACGGCGGCGATGGTGTTGTAGGGGAGGGCTTCGCCGCTGTCCTCGTAGCCGGCGGCGATCACCGCGGTGCCGTACGTCGCGGCGATGCGGGTGATCCCTTCCAGGAAGGCGGGCCAGTGCTGCTCGGCGAGCTCCCGCAAGGGGACGTCACCGTTCTCGTCGGCGTCCGAGGGGACCATCGACTCCTCGGGGAAGACGACGAGTTGGGCACCGGCCGCGGCGGCCTCCCGGGTCATCTCCTCGATGACCGCGAGATTGGCCGCCGCGTCGGCGGTCGGGGCGAACTGGGCTGCTGCGACCTTCACGGCCGTATCTCCTTGGTGCGCGGGGACGGTGCGGTTGCGGGGCGCGGTCGGCGGGTCACTCGGCCAGCACCCGGGAGTGCCGGACCGCCCAACCGGCGGTCACCGGATCACCGAGGGCGAGCCCGCTGGCGTCCGCCCCCCGCGCCTCGGCGACGAAGTCGGAGCCGTCGGCCAGCGTGAGGTGGTAGCGGGTGGCGTTGCCGAGGTACACCACCTGCTGGAGGGCGCCGTCCACGGTGACCTCGCCGCCGTCCGGTGCGGTGCCCGCCGGGGCGAGCCGGACGTTCTCCGGGCGGACCGCGAGGTGCGCCTCGGTGCCGTCGGCCAGTCCGTGGCCGTCCGGGACGGTGAGGTTGCCGAGTTGCGCCACCCCGAGCCGCTGACCGCCCAGGGTTCCGGTGAGGAGGTTGGAGGTGCCGATGAAGTCGGCCACGAAGCGGGTCGCGGGCCGCTCGTAGATCGCCTCCGGAGTGTCCACCTGGAGGACCCGCCCCCCGTCCATGATCGCGATGCGGTCGGACATGGTGAGCGCTTCCTCCTGGTCGTGGGTGACCGTGACGAAGGTGACGCCGACCTCGCGTTGGATCTTCTTCAGCTCCAACTGCATCTCGGCCCGCAGCTTCTGGTCGAGGGCGCCGAGGGGCTCGTCGAGCAGGAGCAGCGAGGGCCGACCGATCAGGGCCCGCGCGATGGCGACGCGCTGGCGCTGACCGCCGGAGAGCTGTGCGATGGACCGCTCCCCGTACCCCTCCAGGCGGACCAGGGCGAGGGCTTCCCGGACGGCCGAGCCGATCTCCGCCTTGGGCCGCGACTTGCGCACCTTCAGCTCGAAGGCGATGTTGTCGTGGACGCTGAGGTGCGGGAACAGGGCGTAGCTCTGGAAGAGCATGTTGAGGTCCCGTTTGTGCGGCGGGACGCCCGTGGCGGGGACCCCGCCCAGTTCCACGGTGCCTTCGGTCGGCGTCTCGAACCCGGTGATCATCCGCATCAGGGTGGTCTTGCCGCAGCCCGACGGCCCGAGGATCGAGAAGAACTCGTTGCTCCGGATGTCGAGGGTGACGTCCTGGACGGCCGGGGTGCCGCCGAAGGACTTGCCGACCCCGGTGAGGCGGACGGCGGGTACGTCGGTCCCGGTGCGGCCGGTCGGCTCGATGGCGGTCGTTGTCATGTCAGGACGCCTTCACCTTGGTCCAGCCCTGCTGGAAGTGCTTCATCGCGGTCCCCGGGTCGAGCAGGAAGTCCGCGTTCTTGATCGACTCGTCGGACGCGTAGATCGCCGGGTTGTCCAGGGCCTTCTTGTCCTTGATGAGGTCCCGGGCCTTGGCGTTGGTGCTGGCGCTGCCGCCGTCGTCGGTGGCCATCGCGGCGATCTCGGGGCGCAGGGTGAAGTTGATGAACTCGTACGCCGCGTCGGTGTTCTTGGCGCCCTTCGGGATGGACAGGCCGTCGGTCCAGATCGAGCCGCCCTCCTCCGGGATGACGTAGTGCACGTTCTCGTTGGCCGCGACGACCTTCGCCATCGCGGTCCCGCTCCACGCCTGCGCGGCGCACGCCTGGCCGGAGGAGAGCAACTGCGGGTAGTTGGTGGAGTTGTAGCCCGCGAGGATGTCCTTCTGGTCCTCCAGCGCCTTGGTCGCGGCGGCGATCTCGCCCTCGTCGGTGCTGGTGGCGCGCGAGCCGGTCACCTGGAGGCCGGCGATGTAGGCCGCCAGCATGTTGTCCAGCATGTAGACCTTGCCGCGGTGCTCCTTGTCGAACAGGGTCTTCCAACTGGTCGCCGAGTCGATGCACTTGTCGTTGTAGGCGAAGCCCGTGGTGCCCCAGATCCACGGGATGCTGTACTTGTTGCCCGGGTCGTAGGTCGGGTCCCGGAACTTGTCCGCGAGGTTGTCCAGGCCCTTGACGCGGGAGTGGTCGAGGGGCTGGATCAGCTTCTGGCCGACGAGCTGCTGGACCGTGTACTGGCTGGGCTCGACCAGGTCGTACCCCGCCGAACCGGAGCTCAGCTTGGCGGTCATGGTCTCGTTGCTGTCGAAGGTGTCGAGGGTGACCTCGATGCCGGTCTCCTGCTCGAACTTCTTCACCACCGACTCGGGGATCTCCCCGGCCCAGGCGTAGATGTTGAGCTTCTTTCCGCCGCCCGAACCGGCATCGGAGCCGGAGTCGGAGCAACCGGTGACGACGAGGGCCGTGACGGTGGCGACGGAAGCGGCCAACAGGGTTCTGGAGACGCTCTTCTTGCGCATGAGGGTGCCTTTCGCGGAGCCGGTGTGGGAAGGCCGGGGGAGGAGGGAGGGGACGGCGAGCGGGCCGGGGAGGGGGCCTAGCCGCGCTTGCCGCCGAGCAGCACCTGACGCATCTGGCGCAGGCCCACGCCCAGGATGATCAGGAGGGTGAAGAGCACGAGCAGGGTGCCGAGCGCGTTGATCTCGGGGGTGAGCCCGCCCTTGAGCATCGAGTACACGCGCAGCGGGAGGGTGGTGGAGCCGATGCCGTTGGTGAACGTCGACATGACGATGTTGCCGAAGGAGATGGTGAAGCAGAGCAGCCAGGCGGCGAGCAGCGGTTGCCGCAGCAGCGGCAGGGTCACCCGCCGGAACGCCTGCCAGGGCCCGCAGCCCAGGTCGGTCGCGGCCTCGTTGAGGGAGGGGTCGAGCGCGTTGTACGCGCCGAGCACGATCAGGGCGGCGTAGGGCAGGGTCACCACCAGGTGGCCCAGGACGAGGGTCGTCATCCCGAGGGTCGCGCTCATCGCGCCGAAGACGGACAGCAGGGCCACGCCCAGCACGATCTCCGGAATGATCAGCGGGAGGAACAGCCCGCCCGAGAACACGGCCTTCCACCGGGTCGCGAGCCGGGCCATGCCCATGGCGGACAGCAGCCCGCACAGCGTGGCCAGGGTCGCGGAGATCAGGGCGACCTCCGCGCTGACCCGCAGGGCGGCCAGCAGTTCGGTGTTGTCGGCGAGAGTTCCGTACCAACGGGTGGAGAACCCGGCCCACTTGTAGGTGACCTCGGAGTCGTTGAACGACAGCACGACCACGACGACGATGGGGATGTAGAGGAAGGCGATGACGCCCCGGGCGAGCCAGGCGGTCACGGTGTCGAGGGCGTGTTTCATGCGGTCTTCCTCCTCAGCCGCCGGGCGGCGAGTCCGAAGACCGCCATCGAGGCCACCATCAGCACCAGCAGGACCACGGAGGCCGCGGCGCCCATCGGCTGATTGCGGAACTCGGTGTACAGGGTCACGATCAGGTTGCCGACGAGTTGGTCGCGTCCGCCGCCGAGCAGGACGGGGATGACGAACACGCCCAGGGTCGGGATGAAGGTGAGCAGTGCCGCCGCGAGCATGCCGGGACGGGCGATCGGGAGCAGGACCCGGGTGTGCACCCGCCACCAGCCGCAGCCGAGGTCCCGTGCGGCCTCGCCCAGGGAGTTGTCGACCCCGCGCAACGAGGCGTAGATCGGGAAGATCGCGGTGGGCAGGAACGCGTACACCAGCCCGATGAAGGACGCCCCCTGGCTGGGTATCCACTGGGTGGGCCCGTCGGTGAAGCCGATGGCGTCGGTGAGGCTGTTGACCGGCCCGCCGGGGCTCAGCAGGTTGATCCAGGCGAACGTCCGGACCAGGAAGTCGGTCCAGAACGGCACGATGATCAGCAGCAGGAGGAGCATCTGGCGCTGCGGGGGCCGGCTGGCGAGGTAGTACGAGACCACGTAGCCGAGGACCAGACAGACGGCCGTGTTGAGGGCCGCCATGCCGAGGCTGTAGCCGAAGACCTTGAGGTAGATCGGCTCCATCAGGTCCTGGTAGTTGGCGAGGGTGAATCCGCCCGTCACCCCGCCGTACGCGTCGGCCGAGGCGAAGCTGTTGCGCACCACGAGGAACAGCGGCACCAGCACCAGGCCGATCACCGTGATGCCGGCCGGGGCCAGCAGCGCGGTGGTCACGGCGGTCCGGCCCGCGGGCCGGGGGGCGGTCGCCGTCACCGGGACGTCCGACGGCCGGTCCGGTCGGGCGGAGGGGTCGAGTGCATGTCGCGGTTCTCCTAGGTCCGGGGCGGGTTCGTGTTGGAGAACAGCGTCGATGATTGGCCACTGGCCGAAAAGATGAAGGAGGAACGAATCCCGTGGAAAGTGGCGGTTATTTCCGCGGATCTCGTAGTGGAGGGAAGCGGCGACGGGCGACCCTTGACGTCCGGGGGATAATTGATGCGTGAACCACCTATGGCTGGAGGCGCCTCATGATCGATGACCTGGACCGGCAGATCATCGATCAGCTGAGGGTGGACGGCCGACGCTCGTTCGCCGAGGTCGGACGGACCATCGGCCTCTCCGAGGCGTCCGTGCGCGCCCGCTACCAGCGGCTCCAGCGCAAGGGCGTGCTCCAGGTGGTCGGCATGGTCGACCCGGTGCGCATGGGGGAGATGGAGGTGCACCTCGCGGTGCGCGTCCACCACATCCCGGTGGCGCTGGTGGCCCGTGAACTCTCACGGATGCCGGAGGTGCGCTACGTGGCGTCCTGCGTGGGGCCCTACGACCTGATCGTGGACGTCCGCTGTCGCGATCTGGAGCACCTCGCGGAGCTGCTGACCGAACGGGTGCGCCGGGTGAACGGCGTCGCCCACGCGGAGGCGCTGACCGTGCTGGAGGTCATCAAGGACTCGTACCTGTGGGCCGGCTTCCGGGAGGTGCCGGTGCAGCCCGGGGAGCGCATCATCCCCGGCTGACCCGGGGTGCAGCCGTCCCGTGCGGACGTGGCCGCTTCAGTCCTGGTCGGCGGTGACTCCCTGCCCCACCGCGCTGGCCAGCCCGCTCCACGAGTAGTCCTTGAACAGTTCCAGCAGCAGCAACACCTGCACCCGGGACACGCCGGGCAGCATGCGGATGTCGTCTAGCAGTTGGACGAGCTGGGCCTGGTCGCGACAGGTGCCGTCCAGGAAGATGTCCTGGCTGCCCGCACACAGCGCCACCCGGTTGATCATCGGCATCCCGGACAGCGTCTTCGCCACCGCGCGCGGGGTGAGGTCCCGGACCCGGATCATCAGGCGCACCGACTGGTGGCCCAGGGTCAACGGATTGCACAGGGCCACGATCCGTAGGACGCCGCTCTCCTGGAGCCGCGCCACCCGCTGGCGGATCGTCGTCTCGGACACGCCGAGATCCCGTGCGAGACCGGTGTAGGGGGTCCGGCCGTCACGGGTCAGCGTCTGCACGATCCTGCGGTCTATGTCGTCGAGCACGCCTCCACCATGACATACCCGTCACTTGAGGCAGCTCTTGCCATAGCTGGTCATACCGCGCTCCGGCACCCTCCTCGGGGGTGACGGGGGCGGTGCGGGTCCCGGCCGACCGCCGGCCGGGACCCGCGGCCCCGTTTCAGGCGGCCCGGCCGGTGACCGCGTACCCGGCCTCCTCGACCGCGCGGGAGACCAGGGCGTCGTCCGGCTCGGCGCCGGTGGTCACCGTGACCACGCCCGCCCGGACGTCGACCGCCACGGCCAGGACGCCGTCGAGGGCGCCGACCGCCTTCGAGACCGAGGACTCGCAGCTGCCGCAGGTCATGCCGGACACCTGGTAGGCGGTGGTGCGGCTGTCGGCGGTGATCTCGATGGTCTCGCCGGTCGAGCAGGAGCCGTCGGTGGAGCAGCAGGACGACATGGTGGTTCCTCCGGGAAAGCAGGTGCGGACGGGGTGCGGACGGAAGGAGGTCAACGCCCCCCGAGAAACCCCTAGGGGGTATCTCCCGTCCTGATCTTTATACCCCCACCCGGTATCCATCGGCAAGCGGTGCATCGATACCGCGGCCGAACGCGCCCGAGGTGCGCGGGCCCGCCTACCCCGACGCCGCGCGCGCCAACGGCACCCCGGACATGTCCTCCGTCAGCAGCCGCTTGGAAATGCTGTCCACCGCGGCCCGCAGCGCGGCGTCCGGCGGCCGGTCACCGTCCCGCTCCAACCGTTCGTCGAGCCACTGCGCCCACGCCCGCGTGATCGCCGCGGCCTCCCGCTCCCCGGCCGCCGTCTGCGAGAACAACGACCCGGACCGGGTCAGGAACCCCTCCTCGACCATCCGCTCGAAGACCGGCACCAACACCTCGGGCGGCATGTGCCGACGGGCCGCGATCAGCCCGAGGCTGGCGTGCCCGACGAGCCGGTGGAGCATCTCGACCTCCATCACCGCCCACGCGCCCGCCGGATCGAGCCGGGTGTCCGACTCGACGACGATCCGCCGCGCGGTATCGGGCCCCGCCGTCCGCAGCACGTTCGCGACCGCCACCTCCAACAGCCGCTGGGAGTCCCCCGACGACGGCTGCGCGAAGCCCTCGCCCAGGTCCGACGACCCCATCCGGGCACTGTCCCGCAAGGGCACCTCACGCAGGAACAGCGCCACCAGGAAGCCGAGCAGCGCCACGGGGACCGTCCACAGGAACACCGTTTGCAGCGACTCCTGGTACGCGTGCACGATCGGCGCCGACGCGTCCGCGGGCAGTCGGTGCAGCCCCTCCGGACTCAGCGCGGCCCGCCCCGCCGTCGCCGCGTCCACGGCGCCCGTGCGGGCCGCCTCCGCCACCCCGTCCGCGAGGTTCGGCCGCAGCGCGTTGGTGTAGATCGTGCCGAAGACCGCCGTGCCGAACGCACTGCCCAACGTACGGAAGAACGTCACCCCGGAGGTCGCCGTCCCCAGATCCGCGTAGTCCACGGTGTTCTGCACCGCGATCGTCAGCACCTGCATCGACAGGCCGATCCCCGTGCCGAGGACGAACATGTACAGCGACGCCAGCCACGTGCTCGTTCCGCTCCCCATCAGCGACAGCAGGTACAGACCCACCGCCATCACCAGCGAACCCACGATCGGGAAGATCCGGTAACTCCCCGTCCGGCTCACCACGTTGCCGCTGAAGACCGACGCGATGAGCAGCCCGATCACCATGGGCAGCGTCCGCACCCCCGACACCGTCGCGGAGTCCCCGTCCACGTACTGGAGGTACGTCGGCAGGAACGTCATCGCGCCGAGCATCGCGAACCCCACGATGAAACTCAGCACCGAACAGACCGTGAACACCGGATCGCGGAACAGCCGCATCGGCAACATCGGCTCGGCGGCCCGCGACTCCACCCAGCAGAACCCCCCGAGCGCCACCACCCCGCCCACGAAGAGCCCCATGATCACCCCGGAGCCCCAGGCGTACTCGTTCCAGCCCCAACTCGTCGCCAGGATCAACGCGCTGGCTCCGACCGCGACCAGTGCGATCCCCAGGTAGTCGATCACCGGCCGGGACGCCGACCGCACCACCGGGATCGTCCGGGCCGCCGCGATCACCACGACGATCGCGATCGGCACATTGACGTAGAACGCCCACCGCCACGTCAGATGGTCCGTGAACAACCCCCCGATCAACGGCCCGATGACCGTCGCCACCCCGAACACGCCGCCGATCGCACCCTGGTACTTGCCCCGCTCCCGCAACGGGATCACATCCGCGATCAGCGCCATCGACGTGACCATCAGCCCGCCCGCGCCGATGCCCTGCACCCCCCGCCACAGGATCAGCAGCGTCATGTTCGTCGCCAGCCCGCACAGGAACGAACCCGTGATGAAGACGACCGCCGACACCTGGAAGACGACCTTGCGCCCGAACAGGTCACCGAACTTGCCGACGAGCACCGTCGCCACGGTCTCCGCCAACAGGTACGAGGTCACCACCCACGACATGTGGTCGGCGCCCCCGAGCTCCGACACGATCGTCGGCAGCGCCGTCCCCACGATCGTCTGGTCGAGCGCCGCCAGGAGCACCCCCAGCAGGATCGTCACGAACACGACGTTCCTGCTCCGCTGGTCCAGGACCGGCGCGGACACGGCCGCGGGCCGGACGGGCGCGGCCGGGTCGTCGGTGGTGGTCACGCACAGCAGCGTCACACCCCGCGTCCCCGGGCGCACCCGGGGCCATCCGTCCCGGTGACGAGCGGCACCCGGCCGCTCCGGTGCCCGCCGGACCGGCTACGCCCCGGTCGACCCCGGGCGTCGCCGCAACAGGTACGTGTCCATGATCCAGCCCTTGCGCTCCCGGGCCTCGGCCCGCACCCGCTCGATCTCCGGGCCCACCCGGGCGAGCGGCCCGGACACCAGGACCTCGTCCGGCGTCCCGAGGTAGGCACCCCAGTACACGTCCAGGCCCTCCGCCTCGGCCGAGGCGTACAGCTGCCGGAACGCCTGCTGCCCGTCCAACATCACCACCACGTCGTCCACCCCCTCGGGGAACCCCCCGGCCAGCAGCCGCCCCGTGGTGATCTGCACCGGCCGACCCACCCGGGTCAACCCCGTGCGGTGCCGCGCCACCAACGCCGAAACGCTGCTCACCCCGGGTACGACGTCGTACGTGAACTCCACCGCACCCCGCGCGAGCACCTCGTCGAGCACCGCGAGGGTGCTGTCGTACAGGGCCGGGTCGCCCCACACCAGGAACCCGCCCACCCCGTCCTCGCCCAGCTCCCCGCGGATCAGCTCCGCACAGACCTCCGCCCGACGCGCCCGCCAGTCGTCCACGGCGGCCGGATACGCGGCCCCGTCCGCCCGCCGGTCCCGCTCCGGGTCCCGCACCGACACCACCCGGTGCGCCGAGGGGTCCGGCAGATGGGCGTCGAGGACGTCCCGACGCAAGCGCAACAGGTCGGCCGTGGTCGCGCCCTTGTCCAGCAGGAAGAACACGTCGGTGCCCCGCACCGCCTTGACCGCCTGGAGGGTGAGGTGCTCGGGGTCGCCCGCACCGATGCCGATGACGTGGATGTGTCGCACCCTCCGAGTGTGCCGCACCGGGACGGTCCCCCACAGGCCGGCCCCCGCCGGCCGCTCAGCCGGAACCGGTGAGCCGGGGCGCGTGCGCGGCGGCGTCCACCGGAGCCGGATCCGCCTCCAGCCGCTCCGCCAGCCGGTACGCCCAGCGGGCCAACCCCACGAGGTCGAGCCCGTGCGTGCGGAACCCGTCAGGCCCCGCCGACCACTGCTCGATCACCGACGCCCCGCGCCGCAGCAGCAGGGCCCCGCCCTTCGCGTTCCCCCGCGCGCCGTGCGTCAGCCCCACGGCCAGTTGGGCGAGCCCCCGCCACAGTGCGCGCTCCTCCTCGGGGCCGCTCTTCCACGCGTCCTCGAACACCTCGTGCGCATGGAACGGCATCCCCCGCCCGAGCAGCCGCTGCGCCTCGGCCACGGTCTCCCCGGGCGTCCGCACCACCCCTTCCGGCTGTCGGGCGACCCCGGCTGCCCCGTACGGCAGGGGTCGCCCGAGCCCGTCCCGCGGGCGACTGCTGCGCGCCCGGCCCGCCTCGTCCCGGTCCCGTCGATCGTCCCGTCGCCCCGCGTCCTGAGTCATCCGCCGATTGTCCCGCGCGGCCCGGCGAACCGCTCCGCCACCACCGGGCCGCCCTGGCACCGGGCACCCGCTCAGGTGGGGTAAAGTTCTTTCTGCGTGATCACGCGGAACACCGCGAGGAGCGCAACGGGACGTGGCGCAGCTTGGTAGCGCACTTGACTGGGGGTCAAGGGGTCGCAGGTTCAAATCCTGTCGTCCCGACTTGCACGTGTGCAGGTCGTAGGCGGTATCGGAGGAATCCGGTGCCGCCTTTTCGTATGTCTCGGGGACGTTGGGGACCACGCGGTCCAGCGGCGTCTTCCGGGGACGGGCTGGACGGCCAGGCCGAGGGGTGCGCGGACGGGGTTGAGGTGGGCGGTGAGGGCTGTCCCGGCGCAGGTGATCTGGGACATGTCGGGGTGGAGGTAACGCTGGCCTTCGACCGTGAGACCTACAAGCACCGCAACGTCGTTGAACGGTGCTTCAACCGCCTCAAGCAGTGGCGCGGCATAGCCACCAGGTACGACAAGACCGCCCAGCCCTACCAAGCAGCCGTCACCCTCGCATCGCTCCTGATGTGGGCCTGACACTTTGACGACAACCCCTAGTGCGGGTTCGTACCGGCCCTGCACGCTCAGGGTGGTGGCCAGGTTGTTGCGGGTGTGGCCCTCGCCGCTGCGGTCGCCGGTCCGTCGTGCCGTCGCGACGCCGACCGGTCCGCCTCCACTCGGTCCGCCGGGTACGGGCCAGCCTGGAAGTGGCTCCGGAGCACCACGGGCAGCTGCCCGGCGTGGCCGTCGAGGCCGTGCTCGGCGGCGTACCGGACGATCTCCAGCAGGTTGGGGTGCTCGATCTCGCACCACCGCCGCGCCTCGGCCGGAGTGGTGAAATTCGCCGGCTCGTACCAGGGGCCCACGACGGTGAGCGGCAGGCGCTGGCGCTGCGGGGTGAGCAGGCGTGCCGCCGCCTCCGCGTGGTGCAGGTACCAGGAACAGAGGCGTTCCCGGGCGGCGGCGCGTTCGTCGGGGCCGGTTTCGGCGGTGGCACGTTCGGCGGCGTAGCAGCGCAGCAGGTCGTGCAGGCGGTAGCGGTCCGGTCCGGCGGGGTTGACCAGGTGGGCGGCGGCGAGATGTTCGAGTACCGGCCTGGTCCCGGCGGTGGCCGAGCCGGAGAGCGCGGCGGCCGCGGTCGTGCTGATGCAGCTGTCGGGGGCCAGGCCGAGTAGTCGGAAGAGCCGCTGGGGGGCGGGTTGCAGGGCGCGGTAGGAGAGGTCGAAGGCCACCCGGAGGGCGGAGGTGGCGTCGCCGTCAATCTGAAAAGCCGTCAGGCGATTTTCTGAGTCGTGCAGTTCGGCTGCGTGTTCCGCCAGGGTGCGGTGGGGTCGTTCCGCTAGGCGGCCCGCGGCGATGCCGAGGGCGAGCGGCAGGTGGCCACAGGCGGCGGCGAGTTCGGCGGCGGCGCGGGGTTCGGCGCGGGTGCGGTCGGCTCCGGTGATCCGGGCGAGCAGTTCCACGGCATCGGGCTGGGGGAGTACATCGAGCACCAGCCGCCGGGCGCCGTCGCAGGCGGTGAGCCCGGCCAGCCCGTCCCGACTGGTCACCAGGGCCAGCGAGCCCGCGGAGCCGGGCAGTAGTGGCCGGACCTGCTCGGCGCTGTGGGCATTGTCGAGCAGTACCAGAACCCTGCGGTCGGCGAGCAGCGACCGGTACAGGGCGGCGCTCTCGTCGATGGTGCCAGGTATCCGCTCGGGGTCGGTGTCGAGGGCCCGCAGGAAGCGGGCCAGCGCCTCGTACGGGGCCAGCGGCGGGCCGAAGGCGTACCCGCGCAGGTTGACGTAGAGCTGGCCGTCAGGGAAATGCTCGCGGACCTGGTGGGCCCAGTGAACGGCGAGGACGGTCTTGCCCGTCCCGGCGCCGCCGGTCACCACGTCGATGCCGGCGGCGACGGCCGGGCCGGCGAGGCCGCCGTCGAGGGCACCGAGTTCCGCTCTCCGTCCGACGAAGGTGGCCAGTGCGGGCGGCAGTTGGGCGGGCCTGGGGGCCTGCTGCCGGGGGCGGGTCGAGGGGGCGGCCGGGACGTGGTCGCCCTTCAATAACTCCCTTTGCAGGAGCTGGAGTTCAGGGCCGGGGTCGAGGCCCAGTTCGTCGGCCAGCCGTCGGGCGAACCGGCCGTATGCGGCGAGCGCGTCGGCCTGTCGACCCGCCCGGTGCAGGGCCCGGACGAGCTGTGACACGAAGCGGTCCCGGAGTGGGTGTTCGGCGACCAGTGCGGTCAGTTCCGGGACGATCTGGCGGTGCCGGCCCAGTTCGGCCTCCAGGTCGAGGCAGTTCTCCCAGGCGGTGAGTCGAAGCTCGTTCAGTGCCACCGAACCGGCGGCCAGCAGGCTGCCGGACAGCCCGTCCAGCACCGGGCCGCGCCACAGGCTCAGCGCAGAGCGGAACTCCTGTACTGCGGCGACGGGTTCACCGTGCTCGGCCAGTTGGCGCGCCACCGACACCCGGTGGGCGAAGGTCCGGGCGTCCACCTGGTGACCGTCCGGTGCGATCCGGTAGCCGGGTCCGTCGGTGAGCAGCGCCGGCGGCCCGTCCTGGGCTGTGGCGAGCTTGCGCCGCAGCAGCCCTGCCAGGTTCCGTACCTGGCGGTGCGCCGTGGCCGGCGGTTCGTCGTCCCAGACCGCGTCGACCAGTCGGGCCACAGGGACGACGGCGCCGGCGTTCAGCAGCAGGACGGCGAGCATACGCTCCTGCTTGGCCCCTTCCGTCCGGGCCCGCCTTCCGTCGTCAGTCCACACTTCCAGTGGCCCCAGAATCCTGAACTCCATCTGTCCCTCTCGTGGTTGGCCGACGTCGAGTCGACTCAGTGCTTTCGAAGCCCCGTGACCACTCGGTGACGGAATCGTGTCAGCTTCGTGCAGGTGCTTGGGAGTCTTCTTCCACTGGCCCCGCAAGGGCCGGTTTCCTCACACTCAAGGAGCAGTCGGATGAAGCGTGTGAAGCGGACCGCAGCCCTGGCCGTCGCCCTTGGCCTGGCCCTGGTTCCCCTCTCGGTGGGTACCGCGCAGGCCGCCGGGCCGGCGACCCACAAGGGGATGACCTGGCAGACGCTGGGCACAGGCCCCGACGGGACCGTCCGGGTCGGCGGTCCGGCGCACCTGACGTCGAGCGACCCGTACAACGGCGACACCCTTCCGTCCGTCTCGCTGCCGGTCCTCTGCATCAACGTGGACGGCAGCCCGGCGCCGGAGGGCATCAGCCTGGGCTTCTACAACGGTTGGGCCGGCGGCACCGTCGCGCTCAGCCCGTCGGTGAAGGGCTCCCGGCTGAACAGCCAGGCCGCGGCCAACAGCGTCTGCTCGGCGGCCTTCGGTATCGGCTGGCGCCAGGCCGAGTTCCACGACGGCCGCTACGGTGCGGACCTGGAGAACGTCGGAGGGTGGAGCTTCTGGGCATACGGCAACATCGCCCCCAATGCCCGCTTCTGGACCGCCATCAACGACCAGCAGGCCAACCCCTGGAACTGACGGCGGCACAGTAGCGTGACCGGCCGGGCGGGCAGTGAGTAGTCCGCCCGGCCGTACCGCCGTCGATTCCGGTTTCGGTCCGGAGCCCTTGGGGCACGGCGCGAGGGCTCCCGTACGAGTGGCCCGGTCACCCTCGGGTGGCCGGGCCACTCGGCGGTGCGGGAGGCCGGGCGGGGGTCTGACCGGTCGGCGGGGACTCCGGGGTGAGGGACACGTGGCATGGGGCGGGAACTCCTCTGCCGGGGAACTGTCATGGGTGCGGGGCGGCGGACCCCGTTGCAGGGGTGGTGCACCGGGACAGACTTTCCCATTCGGCGGCGACCGGTGACATCCCAGGTTTGCGGGGGGCCCATCTGCTTCGTCAGCCCTGGTGGGGTGGATTCGTTGGGGTTCCCGGCGGGTCGGGTGCGGTGCGCTGGAGCAGGCAGAGCGGGCGGGTTGTCAGGCCGCGCGGGCGAGGGCGCGGGGTTCGTGGCAACTGCCGGTGCGGATCATCGCGTGGATGACGTTGACCCGTTGCCGGTCGCGGCGGAGCACGGCCTGGGTCTGGGTCTTGCCGCGGGCGCGCTGGCGGTCGTAGTAGATCCGGGAAGACGGGTCGCTCTTGCAGCCGATCGCGGCGAACGCGGCTTGGAACAGGGCCCGTTTGAGGAGTCGGTTGTCCCGGTGGGGTGCGTGCTCACCGCGGATCGAGGTGCCCGAGGACTTGATGGCCGGAGCCAGCCCGGAGCAGGAGGCCGGGTGTCCGGCGGTGGGGAAGGTGGTGCCGTCTCCGATCGCCACGATCACGGCGGCGGAAGTCCTGACGCCCATACCGGGCGGCGACGTCAGGAGGCGGAAGAGAGGGAGGGTCTCCGCAGGGCGGCGATCTCCTGCTCGTCCAGCGCCTCGAAGATCTCGCTGGTGAGGTGATGGGCCTTGCGCCAGCCGTGCGCCCTGAGCAGGGCCTCGGCCCTGACCCGCCCCAGCTCCTGATCTTCGCGGGCGAGCTGTGCCGGGTCAAGAGTGCCTGGATGTAGGGTGGTAGGCCAGGCGCTTGCCCAGAACCCGTTCCGGGGAGGGGCGGATCTGGGAGAGCAGGCCGCGCAGCCGGTTGGTGGTGCGGTTGACCTCCCCTGCGAGGTCGTTGTCGTAGCCGGTGAGCATGGTCAGCGCGGCCAGCGTCTCGTCATCCAGGTCGATCGCACGCAGGGTGTGCGGCATCGTGCGGGCCGTCTCGGCGATCACGAAGGCGTCGCGGGCATCGGTCTTGGCCTCGCCCGGGTATTGGTCGGCGGCCCGCCGCATCAACAGTCCAGGCAGGCAGGCGACCCGGCAGCCCGCCGCACGGGCCACCGTCAGCGGCAGAGCGCCGATGTTGGCGACCTGGTCCACGACCACCAGCACAGTGCCGAACATCTCCACCAGCTTGTTGAACAGTCCCAGCAGTTTCCGCTCGGTGTTCGGCAGCCGTTTGTCGTGCACAGTTCCGCCATCCCCGGTGCGGCCATGGGCGTGGTGGAACTCCTTGACCAGGTCCAGGCCAATGAAGAGATCCATCGCGGTGGTGTCGACCATGTGCGCGTGCCTCTCGCCTCTCGCTCTGCTCAACTCCTGGCCGTCCCCGCGGCACCACACGCCGGCAACCACGTCAAGCAGACATCCGCACCCGTTGAAAAGGTCCGGCGTTGCGCCGGGCCAGGCGGTCGTCAGGCTCCTCATCAGCGGTCAAGCGGTGCCCCGAAGCCCGGCGGCAACACCCCCGAGGTCATCCACTTCGACAGGGGGCACACAGCCATACCGGGCCCGGAAGCCAGGCGCCCCATTGCCGGGCCACGAAAAAGGTAACGGGGGAGGGCTCGACGACCTCTTCCCTGTGGTACGGAGACAACCTGTTGCGGACCGTTCCTCGGCACAGCCCCAGTTCAACGGCCTGGGGCTTTCGTTCTGTCGCGGCTCGTGCCGGGTCTCGGGGTGGGGTGGGTAGAGCTGGGGCGGGATGGTCGGGCGGGGCGTCAGGCCGGGGGACGGCCGAGTCCGGCGTTGTACGGGGCCGCGAGGAGTGCGACGAGTTCGCGGCGGCTGCGTACGCCGGTCTTGGTGAAGGCCGACTTCAGGTGGTCCTGGACGGTGGCTGGGCTTAGGAAGAGCCGCTGTGCTATGTCCCTGGTGCTCAAACCCCGTACTGCCTGAAGGACCACCTCCTGCTCGCGGGGGGAGAACCGGTGTGCCAGCAGGGACAGCGGGATGACCTCGACCGGGCTCGCGGGCTGGGCGACCAGGGCGACGCTGCCCCGCGGGCACTCGTCGAGCAGCGAGGCGTGGACGGAGAGCCACTGACCGTTGGGGCGGCGCAGCCGGGTCCAGGCGTGGGAGCCCGCCTTCCCGGAGGTCGCGTGGGCGCGGGCTCGCTCGGAGAGGTAGACCAGTGCGGTCGGTACTCCGGCGGGGCGGTACTGCGTCTCGGAGAGCTCCTCGAACAGTTGCCGGGCCCCGGAGTCCGCGGAGGTGAGCCGACCGGTGGGGCCGATGACGGCGACCCCCATCCAGTACGGTCCGTGCTGCGGGTCCGCTCGGAGGTTCTGCCCGTGAGGGATGCCTGCGGTGGGCCGCGCATAGTCGCGCAGGGCGGCGGCCACAGCCCGGGCGGCCCGTTCGGCCAGTCTCTGCTCGTTCACGCCGAAGGGCGCCGATCCGGCCTCGCGCATCATTGCGGCGGCTCCCCATAACCCGCCGCCGACATCGAAGTTCATCCGCAGCTCGTCGCCGTGCCCGTATTCGGCAAGCAACTCCCTGTAGCGCACGCTGTGTTCAGGGCGGCCACCGGTGGCGCGGTGGACGGTCTCCACGATGCGGCCGGCGGCCCGGATGTCGACGAACCGAGTGGTGTCTTCGGACCACATCTCCAACCAGATGGCGTGCTCGAAGGGGGTCGGCTGCAGGCCCTCGGCAACGGTGGAGGTCAGGAAGCCGGTGACCGGATCGGCCCCGTGCAGACAGCCCGCTTCACACCCGAGAGCGGGCCTGAGGACGGTGAGGAGCTGCCGGAAGAACTGTTCCAGAGGTAACTTCGCTGCCGCCAGATCGTCGATCTCTCCCAGCATCCGGCGTCCCCTGTCACGGAATGAGGTCATCTCCTAACCATAGGGCTGAGGTTGGCGTGCCCCCCGGATTCCTGGGATGTCGCCGGTTGCCACCGGCATAGAAGGTCGGTCCTGACGCTGGCTGCCACACAAGTTGCTTGATCGGTCATCACCCTTGGCTACGCCCAAAGGAGTTGCTGACGGGCTCCACCTCATGGCCGATCGTCCGGTCGTCGGCCTCCTCCACTCTGAGTGGCTGCGGCGAAAGCCCGCTCGGCGATCGCTTCCTGGCCGATTGGTCGACAGATTCCCGATCATGTACTGGACCATTTGAGATGAACAGCGGTCTCGTGGAACCCAAGAGCACGATAGAGGTCGGCCGCTCTGTGGGTCGGCACGGTCACTTCGACGTCCTTCGCCTTTCGGGCCTTTGCCTGTGCGGCCCGGATCAGCGCGGAACCCGTACCACGGCCCCGCATCGGCTGGGCCAGGGTGAGTTCGAGCAGTTCGAGGATCGTTCCGCCGGCGAACAGGGTGGGGGCATGCGCACCGCGAGCAGGTACCCGACCACGCACGAGTCCTGCTCGGCGACCAGGAACTCAGCGTTGCCATCCGAGGCGGCCTCGATGATCTGGGGGAACGTGGCGCCGTCGAAGACCACTCGGTCGGGCCGATAGCTCGTCACGAACCCGCTCAGCAGACGGTAGATGTCATCGGCGTCCGAGGGCGTGGCGTCACGGATGGTCGTCATGCTGGCTCGTCTGCCGAGAGATCGGCGCTCGACGCCGTAGCGGCCCCCGGGACGGCTGCCATGAGCTCTGCCGCCTCGATTTCTATCTGCGTCGGCCCGACCGCTGCCGCAGTGCACACGCCCCAGTCTGCTGACCGATCCGTCGAACACCACCACCGCAGCCCGGTCCGCGGACACAGGACACACCCCGCCCGGCTGCATCCCCGCCCGCGCCAGCCGCCGGGCATCGGCAGGAGAGAGGTCGCCTCGGCGGACCCCGGCTGCGCGGGCGAGGGCGCCATACCGCAGCCGTGCATGGCCGGGCAACGCCGCCAGCAGGAGACGGTCCTCGGGAGTGGCGAATGCCAAAGTCTTGACCGTCCGCCCCAGCGGAACGCCCAACGCGGCGCAGACCTCCACCGGGCTGGTCACGTCAGAGTGCTCGTGCAATCGGAAGGACACCCCGAGCGAAGCGAGGATCTCCGGTGGACCAATGGGTGCGAGACCATTCACCCCGCCGAGACTACCGTGCAGAGTAAGGGAGTTGATCGCCTTTAGCGGAGCGGAAGTCGGCCACGCCGCTCGACCTGGACCTACCCGCGGTTGGAATCTCAACCCGCGATTGGTGCGACGGGATCAGCGGGCGAAGGGCCTGCTGTATCTGCGGGGTCTGCTGCTGGACGGACGGCGGAAGTCGATGCAGCCCATGGCCGGACGCCTTGGTGTTGATCATCAACAGTTGCAGCAGTTCATGACCTCCTCGCCCTGGCCTGTCCAGGACGTGCGGGCCCACCTGGCGTGGAGGGCGGTCCGCGTGGGGCGTCCGCAGGTATGGGTGGTGGACGACACCGGCTTCCCCAAAGACGGGATCTCCTCGCCGGGGGTGGCCCGGCAGTACTCGGGCACTCTGGGGAAAGTCGGCAACTGCCAGATCGGGGTCAGTGTTCATGCCGCCTCGGACACGGCCTCGTGTCCGTTGTCGTGGCGGCTGTTCCTGCCTGCTGTGTGGGACGATCCGGACGCTGCGGCCCGCCGGGCTGTGTGCCGCATCCCGGCGGGTGAGGGTCACCGCCCGAAGTGGCGGCTCGCGCTGGAGATGCTGGATGAACTGGCCGCCACCGGGCTACGGCCGGCAGTACTCGTCGCCGACACCGGACACGGCGCGAACGCGGACTTCCGGCACGGCCTGGAAGCCCGCGGCCTTGCCCATGTCCTGCAGGCCAAGGGTGAGATGACCCCCATGGCGTGACTGCCGAGCCGTATCAGCCCGTCTACAGCGGGCTCGGCCCCCCGCCCCTGCCCCGCTACCGCACCCGCCCCGTTTCCTTACGCGACCACATCATCGCCGCAGGCCGCCACCAGGGTCGGGCGGTGACCTGGCGCAAGGGCTCCAGGGCGGCGATGAGCTCGCACTTCGTACTCCTGCGCGTCCGCCTCGCAGGACGGCGTCCCAAGCCCGCCGCCGACGGCACGATCCCCCTCACCTGGCTGATCGCCCAGTGGCCCGATGGTGAAACAGAGCCGGTCAAGTACTGGATCTCAAACCTGCCGGAGACCATCCCCGCGAAGGATCTGATCCGGCTCGCGAAGTCACGCTGGCGAATCGAGCA
Organism: Streptomyces sp. NPDC005955; assembly: GCF_042871255.1. Lineage (NCBI taxonomy): Bacteria > Bacillati > Actinomycetota > Actinomycetes > Kitasatosporales > Streptomycetaceae > Streptomyces > Streptomyces sp. NPDC005955. The sequence continues at coordinate 108,872 of NZ_JBIAIF010000011.1, read as the reverse complement.
CGACTACCGCGAACTCAAAGCCGCTCTCGGGCTGGACCACTTCGAGGGCCGCTCGTTCACCGGCTGGCACCGGCACGTCACCCTCGTGACCGCCGCCCACCTCTTCCTCACCGAAGAACGCACCCACCCAAAAGCCCCTGCCAGGGCCTGACCCTCTACCAGACCCTGGCAATCCTCCAACACCTCATCGCCACCTGGACCGGCACCTGCCCCACCTGCCGACAACCCACTCCATGGCAGCCCTACGACACCACCTATGACCCTGGCCCCGCTTCGTACGCGCGTTTTGCGAGGGCGTCCGCGGCGGTGTACCCACCGTCCACGGTGATTTCCGTACCGGTGACGAAGCGAGCGCCATCGGTGAGCAGAAACGCCACGACCGAGGCGATGTCATCCGGAAACCCATTGCGCCCCAGCGGAGTCAATCCGGCTGATTCCGCGGGTGCGTCGCCGTCGATATGGCAGGGTGATACGGCGTTGACCCGGATTCCGGACGGCCCGAGCACATTGGCGAGGCTCTTCGTGAGGTTGGTGAGCGCGGCCTTGCTCGCCGCGTAGGCGAGTGAATCGAATGAGCCCACGCTCCCCGCCGTGCTGGAGATGTTGATGATCGAACTGCCGGGCGGCATGGTCGGGGACAGCGCGATCGCGGTGGCCAGGGGGCCCCGCAGGTTGACGTCCAGCACGCTGTCCCACGAGTCCAGACTGGATGCCCACGGCGTGAACTCGATGACGCCGGCGTTGTTCACGAGCCCGTGGAAGGGACCGGTGGCGGCCAGCCGGCCGAGCGTGGCCGCTGATTCCTCCCGGTCGAGGTGGTTGAGGTGGACCATCTCCCCGACGCCGAGGGCGCGGAGTTCTTCCGCGTCGTCCGCGCCGGTGTGGTATGTGCCGACGACGCTTGCTCCGCGCCTGGCCAGATCGAGCGCGATGCCCCGGCCGATGTCCTTCGACGCTCCGGTGACCAGGATGCGCTTGTCCGCGAACATCACGCGTCCGCCTCCGCTGCCACCCGGTGCGGCTGCGGGCCGTGATCGGCGGCCAGGACGTGGGCCAGCCGCCGCGCCAGAGCCAGGGTGGTGAGCGAGGGGTTGGCAGCACCCATGCGGGGAAAGGTCGCCGGGCCGCAGGCGTAGAGGCCGGGGACGGCGGCGAACATATGGCGGTCGTCGAGTACGTCGCCCAGCGGCAACGTGCAACCCTCGTGGTCCTCGGTGCCCAACAGGCTTGACCAGGTGAAAGGCCCTTCGGACGCCTCCGTGCCGATCGACTCCGGCAGCACGAACGCGTTGGTGCGCAGCGGGCGGTCGAAGTCGTCGAAGGCCAGGGGCGCGGGGGTGAGGCCGAACTCGGCGGCCAGCTGGAGCCACACCTCGTCCAGCACCCGTCGCTGGCGGGCGACCACGTCCCGGTCGACCGGGGCCAGCTCGGCTGTCACAGCGGTGCGCCACGGGAACCCGGGGGTCGGCTCGCACGTCACATGGCTACCGCTCCCGGGCACCTGCTCCCCGGTGAGCCGCACGTCGAATTGAAGGATGCCGGGTTCGGGCCGTACGACCGTGATGAACAGGTTCGACCGGTGGCCGTCCTCGCACGCGGTCACATACGAGCCGGAGGCGATGTCCGGCAGCCCGCGGGATGCCCGGTCATCGCGCACGCGCAGGAAGAAGCCCTGGACGATGTGGTCGGTCAGCCCGTCCAGCCGGGGCGGGCGGCCGGGGTCGACCGCGCACAGCGCCTGGATGGCTAGCCTGCTGCTCTCGATGGTCCCGGCGGCAAGGATCACCGAGTCCGCGGAAATCCGGCGGGCCTCGGCGTTCGGGCCGGCTTCCCGGACGAGGACGCCGCAGGCTCGACCGTCTTTGACGTCGACCGCGAGGACGTCGGTGTCGCACAGGAACCGGATGCCGCGCGGGGCCTCCAGCGCGGCGCCCGTCACCGGGTGCCGCCAATGGTCCAGCGGGGAGTAGGCGTACCAGCGGCCGTCGTCGCCGAACCGGGTTTCGGCCTGCGGGGTGCGGACGAGACGGAATCCTCCGAGTTCCAGAGCCGGTTGCTGCGAGTTGAGCGGGGCCGGATCTACGCCGAGTTCCGCGGCGACCCGCTCGTAGAGCGGTACGCCGCCCAGCCACGAGCCGCGCAGGTCCGCCACGACCTGCTCCGGCCAGTCGGCCAGCGCCCAGTTCTCCACCGGCAGCGACGCGCCGTACCAGTACAGCGAACGTCCACCGAGGCGCTTGCGCAGGCCGGTGGTAACGGCGTAGTGCGGGGCGGATTCCGATGTCCAGCAACGCTGGAAGTGCGGGTCGACGACGGGGTCGAGGAAGGTACGCAGCGCTTGATCGGGCCGGTGCGCGGAGTTGATGTGCAGCAGATCCCGCGCGGGTCCGCCTTCGACGACCAGGACGTCGTCGACACCGAGAGCGGCCAGTCGCCAGGCTACTTCGAGCCCCGCGAGCCCCCCTCCGACGATCACTATCCGGAAGTGCGGGTCTTCGGCGTCCGGAGCCGCAGCAGGCCATTGCCATGCGGCGGGGCGGGGCGAGAGGTCAGTTGTCGGCACGGTGGTTCTCCATGGAGTTCGTCGGGTCAGGTATGCGGTCTGCGGAGCTTGCCCAGGCCGCGATGGCGGTGAGCGCCTCGGCGGTCGTGGGTCGGTGCAGGGTCGGTGCGATACCGGTGAGGGGCTTCGGACCGACGAGAGCAGTGCGGGTTCCGGCGCGGCGGCCGGCCTCGATGTCACACGCGGAGTCGCCGACCATCCACGAGGAGGACAGGTCGCGGTCGAGGTCGCGGGCGGCCTGGTGGAGCATTCCCGGGGCGGGCTTGCGACACGGGCAGGCGAGGGAGAACCGCGGCACGGTACCGCTTCGGTGGTGCGGGCAGAGGTAGATCCCGTCCAGCCGAACCTGGTGGTGCGCCAGGAGTTCCCGCAGCCGGTGGTGCATCGGTGCGATGGCGGCCTCGTCGACCAGGCCGCGGGCCAGTCCGCTCTGGTTGGTGACCACGATCAAGGCGAAACCGGCCTGCTGGAGGACGCGTAGCGGTGGCCCGATGCCCGTCTGGAGTATCAGGTCCTCGGGGCGGGACGGGTAGTGGCGGGGTTCGGTGAGAGTGCCGTCGCGGTCGAGGAACACCGCCGGCCTCCGAAGGGCACGGGTGCGCGCGGGGGCGGTCATGTTGCCACCTGCCCCTTGTGCGGGGTCAGCGGCGGGGCGCTGCGGACGGACGGGCTGATGGTCGCGCAGACCGCTGTGACGAGCATGACGGCGGTGAGGGCGAGGACGGCACCGGTGGGGCCCGCCGTGGTCAGCAGCAGCCCGGCGCCGAGGGAGCCGATGGGCATGGCCCCCCAAGCGAGGGTCATTGCCGCGCTGGTGACCCGGCCCAGGAGCTCGTTGGGGACCAGGAGCGCGCTGTAGCTGATGATCACGACATTCCACAAGGGGCTGATGAAGGCGGTGGCCGCGCCTATCACCCCGATGAGCAGGGGGTTGGTGGTGAGAAGGAAGAGCGGTAAGAGGGCGGCCCAGATCCAGTTGACTCCGATGATGACCATTCTGGGCGTGAAGGAGCGATGAGCCCGGCCAGCGACCAGTGCGCCGACGAGTCCGCCGCCGGCGTAGATGCCGAGCATGGTTCCGATGGTGCCGGAGGTGGCACCGTGGCGTTGGGCGAGGACGACGATGGTCAGGACGAGTGCCTGGAAGACCAGGTTGGTGGCGGTGATCAGCAGGGTCGCGGTGCGGATGAGCGGGTGGCGCCAGATCCAGCGCAGTCCTGCCATGGTCGCCTGCCGCAGCGGCTCGGTCGGCGCGGTCGTCTTGTTCTGTAGATCCCTGCGGAGGAACAGCAGCGCGATGGAGGCGGCGGCGTAGGAGATCGCATCGGCCAGGAAGGGCAGGGCGCGGTCGATTCCGAAGAGCAGGCCGCCGATCGGTCCGCCGGCCAGGGCGGCACCGCGGTTGCGGGCCTCGTTCTGGGCCACGGCCGCAGGCAGTTGGACGGCCGGGACGATTCTGGGAAGAGCGGCCGTCTCCGCCAGGCTGAAGAACACGAAGCACAGCCCCTGGACGAACGCGACCACAATGAGCTGGGTGATCGTCAGCAGTCCCAGCCAGAGGGTGACCGGAACAGTGGCCAGGGCGAGGCAGGCCAGGATCTCGCTCGTCAGCAGAATCCGATGACGGCTGTACCGGTCCACCAGCGGTCCGGCCGGGAGGTAGGCGATGAGGAAGGGCAGGGTCCCAGCGGCTCCGACCAAGCCCGCGTCGGCGGGCTCTCCTGTCGTGGCCAGGACGAGCAGCGGCATCGCTGTTGAGCTGATCCGGGCGCCGAGGGTGGAAACGACCTGGCCGCTCCAGAGCGTGACGAAGTCGCGGTTGCGCCACAGCGACGGCTCGGCAGCCGTAGAGGTCATGGTTCCTCCGTCGGGTCGGGGGTGGGCAGGGCATGGCACTGCACAGAGATGTACTCCTCGTCGGCCCGGGCTCTTCCTGTTCCTGCGGGACGGCCTGCGAAGACGCCTGCGGATCACTGGTGGGACGGGGTGTGAACCCTGATCAGGTCGCGCAGGTGGTCGGCGGCCCTGGCCGTCTCGGCCAGGAGAATCGACCGCGCGCAGTGCGGTTCGAGCGCGAGGTACCCGTCGTAGCCCGCGGTCGCCAGGCTGTCGACGATCGTCGGCCAGTCCACCTCCCCGGCGCCCAGAGGCGCCGTGTCGTAGGCCCTGCCGTGGTCGGTGTACCGGGTCCAGCCATCGGGCGGGTTTTCCGCCGCCGCCGGGCGTGCGTCCTTCACGTGGGCGTAGCGCACCCACGGCAGCAGCGCGGACAGCGCGTCGCGGGCCGGGGAGACCCCCGCGCAGAGGAAATTCGCGGCATCGAAGTTCAAGCCGAAACATGGCGAGTCGACCCGGGTGAACAGCGCCGCCAACGTGGCCGGCCGTCTACTGATGTCGGAGGCGGCCGGGTCCCATCCGAACGCGTCGAACTCGTTCTCCAGCACGACGACCACTTCTTCGGCCGCGGCATGGTCGAGGACCGGTGCCAGCGCGTCGGCGTACGCCGCGATCGCCCTCTCGTCATCGACCACCGGCGCGTGACCGAAGTAGGTGTTCACCCGGTTGCTTCCGGTCCGTGCCGCCAACGTGATCGCCTCGTGGAGAAGCGGGACGGAGTCCGCCTCGCCGGCACCGTAGAGCTGGCTGGGGGTCGATATGCAGGCTATCCGCAGCCCGGCACGATCCAGCTTGCGGAACGCGGCGTCGGCACCGTCCCGCAGGGCGTTCTTCGGATACCAGAACTCCACCGCGTCGCACTGAGCGGCCCCGGCCATTCCTATCAGGCCGTCCACGCCGTCGGCTTCCGTGAATTCGGTGCCGGACACCGCGATCGACATTCGTTGCATCGGGGACTCCCTGCCTCCTTGGTGCCTGCTGCTGCCCGTCACCGGGCGAGGACCGCTCCCAACCGCTTGCTCAGCGCGAGCGTCGTCATCGACGGGTTCGCCGCTCCGGTGCGTGGCATCACCGACGGACCGCACGCGTACAGACCCGGTACGGCGGTGAACTGCTGTTCCTCGTCGAGGACCTCGCCGAGGGCCAAGGTGCCGGCCTCGTGTTGCTCGGAACCGATCGGGAAGCTGTAGGTACGTGGCGTCGCGGTACGGATCGCTGTCAGCCGGTCGGCGAGGTCCGGCGAACCGTGCCGCGGAGAGAACACAAGGGGGTCGGCCGGAACTCCGAGCGGGCTCGCCACTTCCGCCCACACTTCGTCGAGCAGGTGCTGCTGGCTGGCGCGCACCTCCTCGTCGGCCGCGTCGAGTCCCGCGTGCACCGTCGTCGACCAGGGCCATGCGCCGCTGCCGCCGCACCGCACCCGGCCGTGCGGGCCGCGGCGCTGCTCGCCCATGGTCCAGCTGTCCAAGGTGACCGTGCCGTCCGCGCTCTCGCTGAATCGCACGAACTGGTTGGCCCGGGTACTGGCGGTACCGATGCGATGGTGGATGCGGCCCTCACGAGCAGCCGCCCGGACGGTATCGGGAAGCCGTTCGGCATCGGTGAAGGCGACCGTGAACCCCTGTGAGATCTTGTCCACGAGTCCCGGCAGTTCACGCGGTGCGCCGGTCCCCGAGTCCGCCAGGGCCTGGATCGCCAGCCGGCTGTTCACCACCGTGCCGGCCGCCAGGACCACCCGCTTCGCGCGCAGGTCGCGCAGCTCGCCATCCTCGGTGCGTACCTGCACGCCGATCGCCCTGCCGTGTTCGACACGGACCCCCAGAACCTCATGGCCGGCGAGGATCGGCACCCGGCGCACCCTCGGGTCGCCGTCGTCGCCCTCCCCCCACCATGCCAGCGGGCTGAACGCGCTCCACCCGCCGGCGGGTTCCTCACGGGTGGCGTGCGGCGTGCGGTCGAACTCCAGTTCACCAAGGGTCAGCCTGAGTCCTCCGGGAGGCTTGGCACCCCAATCGACCACGTCGTCGATGACCCGCTGGTACAGCGACGGCCCGCCGTCCCAGGTCTGCGTCAGTTCGGTGGCGATCGCCTGCGGCCACTTCTCGGAGAGGGCCCAGCCCTCGATGGGCAGCAGTACGCCACCCCAGTAGAGCGAGCGGCCACCGACCCGGCGACGCAGGCCGGCCAAGTCCCGGAAGGCCCCGCCGACGGTCTCATACGGACGGCTGAAGTCGGGGTCGGTGTCCGGGCGCAACCAGAGTCGGAGGGCTTCTGCCGAGGAATACTCGGTCTGGATATGGGTGCGGCCTCGATCAGGGCCGGCCTCCAGCACGGCCACCGAATCCCGGCCTCGGCGGCCGAGCTCTGCCGCCGTCGCGAGGCCGGCCATTCCCGCCCCGACCACGAGTGTCTCCACGTCGACCAACGGTCCCACTGGCACCCCACGGTTGTGTGTCGTCTGATGTGTTTTCGTCATGGCGGAGAGGCTGTTCCCTGATGCCCGGGGCGACCGCAACGGGTCACACCCTGCATGGCCGCTCCAGGCTCGCCGACATGGTGAGCGCGCGGCTGCTGGGCAGTTCGCGCTTGTACGCGTAGTCGCCGCGCGTCAGGTCGAAGGTGTCCGCCCCTTGGGCCGCGAGCGCGGAGACCATCGCGGCTGTCAGCAGGTGCCCGGGCGAGTCGCGAGCGTGGCCGGCGTCGTAGGCCGCGCGGTAGGTGTAGTACGTGCGGTCGCGCCAGAAGCCGAACCATCCGGCGAGTAGGGTCTCGTCCAGCCACAACTCGTGCAATCGCGCGGCGCTGGACGGCTCGGCGGCGACGGCTCCGTAGGTCCTGTCGACCACGTCGCCGTCGAACGGCGCCACTACGTCAGGCCGATCACGCCACTGCCGCGCATGCAGGTCGATGAAGGCCGGCAGGCGGGCGGCGACCCGCTCCGGGCTGTCCGCGCAGGTCAGCCGGAGCTTGCCGAGTCGCTCGATCCGGCGGCGCTTGCGCTGTATGCCGCGCCGCTCGCTGACGCGTCGGACGACGTCGGGATCGGTGAGGTCGAGTCGGAAGACCGTGTCCGACGGCTGGAGCACGGCGCCTAGTTCGGACACGGCGCGCAGCAGCGGTCCGTCAGCGATCAGGTTGCACAGTTCCAGCCGGGCACCGAACTCCCGCTGGCACCGGTCGATGGCCTCGGCCACCTCCCCGATGTCGGGCTCGGCGCCGAGGTGCGACGTGTCACCCGCCTCCGCGACCTCGTGGTAGTCGGCCCACGGCCAGGACAAGGGGCGCAGGAGCGCGGTGCTCCCGTCCTGGTGCAACTGCAGTCCGACCACCAAGGTGGGCCGGTCGGGACGCATCGTGTGTACCAGCACCGGGGTCGCGCCTTCGCTCTCCGCCGCCTCACGTATCCACGCTCGCCACCAGCCGCACGTCTGGAACGGCGTACGCGCCGAGAGCCGGTGCGCGTCCAGGAACTCCGTTGCCGCCTGAGCACCGTATGCGAACCCAACCGTGCTCACCCGGTGCTTTCCTTCCAGGGCGACGCGTGCGGGGCTGAGGTCGGCGGCAAGGCCGTCACGGCCGCTTCGCGTGCGGCGCCAGCCTCCCGTTCCCCCCTCATGACACTGCCTTGGCCGCGTCCTCGACGGTGGACCTGAACAGCCGCGCCGCTGCCCCGATCGCCTCGTCGTCGGCGGTCGCGTCGATGCCCACTCCGCTGCCGAGGTAGGAGTCGACCACCCCGACGCTCAACGCAATGGTGCGGTTGAGTAGGTCGTCCGTGCGCGGCAGGCTGCCCAGCGGATAGCAGCGCCGTGTGACGGCGCGGTCCGGTCGGCGGGTGCCGGGCGCCGTCGCGACCAGTGGGTCAGGCTGCAACTGGGACATGTTGGCGTAGTGGTGTTTGCCCGACCGGCTCAGGGTGATCGTGCCCAGGCGCGTTGCCACCTCCTCGGCCAGGGCCGCGGAGGTGAACGTGTACGCCTGCACCGTGGCGCAATCGCCCTCCCGGTCGTGCAGAGGGCGGGGCGTCACCCCGGGTAGGTCGCCGATCGCGTGCACGAACTTGTCCCGGTTGGCACGCAGCGTCCGCAGGATGTCCGGCACCTTGCGCACCTGAGCGAGCGCGAACGCGCCGGTCAGCTCGTGCATCCGGAGATTCAGACCGAACAGCGGCGGCCCGTCGGTGACGCCCAGCCGCAGCGGCGCGGCGCCGTGATCGTGCAGGGCGAACGCGGTCTCGTACAGCTCGTCGTCCTCGGTGAGCAGCACACCGCCGTCCCCCGCTGTGAAGGTCTTGAAGACATTGAGGCTGAACGCGCCGAATCGGCCGAACGTCCCGAGGTGCCGACCGCGGTAGGTGCCGCCACCGGCCTGTGCGCAGTCCTCCACGAGCAGCAGTCCGTGCTCACGTGTGAGGGCATCCAGGGCGTCGAGGTCGCACGGCGCTCCGAGCATGTGCACGGCGAGCACCGCCTTCGTGCGCGACGTGATTCTCGTGGCCACGTCCGCCGGATCGAGCAGCAGGGATTCGTCGATCTCGGCGAGTACCGGCTCGGCTCCCGTATGCACGACCGCGGCGATAGAGGCGATGAAGGTGTAGCCCGGCACGATCACCTCGTCACCCGGACCGACGCCCGCGGCGAGCAGCCCGGCGTACAGCGCGCTGGTGCAGCTGTTCATGCCCAGGCAGTGGCGCGCGCCGGTCAAGGCGCGGAACTCCTGCTCGAAACGCGAAACCTTCGATGGCAGCGCGGAGCCGTCGTGGTCGTCGAAGCGGTACCGGCTGAGCTCTCGCTCGCGTACGACGTCCAACAGCTCGGCCTCTTCTTCGGGGCCGATGCGGGAAAGTCCTGGTCCGGCCATGGTGTTCCTCAATCTCGTCTGGTGCTGTCCTGTGATGCGTGCCCGACTGCGGTCCCCGGGGCCTGGACTACCTGTCTGCCAGGTCACTCGGGAGCAGATCCATCAGCAGCGCGTCCCGCCATGCACCGTGGTGGCGTTCGTAGGACCGCATCTGGCCGACCTGCTGGAAACCCGCCTTCTCCAGGCATCGCACAGCGGCCCCGTTGTCGGCGTTGGGCGCCGCGGTGACCCGGTGCCGACCGGCCGCGAAGACCGATCCGGCGAACAACTTGAGTGCCCGGGTCCCGATCGACCGGCCCCGGTCGGCCGGGTCGGACACCACCACCGCCTCGATTTCGATGCGTTCGACGTCCGGATCGGTCGCCGTGCGGTACTCCAGGAAGCCGACGGGGCGATTCCGCTCCAGCACCACGAGGCAGCGCTCGTGCTGGAATCGGCTGAGCACCCCGTCGGTCGGTTCCAACGCCCGCCACGCCAGGACGTCGGCGTCGCCGAAGGTCCGGCGGAACAGTTCGAGGTCTCCCGGTATCGCGCGTCGCAACCCGATGCCGCTCTCGTCGAGCTGGTCGTCCTCGACGACGGCGGCACCGGGCCGCACGGATGCCTGCTCGCTTGCCTCGATCAGCTTTTCGAGCAGGTCGACCAGTTCGGCGGCGTCCTCCGGGCGCGGATTCGGCACGACGCGACAGGTGGGCGCCTCGAACGCCTCGGGGGTGAGGAACGGGTGGTCGCCCAGGACCAGCAGCGGGCGTCCCGTGTCCAGGGCGAGACCAATCTCGGTGAGCGTGCCGTAACGGCCCTCGAACGCGATCATGCCGTCGCCGCACCAGTTGAGGATGTTGCTCCGGGCCAGGTCCATGGACGTGGGCAGGGCCCAGGTGGTCCCGTCCTCGGCGTCGGACAGACGGTTCCACTTCAGCAACGCGAGTGTGTCGCCGCCGACCGCCTGGCAGCCCTTGTTGGTCGCGGCTGCCACGCCGCCCTCTCCGCCGCTCACCACGCCGTAGCCGCGCTTGGCGAGCTCTTCGCCGATCATCTCCGCGAGCAGGAGGACATCGGCTCCCGCGTTGCCGGGCCGGCCACCGAGTACTGCGATAGCGCGTCGCCGGGTCATTCGACCACCTCCTGGCGGCTGAATCGCCGCCTGCTCCATTCCAATTGGTTCAGTTCGATCAGCACGTCAGCCGGGGTCACACCGGCCGCGCACGGGGCCGGGCACCCGGTGTAGTAGAGCCGGCAGGTGCCGTTCGGCTTCATGTGGGAACACGACAGCGCGAGGGTGCTCTGCACGATCCGCGAGACGTCAGGCGGTGCTGCCGGTGACCAGATGTCGCCGTCGGTCGCCAGGTACAGCGTGACCACCGGGCACCCCAGTGCGGCCGCCAGGTGCACTGCCAGCGTGTCGTTGCTGACCAGCACGTCCAGCCCGGCGATCCAGTCGCGGAGGGCTTCCAGCGAGTGCAGATGGACGGTCTTGGTGACATCCGGCTCCGACGACAGCCGATGTGCCAGCACCTGTTCGTCCGCTGCCAGGCCGACCGCGATCTCGACCTCTAGCCCCTGGTCGCCCAGCTGCGCGATCAGAGTCGACCAGTCCTCCGTCGGCCAGCGCTTGACCGCGGCACTGGCACCGACATAGCAACCCGCCAGTCCTGGACGTGCCTGCCGCCGGTCGGCGAGCCAGGCCGAGCGGTTCAGGTCGACGGGGACACCGTGTGCGCGCAGAAGACGGGCGGCCTGTTCACCGAAGGGCAGCCGCTGAGGCCCGCCCAATTCATGCAGGTCCCAGCACTCGACCCCCCTTTTCGTCGCCTCGGAACGGAAATCGAAGTAGTTTCCGTCCTTTTCGGCGAACTCCATCCTGAGATTGACGACTAGGTCTACGTCATTGCGGTCGATGAAATTCCACAGTTCCTCCCGATCAATCGGTGAGAACCGTCGCCACAGTGCCGGGAACGTCCCGGAAGAACCCTGCATACCGAACGCCGAGCGCACCCATTCCGCCTCAAGTGCGATATTCGGTGCCATAAAGTAGCGCTGCCCCGGGTGGCTTCGCTCCAGCGCCGCCAGGAGTGGCGCCGTGATGATCCCGTTGCCCACGCCTTCGTTGATGAAGACCATTGCAGTAGGCATTTGCGCCCTTCTTGGTCAGTGTCCGTCGGCTTCCGGCGGGGCACTCAAGCGGCTCAGGAGCCGGGGGCTGGCGAGCCGGTCCAGGTACTCGGGCTCGTTCCGCGCGCGCTCGATGCCGGGGCGAAGATCCAGGAGGTAGCGCACCGAGCCCACGTCCTTGCAGCCGACTCCCATCTTCTTCGCCAAGCGGGCGTAGAGTTTCCGCGCGGGAGTGTTATCGGGTTCGGTCTCGCCTTCGGCGTACTCGTAGCCCCGCCGCATCGCCTCCACGAACGCCGCGGCCACCAGAATCGCTCCAATGCCTCGGAAACCACGGAGGGGCTCGGTTACGTACACGTCGTGCACGTACGCCACGTTGTCCGCGAACTGGAGGTTCGGAATGGGATCTACCATCACGCATCCCACAGCGGCGCCCTCTTCGATCGCGATGATCTGGAAACTCGCATCATTTCCGACGACACCCTCGAAGAAGGCGCGGGTGATGGCGAGGTCGACCTCTCTTCCGCAGGCGCGCTGATGCTCGACGATCAGGGGGATGAGTAGATCCAGTTGATCCCTGCCCACCACGACCGTGTCCATACTCACTTGATCTCCATGCTCGCGGCGACCGCGCTTTCAGCGTGTCTTCCTGTGTTCTCGAAATGCAGGTACAACTCATGGGCGGCGTTGCGCAGGTCGTCCAGACCCGGACGGGGCCGTGCCGGGAGCGCTCTGTCCAGAGCGGACATGTCGGCGCAGGTCCAGTACTGATACCGGCCGATGTGGGGGTTCGGGACCAACCGCACGTTCAGTGGTGTCTCCGCGAAGTCCGAACACCAGTGGAGCAACTCGGCGAAGCTGACCGCATGGCCCGATCCGAGGTTGTAGATGCCGGAGGGCGCCGCGGGATCAGCCATCAGGACGCACGTCTGCGCGACCGTGGCGACGGGAACGTAGTCCCGGCACGCCTCCAACGTGTCCGCGAAGACCGTGAGCGGTTCCTGCCGCGCGGTGGCGAGGAGGAGCTGGCCGATGATGGAGGCCATCGACTCCTTGTGCAGTTCCCCGGCGCCGAAGACGTTGGTGAACCGCAGGCCCGCCCATCCCGGTCCTCCGCGGATGCCGGACCGCGTGGTCATGTGCGTGTCGAACAAGGTCTTCGACTGGGCGTAGGCGTTCAGCGGGCCGGAGCACGCGGGGGAGCCCAGTGCGGTCTCCGGCAGTGCCCGCCGACCGGTGATCCCACCGTAGACGCTGAACGAGGACGCGTAGACGAACCGCGTGCCGCTTCGCTCGCAGCGCTCCGCCAGTGCCGCGGGTCCGGTGACGTTCGTTCGCTCCAGCGCCTGCCAGTCCTCCTCGACGGTGCTGCTGATCGCGCCGAGGTGCACCACCGCGGTGAACTGGCCTGCGGCCACCGCCTGAAGAATCGCGGGGTCGTCGAACGAACCGGTGTGGAAGGTGGTGTCCCGGCGGAGGTCGCAGGGCGGCGTGGCGAGGTCTACCGCGGTGACCTGGTATCCGGCTTCCAGACAGGCCCGCGCCACGTGTCGGCCGATGAACCCGGCAGCTCCCGTGACCAGCACGCTCCGCTGACTCATGCCGGTCACCGGGTCCGCGCCGACTCGATCAGCGACGACGTCGACCAGCCGGCGACGAACGGTACGACCACGGTTCGTCCGCCCAGCGAACCGACCAGCTTGCTCTCGGGAATCCCTATCCCCGAGTAGTCGCCGCCCTTGACCCAGATCGAGGGTCGCAGCGCGCGTATGGCCTCGTCGGGCGTGTCCTCGTCGAACACCAGCACGCTGTCCACGGAAGCGAGTGCTTCGAGCACGAGAGCGCGCTGCGCCGCCGGTACGACGGGGCGCGACGGGCCCTTCAGCCGGGACATCGAGTCGTCGCTGTTCAGACAGACGATCAGGCAGTCACCCAGTTGGCGCGCCTGTTCGAGCAGCCGGACGTGCCCGACGTGCAAGAGGTCGAAGCACCCGCCCGCGGCAACCACGGTGCCGCCCCTGGCCCGGACCGCCTCGGCGAGCTCGACGGCCCCGCGCACTGCCGCCGCGCGCCCGGCCCCCGAGGGCCCGGTCGTCGGTGAGCCGTTGTCGGGCCGGTGGGCCAAGGACCTGGGGCCACCCGCCGCGACGTACTCCGACGCCGCCCGCACCGCCGATGCCACCGCCTCGCTGGGCAACTGACCGCAGGCCAGCATGGCGGCGAGGTGACCGGCGAAGAAGTCGCCGGCACCGCAGGCGTCGGCCTTCCCTCCCGCGGCAGCCTTCGCGGGCACGACCAGCGGCGGCAGATCCGCGTCGGAGAGCAGGACGGCCCCGTGCTCCTGCCGGGTGAGCACCACCTGGACCGGCCCCCACACGCGCCCTACCGCGCGTGCCGCCTCGACGTCGTCCGACAACGCGCCGCTGCCCGGTCGGGAGGCGATGACTCGGGCTTCCCGGCTGTTCGGCGTCACGACGGCGGTATGGGCGACCGGAACCGCGCCGCGCGGATGCGGATCCCAGACCAGCGGAGAGCGCCGAGCGGCCTCAGCGAGGAGGTCACGCAGGCCGGTGTGCGCGGTGACGCCTCGACCGTAGTCGGACACCAGGACGCCGTCGGCAGCCGTCAGTACGCGCCGTGCCGCGGGCAACGCTGTGTCGCTCTCCCGCCCGATCGGCGGGCAGACATCGTGCTCGTCCAGCATCATCAGGGTGCGCGCGGCGGCGCGTATCCGCGTCTTCACCGCAGTCGGGCCGTCCAGCCCGAGATCGACCACCTCGACTCGCGCTTCGTCCAGCAGCGTGCGCAGTTGGTCGCCCACCGCGTCCTCTCCCAACGCGGTGACGAGGGTGACCGCGTGGCCCTGTCTCGCGCTCATGACGGCCGCCAGTGCGGCACCGCCGGGGCGCATGCGCGTGGTGCCACCGCTCACGACCAGGGCCGGTTCATCGGAGGCGACCCGCTCCACCCGGCCGGTGTGGTCGCGGTCGAGGAACGCATCGCCGACCACCACCAGGTTCGTGCGGACTCCGGGTGCCGCAGCCGGTCGGCCCTCCCCGACCGGCTCCGATGGCGAGGAGGCGGCCAACGAAGAGAGCGGCGCGGACGGGTGGGAACCCACGGCGTCTGCGGCGGTGGAGCCCTTGGCGGCGATGGCGTCGTCCATGGCCGCGCACATCAGGTGGATCACCACGAGGTGGCATTCCTGCGCCGTGGATGTCGCCTGCGCCGTCACGGTCACCGCTTCGTCCACCAGCGTGACCAGTGGATTGGGCGCGGGTCCCGTCAGCGCCCACGTCACCGCGCCGACCTCGCGTGCGGCCTCCGCGGCACGCAGCAGGTTGGCACTGCGGCCGGAGCCGGACATGAGCAGCACGATGTCGCCCGGCCGCGCGTGTGCCCGGACTTGCCGGGCGAAGACCTGCTCGTAGCCGTAGTCGTTGCTGATCGCGGTGACTGAGGATGTCTCGGCATGCAGCGCCAACGCGGACATCGGCGGGCGTTCCGTCTGGAACCGGCCCACCAACTCGGCTGTCAGGTGCTGGGCCTGCGCCGCGGACCCGCCGTTGCCGGCCACCAGCAGACGCTGACCGTTGCCGGCCAGTTCGGCCAGCCGTGATCCCCAGTCCGAGACCCGGGACACATCGAGCCCTCGCAGGGAAGAAATGAGCCGGTTCAGGTAATCCGTAGTGGTCGTAACCCCGGCCGTCATACCGATTCTCCTCCTATCGGGCGTCCTAGGAAGTCGTTGAGTTCAATAGTGTGACCATCGGGGTCGGCCACGAATGCCACCGTCTCTTGATGGATTCGATATGGCTCGGTGATGACCCGGTATCCGAGTGCGCGAATATGTTCTACCAACACCGGAACATCGGCGACGCGAAACGCGATGTGCTGAGTAGGGTGCGGGTTCGGCGCAAGATCTCGTTCCTGCCAGAGTTCTACACCTGCTGGCCTGCCGTCCGGCGCCATCTGTGAAATGACCCGGTCGGTCAGGTCGTAGCGCACGACGCCGGTGAGCCCGAGTGCGTCGACATAAAACCGTTCGGCGATGTCAATGTCTACTACATCCAGCCTGATGTGGTCTAAGGCAGTGGCCGAGGTAGCTGCGCGCACACGGCCCTGCGATTCGCTGCCCAAACTGATTCTCCTTGCGAAGTGACATCGTTTCCGCTACGTGGTACGGCCGCATCTGCTTTTGGGGAAAGGTCGGGAGCCGGCTGATCCGGTGCGCGGTGACTTGAATACAAGGTTCGTCGCTGCGGTCTTTTCGGTCAATGTGAAGAGGCACTGTCCTGCTCCGCCACCGGTGTGCTTTTCACAACGTCGTCCGGGTCCATCGTCGAAGACGATCCAGGCGCCGCATTCGGATGGTCGGCGCCCGCTTGGCCGACCGGCAGGGTGCCGCCACCGAACCCGACCGGGCGCTGTCGCCCTCCGGGTCCGACGGTCGCGCCACCGTCGTCGACGGCCGCGCGCTCAAGGGCTCGGCCCGTCGCACCGCGACGCGCCGGAAGCCGCTCGCCGCGGTCGCTCACGGCATCTCGGTATGAGGTCAGCGACCTCTCTGCCGGGAGGCCGCGAGCGCCGTCCCCCGGTGGGCGGGGTCGGCCGCCGCGGGCTTCTGCCTGAGTGCGTAGAGCGCGAGGCAGAGTTCGGCGACGTCCTTCGGATCGGCGGGGGAACGGCCGGTGTGCTTGCGGATGCGGCGCAGGCGCAGGCGCACGGTATTGGGGTGGCAGTACATGCGTTTGGCGGTTTCCTCGACGGAGCCGCCGCAGTCGATCCAGGTCTCCAGCGCGTCTATCAACACCTTGCGCTCCGCCTGCGGCAGCTCGTCCAGAGGGCCGAAGACGTGGCCGGCCAGACGCTGGCCGATCTCGGGTACCGCCGCTGCGGCGACCGCCACCAGGTGGTCGTCGAACACGGTCACCGAACGTCCGCCCGCGCCCCTGCTCTGCATCGCGGCCCTGGCGCACCACCGGTGAGCACCGGTGAGGTACAGGTCCTCGTAGACCGGGCTGAGGCCGGCCCGGCGGGTCACGGCGCCCTCCAGTAGTTCGGCGAGTTCCTCAAGCTGCCCGGGCCGGCCGAGCTGGATGATGCCGACCTGGGCGTCCGCCTGAAGGTGCCAGACCGAGTGGAACCCGGACCGCCGCAGCGCCTCCTCGGTCCGCGCGAGGGCGGGAGGGCCGGCCGAAGGCAGCTCCGCCACCAGTACCGCGAACCATCCGTACCGCGGCATGCGCAGCACATCCAAGGTCGCCTGCAACATGCCGAGATCAAGGCTTCGATTGGTCAGCAGGGCGTCCAGCAAAGCCGAATGCTCCTGCGCGGCTGTCCGTATCCGCGCGGTAGCGGCCGCGCGGTAGCCGGACACCGCGGACTCGATCATGATGTCCTGGAAGCGCCAGATCGAGGACGCCGCCGCGACCAGGCCCTTGTCGTCCACCAGGCCGGTGGCCTCGGCCTCGGCTATCAGCAGTTCCCAGATATGACGGAAGCCCATGCGGTAGCCGGTCACCACGACGGCCTCCGGCATGTCCTTCTGGGCGAGCCTGCGCCCGGTACTGGCGCCGATGGTGGTGTACAGCGGAGCCTCACCGGCTAACGCTCGCAGCACATTGCGCAATTCGGCGCGGCAGGAAGCGTGCAGATCCTCCAACGGAAGGCGATGCTCGCCAGCTGCCGAATCGATCAGCTCGGCCAGGGAGTCGCCGAGGTCGTCGACCCGCTCCAGCATGCCTGTGACGATCTTTGCAAGACCGTCGTCAACGGCCGCATCATCGCTGGCAAATGTGTCTGCCATGCGCACATTCCTTTCTTGGGTCTACGATAGAACATAGAGTTCCCCACACGGCCGGATCTCGGGGTCGTCCCGGCTCGCGCTCGGAGTTCTCGAACACGCCTAACTGCCACCGGGATACGAAACGAGATTCGGAATGCAAAACGAGACCGAATCTCGGCACCACGAAGCCATCGGCCGACGCGCCCGTAATTGATGGCTCGCCGGTGTCTTCGAGGGCCTGCGCATATGGAATGAAGCTGTTCAACCCGATGCCATCGAAGCCCCGTTCATCGTGGAGACTCCCGTCGGGGCCAGGGAACCCAAGCCGATGCGAGAGGCATCGAGCCCACCTGGCAGTACATGCTTCATCAGAGGTTCCTTGTTATGCGGCTGCCGGGCCCAGCTGCTGGAGAAGACCGACACCCGTGATGACGACCAGAACACAGCCGGGGTTCCGTTGCTTCGCAGTGAGCCGCCCGGGTCGGGCTCGCCACCGCCGATCGGAACACCTGGCCTGGCTGCGCGAGCGCGGGCTTGTCGCGCGCATCGCACGGCCCGGAATCGAGTCCGGCGAACGCCTCGGCCGGCACCGCTGGAAGACCGAGCGGTCGATCGCCTGGCTCTTCGGCTGCCGCCGCCTCACGGTCCGATACGAACGAAAGGGCTCGCACGTCCTTGCCTTCCTCGGTCTCGCCGCCACCCTGACCTGCTACAAGAAGCTCGCGAAACGCACCACGTGAGACACCCTCTCGCTGGGCGTTTCGTTCATGAAAATGTCCTGTCTGCGCCACCCGGCCGGCGCCCACCTTCGGGCTGGAAGGCGGCATCAGCATGGCATCAGCAGTCGCGGACGGCACCACGGACCAGGATGTGGTCGGCGGGGTCGACTCCCATGCCGACACCATTCACGTCGCGGTCATCAGCGACAACGGAGGCCACCTCGCGGACGCCGAGTTCGCTACCACCGCCGCCGGATACGCCGCGGCCCTGGCCTTCGTGAACGCCCACGGCCAAGTGAGGGCGATCGGCGTGGACGGCACCGCCTCCGACGGGGCAGGCTTCACCCGCGCCGCCCGCTCAGCGGGCCTGGACGTCGTGGAGGTCAACCGGCCCGACCGGGCTGAACGCCGCCGCATCGGCAAGTCCGACCCCATCGACGCCTACGCCGCCGCCTGCGCCGGACTGTCCGGACGGGCCTCCAGCGCACCCAAGGACGACACCGTCACCGGCATACGCGCTTTGCACAACGCCGCCCGCTCCGCCGTCAAGGCCCGCACCGCCGCCCTCAACCAAATCACTCACATCCTCGTCACCGCACCCGAGAGCATCCGCGCCAAGTTCGGGCAGCTCAAGGGCGCCGACCGGACCGCTTGCATGCTGCACCCGGACGGTTCCTGGGCCCGCGCCGCGGCACCCGGCCGCCGGGACTTGCCAACCGTCCACCAGGGCGGCCCCCGCCGGTCGTGGGACCTGCTGGAGGAGATCCGGCAGAAGGAACTCGCGGACTGCGGTCGCCTACCCCGCTCCGGCGCATCCCTCCGCCTCTGCCAGGTACCGCGCCACCGGGCCCAGGGTCAGCATTCCGCTGGCGGCGCCGGCGTGTTCTGCACAGGCATCACGCAGGGCAGCCGCAGCGTGCCCGGCGATTCCCCGCTCGCCGAGGCGTACGGCGGCGCGGGCGGTCAGGCACCACATGGCTTCCTGCACGTGGTCACGCGGTGGTTCGGGCACCGCGGCGAGGGCGGTACGGGCCTCCTCGACTCGGTCCTGGGCGAGCAGCACGAGGGGTCGCGCCCAGAGTCGGTACGGGCCCCAGTCGAGGTGCGGGTCGGTGGGCGCGGGCCGGTCGTGCAGCAGGCGCAGTCCCAGTAGGGCGAGCGGGAACAGGCCGCGGTGCAGCCCCGGCATTCCGGCCGTCCGGAGGGTGTCCTCGGCAGCGCGGTAGTGCGCTGCTGCCGTGGCGGCGCTCGGTCCGCCGGGTTCGGCGCTGCGGGCGGCCGTGGCCCGGGCCCTGAACCACCCGGTGAGCACGGAGACGAGGGGCGCCTCGGTGGTGGCGGCGAGCTGCTCGGCCGCATGGGCGTGCGAGGTCGCGGCGTCGAGGTCGCCGAGGGCCGAGGCGGATTGCAGGCGGACGAGTCGGCCGAGCACGGCGAAGTTCGGCAGCTCGTGCCGAGTGGCCAGATCGAGGATCTCGACGCCGATCCTGTCCCGTGCCGCCGCGAGCCCGGGGCTGCCGAAGGACTGCAGGAACATCCCGTTGAGGGCGAAGGCCAGCAGGGCGGGATCGGCCAGGTCCCGTGCCAGTGCCTCGGCCTGACGCGCCGCCTGCTGCGCGTGCTTCAGCTCGGTCCCGGACAGATCGGCGCTGCGGCTCTCGACGGCGACCGTGGCCAGCAGGCGGGCGCGCAGGTCGGCGGGGCCGTCGGGGCCCAGCCCGGTGAGCGTGCGCTCGGCAGCCGCGACGACGGCGCGGGACTGCTCGGGGTCGTCGGCCCGGCTCCAGAGGGCGGGCACGTCGTAGGCGCCGATGATCCGGGCGGTCAGGGAGAGGTCTCCCGTGCGTTCCGCCGCCTGGACGGCGGCGAGGCGGTCGCGCCGCGAGCGGACGAGGGCATCGCCGCCCGCCAGCGCGAGGGTGCGGGCCAGATCCACCGTGGTGCGCGGGCCGAGCCGGACACCAGGGCCGGTCCACGCGGCACGTGCTCCTTCGGAGGGCACGGACCCGTTGAGGATGTCCGTCTCCAGGCGCTGGAGGTCGGAACCGGGGTCGAGCCCGAGTTGGTCAACGAGCATCGCGCGGGCACGGCGGAGGGTGGCCAACGCGTCGGCCTGGCGGCCCGCGCGGTACAGCGCGCGGGCAAGCAGCTCCCAGGCCGGCTCGCGCCACGGGTGTTCGGCGACATGGGCACCCAGTTCGGCGACGAGATCGGCCCCTTCCCCGCAGTCGAGGAGGATGCGGGCGCGCAGTTCCACCCCCTCCAACCTCAATTCCTCCAGCCGGGTCCGCTCGCGCTGCGCCCATGCGGAGCCGGTCACATCGGCGTAGGCGGGGCCACGCCAGGCCGCGAGTGCCGCGCCGAGGTCGGTCACCGCGGCGGGGTCGCGGCGGGCTCGGGCCAGCGTGTCCTGGAACCGATGGACGTCCACGTCCTCGCGCGGCGAGCGAAGCGCGTAGCCGGGACCTTCGGTGACGATGACGCGCGGCGGACTGCGGGGCGGGCGGTCGGGTTCGAGGGCACGGCGCAGCGCGGCGACGAACGTACGCAAAGCGCCAACCGCGCGGGCAGGCGGATCGGTCCACAGGTCATTGACGAGGGTGTCGGTGGTGACCATCCGCCCCTCGGCGGCGACGAGCCGGGCGAGTACCTCACGATGGCGGGGTCCGCCCAGGTCAACAGGGCTGCCGTCGTCGTGGAGGGCCCGAACCACGCCGAGCACGTCGATTCGCATGCCCCCATACTCCGTGCCAGGGGCCGGCTGCGCCCAACCGTACTGATCGGCTGCTGATCGCCTTCGCCCAAGCTGATCCGGTCAAGTCCCCGACCCGAAAGGGTGGTCCCTCATGACCCTCACCATTCCCGGCTTCGATCACATCCGCCTGCCCGGCGCGGACGGTGTGGAACTGGCCACAGCCGTCGGCGGCAGCGGCAGCCCGGTCGTGCTGTTGCACGGTTTTCCCCAGACCCACCTGATGTGGCGACACGTCGCCGAGCGGCTCGCCGACGAGCACACGGTGATCTGTCCTGACCTGCGGGGTTACGGCGCCAGCGACAAGCCGGCGGCCGCCGACCCCGATGTGTATGCCAAGCGCACCATGGCCGCCGACGTCGTGACCCTGGCGGCGGCGCTCGGTCACGAGCGCTTTGCCCTCGTCGGCCACGACCGAGGCGCCCTGGTCGCCTTCCGGGCGGGGTTGGACCACCCGGAGACCATCACGCACCTGGGCATCCTCGACATCGTGCCGACGCTCGACATGTGGAACGTCCTGCACGGCGCCCCGGCGGCGATCGGCTACCACCTCTTCCTGATGGCGCAGCCGCCGGGCCTGCCGGAGACGATGATCGCAGCCAGCGCGGACGCGTTCTTCGGCTCGTTCCTCGACGCCTGGGCCAACGACCCGACCACCATGCCCGAGGACGTACGTGCCGAGTACCTGCGCGCGAGCGCCGCGGCCGTGACGTCGATCGTCGCGGACTACCGGGCCTCGGCGGGCATCGACGTCATGCACGACCAAGCGGACCTGGACGCCGGGTCGCAGCTGGCCATGCCCGTGACGGTCGTCCAACAGGACTGGGGCGCGCAGCTCGGCTACGACGCTGCCGGGGTGTGGAAGGCGTGGGCGCCGGACCTGGACCACCGGCTGACCCGCGCCGGGCACTTCATGGCCGAAGAGGCACCCGACGAGATCGCGGCCGCGATCCGGGGCCTGCTGGCCCGCTGAGCCCCAGCTCCCGACTCGCCGAGTCGACGAAGGGCAACTGTGCGTGGGCATCTCCTTCGGCCACGCCGACGGAACGGCACCTGTCAACCACGTCAGGACCGGGAGGGCTGCGCCAGACGCGATTACGACATTCCGCAGCTCGCACAGCAAATCCTGCTGGAGTACTGGCTCGCACCTTCCCCTGACCAAGACGTCCCCGCATGAGGTGAGTTGGCGGCAGCAGACGAGGACGCAGACACTGCTGGTGAAGGGTAGGAAGTGGCTGGCCTCTCGTGTGGAGCGGCGGTGGTGTGCGCGGCTGCCGTCGTGCGGGCCGGGTCCGGTGCTTCCGGCCGGTGTGTGCCGGGCGGTCAGTGCCGGGGAGGGAGCCCACGTGTCCCCACACCGGTGAAGCGCCACAGGGCGAGCAGCCACAGGGCCGCGAGTATCGCCAGCCCGACCCATGCCCCGGCGAGGTTCTGGACGAAGACGAGGAAGAGCAGGAGGATCACCGTCGGCACCGAGACGACGACTGCCCAGGTGAAACTCCTACGGACCTTGTCGGTCCCGGTGAAGCGGTGCTGTTGCACGGTCGTCTCCTCGAAGGTCGCGGGCAGGGGCCCCGGGGGCCGCTGTGGCGGGCGGGGCGGCTCAGAAGGGGAGCCGGTTGCGGGCCCGGCGACCAGCCGAGCCGCTGCGGCTCACCGCACGGGCGCTGGTGCTGAAGGGCTTGCTGAACATCCTGCCGAGGATTCCGGGTGCCTTGCCGCCGGCGCGCGCCCCGAGGCCCAGAGAGCGCAGGGTGCCGCGCTCGGGGTGCCGTGACAGACGAGGTAGGAGGAAGGCGAGAACGGCCAGGACCAGGCACAGGGCGATGACGGCGACGATGATCACGGTTCGGCTCCTTCGGTTCGGTCGTGATGGACCGGCTTCCCCGTCACGCCGGCGGTACGCCACCCGCCGGGCTGTCGGCTCGCCTGGAGCGCCCCGCCGCCGCTCAGCGCGGAGGCGACGACGAAGACCGCCGCGGGCAGGGCACCTGCTGCCTCCGCGGCGGCGGCCTTGATGAGCGTGGTCCTGGCCGGCGGGAGCGAGGGCGCCGAGGTGAACTGCGCCCCGACCACCGGCGGAACGCGGCGAGGGCGAGGTAGCGCCCCCTGGGGCGGGTGTTCCGCCCGAGCGGCCGAGTGCCTCCCACTCTCCCCCTCCGGGGCGGTGAGGCGGGCGCGCTGGAGGAGGCCAGAAGCGGCGGACCTCCTGGACGAAGACGCGGCTCACCCCCTCGCCACCCACCGCACGTGCGGCACGGTGCTGCGGCCAGCGGTTCGGGGCGTGCGCGGCGAAGGTGAGGAACCAGGCCACCGCGTCCGTGGACCGGACGATGTTCAGCAACTCGACCGCGCCGGTGTGCGGGTGGAACTGCTCGCCGCCAGCGTCGCGGTGCGCGGCTACCGCCTGCACCACGGACCAGCGAGCCCGCAGGTGGCGCGGCCCGACGGCGGCGAAGCCGTCCACCACGGCGAGCAGGTTCCGGGCCGTTTCCTCCTCCGCGTCCTCACGCAGCGGCATGCCGGCCCCGTCGTGGACGGCACGGCCAGGAAGAGCGCCTTGCGGTCCCGGTGCGCTGCGCCGTCCAGGGCGTGCGCGGCGCCCCGACCGAGGAGCGTGTCCAGGAGTGGGCCCGGCAGGGCTCCCGCGCGGCGGACGGGGACGGCTTCGGCGCCGCCGGCTTTCCGTCGCCCAGGCCGCCGCCACCCTCGCCCTGCGCTCCGAGGGGCGCTTCACCCTCGGGCCCGACCCGGACGGCTTCCTCGACTTCTGCCGGCGGGAACCCGTTGGGCCGCTCCGCGACCTCACACTGCGTCCGGGCCCTCCGCGAGCGAGGGCCCTTGGAACGTGCCCGTGGGGGCGGCCGATCGGCCGCCCCCACGGGCAGGTGAACTGATTCCCCGTGTGTCATGCGCGGGGCCAGTAGTGGACGCTGAGATCCTGATTCGTTCGCTCAGGTTGAGGGGGTGCCGGTCCGCGGGTTCATGCTTGGTCCGGACGGATGTCCCTGTCCGTGCTGCCAGGTTCGGAGCGGAGTCGTGCCCACAGAGGGAGGGCGAACCAGCACAGGAGGAACCAGAGCACCAGGGGGGTGACCAGCCAGAGCGCCAGGGCGTTGTGGAGGACGACCCGGAGGATGAGCAGCAGGGCCGCGGTCATCGTGCAGAGCAGCAGGACCAAGCCGGTGACGGTGAGGCGGGAGGCCCACTGCACGGTCTGGGGTTTGACCCTGCGGCCGGTCAGCATCCGGTGCAGCGCGACCGGTGCTATGAGCGCCCCGGTCGCCGCGGCGCCGAGGAACACGGTGGCGAGGTAGAGGGCGCGGTCGATCTCGGGCAGGTCCGCGAAGCGGGGCTGGAAGACCACTGTCAGCAGGAAGCCGAAGAGGATCTGCACCCCGGTCTGAGCCACCCGCACTTCCTGGAGGAGCTCCGTCCACTGCCGGTCCGCGCGTTCCTCCAGCGACTCCTCACGGCCCCGTCTGCCCGCACCGTCTCGTCCCACGGCCCCTCCTGGTGTCTCGTGTCCGGACGGATCCGTGCCGTCCACCGGGCTCTTGCTGTCCGGGTGCGGCGGGTGCCCGTTCTGGTTCTTCTGTGCCGAGCGCGCGGTTTCCGTCACCGGGCGCTCGGGTCCGGCCGGGGCCGCCGTCACGGTACGCGTGATGCGGCGGCGTGGGGTGCGGTCAGGAGGGCGTCGTCGTGAGGGCGGGCGCCGGGCAGCTTGTGGCGGGCTGCAACCAGGGCCCTGTCCGGGTCGCGGGTGCCGGTGGCCACGCGCAGGGTGGAGGCGACGTCGTCCAGCCTGCGTCGCGCGGCGGGGTCGCCGTGGCCGGCGTCGAGGGTGCGCAGGGTCTCGTGCTCCGTGACGAGCTTCGACAGCACCGCGGGATGGGCCATGAGCATGAGCGGACCTCCGTCACATCGGTTGCGGGGGATTCCCCGCCCGGGAGCGTCTGCCGGACCGCCCCCGTCCACACCCCGCGCTTCCGCAGGGGCCTGTGTCAGCGGTTCCACGCGGGAGTGGCGGCGTGTGATGACGGCGATGTCGACGAGGGCACAGAGGGTCAGCAGACCGAGAGCGATCGAGACCCCCACCATCAGTGGGTAGCCGGGGCGGCCGGGGTCTGTCGTGACGGCCCAGGCGGCGCAGACCGCGCATCCGGTCGTGGAAAGGACGAGCGCGGTCCCGGCGAGCCACGGGCGCAAGCCCAGCGCGCTGCGGGCCGTGCACGGTTCCGTGCCCGCCCGGTGACGCCCCTCGCCCCTTCGGCCTCCGGCCCGCGACGGAGCGGACGCGGAGTCCGCCGGACCGTACCGTGGCGGGGACGCCGGGCTGCCCGTCACGAACCGTCATCCGCCCGCGCGGGCCCCGGGCGCCCTTCGTCCGGGTGGCGGGGCTGTTCGGAGGGGCGGGGCGGGGGCGGCTGGCGGCGGCGTTTACGGATGCCCCCCTGGACGATGAGGACCAGCAGGGCCGTGACGGCCACGCCGACCAGCAGCAGGGCCCCGACGGCGAGCGCGCCGCCGCCCTCGGCCAGAACAAGTCCGTGCGATGTGGTCATGCGTCGCGGGTACCCGGGAACCCGGCATGCAGACCGGGTGCCCCGTCCAATGGTCGGCCGGGTCCGCCCGTACGGGCGGACCCAAGAGCTCCGGCTCCGGCCACTTCTCGTGGCCTGCTCACCGGGGAAGCGGCGCGCGGAGTCCGCACGCATCGGACTTCCAGCGGATCGCACACCCGACCGTGCCCGCATCCGACGGGCAAGCATCCGCAACCGGGCCGATATCTGCTGAACCTGGGCCAATCGGCAGGCTGCTGCCAGGACTTGAGCCGTACGCGGACCGGCGACCGTGCAGGAGACGGCGTCCGGCTCCGTGGTGGCCACTGCCGGGGCGGGCCGGTCCGCCGGCGCTCAGGCGGGTGGTGGCGGCGCCGGTCGCGAGGCCCGGATACCTGCGAGGACCACGTCGACGATGCGTTCCGCATCCGCGCGCGTGAACGGGCGCAGACCGCGGTTCACCACGAGGTGGACCGGGCCGGAGAGCATCTCGCCGAGGAAGACGCTGTCGACCGGCGGCAGTTCGCCCCGGCCAACGGCCAGGTCCACGCGCCGGCGCGTCGCGGCTCCGCGCTGTTCGAGGATCCTCGCCACCGTCTCGCGGACCGCGGGGTTCTCGTGGGTGGGCTGGAGGGCCAGTTCGAGCGCCCGGCCGAAGGGGGTGCCCAGTCCCCCCGCGATGGCCATCAGATAGTCGACCAGGTCATGGCGGAGGTCGCCGGTGTCGGCGATGGTCGCGAGGTCCTCGGCGTACTGGATCAGGGCCTCGGCGACCAGTTCCTCACGGTCGGGCCAGTTGCGGTAGACGCTGGTCCGGTGAACGCCGGCCAGTTCGGCGACCTCGTCGTAGCGGAAGCCCGCGATGCCGTCGCGTGCGACCAATTCGGCCGTCGCGCCGAGGATCCGTTCACGCACCCGGGCGTTGCGGCCACCGGGGCGACGTGCCTGCGGGCCGTTCGCGATGCCGTCGGCCATTCCCGCGTCCACCTCCTCTTCCTCTCGGTTCGGACGCCGATTGTCGTCAGGTCGGCCGTTGCGGTGCAACCCGATCGCGACTAGGGTCCGATTAAAGCGACAACCTGTCTCTTTAAGATCGCCGCAGTGCTCGGCGACACCCGACCCTGAAACCTGGAGCGCGCACACCATGCACATCCTCATTTCCGGAGCCGGCATCGCCGGGCTCGCCGCCGCCCGCGAACTCGGCGCCCGCGGCCACGACGTCACCGTTGTCGAACACGCCCACCGCTTACGGCTCGAAGGGACACCCGTTGACATCCGCGGCGACGCGATCGGGGCCGTGGACCGGATGGGGCTGCTGGCGAGGCTCCGGGAGCAACGGCTCCGGATGTCCGAGTCCAGCCACTTCGTCGACGGGGACGGCGAACCGGTGGGCCGGGTACCGGTGGCGGCCACGAGCGGGGCCGACGAGGACGCCCATGTCGAGATCCTGCGCGAGGACCTCGTCCGCATCCTCGCCGAGGCACTCCCGGACACCGTGACGATCCGCTTCGCCGACGCGGTCCGGTCACTCACCGACGACGACGTCAGCGACGGCGGTGGCGGCCACGACGGTGTCCGCGTGTGTTTCGACTCCGGCCGCACCGGACGGTACGACCTCGTGGTCGGCGCCGACGGCCAGCACTCCGCGGTACGCGCGCTGGTGTTCGGGCCCGAGAAGGATTACCTCCGGCATCTGGGCGTCTACTTCGCCCTCGTCGACCTTCCCGGCGACACCTGGTCCGACGGCGTCAACACGATCCACAACGTTCCCGGCCGGCTCGCGGGCGTCTTCCGGTACAAGGACAGGACCGTCGCGGTCTTCCAGTTCCGTTCTGGACCCCTCGACTACGACCACCGCGACCCGGACGCCCAGAAGCGGATCCTCCTCGACGCCTTCGCGGGCGTCACGTCGTGGCGGATCCCCCTGCTGCTCGACGCGGTCCGGGCCGCCCCCACCCTCTACTTCGACTCCGCGAGTCAGATCCGGCTACCGTCCTGGCACCGCGGTCGGGCCGTGCTCGTCGGGGACGCGGGGTACTGTCCGGCCTTCCTCTCCGGCCGGGGCACGTCACTCGCGCTCACCGGCGCCCGTTTCCTCGCGGAGGAACTCGAAAGGAACGGCGACGACCACACCACCGCGTTCGCACGGTACGAGGCGAGGCAGCGCCCCTACGTCGCCTTCGCCCAGACGAGCGCCGAAGCCGGCCGCGACCGTCTGCTGCCGGCCACCCGGGCCGATCTCGCCGCCCGTGACGCGGCGCTGCGCGCGGCGGGCAGCCGGCCCCCGGTCACGAGGAGTGCGCCGTGACCGACGTGGAGCACCGGTGGAGCGGGCGGCTCGCCCTCCGGGTCGCCGTTCTGATCCTCGCCACCGTCCTGGCCGACCTCGCCATCACCTCTCCCCTCATGGTCCTGCCTCAGATGCTCGACCACTTCGACACCGACCAGGCAGCGTGGCTGAACGCGAGCGCGATGCTGGCGGGGGCCATCTGGTCGCCGTTGCTCGCGAAGAGCTGCGACGTCTTCGGCGAGCGCCGGATGCTCGTCGTCACGCTCCTGCTGACCTGCGCGGGCGCGCTGGTCTGCCTCACCGCGCCCAACATCGGGATCTTCCTGGCGGGGCGTTTCCTCCAGGGCGCCGCCCTGGCCACGGTCTTCATCACGGTGGCCCTCACGCTCCGGCTCTGCGCCCCGCGCGTGGCGATGGCCGCGGTCGGACTGGTGACCTCCGGCTCGGCGCTCGTCGGAGTGCTGGAACCGTTCCTGATACAGCCGGTCATCGATCTGCTGGGCTACCGGAGCGTGTTCGTCGTGGGGGCCCTGTTCGCCGCGGTGGCCGCGCTCTGCGTCCACGCCCTCGTTCCGAGGACGCCGGTCCGGGGCGGCGGGCGGATCGACGTACGCGGGGCGCTCCTGCTCGGCGGCGGCCTCGGCGCGGTCCTCGCGTACGCCACCCTCGGCGGGGACTCCGGGTGGCTGTCCGGCGGCATGGCCATCCTGTTGGGGACGGGTGTCGCGGCGCTGGCCGGCTGGGTGTCCCTCGCCCTGAGGACCGAGGAGCCGATCGTCGACATCCGGGCCCTCAGCCGCCCGATCGTGCTGACGCTGCTGGCCCTGTTGCTGGCCGCGGGTTCGTTCCGGAGCATGCTGCAGCTGACGGGCCTCGTCGCCCAGGTGCCGCCGGACCTCGCTCTCGGCTACGGGCTCGGCGACGGCGGGGCGGTCGCCGTCCTGCTCGCCGCCCCCTCGTTCGGCATCCTCGTCGGCGGCACGCTCGCCGGCCGGCTCGCGACGCGGTTCGGCCCCGCGCCGCCCCTCCTCGGTGGTATCGCCCTCGGGGCGGTCGCTACCCTCGCGATGCCGGCCGGGGTCTCGTCCCTCCTCCCGGCGATCGGCTGCGGCACCGCGCTCGGCACGGCCGCCGGCGCGATCGCCGCGTCCGGCTACAACCTGGCGACCGGTCTCACCCCGCCCGAGCGGCAGGGCACGGTCTCCGGCCTGGTATCGGTCGTCCTCGCCCTCGGATCGGTCGTCTTCAACGTCGCCGGAGGCGAAGTCCTCAAGGCCACCCGGGCCCCCGGCGTCCTCGCCGACGGCGCCCCGGTGAGCACGGCGGCCGGAGTCCACCTCTACATCCTCATGGCCGCGGCACTGTTCGCGCTCGCCGCCGTCCCGGTGATCGCGCTCCTGCGAAGCCCCGCCCGGCTCGGGGAACCGCCCTCAGGACCAGCGGAGGGCCCGGCCCCCGACCACGTCGCGCGTGTGTAGCAGACATCTGCCCGATCCGGCAGGACGGTGCGGATGAGCAGATCATCCGAGCGGCTGCGGATCGGGACAGCCCTCCGGGACGGACACCGCCTGGCCGTGGCGACGGTAACTCGGCACGCGCTCGCAGTGGTGCCAGGGGAGGCAACGGGTCCGTCCGTGCGGCAGCCCCGCCGGAGCCGGATTCCCCCGAGCCCGCTCCGGAGAAAGTCGAACAGATGGAGCCGACCGAGCCCTGGCAGGCGGTCGCCGCCACGGGCGACGCACCGGTGCTGGTCTCCACGGAGATGGGCGTGTGCAGGCGTTCCACCACCTCGACCACGGGGACACCTTCCAGGTCGACGAGGCCGTGGATAGGGCCGACGCCGGGGAGGTGAAGGCGCCGATGCTCGTGCTGTGCGTCGTGCGGACATGACGCGCGGCGTGGATCCGGTCGGCGAAGACCACCAGCGCCCCGCGGACACGCGCCGCTTGGTCCGCGCCCAGTACGGTCCCGAGCTCTGACGCCCACCTGCACAGGCCTGGCCGTCGAACGCCGTGCGTGCGTCTGTATCCGCAGCGAGAAGGGCGACCGGACCGGCTGTCAGCGGTGGGTGCCACCATCGCCGTATGACCCCGATGGACGAGACGGCGACCGTGATCCCCTTCGACTGGAGGGAGTTCCTGACCCGCTGGAGCACGGAGTGGGCGGACGCCCGGCCTGATGGGCGGGACGAGTCGGATCGGGAGCTGGTCGTGGCGCGGTGGCTCGGCTACTCGGGTGCGTCGGACGCGGGCATCGCCGCCCTGGAGGAGCGGATCGGCTATCGGCTGCCGCCGTCGCTCGAAACGTTCCTGCGGATCAGCGACGGCTGGCGGCCGGCGGACCACCCCGTCTACCGGCTGGCCGGGACCCAGGGCTTCCATCCGCACCGAAATGCCTATGGGCTCGCCGAGATCTTCGGGGAGCACCTGGACGAGGACGCGTCGCCGCAGGAGCTGTTGGAGGCCGGGATGTGGCACCGGGCGCTGCACCTTGACGCGGAGACGGACGCGACGATGGTCCTGATCGACCCGCTGGACCGGGACGCGGACGGTGAGTGGGCGGTGTACGAGTGGGCGTCCTGGCGGGGCATGCCGCCCGAGCGTTTTCCGTCGTTCCGGGAGTACATGCTGTACCGCTACCGGTGCTTCCACCGTTCGGCCGCGTCCAAGGCCGTGGACGGCGAAGGGCCGCTGTTCGCCAACGACACCACCCGGGCGCAGGACGTCGTGGTGGAGAGGGCCCGGCGGGCGGCGCTGAGTGGGGAGTACGAGGAGGCCCTGACCCTGTTGCGGGGTGCCGAGACGTACGGCAGGCCGAGGGCCGGGCTGCTGCGGGGGCAGTTGGAGTGTCTGCTCTCGGCAAGGGTCCAGGCGTTCTCTGTCGACGCCCTCGCGGTGGACCCGGTGTACGCGGCTGATCTGCTGCCGGTGGCCGCGGCGGGCTTCGCCACCACCGAGCGGCACGACGGCAACACCGGCCCGCGGTGGGCGCTGCTGGCCCGCTGCACGACGCCCGAGGCGCTGGAGAGGGCTGAGAAGGCGCTGCGGGCGGCGCGGGAGGGAACGTACCGTTTCACGGCGGACGGGCCGCTCGGGGAGGCGGCCGACGAGGCGCGGGCGTTGGCCCGCTGGGGCCGGTGGAACGAAGCGTGGCGGCTGCTGCGGGCCGCGCTGCCTCACTGGCGACCGCTGGGCCCCGACCATGTGGCGCCGCTGGGACTGCTCGCGGATCCGGTACTGGGGCCGGTGATCACCCAGGAGCGCGGACGGCTGTTGCTGGCCCTGCCCCGGGGCGAGTTCGCGCGAGAGGAGCGGGAACCGCCCGACGCAGTCCCCGGGCCCGTCGGGGACGTGCTGGGGGATGATCCGGTGGGTCTGTCCTGGCTGGAGGACGAGGTGCCAGGCCAGTTCCACGAGGGCTATCGGGTCGTGTTCGTCGCGGACCCCGATCCGGCGGGACTACCAGCCCGTCTGAAGGACCCCGGCGGGGGCGGCCCCGGCCCCGCCGGCCGGCAACAGCGGGACGTGACGCCCGGGCAGGACGGGTTGTATCCACCCCTCAGCAGGTGGGACGCCGACCACCGGCTGGGCCTGGCGCTCGGCAGTACGTCGTACGACGACCGCGCCCTGGCCTGGATCGGGCAGGCCGCCCCCGGATGGAGCTTCGCCTTCGACGGCGCCCCCACGGGCTTCGACCAGGAGCGCTTCGTCTCCCCGGCCGCTGCCGCGTCGGAGGGGACCAGAGCGGTGGTCCTCTGGCACAACATCGACACCTTCGATCAGACCCGGTCTCGTTTCCTCCTCTCCGTCGGCGTCGACGGAGAGGAGGTGTGCACGTTCTCGGTGACGGCCGGAGACATCGAGCCCCACTGGACCGGGACGACACCGCCGTGGCTGGTGCTCGATGGCTTCCCGGCAACGACCGGACAGTGGCGGGGCGACGAGGACCAGGGGAAGGACACGC
The DNA here is from genome assembly GCF_042871255.1 of Streptomyces sp. NPDC005955. NCBI lineage: Bacteria > Bacillati > Actinomycetota > Actinomycetes > Kitasatosporales > Streptomycetaceae > Streptomyces > Streptomyces sp. NPDC005955. The sequence continues at coordinate 77,367 of NZ_JBIAIF010000011.1, read as the reverse complement.
ACGACCTGAACACCCCGACCCGGGGACTGCCGGGGACACGGACCGCGCTAGGAGTCCTGGAACGGGCCCTGGGACTGACCCTCCCACGCACCGCCCTGACAGAAGGCCCACTGCACAGCTTCGTCACCCGTTCGTGGATCCGTCCGCCGGGCCCCGGCGAGTCGTACCTCACCCTCACTTCCTTCACCTCTCACAGCCGAGCAAACCCCGGTGAAAACGCGTGAGCCAGCCCATTCCGTCTACCCCGTGCCGGGCGTCCTCGCCCATGGGGATGGACGCGCTCTCCGCGTACGGCATCTCCCGCAACACCTCGAAGAGGGCCGGGCCGGCCGTCTGACTGCCGGTGTAGGCGATCCGCCGTGGTAGACGAGCCGTCCCCACAGCGGCTCGGGCACCTCCTCGTCGTCTGGCATGGGGATGAGTGCGACCGACGAGTCCATCTGCTGCGGCCTCGGTCCACCGGACGTACGCGCGCAGGACCTCGGGCGCGGCCTCGGCGTCGTAGGAGATTCCGCCGCCGTGCCGTGTCACGATGCCGAAGTTGTCCCGGCTCCGGGACACGGGTCCCGGGACCGTCCCCCCTGCGCGGTGTCCCGCGTCAGGGCACGCTCCACGAACGGAACTGACGCGGAATCAGCCCGGTGAGCGAGGATGGGCGAGGGCGTCGGGCGGCAGTCCGAGTTCCGTCTCCGCGACGGTGCGGGCCAGGTGGGCGATCGGGTCGGTACGGGAGCCGGCGCTGGTGTTGACGTAGGCGCTGGTCCCGTCGATCGCGACGAGGACGCGCACGGCGGCCGCCCACGGGTCCGCACAGCGGAAGAGCTGCGCCGCCATCCCCGCCGCGATGAGCTGTTCGAGGCGGCGGCACCAGAGCAGCTCCTGTTCGACCACGTGGTCGCGGAGCACCGGGCGGTAGCGGGCCAGGTGCCGGGCGTTCAGCCAGAGCTTGCTGACGTTGTCGAACTCGGTGCCGGCGATCAGGGCGAAGAAGCGCCGCAGCGTGCTCAGCGGGGTCTCGTGCCCCGGTCCCTCGGGTGTCTGGGGGAGGAGACCGTCCAGTTCGGCCCCGGTCGCGCTGGTGAACGCCTCCGCCACCAGGATGTCGGCGGCCCGGAAGTAGTGGCTGACCAGTCCGGGCTGCACCCCCAGCTCATCGGCGATCCGCCGCAGCGTGATGCACTCCAGCCCTTCGGTCAGCCCGACCAGCGCAGCTGCGCGGACGATCTCCTGACGGCGCTCGGTGGGTGCCTTGCGGGTTCGGGTGCCGGAATCCCTTGACGTCATGGAGCGAATGCTATTGAGTGAGTGACCAATCGGCAATTGGCCAGGTGACCAATAACGAGGGAGCTGCGGAGACCGCAGCTCGGTACGGCACGTCCCGCCGGCGACGTCAGGGACGCGGACCCCGCTCGCCCTCACGCCGGGACCCGGGACGCCCCGCTGCCGACCCTCGATCTCGCGGCACGGGCACGGCCCACGCGCGCAGAGCGCGGCGCACAGCACCTGTACAGGAGACCAACGTGCACGACACCCGCACCGATGCCGGCGAACTCGCCGAGTACGGTTACCAGCAAGAGCTGAAACGGACCCTGTCCGCATGGGCCGTGTTCGCGATCGGATTCGCGACCATCTCGCCCGTCGTCGGGGTCTACGCCGTCGTCCAACTGGGATTCGTCTTCGCCGGCCCCGTCTGGATCTGGGCGGTCGTGGTCGCCTTCCTCGGCCAGTTGCTGGTCGCCCTGGTCTACGCCGAGCTCTCGTCCCAGTTCCCGATCACGGGTGGCGTCTACCAGTGGGTGCGCAGGCTGGGCGGGCCGCGACTGGGCTGGCTGGTCGGCTGGATCTACCTGGCCTCCGCCGTGGCCTCCCTGACCACCGTGGCCTACCTGGGGGCGGGCTGGCTGCACATGTTCTTCGCCGACGGCACGCCCTCGGCCGCCACCCACGTCCTCCTGGGCGTGGTCTTCGTCGCAGTGGCCCTCGGGATCAACCTCCTCGGCGTCAACCCGGTGAAGCACTTCCTCAACGCCGGCATCATCGCCGAGGGCGTCGCCTCGATCGCGGTGAGTGTGTTCCTGCTGCTCTTCGTGCACAACAACGGCTTCGGCATCCTCTTCGAGACGCTCGGAGCGCAGTCGGCCTCCGGCGGCTCCACCCTGGCCGGCTTCCTGACCGCCCTGGCGGTCGCCGGCTGGGCGTTCCTCGGCTTCGACGCGACCACCCAGGTCGCCGAGGAGACCGAGCAGCCGCGCCGCAGCGTCCCCAGGGCACTCCTGCGCGCCTACCTCTTCGTCGCGCTCACGGTCCTGCTGACCGGGCTCGCCGTGACCCTCGCGCTGCGCAGCCCCGAGGACGCGGTCTCCGGCGCCCTCGCGGACCCGGTCTACACCGCCGTCACCGAGGGGCTCGGCGGGTGGAGCGAGAAGCCCTTCGTCCTGCTCGTCCTGATCGCGTTCATCGCCTGCGCCATCTCGATCCAGACGTACATCGGCCGGGCGGTCTTCTCCTTCGCCCGGGACCGCCAGCTGCCCTTCTCCGCGAAGCTCGCCACCGTCGGACCGCGCCAGATCCCGTACGTCTCACTGATCGCGACGGCCGCACTCGCCAGCCTCGGGCTGCTCCTCGGGCTGAACGGCAACGCCGCCGCGACGCTGATCGCCTTCGGCTCCGGCGGCTTCTACTTCATCTTCCTCACCGTCGCGGTCGTAGCGCTCGTCGCCCGACTGACGGGCCGCTGGAACCCCGCCGCGGGCCGGTTCAGGCTGGGACGGGCCGGCCTGGTGATCAACGGGCTCGCCGTCGTGTGGCTGCTCTTCGAAGCCGTCAACATCGCCTGGCCCCGCGTCGAGCTCGCCCCGGCCGACGGCAGCTGGGTCCAGGTCTGGGCCGTGATCCTGGTCTTCTCCGTCCTCTTCGTCGCCGGGCTGCTCTACGTCGTGATCGCCAAGCCCCACACCAAGCTCCCCACCACCGCGACCTCCCACCCCACCACCCCGACCCCGGAAGAAGTGCAGGCGTCCTGATGCCGTCGAAATCCTCCCCCGCCATCGTCTTCGATCCCGCCGAGGGGCTGCGCTCCCGTGACGTGTCCGTCCGGTCCGCCGGGCCCGGCGAGGTCGAGATCGAGGTACGCGCAGCCGGCGTGTGCCACTCCGACCTGCACGTCATCACGGGCGACTGGCCCAGTGACCGTCCACTCGTCCTCGGGCACGAGGCGGCCGGTGTGGTGACCGCGGTCGGCGCCGGCGTCACTTCCCTGGAGGCCGGTGACCACATCGTCCTGTCCTGGTTCGCGCCGTGCCGCCGCTGCCGCAGGTGCGTCGCCGGAACGGCGTGGCTGTGCACCGGCACCAAGGCCGTGTCCAACATGCTCCCCGACGGCACCACCGCGTTCTCGGACGAGCGGGGCGAGCCGGTGTGGCCCTACCTCGGACTCGGCGCCTTCACCGAGCGGCTGGTCGTACCGGAGGTCGCCGCGGTGAAGGTTCCCGACGAGCTGCCCTTCAGCATCGGCGCGCTCCTCGGCTGCTCCGTCACCACCGGTGTCGGTGCCGTCGTGAACACCGCGGGCGTCCGCCCCGGCGAGTCCGCGGTGGTCATCGGCACGGGCGGCGTCGGACTCTCCGTCGTGATGGGTCTGCGCCTGATCGGAGCCGACCCGGTCATCGCTGTCGACCTCTCGGCCGAACGCCTCGCCACGGCAAGGCGGTTCGGCGCCACCCACACCCTCGACGGTGCCGAGACCGATGTCGCGGCCTGGTGCCAGCAGGAGTTCGGCGGGGTGGACTACGCCTTCGAGGCGATCGGCAACCCCCGGGTCATCGGCACGCTCCCGGCCATGCTCACCTCGGGCGGAGCCGCGGTCCTGGTGGGCATGGCGGCGACCGGCGCCACGGCCGCGTTCGACCCCTTCGACCTGGCTGACCAGGGCAAGCGCATCCTCGGTTGCAACTACGGCTCCAGCATCGGGGAGATCGACATCCCGAAGCTGGCCCGCCTCTACCTGGCAGGTCAGCTGCCCCTGGACGACCTCGTCGGCCGCACCCGACCGCTCCACGAAGCGTCGGCGGCCTTCGACGACCTCCGGTCGAACACCGGCGTCCGAACGATCCTCGAACCGTGAAACCCCCCTTCGCCCGGCCCCGCCCGACGACCGCCTGCGCACCCGCAGGGGCGACGGGATCCGCAGCCGTCCCCGACGAGATCCAGGAGGCATGATGTACGCCGTCACCGACCCGACCACGGGTGAGACCACCGCTACCTACCCGACCGCCACGGACGCCGACGTGACAGCGGCCGTCGACGCCGCCCACACGGCCACCGTCTGGGGACGCACCAGCTCCGTGGCCGAGCGCGCGGCACTGCTGCGACGCCTCGGCGACCTGCACGCCGAGCGCCGCACCGAGCTGGCCGAGAGCATCGTCCAGGAGATGGGCAAGCCGCTCGCGGAGGCGGAGGGCGAGATCGACTTCTGCACCGACATCTACCACTACTACGCCGACCACGCCGAGGAGTTCCTCGCCGACGAACCGCTCGACGTGATCTCCGGCCCCGGTACCGCGGTCGTCCGGCGCAGCCCGGTGGGCGTGCTCCTCGGCATCATGCCGTGGAACTTCCCGGCCTACCAGGTCGCCCGCTTCGCCGCCCCGAACCTGGCGCTCGGCAACACCATCGTGCTCAAGCACGCGCCGCAGTGCCCGGCCACCGCAGCACTGCTGGAGGGACTGTTCGCCGAGGCCGGCTTCCCGCCCGGCGCCTACGTCAACGTGTACGCCACCAACGAGCAGGTCGCGGACGTCATCGCCGACCCCCGGGTCCAGGGAGTCTCCCTCACCGGATCCGAACGGGCGGGTTCGGCCGTCGCGGAGATCGCCGGGCGGCACCTCAAGAAGGTCGTCCTCGAACTCGGCGGCTCCGACCCCTTCATCGTCCTGTCCACCGACGACCTCGACGCGGTCGTCGACTCCGCCGTCGCCGCCCGCCTCGACAACACCGGGCAGGCGTGCAACGCCGCCAAGCGGTTCGTGGTCCTCGACCACCTCCACGACGTGTTCGTCGAACGGTTCACCGCCCGGCTGCTCGCCAGCGAGACCGGTGCGCCCCTGTCGTCGGTCGCCGCGGCCGAGAACCTGGGACGCCAGGTCGACGCGGCGGTGGCCCAGGGAGCCACCCTGCACAGCACCGGCACGCGCCGCGGCGCCCACTTCCCGGCCGGGGTCCTGACCGGCCTCACCACCGAACACCCGGCGGCCCGGGAGGAGCTGTTCGGCCCGGTGGCGATGGTCTTCGCCGCAGCCGACGAGGAGGACGCCGTGCGCATCGCCAACGACACCCCCTACGGTCTCGGCTCCTACCTCTTCACCACCGACCCGGCACAGGCCGAGCGGGTCGCCGACCGGATCGAGGCCGGCATGGTCTTCGTCAACGGCGTCGGTGCCGAGGGCGCCGAGCTCCCCTTCGGCGGCGTCAAGCGCTCCGGATTCGGACGCGAACTCGGACGGCCCGGGATCGAGGAGTTCGTCAACAAGAAGCTCATCCGCACCGTCGACTGACCGGGTGGACACCCCCTCCCGGGTCGGCGAAGGCGTCGAGTTGCTCCTCCAGGTCGGCCAGTGTCCGGTAGCAGGGCAACACCTGGGCGATGGAGGCGTTCGGTTCGCGGCCCTCGCGGACGGCGGCGACGAACTCGCGGTCCTGCAGTTCGATGCCGTCCGTCGAGACGTCGACCCCGCGCACGTCGATCTGCTCGTCCCGGCCGGTGAACAGGTCGTCGTACCGTGCGAGATAGGTGCCGGTGTCGCCGATGTAGCGGAAGGAGGTGCCGAGCGGCCCGTCGTTGTTGAAGGACAGCGACAGGGTGCAGAGGGCGCCGTTCTCGGCACGCAGCTGGATCGACATGTCCATCGCGATGCCGAGCGCCGGGTGGATCGGGCCCTGGACCGCGTGGGCCTGCACGATCGGAGAACCGGCCTGGTAGGCGAACAGGTCCACGGTGTGCGCGGCGTGGTGCCACAGCAGGTGGTCGGTCCAGGAACGGGGCTGACCGAGGGCGTTGAGGTTCGTGCGGCGGAAGAAGTAGGTCTGCACGTCCAACTGCTGGAGGCGGTACTCCCCGGCCTGCACCCGCCGCCGTACCCACTGGTGGCTGGGGTTGAAGCGCCGAGTGTGTCCCACCATGGCGACGAGCCCGCTGCGCTGCTGGGCCGCCAGGCACTCCTCGGCGTCCGCGAGCGAGGCTGCCAGCGGGATCTCGACTTGGACGTGCTTGCCCGCTTCGAGGCAGGCGAGCGTCTGCGCGGCGTGCAGCGGCGTCGGCGTGGCGAGGATGACGGCGTCGACGTCGTCCATCGCGAGCGCCTCCTCCAGGGTCGCGACGCCGCGGCCGACACCCTGCTCGGCGGCGAACCTCCGGGCGCTCTCCAGGGTGCTGCTCACGACGGCGGTCACCTCGACGCCGTCGATCCGGTTCAGTGCGGCTGCGTGTTTGGCGCCGAAGGCGCCGCCCCCGGCGAGGGCGATCCGGACGGTCTGGTCGTCGCTCATGTCACTCCTTCGCGGCGGGCCCCTCGACCCGCGGGTGGTTCTCCAGGATCAGGTGGCCGACGGCGGTGTTGGACGCGGGCACGTGGTAGAAGCGGTGCGTGACCTCGACCTCTCCGCCGCCGTCGACGTCGCTCATCGCCCCGCGGGCGATCAACCACATGACGAGTTCGATGCCCTCCGAGCCCGCCTCCTCGACGTACTCCAGGTGCGCCACCCGGGACAGGCCCACCGGGTCCTCGACCAGTCGGTCGAGGAAGGCGTTGTCCCACTCACGGTTGATGAGGCCGGCGCGGGGGCCCTGCAACTGGTGGCTCATGCCGCCGGTGCCCCACACCTGGACCTTCAGCGGCCCGACGTAGGACTCGATCGCCCTGCGCAGGGACCGACCGAGTGCGAAGCACCGGGAACCTGAGGGCACCGGGTACTGGACGACGTTGACGTGGAACGGGATCACCTTGCACGGCCACTCCTCGACGTCTCCGAACATGAGCGACAGGGGGACGGTGAGACCGTGGTCGACGGGCATCTCGTTGACGAGGGTGAGGTCGAAGTCGTCGCTGATGAGGGAGTGCGCGATGTGCGCGGCCAGGTCGGGGTCCCCCGTGATACCGGGGACCGGTCGGGGGCCGTAGCCCTCGTCGGCGGTGGGGTAGGAGGCGCCGGTACCGAGCACGAAGGTCGGGGTCAGCGACTGGTCGAATGCGGTGGCGTGGTCGTTGTAGACCAGGAAGACCACGTCGGGGAGGTTCTCTTCCTGCCACCGGCGGGAGAACTCGTAGCCCTCGAAGACCGGACGCCAGTAGGGCTCGTCGGTCTTGTCGTGGTCCATCGCCGCGCCGATCGCCGGCACGTGCGAGGTGAAGACCGCCCCGGTGATGGTGGCGTGCACGTCCGGGGGTGCCGGGTCGGCGTACGCAGCGTCGAGGACGGCGTGGTCGATCCGGTTGCCCTCGACGGACCTGCCGCCGCCGACCATCATGGCGCGGTACTCCTGCTCGGTCATGCCGGTCATGGAGCCCGCCATCTGCTGGAACGACAACCCCAGCGTCGCGCCCCACTTGGCGAGGAAGTAGATGTTGCCGCCCTCGCGCATCGCGGCGTTGAGGTCGCGGTCGAGCAGCGCCCGCTTCTGTTCCTCCCGCAGTGGCCACGCGTTCAGGTAGGCCCGCTCGTCGGCGAGGTAGAGGGTACGGTTCTCCGCCGTCACCAGCGACATGCAGAACTGGTTGAGGTGGTAGCCCTTGGCGGACTGTTCGGCGTCGAAGACGGTGGTCCCCGGGACCAGCCGGTAGGTCTTGTCCAGTGCCATGGCGGGCCTCCAATCGTGGTGTCGGGTCAGTCGACTTCCGGCCAGTACAGGCGCATCGGGTTGTCGACGAGCAGCTTGCGCCGTAGCTCCGCGGTCCGGGCGATCCGCGGGACGAGGTCGACGAGCAGGCCGTCGTCCGGCATGTGGTCGGTGAGGTTCGGGTGCGGCCAGTCGGTGCCCCACAACACCCGGTCCTCGAACTCCTCGACCATGCGGAGGGCGAAGGGAACGACGTCGCGGTAGGCCGCCCGCTCCCCGTCGAGGGCCGGCGGACCGCTCCGCGACAGCCGTTCCGGGCAGGTCACCTTGCACCAGATGTCGGGCCTCGCCCGCATGAAGTCCACGAACGCCTCGAACTCCGGGCCGTGCGGGTCCTTGGTGACGTCGGGTCTGCCCATGTGGTCGACGACCAGGGGCACCGGGATCGAGAGGAGGAAGGCGCGTAGGTCGGCGAGGTCGGCCGCTTCGAAGTAGACGACGACGTGCCAGCCGTACGGGGCGATCCGTTCGACGACGTCCCACAGCTCCTGTCGGGGCGCCACGTCGACGAGCCGTTCGACGAAGGTGAACCGCACGCCGCGGACCCCGGCCTCGTGCAACTCCCGCAGTTGTGCGTCCGAGATCCCCGGCCGCACCGTCGCGACGCCCCGGGCCAGGTTCCCCGCGGCCCGCAGGGCGTCGGTCAGGGCACGGTTGTCGGCTCCGTGACAGGTCGCCTGGACCAGGACGTTGCGGGCGAAGCCCAGGTGGTCGCGGAGCGCGAAGAGCTGCTCCTTGGACGCGTCGCAGGGGGTGTACTTCCGCTCGGGGGCGAAGGGGAACTCGGCGCCCGGGCCGAAGACGTGGCAGTGCGCGTCGACGGCGCCGTCGGGCATCCGGAACCGTGGCCGGCTCGGACCGGCGTACCAGTCCAGCCAGCCGGGGGACTTCTCGAAGGCGGTCATCTCAGTCCTCGTACCGCAGTCCGAGCTCGGCCAGGGGGCCGCGCATGCCGTACATGTCCAGGCCGAGTTCGCCCGCGCGGAACCGCACGCGTTTGCCCTCCTCGTCGGTGGTGCGCCTGGCCGAGGTCTGGGCGACTTCGGCGGCCCGCTCGTGCGGTACCACCACGACTCCGTCCCGGTCGGCCACGACGACGTCGCCGGGTCTGACCAGGGCGTTGGCGCAGACCACGGGCACGTTGACCGAGCCGAGCGTCGCCTTGACCGTGCCCTTGGCGTTGATCGCCCTGGCGAAGACCGGGAAGTCCATCTCCTCCAGGTCGGCCGTGTCGCGCACACCGCCGTCGATGATCAGGCCGGTGCACCCCCGGGCGCGGAACGAGGTGGCGAGCAGTTCGCCGAAGAAGCCGTCCTCGCTCTCGGTGGTGCAGGCCGCGACCACGACGTCCCCGTCCCGTAGCTGCTCGGCGGCGACGTGGAGCATCCAGTTGTCGCCGGGTTGCAGCAGCACGGTCACCGCGGTGCCGCACAGACGTGCCCTCGGGTAGACGGGGCGCAGGTAGGGGCGCATCAGCCCCGTCCGGCCCATGGCCTCGTGGATCGTCGCGACGTCGAACGCCGACAGCGCGGCGACGGCCTCGGGGTCGGCGCGGGGGATCGAGGTGCGGACGACGCCCGTGCGGGTGTGCTCCATGCGTTCTCCTCCTGGGATCTCAGTGGCCCGTCACCGCGGGGTGGGCGGCGAGCCGGGGGAACACGCGCAGCGCGTTGCCGCCGTAGACGGCGGTGCGTTCCGCGTCGGAGAGGTTCGGGGTGGCCTCGACGTACCGCCGGGTGTCGTCGAAGTGGTGACCGGTGCGCGGGTCGACGCCGCGGACCGCGCCGATCATCTCGCTGGCGAACAGGACGGACCGGCTGGGGACGACGGCGGTGAGCAGGTCGATCCCGGGCTGGTGGTAGACGCAGGTGTCGAAGGAGACGTTGTCGAGCAGCGTCTCGGGGTCCGGCCTGCCCAGTGCCATCGCCAGGCCGCGGAACCGGCCCCAGTGGTAGGGCACCGCGCCGCCGCCGTGCGGGATCACCATCCGCAGGGTGGGGAAGTCGTCGAACAACCGGCCCTGGAGCAGTTGCATGAACGCCGTGGTGTCGGCGTTGAGGTAGTGGGCACCGGTGGTGTGGAAGACGGGATTGCACGACGTGCTGACGTGGATCACGGCGGGAACGTCGTACGCGGCCATCGCCTCGTAGACCGGGTACCAACTGCGGTCCGTCAGCGGGGGCGCGGTCCACCTGCCGCCCGACGGATCGGGGTTGAGGTTGATCGCCACCGCGCCGAGTTCCTCGACCGTACGGCGCAACTCGGGCAGGCAGGTCGCGGGGTCGACGCCCGGCGACTGCGGCAGCATCGCGCCCATGGCGAAGCGGTCGGGGTAGAGCGTGCTGACCCGGTGCACCAGGTCGTTGCAGAGCCGTGCCCACGTCGAGGAGACCTCGAAGCCGCCGATGTGATGGGCCATGAAGCTGGCCCGCGGGGAGAACACCGTCAGGTCGATGCCGCGTTCGTCCATGAGCCGGAGCTGGTTGCCCTCGATGGCCCGGCGCAGTTCGTCGTCGGTGATGACCAGTTCGTCGGGGTCGGGCGTGTCCTGCGGGGTACCGGCCGCTGCCACCTGCCTCTCCCGCCACTGGGCCAATTGCGGCGGCGCGGTGGTGAAATGACCGTGACAGTCGATGACCATGTGCTCACCCCTGATGCCCCACGCTCGGGTGCCGTCCCGCGGACCCGTCCCGGTGACCGGGACCGGAAGGGGGGAAGCGGCGTCGACGACGGCGTCGGCCATGACGTCTCCCGAGCGAATGCGAACGTTCCGAACACCCCGAAGGCTGGCACCCGGGACCGCAGCCGGTCGTCGGCGTTTCCGTCAGGCGGAAGCCCGCCCGGAGGTCAGGGCGTCGTGCGGGCGCGTCGTCCCAGTGCGTCGGAGATCCCGTGGACGGCTTCCCGGAGCGGTCCGCGCAGCCCGCCCGCACGGCTGGTGCTCCCCGCCGCGACGACGATTCCCAGAGCGGCGCTGACCGGCCCGGCGCGGCCGATCCGCACGGGGGCCGCCACCGCGACCGTGTCCGGCGAGAGCTGCCGGTCGCTGACGAAGACCTGCTCACGGCGGATGCGGTCCAACTGCGCGCGCAGCGTCTTCGGATCGGTCACGGTGTGCGGGGTCCAGGCCCGCAGCGGCGACCGTAGGACGTCCTCCTGGATGTCCGGTGGCGCGTGCGCCAGCAGCACCCGGCCCATTCCCGTGGAGGCGACGGGGAACCGGCTGCCGACCATCGTCAGGAGTTGCACGGACCGGTGTCCGGCGATCCGTTCGACGAACACGAGCTCAGTGCCCTCGCGTACCGCGAGCTGGACGTTCTCGTGAGTCGCCTCGTAGAGGTCCTGCATGAACGGCAGGGCCGCATCGCGCAGGATCTGGGTGCGGGGACATCCGGAGGTGACCTCCCAGAGCCTCAACCCGATGTGCCACGATCCGTCCTCCCCGCGCTCCAGGGCTCCCCACTCCGCGAGCTCCGCGACCACCCGGTGCGCGGTGCTCAGGGCCAAGCCCGTGCGTTGGGCGATCTGGGACAGCGTCTGCGACGGGCGCTCACGATCGAAGGCGGCGAGGACCCGGAGGACCTTTCCGGCCGCGGTGCTCCGGGCTGTGCTCACCCGGGAAGTCTCGCAGACCGGCGTTGAGCCGCTCGATCACGCGCCGTACGATCTGCCGACGGCAAGGAGGCGACGTGAACCGAGAGATCTCCGGTCTGTCCTCGATGGCGACGCGGCCGGTGGTGACGGAACTGTCCGAACACATCCGTCGCGTGCACGGCATCCCGGTCCGCTTCGACGCCGCCGGCGGCGTCGAGACGGCGCGACGGGTGCGCGCAGGAGCCCGGGCGGACCTGCTCGTGCTCGCCGACGGAGCGCTCGCCGAGTTGGCGGCGGAGGGGCACCTGCTCCGGCACACGGTGCGTCCGCTGTGGGTCTCCCAGGTGGTCGCCGCCGTGCCCGAGGGGACCGGGGTCCCGGCACTCGGATCGGTGGCGGATCTGCGGGCCGCTCTGCTGGGAGCGGAGCGGATCGCCTACTCCACGGGCCCCAGCGGTACGGCCCTGGTCGATCTGATCGCCCGGTTGGGCCTCGCGGGAGCGCTCCGTGAACGGCTGGTCCAAGCGCCGCCGGGGGTGCCTGCGGGCACCCTGCTGTCGTCCGGTCGAGCCGATCTGGCGTTCCAGCAGCACAGCGAACTGATGGACCTGCCGAACGTCGTCGTCATCGGTCCGCTGCCGGAGGACACCGCGATCAGTTCGACCTTCAGCGGGGGAGTGCTGGCCGCCTCGGCCCGGCCCGGCCCGGCCCGAGAAGTCCTCGGCCTCCTGGGCTCCGACACGGCTTCGAGGACCGCCCGCGCCAGGGGCATGCGGCCGGCCACCCCGTAGCCGTCCGTACCCCGCGGCCGGCGGGTGCGGCTCGGCCCGCTCCTCCTCGGAGCCCGGACGTGCTCCCCGCAGCGGATCCGCCGGCGCCGCCCGCGCCGGGCCGAGGGCCGACCGGACCGGCTCCGACGAGCGGGCGCCCCGCGTCGATGCCGTGATCAACGGTCGCGCGAGCGTTGCACAGTGGCCGAATAGTGCGTGTCCTGCCTCACACCCCGCATGTTGATCAAGGTTCTACCTGCGGCGTTTCGCCATGCGGACCGAAGCGTTGATCCGATGCGGCCATCACCTCACAGTGATCCCGGGATGCAGCGTAAATGTCGGACTCGGTTGCTTGCCCGACCTTCGGTAGTTCTCGCGTCATTTCTCCCTTTCTTGTGAGGACAGCGTGCAAAGAAACAAGGGTGCTGCGACAGGATTCTTCGTGGGCACGGACGTCGGTGGGACCTTCACCGACCTCGTGGTCCTCCAGGACGGCCGCGCGCCACGGCTCTACAAGTCACCGACCACTCCGCACGACCGCTCGGAAGGGGTCATCGCCGCCCTGCGGCTGGCCGCCGAGTCCTACGGCAGGGACCTGCCGTCCTTCTGCGCGGACATCGTCTACTTCGCCCACGGCACCACGGCCGCGACGAACGCCCTGATCGAGCGCAAGGGCGCCCCGACGGCCCTGCTCACCACACGCGGGTTCACCGACACGATGCTGATCCAGCGTTCGATGACCTCGTGGGTGGGCATGGGGGCCGCGACCGGCCACTACAGCCGCCGCCGCAACCCCGGACAGATCGTCCCCCGGTCGCGTCTCGCCGCCGTCACGGAGCGCATCGACTCCTCGGGCGCGGAGGTCGTCGCGCTCGACGAGCAGGAGGTCCGGGCGACGCTGCGCCGGCTGCGCGACGACGGCGTCGAGGCACTCGCGGTGTCGCTCCTGTGGTCCTTCGTCAACGGGGAGCACGAAGCAGCGGTCGCCCGGATCGTGCGGGAGGAGTGGCCCGAGGCGTATCTGACGCTGTCGCACGAGGTCGCCCCCGTCATCGGGGAGTACGAACGCTCGGCGACCACCGTCGTCAACAGCTACCTCGGTCCGGTGATCCGCGACTACGTCGCCAATCTGGAGGAGCGGCTGCGGGGTTCCGGGTTCACCGGAGACTTCTCGATCATGGACTCCGGTGGCGGCGTCATGCGCGCCGAGGACGCCGCACGGCGCTCCGCGTCGATGCTCACCTCCGGCCCGGCCGGCGGGGTGCTGGCGTCGACCGCCCTCGCGCGCCGACTGGGCCACCCCCACGTGATCACCTCCGACATGGGCGGGACCAGCTTCGACGTCGGCCTGATCATCGACGGGGAGCCGATCGTCGAACGCGTCAGCGAGGTCGGCGACCTCCATCTGGCCCTGCCCCGCATCAAGGTGACGGCGATCGGCGCGGGCGGCGGCTCCATCGCGGGAGTCGACGAGTCCGGTGTCCTCGTCGTCGGCCCTCAGAGCGCCGGATCGGTGCCGGGACCCGCCTGCTACGCCCGGGGCGGCGACCGCCCCACGGTCACCGACGCCGATGTGGTCCTCGGCGTCATCGACCCCGCCCGCTTCCTCGGCGGCCGGATGCCGCTCGACCGGTCACTGGCGGAGAAGGCCATCCGCGAGCACGTCGCCGACCCGCTCGGCCTCACCGTGGAGGAGGCCGCGGCCGGCATCAAGCGCGTCGCCGACAACCAGATGGCCGACCTGCTACGCAAGGTCACCGTCGAGCAGGGACACGACCCGCGTGACTTCGTCGTCTACGCGTACGGCGGCGCCGGGCCGACCCACGCCTACGCGTACACCGAGGCGGCCGGCATCGCGACGCTCGTCGTGCCACCCACCTCCACCGTCCACTCCGCCTACGGTACGGTCACCTCCGACCGCTATCGAGCCGTGCAGACCACCGAGGTCCACCGCACCCCGCCCGGTGCTCCGGACCCCGCCGTCCACCTGGACGCGGAACGCATCGGCCTGACCCTCGACGAGCTGGCCGCCCGCTGCCGCGAGGACCTCGACGGGGACCCGCGCACCCGGCTCAGCCGCATCGCCTACCTGAAGTTCCGCCGGCAGTCCCACGAACTGCCCGTCGCGGTGCCCGAGGGCGAGGTCACCACGGAGGTCCTGCGGGACCTGATCGACGAGTTCCGGACCGTCTACGAACGCATCTACGGCGCCGGAACCGCCCTGCTGGGCGCCGGTGTCGAGCTCCACACCCTGCGCGTCGAAGGCCGGGTCAGCGTCACCGGGGTCACCGAGGGCGACTACCCCGGCACCCCGGACGCCGAGGCGGCCAGGATCTGCGAGCGCGACGTCCACTTCCCCGGCGCCGGACGCGTTCCCACCGGTGTCTACCGCGGCGAGGACCTGGGAGCGGGAGCGGCCCTGCGGGGCCCGGCGATCCTGGAGTTCGCCGGCACCACCGTGGTGATCGGCCCCTCGCAGTCGCTCACCGTCGACCGCCACAGCAACCTCGTCATCGACTGCAAGGGGGACGCGTGACCGCCACCGACACGCCCACCACGCCCATCGACCCCGTCACCTTCGAGGTCATCCGCCATCGACTGCTGGCCATCACCGACGAGCAGGGCGCGACGCTCGCCGCCATCTCCGGCTCCACGCACGTCGTCGAGGCCAGCGACTACAACGTCGGCCTCTACCTCCCCGACGGCTCCGTGGCGGCGATGGGCCGCACCATCCTCTCCCACTCCTCGTCCATGGCCGCCATCACCCGCTCCGTCATCGGGGACTGCACCGAGGACCCCGGCATCAACCCCGGCGACATGTTCATCGTCAACGACCCCTGGAAGGGCACGGTCCACGCCCAGGACGTCGGACTCATCGCGCCGATCTTCCACGACGGCGAACTCCTCGCCTGGACCGGCGCCATGTGCCACATGGTCGACGTCGGCGGCATGACCCCCGGCAGCTTCTGCGTCGACGCGACCGACTCGTACCAGGAAGGCCTCCAGATGCCGCCGACCAAACTGGTCGACGGCGGACGGGTGCGCACCGACGTGTGGAACCTGATCCTCGCCCACACCCGCATGGCGCCCACCGTCAACCTCGACCTACGGGCCCTGATCGGCGCCAACAACACGGCCGTCCGCGCCATGACCGCGCTCGCCGACAAGTACGGCGCCGACACCGTCCGCACGGTGATGGGCAACCTCATCACCCTCTCCGAACGGCGGCTGCGCAACCGGCTGGCCAAACTGCCGGACGCCCGGGTGCACTCCCGCGCCTTCCTGGACAACGACGGCGGCCTGGCCCGGTCCACCGAGGACGCCGTCTACGAAGTCGACCTCGTGCTCACCAAACGGGGCGAGACCCTGGAGTTCGACTTCTCCGCCTCGTCGCCCCAGGCCAAGGGCTACGTCAACTGCGCCCGCTCCGGCATGATGGCCGGCATCGCCGCGGCCCTGCTGCCGACCCTGGCGTTCGACGCACCGTGGAACGAGGGACTGTTCAGGCCCGTCGACGTCATCTGCCCCGAGGGCCTCATCTGCAACGCCTCCCGCCCGGCCGCCGTCAGCGGCGGCGCGCTGGAGGCCGGCTGGCTCGTCGAGATGACCGCCGTCGAATGCCTGTCCAAGCTCGCCGCCTGTTCCGACGAACTGCTCTCCGAGGCCCAGGCCGTCCCGGCCGGCGGACCCGACAAGTTCGTGCTCACCGGAACGGGCGAGAACGGAGCCCGCCAGACGTACGTGATCATGGACTGTCTTGCCACCGGCGGCGGCGCCTACGCCCACCGCGACGGCGCCTGGACCCAGGGCCAGCACAACATCGAACGGCAGCGGATCTCCAACATCGAAGCGGTGGAGATGGACTCCCCGCTGCTGTACGTGTGGCGCGGTCTGGTCGCCGACTCCGGCGGAGCCGGTCGCCGCCGCGGCGGCATGAGCATGGGAGCCGTCTACACCGTCCGCGGCGGCAGGGACGTCACCGCGCTGAACTCGGCACACGGCTGGACGGTGCCCAACTCGACCGGGATCTTCGGCGGATACCCCGGTGCGCAGAACACCCGGACCGTCCTGCACGACAGCGATCTGGCCGACCGGTTCGCCACGGGCCGCATCCCCGAGGTCGACGAACTGTCCGGCACCCGACCCGACATGCGCGGCCGACAGGGCCTCTACCACCTGGACGACCACGACGTCCTCGCCACCGTTCCCCAGGCGGGCGGCGGCTGGGGCGATCCGCTCGACCGCCCCGCCGAGGAGATACAGGCGGACCTCGACTTCGGGGCGGTCACCCCCGGTGCCGCGCGGCGGATCTACCGGGCGGTGCTCGGCGAGGACGGCCGGGTGGACCCGGAGGCGACCGCCCGGCAGCGCGAGCGGATCCGTGCGGAGCGCACGTCCTGGCCCGTCACGCGTCCTCAGCCACGGGTCCCGGACGGGCCCGTCACCCGGATGCACCCCCTCGGCGACGTCCTGAGCGTCGTGGAGATCGCCGGCAGCCGCTTCACCGCCTGCGCCTGCTCCCGGGTGCTCGCCCCGGCCGACGGGGCCTGGCGACCGTACGCGGCGTTCCGGGCCACCAGCGACATCCACGCGTTGAGCCACGCCACCCGGCTGGACGAGGACCTGGAGCTGCGGCAGTACGCCTGCCCCGGCTGCGGGCTGCTGCACTCCACCGATGTCGTGCGGCGAGGCGCCCCGCACCCCGATGACGTCCGGCTCACCGCAGCCGCGGGAGGCGAGCGTTGATGGGGCGCGTCGTCCTGGCCGCCGCCACCTCACACGTCGGCGCGATCGTGAAGAACCCGGACGCCGACCCCGAACGCTCCTCGGTGCTGCACGCCGCGTGGCAGCGGCTCGACCGCGAGATCGCCGAGGCGGAGCTCGACGCGGTCGTCGTCGTCGCCACCGACCACTACGAGACGTTCGGCCTGGAGAACTACCCGGCGTTCTGCATCGGGCTCGCCGAAGAACACCGGGGCTGGGCCGAGTTCGGCAACCCCGGCGGAACGGTGCCCGGCAGGCCCGTGGTTGCCGAGTACCTCCTCAAGGGCCTCACCGAGCGGGGCTTCGAGGTGTCCCGCTCCCACACCATGGACCTGGACCACAGCTTCATGGTGCCGCTGACCAAACTCCCCTCGGCCGCCGCCGCCGGCGTCGTCCCGCTCTTCGTCAACTGCAACACGGAGCCGCTGCCGGCACTGGCACGCTGCCTGGAGTTGGGGAGGGCGATCGCAGCGGCGGCCGGGGACCTGCCCAAGGACGCCCGGATCGGTGTCCTCGGCACCGGCGGGCTCTCCCACTGGGTGGGCCTGCCCCGGTTCGGCGAGATCAACGAGGACTTCGACCGCGACCTCCTCGCCCTCCTCACCGAGGGGCGGGCGGACGAAGCGGCCTCCTGGAGCGACGAGCAGATCCAGGACGAGGCGGGCAACGGAGCCCTGGAGGTCCGGACCTGGCTGATCGCCGCGGCCGCCGCCGGCGGCGCTGCCCGGGTCCTCGCCTACGAGCCCGTGCCCTCCTGGACCGTCGGCATCGGCATCTGCGCGTTCGACGTCGAGGAGGCGCCGTGAGCATCGTCGGACTCAACCGGCTCGCCCGCGAACTGGAGCACGTCCCCGGCCTGTTGGACCGGTTCCGCGAAGCCCCGCAGCCGGTGCTCCACGCCTACCACCTGAGCGAGGACGAGAAGCGGGCGGTGTGCCACACCGATGCCACCTGGCTGCTCGCCCACGGGATGAACCCGGTGGCCCTGCGCAACCTCATGGTCGTCCTGGGCATCGCCCACCACGCGATGTACCCCGCACAACGGACGGGGGCCTGAGATGACGACCGTACCCAAAGGAACGGCCACCACCGGGCCCGCGCTCGAACTGCGCAAGGTCAGCAAGTCCTTCGGCGGGGCGCACGCCCTGCGGGAAGTGGACTTCACCCTGCGCCCCGGCGAGGTGCACGCCCTCGCCGGCATGAACGGCGCCGGCAAGTCGACGCTGGTCGAGGTCGTCTGCGGGGCGCTGTCCCCCGACAGCGGCGAGATCCTGGTGGGCGGCGAGAGCAGCCCTTCGCTCACCCCCCGGCGGGCGCGTGCCCTCGGCGTGAGCATCGTGCACCAGCGGCGCACCCTGGTGCACGAGCTGACGGTGGCGGAGAACCTGCTGCTCGGCAGGCTCCCCCGCACCAAGGGCCGGGTGGACTGGGCCGAGGTACGGGCGGAGGCGGCCGGGGCCCTGGACGACCTGGGCGTCGAGGTGCCCGTGCGGGCCACCGTCGGAGACCTCACCCCCGCGCAGCAGACGCTCGTCGAGATCGCACGGGAAGTGCACGTCGGCGGGAACGTCCTCATCCTGGACGAACCGACCGCCGCCCTCGGCGGCGCGGACGCCGCCCGCATCCACGACCTGGTCCGTCGACTGAGGTCCCGCGGCACGGCCGTCGTCTACATCTCCCACCACCTGGACGAGGTCCTGGCGCTGGCCGACCGGATCACGGTGATGCGGGACGGCCGGACCGCGCTGACCGAGGCGATCGCGCAGGTGGACCTCGCCGCCCTGGTCCGGGCCATGGTGGGCGACCGGCTGGTCGCCGAACCGGCCGCCCGGAAGAGGGACTTCGGACCGCCCGCCCTCGAACTGGACAAACTCGGCGGGGACCGGCTGCGGGACTTCGACCTCACGATCCGGGCCGGCGAGATCGTGGCCGTGCTCGGCCCCGCCGGGGACGCCCAGCGCGAACTCTTCCCGCTGCTCAGCGGGGTGCGGCAGCCCTCGGCAGGAACCGTCGACGTGGGCGGGACCCGGATACGGACCGGGAGCGTCCGCGCATCGCTGTCGGCGGGGCTGCGCTGCGTCACCGGGGACCGGCTGCTGCACGGACTGGTCCCCGGCCTCAGCGTCGACGAGAACCTGGCGCTGGCCGACCGGGGCATGAGCCGGCCCTGGCTGGTGCGCTGGGCGGCACTGCACCGCAAGGCCACCGACACCCGCCGACGCTACGGGGTCGTCACCCTGTCGGCCGACCCCGCCGTCGACTCCCTGTCCGGCGGCAACCAGCAGAAGGTGCTGCTGGCGAAGTGGCTCGACACCGAGCCGACCGTGTGCCTGCTGGAGGAACCCACCAGCGGCGTGGACGTGGCGGCCAAGGCCGACATCCACCAGTTGGTCGACGCGCTCGCCGACCGCGGCGCCGCCGTCCTCCTGACCTCTGCCGACGTCGACGAGGTCAGCCGACTGGCCGACCGCGTGGTCGTCGTCCGCGGCGGGCGCGCCGTGGCCCGACTGAACCGGGACGAGTGGTCCCGGGACGACCTCGTCTCGCTCACCGTAGGAGGACACGTCTCATGACCGCCGCATCCGCCTTCCGCGACCGGACCGGACCGAGCCTGCCGCCCGGTGTCGCCCGACACGTCGGCCTGCTCAGCGTCCTGCTGCTGATCGGGCTGTTCACCTCGCTCAACAGCGAGGTCTTCCTGACCACGCCCAACCTGGTCAACGTCTCGCAACAGGTCGCGGTCGTCGCCGTACTGGCGGCCGGGCTGACCCTCCTGATGACCGCGGGCGGCATCGACTTCTCCCTCGGGGCGATCGCGGCCGTCTCCCACGCCGTCGTCGCCAAGCTCATCCAGGGCGGCATGAACGAGTGGGCCGCGGTCCTGGTCGCCCTCGCACTGGGCACCGCCATCGGCCTGGTCAACGGGGGTGTCGTCACGGTGTTCTCCGTCGCCCCGTTCGTGGCGACCCTGGCCTCCTCCACCATCCTCACCGGCGTGGCACTGCTGCTGCTCGACGGCATGAGCGTCAGCATCGGCGACCACCTCGCCGTCCTCGGCTTCGGTGAGCTCTTCGGCGCGATCCCCTCGCTGGTCGTCCTGGCCGTCCTGGTGTGCCTGGCAGTGGGGCTGCTCATGCGGTGGTCCGCGTTCGGCCGCAACGCCTTCGCCATCGGCGGCAACGAGAGCGCCGCACGGCTCTCCGGCATCCCGGTCGTACGCAGCAAGCTGCTCCTGTACGCGCTCGGCGGCTTCCTCGCCGCGCTCGGCGGCGTCATGCTCGTCGCCCGGCTCGGCGCGGCCAGCCCCGGCACGGGCGGCCTGCCGCTGGAACTCACCGTGGTCGCCGCCGTCGTCATCGGCGGCACCTCCCTGCACGGCGGCAGCGGAACCCTCGTCGGTACGGTCCTGGGCGTCCTGCTGCTCGGCCTGGTCGCCAACTCGCTCAATCTCCTCCAGATCGACCCCGTCTACCAGGACATCGCCGTCGGCACCGTCCTGATGATCGCCGCGATCGTGAACCACCAGCGCGGTCGCCGCACCTGAGCCCCCCGCGTTCTCCCTCCGGTGAAAGGAAACGTCATGAGCCGCACCACCACCCGACGCCTCACCGCACCACTGGCCCTCAGCGCAGCCCTCGGACTCCTGGTCAGTGCCTGTTCCGTGGACAAGGGCCAGCGCACGGACACCGCTCCCGTCGACCGGAGCAAGAAGCTCACGATCGGCTTCGTCAACGGAAACAACATCGAGTTCCACACCTGTCTGCTCAGATCGATGCAGGCGCGCGCCGAGGACAAGGTGGAACTGCTCACCGCCAACTCCGCGATGGACCCGGCGAAGGAGCTCTCCAACATCGACGACATGATCGCCAAACGGGTCGACGTGATCGTCGTGCAGACGGTCAACATGGACGCCCTGGAGGGCGGCATCGCCCGGGCCAACCGGGCGAACATCCCCATCTTCCTCACCTCGGTCGCCTCCGTGGACCAGTCGAAGATCCTCGGCGCCGTGGTCACCGACGTCGCGGGCGTGGGCAAGCAACTCGGCGCATGGCTCGGTGAGGACAGCAAGGGCGGGTCCGTCGAGGTGGGCGTCATCGGCGGTGCGCCCGGTGCGGCCGCCGACCTGATGGACGCCGCGTTCAAGAAGGCACTGCCGAAGCAGGCGCGCGTCGTCTTCGACCAGCCCGCGTTCTGGCAGCGGGCCAAGGCGCAGGACGTGGCCGAGAACATGCTCCAGGCCCGCCCCGGGGTCCAGTACGTCTTCGTCCACAACGAGGACATGGCCATCGGCGTCCTCGCCGCGCTCAAGGCCGCCAAGCGCCACGACGTCAAGGTCATCACCAACGGCGGCAGCCCGGAGGGCACCGAGGGCATCCGTGCCGGGGAGATCGCCGCGACCGTCAGCAACACCCCGAGGTCCGTCGGCGAGATGGCGATCGACAACGTGGTGGGGCTCATGCACAAGGAGGAAGGGGTAGAAAAGATCTCCACCGTGCCGAACCTGCTGATCACCAAGGCCAACGTCAGCGAGGCACCCCCCTACTGCGCGTGAGGCGGCATCCCCGATGGCACACCACGACAACGGTCCGCGGCGCCGCGGCGTCCAATCGGTCGACCGGGCGTTGGACATCCTCAGCGCACTGAGCGCGGCCTACCCCCGCCTCCAGCTCTCCGAGCTCGCTGAGGTGGCCGGACTGCCCAAGACCAGCGCCCACCGCATCGCGGTGACCCTGGTCGGGCGCGGATTCCTGCGCCAGGAGGAGGACGGAGCCTACGTACTGGGCACCCGGCTGCTGGAACTGGGCAGCCTGGTGTCGACCACGACGGCCCTCGCCCACCTGACCCAGGGCGTCGCCGAGGAACTGGCACGTGCCACCGGGGAGACCGTACTGATCGCCGAGGTCGACTGGCGGGACCGATCGCTGATCATCACCGGCCGGCGCGAAGTGGGGCACGGCCCCGGCTCCCTGTCCTCGATCGGCCAGCGTTCGGTCCTCGCCAACGGCTGCATCAGCGGCGCGATCCTCAGCGCCCTGCCCCCGGACGAGGCCAGGAGGATCGTCCCGCAGCTGCGGCTCGCCCAGCGCACCCCCCTCAGCATCACCGACCCCGGGGCGCTCCTCCAGGAGATCGAAGCGAGCCGTTCCCGGGGCTTCGCGATAGAGATCGACCAGTTCATCGAGGGCATCGCGGGAGTGGCGGTCCCCGTCCTCGTCGCGGGACGGCCCGCGGGTGCGGTCGCCGTCTGCGGCCCCACCGTCCGGATGCCCCGTCGCCGCCTGGAGGGCATCGCCGCCCTGACACAGGAACTGCGGGGCCGGGCGGCCCGCCCGCCGGCCCCGCCCAGGGCCGGAACCTGACAGCACGCAAGGAGAGACCATGGTTGCAATCACCGCGGACTGGGTGACCTTCCCCAGCGGCGGCGTCGAGATCCGCGGCTACCTGGCCCTGCCGACCACGGGCGCGCGCCGCCCACCGGCAGTGATCATGGCGCACGAGAACCTCGGCGTCATCGCCCACCGGCGGCGCGTCACGGAGCAACTCGCCGCCGAGGGCTACGCGGTCCTGACCGTCGACCTGTTCAGTCGCATCGGAGGCCAGCCGCCCCAGGACTACACCACCCAGGAGGAACGGCGGGCCAAGGCGTTCCTCGCCGCCCGCGACGAGCAGGCCGTGCCCGACCTGGAGGCCGGACTCGACCACCTGGCCGCCCGCGGCGACGTCGACACCGAACGCGCCGCAGTCGTCGGCTTCTGCCTCGGGGGAGGGCTCGCCCTCGTCTGGGCCGCACGGTCGGACCGGCTCGCGTGCGCGGTACCGCTGTACGGCATCCCCGAACTCCCCGCCGCCTACAGCCCGACCGGCGCCGTCCGTTCCCGCATCGACATCGCCGACCGGGTGCGCTGCCCGGTCCAGGCCCACTTCGGCGGCGCCGACTCGGTCATCCCGCTCGACCAGGTCGAACGGCTCGGCGACGCCCTGGGCACCAGCGGCCACCCAACCGAGGTCCATGTGTACGAGGGCGCGGGTCACGCCTACCACGACGACACCCACCCCAACCACGATCCACAGGCCGCCCTCCTCACCTGGGAGCGGACCCTCGACTTCCTGCGGAAGCACCTGTGAGCCTGTGGACCGACCTGCTCGGAGCCGAGGTCGAGCACGTCGACGCGGACGGAACGCCCACCCGTGCGGTGTCCCTGGGCGCGGGACCGGCCGTGCTCTTCCTCCACGGCCGCGGCGGGCACCTCGAAACCTTCGCCCGCAACCTGGCCGCCGTCGCCGCACACGGCCGCCGGGCGATCGCCGTCGACCTGCTCGGGCACGGCCTGACCGGCCGCAGCACCGAAGGGCGGTACACCGTCGGCGAACTCGCCCGCCACATCAGGGCCGTGCTGGACGCGTTCGACCTCGCCGAAGCCGATCTGGTCGGCCAGTCGCTCGGCGGCTGGGTCGCCGCGCTCACCGCACTGGAGGCCCCCGGTCGGATCCGCAGGCTCGCCCTGATCGAGCCCGCCGGGCTCCAGTCGGAGGCCGAACGGCTGTCGGACGACGCGGTGCGGGCCGCGTACCGGCGGGGAGGCCTGGCCTACGAGGAGCCGACGGCCGATGCCGTCCGGGCCCGGCTCGGCGGTCTGCTCGCCGATCCGACGACCGTCGACGAAGAACTCGTCGAGCTGCGGACCCGTCTCTACGGGCCGCCCGCGGCCCGGGACGTCCATCGCCGGGTGCGCGCAGCGGACAACACGCCCTGGCTGCTCACCGAGGAGCGGTTGGCGCGCTTGAGCGTCCCCACCCTGTTCCTCCGCGGCGAGTCGGGACACACCCCGTCCGACGTCGTCGAGGCCGCCGCCCGTGCGGTGCCCGACGCCGTCCTCGTCACCGTGCCCGGCGCCAAGCAGTGGCCCCAGTTCGAACGACCCCGGCAGGTCAACGAACTCCTCAACCGATTCCTGGGAGAAGGAAGCACCGATGTCGTTCTGGACTGATTCACTGGGCGCGGAAGTCCGGTTCCGCGAGGCCGCCGGCTGGCGCACCCGCTCCATCGAAGCCGGCGAAGGGCACCCCGTCGTCCTGATGGGCGGGCTGACCGGCCACGCCGAGGGCTTCCTGCGCAACGTCGTCCCGCTCGCCGAGCGCGGACTCAGGGTGTACGCCCTCGACGCCGTCGGACACGGACTGAGCGCCCGGCCCACCGACGTCACCTACCACGCGCCGCTGTTCACCGAACACCTCATCGGGTTCCTCGACGCGATAGGCGCCGAACGCGCCCATCTCGTGGGCCAGTCGCTGGGAGGCTGGACGGCGCTGCACACCGCACTCCACCACCCCGACCGGGTGGGCCGGGTCGTCTCCGTCACCGGGGCGGGCCTGCTGCTCTCGGACCAGGGGCGCAAGGAGGAGAGCGAGCGGGTCCACGCCCGGGTCAAGGCGGTCACCGCGCAGGCCGCGGCAGCGCCGACGCGGGAGAGCGTCCGGGCGCGTCTGGAATGGCTCATGGTGGACCCGGCCGTGGTGACCGACGAACTCGTGGAGTGCCGGTACCGCTACTACACCCTGCCGGGCACGCAGCAGGCACAGGCCAAGCTGGTCGCCGAGCAGCCCGGCGAGGAGAACCGGGCGCACATGCTGGACGAGGCGGCACTGGCGCGCATCGAGGCCGAGACGCTGGTGGTCTGGACCGACCACAACCCGACCACACCCCCCGAGGTGGGGCGCAGGGCGTCCGAGATCCTGCCGAACGCGAGTTTCGACATGATCACCGGGGCCGGCCACTGGCCGATGTTCGAGCAGCCCGGGCAGTTCAACCGGATCGTCGGGGACTTCCTCGCCGGGGACGCGGAATGACCCCCGCCGAAGAGGTCGCCCTCGGCTGCCGGGTCCTGGCCGCGCACGGCAACGCCGACCTGGTGTGGGGGCACCTGTCCCGGCGCGATCCGGGCGGGACGGACCTGTGGCTGAAGGCCGCCGGGTACGGCATGGAGGAGATCACCGCCGACCGGGTCGTCCGCATCGACCCCGACGGACGGCCGACGGGCGGCGGGGGCCGAGTCCACCTGGAGCACCCCATCCACACCGCGGTCATGGATGCCCGCCCCGACGTGGGGGCGGTCGTCCACAGCCACGGGGAGGCGGCGGTCGCATTTGCCGCCACGGGCCTGCCGTTGCGACCGGTGGGTCACGAGGGAACCCTCTTCTGGCCGCCCGACATCGCGCGCTTCACCGAGACGGGCGACCTCGTCGACACCCCTGAACGCGGCGCGGCCGTCGCGGCGGCGCTCGGCGACCGCAATGCCCTGCTCCTGCACCGCCACGGTCTGGTGACGGTCGGACCCGACGTGCCCACGGCGGTGCTGACAGCGATCTTCCTGGAGAAGGCGTGCCGCATGCAGCTCACCGTCGCGTCCGCCGCACACCCCGACGGGCCCGCACACCCCGACGGGGCCGGGCACCACGACGACCCCGTCGAGGCGCTCATCAAACGCGACCGCTGCTACGGCCCCCGTCAACTCGCCGACGCCTGGGCCTATCTGGTGCGCTCGCTGGACGCGCGCGCCTGACCGGCCGCCCCACCCCACGCACCCCGCCCCGGACCCGGTCGCCCGGGCCGGCGGGAGCGCCCGACTCGACGCAAAGGACCGTCATGGACGGAACCAGCACGGACACCCACACCCGGGAGCAGGCCGCAGCCGAACTCCTGGGCGCCTACGCGACGCGGACTCCCGTCCGTCCACCGTCAGAAGCCCTCCCCGGACTCGGGCCGGCCGACGCCTACGAGATCCAGCGGCTCCAGGTCGAACATTGGCTCGCCGAAGGCGCCCGGATCAAGGGGCACAAGGTCGGCCTCACCTCAGCGGCCATGCGCCGCCAGTTGAAGGTCGACCAGCCGGACTACGGCCACCTCATGGACACCATGTTCCACACCGACTCGGCCCCCATCGACCCCGCCCGCTTCCTCCAGCCGCGGATCGAGCCGGAGTTCGCGTTCGTCCTCAAGCGCCCGCTGGAGGGCCCCGGCGTCACCTCGGCCGAGGCGGCGGCGGCGGTCGACTTCGTCCTGCCGGCGCTGGAGATCATCGACTCCCGGATCGCGGACTGGCGGATCACCCTTGCGGACACCGTCGCCGACAACGCCTCCAGCGGCGGGGTGGTCCTCGGCGCGAACCCCGTCCGCCTGGACGGCGTCGACCTGGCCTCGACCCCCTGCCTGCTCCATCGCAACGGCGTCCTCACGGACACCGGCGCCGGCGCGGCCGTACTGGGGAACCCCCTGAACGCCCTGGTGTGGCTGGCCAACACACTGGCGCCACTGGGCATCGGACTGAAGCCAGGACACGTCGTCCTCCCCGGCTCCCTCACCGCCGCGCTCCCCGTCGCCGCGGGCGACGTCGTCACCGCGACCTTCGCCGGGCTCGGCACCGTCACCGCCGCCTTCTCCGAGGAGCACACGTGCTGACCGCCGCGATCGTCGGCCCCGGACACATCGGGACGGACCTGATGGTCAAGCTGCTGCGCAGCGAACTCATCGACCTCCGCTCCGTGGTCGGCGTGGACCCTGACTCCGCCGGACTGGCGCGGGCCCGGGAACTGGGCGTCACCGCGTCCGCCGGGGGCCTGGACTGGCTGCTGGCCCAGGACGAACTGCCCGACCTCGTGTTCGAGGCGACCTCCGCCGGCGCCCACCTCGCGAACGCACCCCGGTACGCCGAGGCCGGCATCCGGGCCATCGACCTCACCCCGGCGGCCACCGGACCGTTCGTCTGCCCGCCCGTCAACCTCGACGACCTCGCCGAAGCCCCCAACCTCAACATGATCACCTGCGGTGGCCAGGCGACCGTCCCGATCGTCAGCGCCGTTTCCGCCGTGGTCCCCGTGGCGTACGCGGAGATCGTGGCGTCCATCGCCTCGCGGTCGGCCGGCCCCGGAACCCGCGCCAACATCGACGAGTTCACCGAGACCACGGCGGCGGCGGTGGAAGAGGTCGGAGGCGCGGCTCGCGGCAAGGCGATCATCGTCCTCAACCCCGTCGAACCGCCGATGATCATGCGGGACACGGTCTACTGCGCGATCCCGGCCGACGCCGACCGCGACGCCGTCACCGAATCCGTGGTCCGCCAGGTGGAGCGCGTCCGACGCTACGTCCCCGGCTACACCCTGCGCGCGGACCCGCAGTACGACGCGGCCCGCGCCGACTGGGACGGCCACGCCCGGGTCGCGGTCTTCCTCGAAGTCCGCGGCAACGGTGACCACCTGCCGCCCTGGGCCGGCAACCTCGACATCATGACCGCTGCCGCAGCCCAGGTCGGAGAGGAACTCGCACGGAAGAGGTCGACGACATGACCACGGCAACCACCCCGTCACCGGCCCCCGTACGGATCACGGACTCCACCCTGCGCGACGGCAGCCACGCCGTGCACCACCGCTTCACCGTCCCGCAGGTCCGTGCCGTGGTGCGCGCCCTGGACGACGCGGGCGTCACGGTGTTGGAGGTGTCGCACGGCGACGGCCTGGGCGGGTCGTCGTTCAACTACGGCTTCTCCGGCACCGACGAGCTCACCCTGGTCGCCGCCGCGGTGGACGAGGCCCGCCGGGCCCGGATCGCCGTGCTCCTCCTGCCGGGCGTCGGAACGGTGCGAGCCCTGGAACGGGCCCACGCAGCGGGCGCCCGGATCGCCCGGATCGCGACCCACTGCACCGAGGCGGACGTCTCGGTCCAGCACTTCGCGGCGGCCCGGAGGCTCGGCATGGAGACCGTGGGCTTCCTGATGCTCTCGCACCGGATCACCCCCGAGGCCCTGGCCCGGCAGGCCCGCATCATGGCCGACGCAGGATGCCAGTGCGTCTACGTCGTGGACTCGGCCGGAGCGCTGCTCCCGAGCCAGGCCCGCGACCGGGTGGCCGCCCTCGTCGCCGAACTGGGCGCGGACGCCGAAGTGGGCATCCATGCGCACCAGAACCTGTCCCTGGGGTTGGCCAACACGCTCGCCGCCTACGAGGCCGGCGCCCGGCAGATCGACGGGACCCTGTGCGCCCTGGGCGCGGGCGCGGGCAACGCGCCCACCGAGATCCTCGTTCCCGTACTGGAGCGGATGGGCGTGCCCACCGGCGTCGACACCCATGCGGTGCTGGCCGCCGCGGACGAGGTGGTCCGGCCGTTCGTCGCGCGACTGCCCTGGACGGACCGGGCCGCGATCACCCAGGGGTACGCAGGGGTTTACTCCAGCTTCCTGCTGCACGCCGAGCGGGCCGCCGAACGCTACCGGGTACCGGCGCACGAGATCCTGCAACGGGTTGGCGAGGCGGGATACGTCGGCGGCCAGGAAGACATGATCATCGATGTCGCGTTGGAGCTGGCGGCCGAGCGGGAACGCGACGGGAGCTGAGGACCGGGCCGGTCGTGCCGCGAACCGGGCCCGGTACGAGGGCAAGGACACCTGCTGCGTTTCCGTCCGAACCGCCACGTCCTCTTCGATCCGGGTGATGCGGAACATCGTCAGCCGGCGAACCTGGCCCGGAAGGCGGTGCGGTTGGGGGAGTCGGCCGAGCGGTCCCAGACGGCGAAGGTGACTCGGGCGAACGGGGCGCCGTGGGTGTGCAGGGCTTCGGCGAACGCGTCCGCCACCTCGGCCGGGTCGTTGCCGAAGACGCCGCATCCCCAGGCGCCGAGGACGAGTTCGCGCACGCCGTGGTGGGCGGCCACACCGAGGACACGGCGGGCGCGTTCGGTCAGAGTGCCCCTGACGTCGGCCTCCTCACCCGGCGAGTGCCGCGCCAGCTGGCCGGCGTTGGGAGCGGGGGAGGTCAGGAAGGAGACGCGGTACGTCTGGTCGAGCAGGGCGTGGGAACCGTCGCGGATCACCGGTACGTGCGGGGAGAAGATCACCCGGTGGCTGTAGTTGAGGTCGGCGGACGCCCGATGGGCCGCGTAGTAGTCGGGGGCTTCGAGCAGGCACGAGTAGAGGAGAGCGGTGCGGCACAGGTCTTCCTCCTGTGCCTTGGCGCCGCGCAGGTACCCGCCGCCGGGGTTGCGGGCCGAGGCGAAGTTGAGGACGGCGAGGTGTTCGACGCCTTCGTCGGTGAGGCGGCGGGCGGCGCGCAGGCTGTCCTCGTCGGTCACCTCGGCCCCGCCGGCGAAGGGTCCGGTGGGCGCCGGGGCGAAGGCGGGGGAGTGGGAGACGGTCCCGGAGCGGGCGGCGGCGAGAGCTGGGGCTATGGAGACCCGGGCGCCGGTGGAGGTGGTGTAGGTGCCGGTGGCCGCCACGCGTTCGTTCTCGGTGGCGAGGTTTCTCAGACGGTTGCTCATGAGGAGCGATGGTAACGAGGAATTATTGTCAGAGTGACTATTTTTTGAGGAAGCGCGTAGGCACGCCGCATGGCTGTACCCCTGCACCGCACGTGCCTCGGCCGACGATTGGTGCCGCCCTCGTCATCACCGGCCCACACGAGGGGGGACTCCTGCCGGCCCCGCCCCCGCGGGGGCCGGCTCATCCGGTGCCGGTGAGATGCCAGGCGGCGGCCTGGCGGCGGCGGTCGACGAAGCGGCTGTAGACGCCGCCGAGCCGCAGGAGTTCCTCGTGGGAGCCGGACTCGGTGACGCGGCCCCCGTCCAGCACCAGAATCCGGTCGGCGCCCTCGACGGTCTCCAGCCGGTGGGCGACCACCAGCACCGTGCGGTCGGCGGCGAGCCGGGTGACCGCCTGCTGGACCAGCCGCTCGTTGACGGCGTCGAGGGAGGAGGTGACCTCGTCCAACAGCACGATCGGGGCGTCCTTGAGCAGGGCACGGGCGATCGAGACCCGCTGCCGCTCGCCCCCGGAGAGCGTGGCCCCGCCCTCTCCGACGCGGGTGCCCAGGCCGTTCGGCAGCCGGGCGGCGATCTCGTCGACGCGGGCCAGCCGGACCACCCGGTCCAGCTCGTCGGGGCCGGCGCCGGGCCGGGCCCGCAGGATGTTCTCGGCGATGGACTCCTCGAAGAGGTACGGGTGCTGGGAGACCAGGGCGATCCGGCTCAGCAACTGAGCGGTGCCCAGCTCGCGTACGTCCCGGCCGCCGACGAGCACGGTGCCGCTGTCCGGGTCGTGGAAGCGGGCGATCAGCGAGAGCACGGTGGACTTCCCGGCGCCCGAGGGCCCGACCAGCGCGGTCAGCGTGCCGGGCTCGGCGCGGAAGGACAACGCGTGCAGGACCGGGCGGCCCGGGGCGTAGCCGAAGCCCACCTCGCGGAACTCCACGGACGGCGGCCCGCAGGCCGCGGGCCGGTCGGGCTCCGGCAGCGGCGGGACGTCCAGCACCTCGCGGAAGCGCCGCAGCCCCACGGTGGCGATGCGCAGGCCGCCGGCGACCTCGGCCACGGCCGTCAGCGGCTCCACGAAACGCACGGCCAGTACCATCACGGCGATCAGCACCGCGATGTCACCTCCGCCGCCGAGGGCGAGCATGACGGTGAGGGCCAGCACCCCGGTGAGGACCGTCTGGAGGGCCAGGAAGAGCGGCGCGGTGGCCGCCGAATTGCCCAGGACCATGCTGCGGGCACCCGCGTCCTGGTCGGTGAGGGCCTGGTCCAGGGGAACGCCGCCGCCACCGTAGGCCCGTAGCACCGGCTGCTGTCGAGCGTACTCCAGGACCCGCTCGGAGGCCCGGTTGGTGCCGGCCTCCCAGGTGTCTTCGACGCGCTCGATGACCTGGAGGTAGAGACGGTAGGCGAGCAGCGGCAGCGGGGCGCCGAGCAGCAGGGCGAGCCCGATCTGCCATTGCACGGCCAGGGTGACGGCGATGATGGTCGCCGGGGTGGCCACCGCCGCCACCACCGGGGCCACCAGGTGGGCCGGGGCGGTGGCCACGTCGACGGCGGTCTTGGTGGCCAGCCGGTTGACGGTCGCCGCGCGTCCTTCGGCGAACCACCCCAGCGGGATGCGGGTCAGCGCTTCGCCCAGCCGGGCGTGGAGCAGCCGCAGCAGGGCGCTGGAGAGCTCACCGGCGTGGCGGTGGTTGCGCAGCATCACCGTGTGGTGGGTCAGCACCAGGCCGGCCAGGACCGCGGCCCAGGTCCACACCGCTTCCCAGTCGTCGGTGAACAGCGCGCCGAGCAGCGGGATGAGGGTGCAGCCGGCAAGTCCCTGGAGGACGGCCGCCACGCCGACGCGGATCAGCAGGGCGCGCAACTGGCGGCGGCCCGCCGGGTCGAGCAGGGCGAACAGGGAGCGGATCATCGGTTCGACAGCTCGCTTTCGGTGGTGGCGTCGGGCCGCTGGGGCTGTTCGCCGCCCTGGTGGGCGGCCCACAGGGCCCGGTAGTGGGTGCCGTCGTCCAGCAGTTCCTCGTGGGTGCCCCGTTCGACGATGCGGCCGCCGTCGAGCACCGCGATGGTGTCGGCCCCGCGTACCGTGTGCAGCCGGTGGGCGATCACCAGGAGGGTCCGGCCCGCGCTGAGCGCACTGAGCGCCTGCTGGATGGCCGCCTCGCTGTCGGGGTCCACCGCCGAGGTGGCCTCGTCGAGGACGAGCAGCGGCCGGTCGGCGAGGAGGGCACGGGCGATGGCGATGCGCTGGCACTCGCCGCCGGACAGGACGGCGTCGTCGCCGATGACGGAGTCCAGGCCCCGGGGGAGGCGTTCGATCACCTCGGTGAGCCGTGCCGCGGAGGCTGCGCGCAGGACCTCGGTGTCGTCGGCGTCGGGGCGGGCCAGCCGGATGTTGTCCCGGACGGAGATGCGCAGTGGCGTGGTGTCCTGGAAGACGAAGCCGATGTGGGCGTAGAGGTCTTCGAAGGAGAGTGCGCGCAGGTCGGTGCCGCCCAGGGTGATCCGTCCCGCGGACGGGTCGTGGAAGCGGGCGGCCAGCTTGGCGAGGGTCGACTTGCCGGACCCGGAGGCACCGACGAGGGCGGTCACGGTTCCGGGACGGAGCGTCAGGTCGATGCCGCGCAGGGCGGCGTGGCCGCCGTAGTCGAAGTCCACGGACTCCAGGCACAGGGCGGCGCCGGCGTCCGGTGCGGCCGCAGGCTCGGCCGGTGCGGGGAGCGCGGACTCGGCGAGGATCTCCCGGACCCGGGCGGCGGCGCCCCGGGCCGCGAGCAGGGCGTGGTAGTTGAAGCCGACGGCGAGCACCGGCGCGGGTATCGCCAGCCCCAGGACGACGAAGGGCAGCAGCTCCGACGGACCGCCGAGGTGTCCGGAGTGCACCAGGGCTCCTCCGGCGAGCACCGTGGTCAGCAGCAGGGTCATCGGGGAGAGGGCCAGTTCCATGAAGGTCGCCCCGGCGGAACTGGAGCGCATCCAGTCCCGGTGGCGGTCGTCGAAGTCCTCGGCGGCCTCCCGGTAGGCGTCGTGGGCCCGGCCGAGGGTGCCGAACGTCTTGACCTCGGTGATGCCGTCGGTGAACTGCACGGCGGCGGCTCCCAGGCGTGCCTGTGAGCCCGCGTACTCGACGAGCTTGTGCGTGGTGCCCCGGGTGGCGATCTTGAGGCCGAGCATGCCGGCCGCCACCGGCACCAGGGTGATGACGGTCATCAGCGGGTCGGACAGCAGCAGGTAGCCGACGATCACGGTGGGCACCACCAGCGCGGTGGTCAGTTCGGTGACCGAGTGCGCCACCAGGTGGTGCAGGGCACCGACGTCGTCCTGGACGGCCTTCTTCACCAGGCCGGAGTTGCGCTGGGTGAACCAGCCCAGCGGAACGCGGCCCAGGTGGCCGACGACCCTGCGGCGGAGCAGGGACCCCAGCCGCACGTCGGCCAGGTGGGAGACGGTGGAGGCGCACAGCAGCAGCACCAGCCGCAGAGCGAGCGCGGTGGCGGCGACGGCGACGGCGGTCCATGCCCCGCCCTCGTCGATGGGGTCCCCGGTGAGACCGGGCAGCAGGATCCGGGCGAGTTCCACCAGGCAGAGCAGGGGCACCACCGAGGCCACGGCGGCCACCGCCGAGCACAGCGCGGTGAGGACGAGCCGGCCCAGGACGGGGCGCAGCAGGGCACCCAGGGTGGTGGGTGCGGGTGTCGGGTCGGGGGGCGGCACGTTCACTGGGCGGCTCCGTCTCGCTGGACCGGGCCCGGGCGGGCGCCGGTGTCGTGCGGCCCGCGGAGGTCGGCGGGGGTGGACACGGCGAGGGCCGCGAGCACCACGGTCCTGCGCGCGGTGGAGGCCAGCAGCAGCCCGGCCACAGGAATGACGACCGCGACGGTGAGGGAGGAGACCGTCATCAGTTGGCCGGCCATCGCCCCGGAGACGGAGGGGCCGGCCGCGACCTCGGGCAGGACGCCCGCGATCACCTGGTCGTCCGTGGAGAAGGTGAACAGGGTCAGGAAGAGCACGGGGAGCCACAGCGCCGTCGCCGTGCTCTTCCTCTTCGTCGTGTCGGTGGCCATCGCCGGTTGATCGTCTCCTCGGCCTGTCGTCTCGGCCTGTCGTCTCGGCTGGTGGCGCGGTGCCCCCGCGGCCACGGGGGCACCGCGTGTTCGCTGCGGCGCAGCGGCTCTCGGAGTCAGGCCTTGGTGGCTTCCAGGTAGGCGGCCCAGATGTCCTGGATGTTGTCGGCCGAGCTGAGCTCGCCCTTGCCGGAGGCGAGCACGTGCAGGTCGTGGGCGGACGCGTAGAAGGCGAAGCCGGACATGCCGAACCACACGTCGGCGTCCGGGGTGACGACCTTTCCGGTGGCCTTGAAGGCCGGGTTCTTGGTCAGTGCGTCAGGGGTGTAGAACTCGCCGCGCGGGATGACGATGAGCTCGGCGTCCTGCTCCGGCAGGTACTCCTTCGACAGCGGGACCGAGTACCCCTTCGCCTTCTTCTGCTGGAAGGCGGGGCGGGTGAAGCCGGCCTCCGCGATCAGCGTGGAGATGGGCACGTGCGGCGGCATGGTGAAGTCGTTGGCGCCGAAGGAGTTGCCCAGCAGGGAGAGGGTGCGCTTGCCCTTCACCGCGTCCGCGGCGGTGCGCAGCACGGTCTCGGCCGCGGTGATCTGGCGCTTGCCGGCCTCCTCCGCTCCGAAGAAGCCGGCGGTCCGTCGCACGATCTCGCGCCACTCGCCCTCGATGGGCAGGACGACGGTGGGGGCCAGTCGGCTGAGGCTCTTGTAGTTCTGCCCGGTGGCCCCGGCCGCGCCGGTACCGACCAGCAGGTCGGGCGCGTCCTCGGTGAGCCGTTCCAGTTCGGGCGTCTTGCCGACCTCGATCTTGCGCAGTTCCACGCCGTTGGCGGTGAGGATCTCCTGGGCGCGCGGTTGCGCGCTGGCCAGGTAGACCGCATCGGGCTTGATGCCGAAGGAGAGCAGGGTCAGTCCGGCGACCTCGTCCAGGGCGATGACGGCTTCCGGCTTGCCGGGCACCTTCACCGTGCCGAGGTCGTGGGTGATCTCGCGAAGGGCCGGGGCCGTCTTTCCCTCGGCAGCCTTGGCGGGGGCGGGGTCACTGCTGCCGCAGCCGGTCAGCAGGATCGGAAGGGCCAGCGCAGCTGCGGCGAACGCTCGGCGAGTTCTCATTCTGGGGTTCTTCGCTTTCGTAGTGGTGCGTTGCCGCGGAGCGCGACAAGAGGGTTTCCGTTGTTGGCGGTTGGCGGTTGGCGGTTGGCGGTTGTGCGGTCAGGCCCGGGCACCGGCCGGCGTTGCCGAGCATCCGTTTGACACGTGCGCAGTCCCAGCAGTGGGAACGGCCGACCGCGCGCTGCATCCGAGGGACACCGGTCGACGACGCCGCCCGGCTCCGTCCACGAGCCTTCGGAGACCTGACGCACATCGATTCCGGCACGGGCGTGGAACCCGGTGCGGACGAAGCCCGGGACACAGCACCGTCACCTGCGCCCCGGTCCCCTTGGTTACCGGGGCCACGCCTTGGAGGCGGCGAAGGCAGATCCCCTGCCCGGAGTCAGACCAGTGGGGGAGGACAGGTCGACCACGGTGCCGCCGCTGCCCTGGAGCGTGGTCCGTACGGCGGCGTGGGTGAGTTCCAGAGGCGCCGTCACCTTGACGGCGCGTCGCTTCGGCCCCGGTTCGTACGTCGCCCCGTCAACCGTCCCCTTCGGCGCAGCGGCTGAGCGGGATCACCAGGGGGCAACCGGTCTCCTCGTCGTGCCGGACCCGGGCGTGCAGCCCGAAGACCTCCGCCAGCATCTCCTCGGTGAGCACGTCCCGTGGCGCGCCCTGCGCGACGATGCGCCCCTCTTTCATCGCCACCAGGCGATCCGCGTAGCGGGCCGCCAGCGTCAGATCGTGCAGCACCAGCACCACGGTGCGCCCCATGTCCCGGTGCAGCGTCCGCACCAGGTCCAGAACCTCCACCTGGTGCGCCAGGTCCAGGTGGTTGGTGGGCTCGTCCAGCAGGAGCAACTCGGTGTCCTGGGCCAGCGCCATGGCGATCCAGGCCCGTTGCCGCTGCCCGCCCGAGAGTTCGTCCAGGTCCCGTTCCGCCAACTCGTAGGTGCCGGTGGCCCGCATCGCCCGGGCCACGACCTCCTCGTCCTCGCCGGTCCAGCGCCGGTACCAGCTCTGGTGGGGATGCCGGCCCCTGGCGACCAGGTCGGCGACGCTGATTCCTTCGGGCGCCACGGGGGACTGCGGCAACAGGCCCACCAGGTGGGCGACCTGACGGGTCGGCATCCGGTGGATCGGGGTGCCGTCCAGCAGCACCTCGCCGGCGCGCGGTTTCATCAGCCGCCCGAAGGCCCGGAGCAGGGTGGACTTGCCGCAGCCGTTGGGGCCGATGACCGCGGTGAACGAACCGTCCGGGATCTCCAGGTCGAGCCCCTCGATCACCGGGCGCTGCGCATAGCCCAAGGTGAGCCCCCGCGCGCGCAGCCGCACCGGAGCAGGACACGCTCCGGCCGCTCTTTCCCCCCGCGACGCGGACACCTCCGCCGTCTTGCCCAGCTTGATGGTCCCGGTCATGAGGTACGTGCCTTTCCGCTTCGGACGAGCAGGTAGAGCAGATAGGGCGCGCCGAGCGCGGCCGTCACGACACCGACCGGCAGTTGCAGATCGCCGAAGGCGGTACGGCCCAGCACGTCGGCCCACACCGTGACGGCTGCCCCCAGCAGGGCCGAGGCGAGCAGCGGCGGCGTACCGGTGCGGGCCAGCCGCAGGGCCAGCTGTGGCGCGGCGAGCGCGACGAAGGCGACCGGTCCGGCCGCCGCGGTCGCGGTGGCGGTGAGGAGTACGGCGATGAGGAGCAGGGCCACCCGGGCTCCGGTCATGCGCACCCCGAGGCCCCGCGCGGTGTCCTCGTCGTAGGCGAGGGCCCCGAAGGTGAAGGAGAGCACCAGGGCGACGGGCATCAGCACGGCCAGTACCAAGGAAGTGGTCCGGACGACGGACCAACTGGCGCCCTGGTCGAGGCTGCCGTTGAGCCAGACCAGCGCCCGGCCGACGTCCACGATGTCGGCCTTGACCAGCAGCCAGGAGAGCACGCTGCCGAGGACCGCGTTCACGCCGACGCCGACCAGCAGCACCCGGTAGCCGGAGATCCCCCGCCGCACGGCGAGCAGATGGACGGCCAGGGCGGCGACCAGAGCACCACCCACGGCCGCGGCGGGAACGCCGATGCCGGCCAGCACACCGCTGACACTGCCGTAGGAACCGCCCAGGACGATCACGGTGACGGCGCCGACCCCGGCTCCGCTGGTGATCCCGAGGATGTCGGGGCTGGCCAGTGGATTGCGCGCGATGCCTTGGACGATCGCTCCTGCCAGTCCGAGCGCGCCGCCCACCAGGACGCCGATCAGAGCGCGCGGCAGGCGCAGTTCGAAGATGACGAAGTCATGGGCCGGGGTGCCGCCACCCAGCAGCCGCAGTGCCACCTCCCCGACGGGGAGGGAACTGCTGCCCCGGGCGGTGCTCACGGCGACGGCCGCGACGAGCACTGCGGCGGTCAACAGCGGTACCAGGACCTGCCGGGGGCGCCAGCCGGCGGAGAACGGACCGGCGCGCAGCGTCCGGCGGCCGGGAACGGCCGGCCGGCGACCGGGCCGGGGGCCGTTCTGCTCGGCGCCGGCGGTCTCCGCGGGTGCCGAGGAACCCGGTCCGGGTGTCATGGCGGAGGTCATGGCCTCACCGGCTTCCGGCGGCCCACCAGGTAGATGAAGACGGGGGCGCCGATCAGCGCGAGCATGATGCCGACCTGAAGCTCCCCGGGCCGGGCGACCAGACGGCCGAGGGTGTCGGCGAGAACCACCAGGGAGGCACCGAGGAGCCCCGAGTAGACGAGAACCCAACGGTAGTCGGGCCCGGTGAAGTACCGCGCGATGTGCGTGGAGACCAGCCCGGCGAAGCCGATCGGCCCGCAGACGGCGACCGCGGTGCCGGTCAGCACGGTGATGGCGGCCATGCCGACCGCCCGGGTGAGCCCCACCCGCAGGCCCAGCGACCGGGCCACGTCCTCCCCCAGGGACAGGGCGTTGAGCCCGCCGGCGTTGGCGGCGGCCAGCACCAGACCCACCAGGACGAAGGGGAGCATCTGCACGACGAGTTCCACCGGGCGGTCGGAGACGGTGCCCACCGTCCAGAACCGGTAGACCTCCAGGGCCTGCCGGTCGATCAGCACCATGCCCGCGGTGAGTGCCGTGAAGAGGGCGTGCGCGGCAGCACCCGCCAGCGCCAGGGTGACAGGAGTGGCGCCGCCCCGAGCGAGCCGCCCCACCGCGTGGACCAGCAGGCTGGCCACGGCGGCACCGAGGAACCCGAACCACACATAGCCGTGCAGGCCGGAGACGCCCAGCAGGAAGATGGCGGCGACCACGCACATCCCGGCCCCCGCACTGATGCCCAGAACCACCGGATCGGCGATGGGGTTCCGGGTGTGACCCTGCATCAGCGCGCCGGCCACCCCCAACGCGGCACCGGCCACGAGCCCGAGCCAGGTGCGCGGCATGCGCAGATCCCGGACGATGATGTCCGCCTCCAGACCCTGCGGACTCCACAGGCCGTGCCAGACCTGGCCCGGGGTGAGCGGCTTGGACCCCAGGGCGATGGAGAGCAGCACGGCCAGTGCCACCACTCCCAGCAGCACCAGGAGTCCGGCCCAGCGGCGTCGGCCGCCGACTCCTGTCAGCCGCTGCCGCGCCGGTCGGACCTCCGGGGGGACCCGCAGCACGGAGCGGGCTTCGCTCACGATCTCCTCCACCACACAATGATCAACTTAGGTGAGCCTACCCTTATGTCTCCTGATGTGGAAGGGGTGGCCCCGCTGACGCCGGAGGGGTGCCGCTTCCGTGCGGGCGAGGGTGACGGTTTCGGGAGGGGGCACCAGACCCCAGGCGGACGTCGACCCGCACCGAACGGAAGATCAACAAGCTCCGCGTCCTACGCCGGACCGGGCCTGCTCGCCTCGCGCACCTGCTGGCTCCGGCGCCCTCGACCGTGCACCACGCCCTGACCCGCTACCGCCTGGCCCGGCTCACCCGCCCCGGACCGTGCGACCGGCCGGACCGTACGTCGCTACGAACGTCCCACCGGTGTGATGATGCGCCGTACCGCAGGGCATGGCACGCACGTACGAGCCGATGATCGCCACGACTTCGTGCCTGGGGCTACCTGCGCTGGACGTCGAGGTCATGAAGCGTCTGCATGGCTTCCGGCAGGGTGCGGAGCAGAAGGCCCGGCTCTCGTTCGGCGAGCCGGGACAGGAGGTCCACCGATTCCCGGGCACGGGCCACCGCCTCGGTGTGTTCCGCTGTGGCGTGCTGCGTCCCGGTGCGGAGTCGGGCGGAGGCGAACGCGTGGAGGGCTGTGCCGAGGTCCAGGGCCCGGGCTGTCGCTGCGGAGGCCGTCAGGGTCCGCGTCCGGGCCACGACCTCGCGGGTCAGCCGGAGTGCCTCGTCGCGCCGGCCGGACCTGGCGAGGGCGATGCCCAACTCGGCCCGGGCGCGCAGCAGGTCCGGCTCATGAGATGTGGTGTCCTCCTCTGTGAGGCGGGTGGCGATGGCGACGGCTTCCTCCAGGCGCGCGGTGGCTTCCGGGAGCCGCCCGGGGATCCGCCGGAGCAGGCCGCCAGAAGCGGTGAGCTGGTGACCGAGGGCCTGGCGGGCGGCCACGTCGCCGTCCCGTGCGGCAGGGCGGACGAGTTCGACGGCCCGATCGAGGTCGGGCAGACCGTCGGCCGGGTCGCCCGTCTCGCTCCGGATCACGCCCAGTGCGCCCATCGCGGTCGCGTGGTGGAGGGCCCGGAGCGCATGGGTGGGCGGGAGGCGCTCGAAGACGGCCACGGCTTCCTCGGCGGTGGCCCGGGCCGCCGTTTCCCGGCCGAGACACATCTGGGCGGGTGCCGCCATGAGCAGGGCCGTGCCCAGCGCACCCGTCATACTCTCCTGCCCCCACGCGAGGCTGACGAAGGAGGAGGACTCCGGCGTACGGGCGATGCCCTGCACGGCCTCCTCGGCCGCGCCCGGCTGCCGTGCCAGTTGCCGCAGACCGTGTGCGGCTTCCTCCAGCGGTGCGAGCGCCTCCACCCGGAGCCCGGCGGTGAACCGGCGCAGTCCGAGTGTCGTCAGTGCCCAGGCGAGCTCCAGGCGGTTCGCGGGTGAATCGGACCGTGTGACGAGTCCCCGCCGGATCACGACCGTCTCTTCCGTAGCGGTGACGGACTCCTGGAAGCGAGCGCCGCCCAGCAGATTGCTCGCGTGGACGTCCAGCAGTTGCGCGCGCCGAGGGTCGTGGTCGACACCGTCCGCTTCGGCACGGTTCCTGCGGATCGTCAGGGCCCGGTCCAGGGCGCTCAGTGCCTGCGGCCTGAGGTTGGCCGCCGTGGCGAGACCGCCGAGGAGGACGAGCCGGTCGGCGAGTTGCCCTGCGTACCGGGTGGGGGACCGCGCGGTCAGTTCCTCGTCGAGGTCCGTCGCCCGGCGCAGGGCCGCGACGGATTCGGCCGAGCGTCCGAGTTTGTGGAGACAGACCGCCTCGTGCATCGTGTAGAGGGAGAGGTTCGGTAGGTGCGCGTCCGGCAACTCCTGTGCCAGCGGCTGCTGGAGGGCGATCGCCTCCCGTACGGTCGCCAGTGCCTCCTCGCCGTACCCGGCGCAATCCTGCTGGATCGCCAGGTTGTTGAGGCATTGCGCGAGCCGTTCCTTCGCCGCCACCGACCCGCCGGCGGCCAGGCTGCGGAACGCGTCGGCTGCGGCGAGGTGTCCGGCCAGGGACTCCTCTTGGTACCCGCCGGCCGCCAGGGTGCCGGCCAGGACACCGAGACTCATGGCGATGTCGGCCCGGTGGGCGGTGGGGTGCTCCGCTTCCAGGGCGTGGTAGAGGTCGACGGCCTTGCGGGCCGCCGCGATCGCGCTCTCCGCATCACCGCTTTCCTTGAGTTGCTGGGCCTGGTTGTTGAGGACCGTGGCCTGCAGGTCCCGGAAGAGGCCCGGCTCTTCGGAGGTCAGCTGCTCGCACAGTTCGGCCGCCTCGCGGTACGTCGTGCCCTCCTCTTCGTGGAGGCCGGTGTTGCCGAGCTGCATGGCGAGGCTGTTGAGTCCGCTCACCAGTGCGTGGCCGTGTGCTCTGGGCCGTTCGCGGGCCAGCCGCCTGCGCATGGCCAAGCTGCGACGGGCCTCGGCGAGCGACTCTTCCACCCGGCCCAGCTCGGCCAGTCGCTGGGAGCGGACACCGGTGCAGCTGGCCAGGTTCACCCGGAAGGCGTCCGGACGGTCCTCGGCGAGCCGTTCGGTGATCCGGACCGCCTCCTCGACGCTCTCCAACGCCTCGGCGTAGCGCCCCTGCTCGGAGAGGTAGTTGGAGAGGTTCGCCAGGTTCCGCGCGAGCAGGTCGTCCGCCTCCTCGGCTCCCAGGTCCACCAGCTCGCGGAGGATCCGGACCGTGGCCGCGGAGGTCGTGGCCGCTTGCTCCGGGCGCCCCAGCGCGGACTCCGCGACGGCCAGGGTCTGCAGGAGGCGGGCCAGTCGGGTCCGGGGACCGTGCAGGCTCAGGTCCACGGGGACGGGGCCCTCGGCATCGGCCACGGCCCGGCCGATCCGCACGCCCTCGTCGGCCTCGGCGAGGGCCTCGGCCCGCATCTCCAGGTCGATCAGGCAGGACGCCAGGTTGTTCAGGGCGGCGGCCAGCTCCGCCGCGGCTCCCTCCGGGCCGCCGGTGCCGGCGAGCGGGCGCAGCAGCGCGACCGCCCGCCGCGCGGAGGTGAGCCCTTCGGCCCGCAGTCCCACTTCCGACTGGCTCTTGGCGAGTTGGCGCAGCCGCCGGGCGAGTTCCAGGGTGCGCCGGTTGCGGTCGTGTTGTTCCCGCACGGCGGCCCGGGGCCGCAACAGGCGGCGCACCCGGAGGGCGAGCGGTGCGGCGGAGCCCCCTCCGGTGTCCTCGGCCCCGGTGCGCAGCTCGGTGATCCGCTCCAGCAGGTGAACGCCGAACTCCGAGAGGTGGTAGGTGGAGTGCGGGATGTGGTCGGCCAGGCGTTCCAGTTCGGTGACGGCCGTCCTCGGCTCCGCCGCGTGCGCGGAGAGCGCGGCGAGCAGCGGCGCGGGGTCCTCCACCATGAGGGCGGCGTCCATGGCGGGCAGCGCCAGCTGCGGCAGGACCGCCCGGCAGGTCCGGGTCACGACCGGACCGAGGGGCTCGCGCAGCGGAGGGTGGGCGGCTGCCCGCGCGAGGACGGCCAGCAGACGGGCGGCCTGGGCGTCGGTGAGGTCGGGGCTCCCGATGACGGCGGTCGCCAGCCGCGGGTGGGACAGCAGACGGCGCCCTGCGAAGCGTTCGGCCAGCCGGTCCGGTTGCAGCGCACCCCACGGGTGGCCGGGGGCTCCGGGACACTGTGCCCCGATCCATCGGGCGGCCTGCAGCCGAACGGGGTGGGCCGCTTCTTCCAGCGCGGGCAGGCGGGCGAGCAGTGCGACGGCCTGGTCGTCGTCGGTCGGCTCCACCAACACGGCGAGTGCCATGGCGTCCTGCCGGCCGTCCGGGAAGAGCAGCGGGTCGAGGCCGTGGGCGGCCGCGCTCTGGTCCCAGTACCACTTCTGGTGCTCCAGCAGCCGGTCCTCCGCGTCGAGCGGCTGCCGGTCCACTGCGTCCGGTGATTGCCGGTCCTCCGTCCCCGCGGGCCGGTCGCGCTCGGACGCCGCGTCGAGCAGGTCCGCGAGGGCCGTCATGTGGAGGGTGAGCACATTGCTCCAGTCGCCTCCACGCAACACCGGGGGCTGCAGCACGGCCGCCAGCTCCGCCCAGTCGTGACGGGGCTGCGGTACGACCGTGGACAGGGCGGCTGCGAAGGACCGGACCGCCTCGCGGTAGACGTGCTCGCGGGCGGCCGGGTGGGGGAACAGCGGCGGCAGGTCGGTGACTTCGGCGTCCGCGAGCAGGCGCTTCCCCGTCTGCGGGCCGCGCCGGACACTGTGCCACCACTCGCCGCCGCTGCGCGCGAGCAGCAGGATCTTGAACGGTGCCGCGCGGTGCGGGTCGACGGCAGCGTTCAGCAGGGCGTCGAGCTGCGGGACTCTGATCTCGGCCATGTCCAGCACCACCAGCAGCGGGTCGACCGCGTGCCGCAGCCCGTCCAGGTCCTCGGGCCGGGCCTCGAACAGGGGCCAGAGCACCCGCCACGGAAGCGGCGGCCCGTACGGACCGTGCCAGGGCGTGCGCTCCAGCTCGCTCCGCAACTGGTGTGCGAGCCGTGTCTTGCCTTGACCGCCCGGGCCGTGCACCAGCCAGGCGCCCGGACCGTCCTGGGTGCACCATGTCGTGAGGCGGCGCAGCAGTTCCCGGCGGCCGTGGAACCCGACCACCTGACGGTCGGGATCCAACAGCGCCGCCGGCGCGAGCGGCGCCCTGCCGGGGCCCGGTGGAAGCACGGCGGAGGGCGCGGCCACCTCGCGGTACGTGTCGGTCTCCAACACCGCCGAGTCGGCGCCGTACGTCGTCAGGGCGGTGCGGAAGGAGACGTCGCGGTGGAGTACCGACACGCGTACGGCCTCCAGCGTCCCGTACGCCGAGTGGGCCGGGTCGTCGGCCATCACGCCGACGATCCGCCCGCCGCAGAGCAGGGCGGCACCCGACAGCCCGGACCACGGCGAGCCGGCCCTCGTCGTGGGGGTCCAGGTCGGCGGGGTCTGTTCCAGGGCCATCACCAGGCGGTTGTGCACCAGGCCGCTGCCCGGATCGATCCAGCCGCTCAACTGCTTCAGTTCCGGGGTGGCCGGCCGCTCCGGGACACTTCTCGACACGATCTCGGACACCTTCGGAACACCCCAGGTCTGGCACGGTTGCCGGGGGGTCCAGGTGCCGAGCCGACCCCAGGGCTCAGCACGGCCCGCGGGCGCCTGCCAGCCCGGGTCGTCCACCTGGACGAGAGCCGCGTCGTCCGACCCGCCCGGGCTACCGCTCCACACGACGGCTGCCCGGTAGACCGGCGCCCGCCCCGGATGCAGGAGTTGCACGCCCGTACCCACCGGGCCCACGACGTGCGCCGACGTGAGGACCAGCCGCGGGCCGACGACATAGCCCGACCCGGCAGCCGCTCCCGCCCCGACCATCACCACACGGTCGCGGTCCATGGTTCCCCCCACCCACCCGCGGATCTTCATGATGTGACGCGACGGGCCGTGCTCCCCACACGGCCGGCACGCCCCGGTTCCGGCCCCGCCGGGACCTGAGTCGGCGCACGCTACTCGACGGTGCCGCTCACGTCGCCGGCACCGAAGGGCGAGTCCTGTCCGGCCGCAATCAGGACACCGTGCTGCGCCCCCTCAAGACAGGGCGTCAGCGTGAAGGAGACCCGGTGGGTACGGCCGCGGACCACACCGGCCTCCGTCTCTGCGCTGACGGCCCAGACCCGGAACCCACCCTTGGCCCGGGCGTCGGCACGCAACTCGACCTCGAACTCCATCTGCACCGGACCCACACCGAACTTCAGCCCCTCGTCGGCCCCCTGCTCGGCGGCCCTGCGAAGTTCCTCACGCACCGCGGCTACTGCTTCGGCCAAGCCGATCTCCATGAGCATCCCCCTCGCCGGTCTCTCCCTGATCCAGCACAGCGTAGGAGCGGAGCGGGCAGCTCACGCACGGTTTCCCCGAACCTGCGGCCACCGGACTTCCGGCTCGCCGCCACCATCGGACAAGACCTGACGGGTCATTCGTCCCGGGACCGAAGGACTGGCACAACGGACCGACCGTCAGCAGCATCCGGCTCACGCGGGTCCGTGGTCCCCGCCGTCCGGGCGCCGGCCGCCCCACGGCGACCGGTGCCGGCAGCGCCGTTCCCGCCGCGGGGCGGG
Organism: Streptomyces sp. NPDC005955; assembly: GCF_042871255.1. Classification (NCBI taxonomy): domain Bacteria; kingdom Bacillati; phylum Actinomycetota; class Actinomycetes; order Kitasatosporales; family Streptomycetaceae; genus Streptomyces; species Streptomyces sp. NPDC005955. The sequence continues at coordinate 33,168 of NZ_JBIAIF010000011.1, read as the reverse complement.
CCGGGTGGCCGGATTGGCGTTCTGTGAAGGGTCACTCGGGCTCCCTACTGTGTGGCGGGACGTGTCCTTGAGTCCGGCCCTGGCGAGGGTCGATGACGGTCCCGTCCCGGTGGCGGGCCGTAGACGAAGCAGGGGGAGTGCATGGCAGAGTTCCGAGACATCAACGAGACGCACCAGGCGCCGGACGGCGAGCTCTACATCGCCCTGGCGTCCCATCCCACGCTGGTGTGGGACATACCGCGTTCGTCCACCGCACCCGGCACCGCCCCGATCATCCACACCCGCAACAACGGTGCGAACCAGCGGTGGCGCCTCGAAGTCGACCACGACAGCGGCGTCTACACGTTCTTCCGCATCATCAACGTCCACAGCGGCCTGGCCCTCGCCGTCCAGCCGGACCGCACGATCACCCAGCAACCCCGCGCGGAAGCCGGCCACAGCCAGCCGGCAGGGCGCCGGCAACTGTGGGCCATGGGCTACCCTGGCTTCACCGGCAGCACCTTCGACCCGGCGAAGCCCGCCCAGCCGCACCCCACCGGCTCCCAGGGCACCCGCTTGCGCATCCTCGAACACGGCCCCGTCGACGCGACCCCTGTCGCCTCCGGCACCCGGATCGCCCTCAGCCGGGGAGCAGCCTTCGAAACCGGCTGGACCTTCATCGCCGCGACGTGAGTCCCTCGCCCCGCTCTTCCTCATCCGGCCGGGCATCCTGCACCACGGCGTAGGCCACGGGCGCCGCTACGGGAACGCCGCCCGCCACGCACGGGCGCGGACTTCGGACCCCTGGAAGGCCCTCCTCGCGGTCTTCGACTCACCGACGCGGGCGCGCTCCTTCGTGATCCACACGGCTTGCAGTCCCGCCGGCGTGGCTGGCCTGCACAACGACGGAAGAAGCCCCGGCCGGACCGGCGGGATGCTGCGTACAACGCCGTTGGCCCGTTCTCATCGATCACTGTTTCGACGTCTGGGTCGAGTGCGAGACTCCGGCAGGGCGGGTTCCGGGACAGACCCGCAAGAAACGGGTCGTCTCGTCATACCGGACCGGGTGGACGGGTGGTCGACATCGTATGCACGTTCGGGGTGGTGCCGGTGCGGTACCGGTGATCGGTCAACTTCGTTTTGCGGTCTGTGAGCTGGGGGTTTACCACTGTCAGACTCGCCCCTGGGCCGCGGGCGACGAGGTTCCGCGGCGCTTGGGGAGGGGATGGCTCATGGCGTTCATGCGGTACAAGACGACGGGCTTCGTGTGGGCGGTGGCGTACCCGGGAGAAGAGTGGAAGGCGTTGTTCCGCCGGGGGGAGGAGGCCGCTCTGGTCAACGGGCAGTCGCTGGTCTCCTCGGGGCCGCTGACCACGGTGGTGACCCACTTCCAGGGGGTGCCGGAGGCGTACCGGAAGTCGAGCGAGGCGGTGGTGATGACACCGCTGGATCGCGGGTCGTGGGCGACGCTGTTCGTCCGGGGCAACAGCATCCTGTTCTACAACTGGGACCGGGGGCAGCTCAGCGAGGGCCGGTGGGACGCCTTCTACAACTGGGGCACCGCGCTGCCCGAGTTCTTCCGTTCCCAGGTCGACGCCCTGCTCCAGGCACCGAACGCGGCGGACGGGAACTGGCAGACGTACTTCTTCAAGGGCCCGCGGGTGCTGACCCTGCACTGGACCGGCGGGGTGGTGCGCAACGCGCTGATCACCGAGGGGCCGGACGCGTCGGGCTGCGCCGGCTGGGCCCGGCTGCCGGAGGGCTTCCGCGCCGATCTCGACCAGGTGATCGCCTACAAGCCGGCCACCGACGGGACCCGGCAGAGCCTGCTGGTCAAGGACGGCCAGGGGCTCTTACTGAACTGGCGGACCGGACCGGTCGGCTCCGCCGCGAAGCTGCACGAACTCGGGATACCGGGCCTGGCCGCGCTGCCCGAGCCGTACCGGACCCCCTACCGGACGGTGACGGGCACCTGGAAGAACGACTCCGGCACCGGCCAGCGCGCGGAGCTGCGCGTGGACCTGGAGGGCAGCCGGGCCCTGGGCATGGTCAGCGGCGACCTGTTCAACCCGGACGGCTCCTACTACAGCTCGTTCCGCAGCACCGACGCCCTGACCGTCGAACAGCACGGCGACCGGTACACCCTGACCCAGACCGGCCTTGTCTGGGCCGGCAGCGTCGCCCAGACCACCCTCGCCCTCACCGTCCCCCGCGTCCCCGCCACGGCCACGCCCACCGCCGCCGCCCTCTCCCTCACCAAGCCGGACGGCACCGGCCCGCTCCAGTTCGCCTGCGCGCAGGCCAGCACGGCGCTGCGGACGCTGGAGCTGGAGACCGACGTGATCGAGGGGGTGGAGGTCTTCCAGAGCTACGACACCACCCGGGCGCCGGTGCCGCCCGGCTACCGCAACCGGGCGCTGAGCGTCACCTCCGCCTACGCCGAGGCAGGGGTAGAGATCCGGGCCGCCGGCACCGCCAACACCATCGCCGACAGCTCCGGCACGGACCTGCGGTGGTCGGCGTCCGAGCTGTACGCGGCGATGAGGGCGAACTACAGCCTCCGCGGCACCGGCCCCCAGTGGAAACTCTGGGCGTTCATCGCCTCCTACAGCTCCACAGACGCCTTCGGGATCATGTTCGACACACAGTTTCGGGGCCGTAACGGCCTGGTCATCCTCTACAAGGCCCTGCGCGACCACCAGGCGCTGGGCACCGGCTACGAACTCCTCACCTACGTCCACGAGATCGGCCACGCCTTCAACCTGTCCCACTCCTGGCGCAAGGACATCAACGACCCCCCGTCCCCCCTGGGCCCCAACCAGGGCTACGGCGAACTGTCCTGGATGAACTACCCCTGGGGATACGACGACGGAGCCGGCCGGCAAGGCGAAGAACACTTCTGGCAGGACTTCCCCTTCCACTTCTCCACTGACGAACTGCGCCACCTGCGGCACGGCCACTACCGGCACGTCGTGCCGGGAGGTTCCGCCTTCCAGACCAACGGCGCGCTCCTGCCCGACGAGGCCCTCGCCACGGCCCAGACACCTCTGCGGGACGACGGCTCCGGGCTGGTGCTGACCCTCGGCGGAAAGCAGGTGTTCGGCTACGGCGAGCCGGTCACCACCGAGCTGAAGCTCGCCCTCACCGGCGCACGCGACGAGGTGACCGCCGCCCGGCACATCGGTCCGGGCGGTGAGCGGACCGTCGTCCTGGTCACCGACCCCCGAGGCCGCACCACCCCGTTCCGCCCCATGGTCCGCGCCTGCCACGGCCACGGCGCCGCCGAGCAGACCCTCACCCTCACCGCCGCCCAGCCCGCGGTGTACGAGACGGTCTACCTCGGCTACGGCGCCGACGGCCTCACCTTCGCCGACCCCGGCCTCTACCGGGTCACCGCCGTCCACACCGCCCTCGACGGCACCCGCCTCGTCTCCCCGACCCGCACCCTCCGGGTCCGTCTCCCCCTCGACCGCACCGACCAGGAAGCCGGCGAACTCCTCCTCGGCGACGAACAGGGCGCCCTCCTCACCCTCCTCGGCTCCGACACCCCCACCCTCACCGCCGGCAACGACGCCCTCCGGGAACTCATCGAACGCCACGGCGACCACCCGCTCGCCGCCCACGCCCGCCTCGCCCACGGCGCCAACGCCGGACGCCACTTCCAGAGCATCACCGACGGCCGCCTCACCGTCCGCCAGCCCGACATCGCCACCGCCGTCGCCGAACTCACCGACGCCGTCGACACCTCCCGCACCAACGAGTCGACCGGCCTGGACAACCTCACCCTCAACGCCGCCATGCGCCGCCTCGCGGGCGTCCACGCCAAAGCCGGCGACCTCGACCGAGCCGAAGCCGTCCTGACCGACCTCACCGCCCACTTCCACCACCAAGGCGTCCCCGCCCACGTCCAGCAGCACATCCAGCAACAGGCCGACGAAACGCGTGCCGCCATCGCCGAACCGACCGACGGCCGGCCTTGACGACGGTGCGCTAGGGCGAGGGCGCCCGCTTCCTCCGTGTGGGCGGTGTCGTCGTGGACGGTGCGTGCACATGGGTCGTCCAGGTGCGGAACCTCCGCAGTCCCATGCGCTCGTAGAAGCCGCCGGCCGCCATGGGGTTCGTCGAGTCGACGTCCAGGACGGCCCACCGGTAGCCCTGCTCCCGCGCCCGGGCGAGGGTGTGGGTGAAGACGGCGCGGTACAGACCCCTGCCGTGCAGCGCGGGCTGCGTACCGGCGTTGGCGAGGTAGAGCTCGCGGTCGGTGGGGGAGTCCGTCAGCTCGGTGCAGAGCAAGTAGCAGAGGATCTCCCGCTCGTGCTGCGAGAGGAGGAGGAACGAGGACGCGGGCCTGAAGTACGGGCCCCCGGTGATCGTATGGCGCCACGTCCGCGCCGTCATCGGGGCGCTGCCCCAGTGGTCGGCGAAGATCAGGTTGCGGGCCGCGAGGAGCCGTGCGTCGAACGCATCGTCGAACGACACGATCTCGGTGCCGATCGGCACCGCCGGTGCGCAGACGGGCCGTTGGGCGCCCAGGTCCAGCCGCATGCCCCAGTGACTGCGCTCGCGCCGGTACCCCGCGGTGTCCAACGCCTCGGCGAGCCACGCTTGGCCGTGGTGGGTACAGACGTGGAGTTCCAGCAGGGTGCCGTCGTGCAGCTCGCGGTGGCGCCGGACACCGGTGTCACCGCACCAGCGCAGGATCTGACGGACCGTCGACGGAGTGCGGTGCGCGGGGTGCACCGCGATGTCCAGGGCCAGTCGGTGGACGGGACCGGCGTGTTCTTGGGTGCGCGTGGTCGCGTAGGCGACCGGCGCACCGCCGCGCCAGAGGGACGTGGTGCCGCCGTTCAGGTCGAGGCCCGGGGCGATCAGGTCCTCGTGGACGCCTTCCGCGCCCCGAACAGCCGCCCCGGTCCCGTCGGCCGCCTCGCACAGGGCGATCAGCGCCGCCACCGGGGGTGCGTCGGTGAGGGCGAGCGGGCGCCATCGTCCTTCAGCCACGTCCGCGGGCCGCCATCCCGCGGGCACCGGGGACGACGACCTGCCCGTCGGCGACGAGCATGAACCGTTCCAGTCCCGGCACGAACACGTTGACGACGGCGAGGTCCGCCGTGACGTAGTGGTCACGTCGGTAGACGGCGAAGCCGTGGTTCCGTAGGACGGTCAGCAGCCGGTCGAGGTGGCCCCGGGGCGTGTCCGGAGCGACCGTGTCCTCGTACGCCCTGGGTTCGGCCGACGCCAGGGCGGTCGTGAAGTCCGACAGGTAGCAGGCGTGCAGCCCCGGGTACGGCCCGGTGTCGTCGCGCTGCTCGGGCAACAGGTGGGCGTACTGCTCGCGCAGGTGCATCGTGCTGTGGAGCTGGACGAGTTCGGTCACGGCCCGGGTGACGGCGTACCGCCGCGACAGCGAGGCTCCCCACCCGCAGATCCGGGCCGGCTGCCCGTGCGGGGCGGGCAGGTAGGCCGTGTACGCCGGGACACCGAGGTCGCTGGTCATGTCGATCAGGTGGACCCGACGACCCGTGCGCCCCTCGGCGAAGGCGAGGAGCGCGGCCACCTCGTCCGGCAGCGTCGCCGGGTCCACGACGGCCAGCCGCTCGGGACGTTCGCGGAGGAACTGGCCGATCAGCAGCAGGGAGAGCGCGTCCCGCTCCAGCAACTCGTTGATCGCGTGCACGGCGGCCTCCACCGGGTCCGCGCCGGCGGCCCAGCCGTTGTTGACCGAGTAGCGGCCGACCGCACGGTAGTCGTAGCCGTCCCCGGCCACCCGGCGGGCCCGCGCTCCGGCCGCCCCCAGGTACTCGGGCATGGAGAGGAAGAGGGGGACGAGAGCGTCCGGTTCACCGACGAGCGACCGGTACGGCAGACATCCCAGCGACTGGTCCGGAGCCCGTCCCAGCAGCTCGACGGCGATGTCGCGGGACAACGGGCCCTCGGCGAGGACGTGGCCGCGCTCCAGCCGGATCTCCGCCGGGTTCAGTCCGTCCACACCGCAGAGGTAGTGCTCCAGCGCCTCGAACAGGGCTCCCGTCCGGGCCTCGTCCCGGCTCCCCTTGCCCAGCCCGAGCCCGGTGCGGACGTCCTCGCCGTCGCGGCGCAGGATGCACCGCCAGGTGCCGGGGCTGCCGTCGAGGACGGGTTCCAGATCGGCCTCCACCGAGAGGGCGGCGACGGCGGACCGCGCGCGGTCGAACGCCTCGCCCAGGGGCAGGCTCCGCTCACCCGATTGGGGAGCCACGGTGTACGCAGGGGTGGTCACGGTTCATCCCGTCTGCTGAGTGGCTGCGGGCCGCGGCGGGTACGGCCCGCCGCGGCCCGCGAACCTGCTGGTTGGTGGACCGCGTCAGCTCTCGTCCGCCGACTCGGTCACCTGGCTCTGGCCCTGGTCCGCGAGTTCGGCGAGGGTCTGCTCCTCCGCCGGGGCCAGCACTACCTCGTCCGGGTGGAACTTGACACGGTCCTGGAATCCGCCCATGCGTACGACCTCCTGAGACTGAGGAACCGGCCGCTTGGCCAGCGGCCGCGATCCGGGGCGCCGACCCTGCTCGGGGCGACCTCCTGTCACTCATCGTGGTGTTCGAGTGGCGTCAGGTGAATGCTTGTCCGTTCGTGCTACTTGCGCGAAAGTCCGCACATGGCCGCATCGCTGTCCGCGCCCCCATCCAGGTCCGCAACCGTGCGCGACCCCCTCGCCGAGACCCTCGAACTCACCGGCGCGCACTGCGCCCTGTCCCGTGGCCTCACCGCCGCGGGGGACTGGGCCCTGGCCTTCCCGGCGCCGGGCCGCCTCAAGGTCCAAGTCGTGCTCCAGGGCGTCGTCTGGCTGCTGATGGAGGGCGTCGACCAGCCCGTCCGTCTGGAGGCGGGCGACGTCACCGTCTTCACCGGAGACCGTCGCTACACCCTGGCGAGCGACCCGGCGGTGCCGCCGGCCGACGTGCTCCCCCTGCTCCGGGCGACCACCGAGACCTTCCTGCACGTCGGGGGCGAAGGCCGGGAGGCCGTCGTCATCGGCGGCCACATCGACCTCAACACCACCGGCAAGGACCTGCTCCTGAGCGCGCTCCCGCCGTTGATACACGCCCGCGCCACCACGGCCGAGGCCCCCACCGCCTGCTGGCTGATGAACCAGACGTTGCGCGAGACCCGGTCGGACGCCCCGGGAGCCGCCTTCGCGGCAGAGCACCTCGCCCACCTGCTCCTCGTGCAGGTCCTGCGCATCTTCCTGACCCGTGCCAACGCCGACGTCCCCCCGACGGGTTGGCTGCGCGCCCTCGCCGACGACCGCGTCGCCCCCGCCCTGCGCCTCATGCACGGGAACCCGGCCCGCCCCTGGACCCTGGCCGAACTCGCCCGTGCCGCGGCCATGTCCCGCACCAGCTTCACCCTGCGCTTCAAGGAGGTCGTGGGCGTTCCGCCCCTGACCTATCTGCGGGCCTGGCGGATGCGCCTGGCGCGGCACGCCCTGTGGCGTGAGGACACCCCCGTGTCGGCCATCGCCTCTTCCTTGGGCTACAGCTCGGAGAGCGCCTTCAGCAACGCCTTCAAGCGCACCACGGGCATGGCCCCGCGCCGCTACCGGGAAACCGTACGGGCGGGCTGAACCGGCCACCGGCCACCGCCCGCGGTGCAGCCGTCGCGGGATCGAACGGTCGTCTCCATTGACGTGATAACGCTGTTAACAATAGAGTGGCGATAACGGTGTTACCGGATGATGATCGTTTCGACCGTGAAGTGAGGGAACTGATGCAGCGGCTCAAGGTTCTGATCTCCGGCGCAAGCATCGCCGGCCCCGCACTGGCGTTATGGCTGGCCGAGTACGGTGCCGAGGTCACCGTGGTGGAGCGGTGGCCCGAACTGCGCACGGGCGGCCAACTGGTCGACCTGCGCGGGGTCTCGCGCGAAGTGATCCGGCGGATGGGCATCGACGCCGACGTCCGGGCCGCGAGCGAGGACAACTTCGGCCTTTCCTTCGTCGACCGTCGCGGGCGTGCGCGGGGGACGCTCAGGTCCGACCGGTTCGGTGGCGACGGGCCGGTCGCCGAGATCGAGATCCTGCGCGGCAGCCTGTCGCGCGTGCTCCACGAACGGTCGGAGGACCGCGTCGACTACCGGTTCGGCGACCGGATCACCTCGGTGCGCGACGAAGGGGCCAAGGTCCGGGTCGAGTTCGCGTCGGCGTCCGTCGAATCGTTCGACCTCGTGGTCGGAGCCGACGGTCTGCACTCGGAACTGCGGGAGATGCTGTTCGGCCCCGAGGTCCGGCACGTGCGGCACCTCGGGACGTACGTGTCCTTCTGGACCGCCCGCAACCACCTGGACCTGAAGGACTGGACCGTCGTCTACAGCGAGCCGGGCAGGTCGATCGGCATGCGGTCCATCCTCGGGAGCACCAAGACGATGGCCTTCCTCACCTTCCGTGCGGGACCCCCCGCGTACGACTGGCGCGACGTGGACGCGCAGAAGCGGATGGTCCGGGCCCGGGGGTACGGCATGGGGTGGGAGGCCGCGGCCCTGCTGTCGCAGATCGACACGGCCCCCGACTTCTACTTCGACACCTGTAGCCAGGTGAAACTCCCCGCGTGGTCGACCGGACGCGTCGGGCTCCTGGGGGACGCGGCCTCCTGCGCTTCGCCCCTGTCCGGCCACGGCACGAGCATCGCGATGGTCGGCGCGTACGTCCTCGCCGGTGAACTGGCCCGCACGCCGGACGACGTCACGGGGGCCTTCGGTCGGTACGAAGCCGTACTGCGTCCCTGGGTCGAGCGGATCCAGCGGGCGGCCCCCGGTCAGGGCAGGGTGATGACGCCCGAGACGTCGCACGGCATCGCCCTGCGCAACGGAGTGACGCGCCTGGTCAGTCACCTCCCCGGCAAGGCGCTCCTCCTGCGGAACCAGGTCCGGCTGTCCCATGCGGTTTCCCTCGACGACTACTCCCGGCATCGGGTGGGGACCGACCGTTCCCGGGGCGTCCGCTCGGAGTGAGGCGCTCGGCGCTCCGTCGCGGCGACCCGACCGGCCCGATCGTCGGGACGGCCGGACCGGGGACGGCCACGTGCGCGCCACCCCCGAAGTCCATAACATCGTTAACATGTCGACTGCTCGCCAAGGGCCCCCGCCCGGCCCCACCAGCGCTCCACCACCCGCCGACCGTGCCCGTGCCCTGGTCGCCGCGGCGCGGCACATCGTCGACAGCGACGGCCTCGAAGCACTCACCATGAGGCGCCTGGCGGACGCCCTGAGGCTCCAACTCCCCGCCATCTACCGTGTTTTCAGCAACAAACAGGCGCTCCTCGACGAGATGGCGGAAGCGATCCTGGGCGAAGCCCTGCCGGACCGTCACGGAGACTGCTGGACGGCCGAGGTCGCCCTCCTCGCCGGACAGCTGAGGCGAGCCCTTCTGGCGCAGCGCGACGGTGCCAAGATCGTCGGCGGCAGCTACACGTCGAAGCGGAACACACTGGCCTACGCGGAACGCTTCGTCGGCGTCATGCGGCGGGCCGGACTCGACGGCACCGCGGCTCTCTGGGCGACCTCCACGGTCTTCTGCTACGTCCTGGGCGAAGCCCTGGAACAGCAGGGTTCGAGCGCAGGCGCCCTCGACGGGCTCGACTTCGCCACGGGGCGCACGACGTACCCCCAACTCTTCGCCACGCCCGTCGAGGAGATCGTCAACTTCGACGACCGCTTCGCGTTCGGGCTCGACCTCATCGTCGACGGGCTCCGCGGGCGGGTTCCCACCGCAGTGGGGCCGGAACCGTCGTGCAATTAGGCTCAGTTGGTGGGGAGCGCGGCAGGCCAGTGCGCCGGTGCACAGTACCGTCGAACGTCCGCCCCGCCCGCCCCGTCCGCCCCGTCCGCCCCGTCAGGTGACGAAGAGGTGGTCGGCGAGCATCTCGTCGAGGCTCTTCGCGAAGGCGTGCGCGATCTCGTCGAGGTCGTCGAGGGTGTGGGCGGCGCTGATCAGGAAGCTGTGGAGCTCGGGTAGGTACACGCCGTGCTTGCGCATGTAGTACGCCAGGGCAATGGTGGCCTTGAAGTTGCTTCCCGTCATCCGGTCCCGGTACAGCTCCGGTCCGTTGTGGCTGAAGGTGACGGAGAAGATGGAGTTGCGGGCCTTGACCCGGCAGGCGATGCCGCGGTCGTGGGCGGCCCGGCTCAGCAGGGCGGCGAGTCGCCGGGTGTGGTCGTCGAGTTGTCGGTACAGCTCGGGGTGCGCCTTGAGGTGGCGGAGGACGGCGACGCCGGCGGCGCAGGTGAGTGAGTTCCCGCTGAGCGTGCCGCCGGCGAAGATCCGGTTCTCGTAGTCGGAGAAGGGGTCCTGGGAGCTCTTGGCCATGCCGATCAGCCCGGCGCGCCCCACGACCGCGCCGCAGGGCAGTCCGCCGCCGATGACCTTGCCCAGGCAGGTGAGGTCCGGTTCGATGCCGGTCATCACCTGGACGCCTCCGTAGGCGACCCGGAAGCCGCTGACGACCTCGTCGAAGACCAGCGGGACGCCGAGTTCGGTGCACGCGCGGCGCAGCGCTGCGAGGAACGGGGTGTTGAGGGCGACCACCGACGTGGGCATGGGTTCGACGATGACGCAGGCCAGGTCGTCGGCGTGCTCGCGGAGCCGGTCGAGGCCGGCGACGTCGCCGTACTGGAGCACGAGGGTGTCGTGCACCGTTGCGGGGTCGGAGCCCAACGAGCCCGCGATGGGCTCGGGGGCGTCCCGGTCGCCGGCGAACCGGAACCACGAGCTGACCATCCCCTGGTCGGAGAAGCCGTGGTAGTGGCCCTCGAACTTCGCCACCTTGTGGCGCCGGCGCTGCCCGCGGCACATCCGGACGGCGAACAGGACGGCTTCGGTTCCCGAGTTGCACAGCAGGGCCCGCTCGGCCGCCGGGAACGCGTCGACGAGGAGTTCCGCCAGTTCGACCTCGCGCGGGTGACCCATGCCGTTGACCAGTCCCCCTTCGATCCCCTCGACGAGGGCTGCCCTGACGGCCGGGTGGCCGTAGCCGAGGAGGTGGGGACCGTACCCGCCGCACAGATCGAGGTACTCGTTGCCGTCGAAGTCGCTCACCCGTCCGCCCGACGCCCGGTGGACGAAGACCGGGAAGACGCTGGGGAAGAAGTACCGGTCGATGTGCGTGGGAGCCACCAGCACCCCGGCCGCGCGTTCGCGCAACTGGAGCGAGGTGGGCATCTGCTGGGAGAAGACGTCCTGGAAGCGGGCCTCCACCTCCGCGCTCATGTAGGGCGAGTAACGGTCGGTGAACTTGCGCGCGTTGGCCCAGATGTCGATCTCGGGGTCGACCTGCGAGGCGAATCCCTCTCCCGACAGGAACACCAGCTCCACCTTGGTGAAGTTGGCCGTGTAACGGGAGGAGTACTTCCGCAGCACCTCGTTCACGTCGTTGAAGTAGGAGACGGTGGACCACCGGTTGGAGCTGATGTCGAAGTGGAAGGTGAGCGTGCGCGTCATGTCCGTGTCGTACTCGGCCCGCCGGGCGATCAGTTCGGGGCCGGCGTGGACGAAGAAGCGGGTGAAGCGCTCGGTCGCCACCTGCCACTCCTTGCGGATGCAGGCGTAGTAGAAGGAGGACAGGCCCCACTTCTCGTCCTCGCTCAGTTCCGCGGTGACGCCGAAGTCGAGGAGGACGATCTCCCCGGCGGGGGTGAACATCACGTTCCCCGGATGGGGATCGCCGTGGCTGAGCCCGTGCAGGTACAGCATGGTGTTGACGGTGTCCTGCATGCGCTGGGCGAGTTGCCGACGGGAGATGCCGACCCGGTCAGCGTCCTTCCCCGGGATGCCGTCGACGAACTCCATGACCAACATCCGCGGGGTGACCAACTCGTGCTGCACGGCGGGCACGCGCACGTAGGCGTGGCCGGAGAAGTTGTCGCCGATGCGCTGCTGCTGGCGGGCCTCCTGCTCCATGTCGGCCTGGGGCCGCAGCAGCCGGGCCACCTCGTCGAAGCGCCGGGACACGTCCAGCTGTCGAGCCCGTGACGAGCAGCGGTCGACCAGCCGCAGCAGCGTGGACATGGCACGCAGGGACTTCTCGATCTCTCCCGGAACACCGTCCTTGACCAGTTTCACCGCGACCTTCCGCCCGTCGGGCAGTTCGGCGACATGGACCTGCGCCACCGACGCGCTGGCCACGGGCTCCAGGTCGAAGGTCGGGAAGACGGATTCCAACGGGCCGCCCAGCTCCCGTTCGACCGCGCGCCGTGTGTCCGACCGGGACATGTGGGGGGTCCGGTCCTGGAGGGTGCGCAACGTGTTCACCCAGTCCGGGCCGAGCAGATCCGATCGGGTGGCCGCGACCTGGCCGAGCTTGATGTAGATCGGGCCCATGTGGAGCAGGAATCCCAGGACGGCCTCGGCCCGGCGCCGATCACGGGTCGTGACGTCGCGCTCCACCAGGGCGGTGCGCGCGTACCCGGTCGCCTCCCGCACGATGCCGAAGACGGCTTTGACGAGGTGCCGCAGCATGTTCCTCCCTGCCGGAGATCAGAGGACGAAGGTGAAGGCGCCGAAGGACATCCCGGCGCTGCCGACCCAGCCGACCGCGCGCTGTCCGGGCCGGAGCCTGCCGGCTTGGACGGCGGAGTCGATGGCCGCGGGGACCGAAGCGGAGACCACGTTGCCCATCCGGTCGTAGACGTGATGGATCACCGAGCCGAGCCCCAGTCGGTCCGCGCCGGCCTGCCACTCGCGTTTGCTGGACGCGTGGGTGAAGAGCGCCGCGACCTCGTGGACCGGGGGATCGAGTCGTCTGAAGACCTTGTCCGCCTCGGGCTTGCCGGCCGCGTGCATGTCGAAACCGAAGGAGGTGAAGGTGCCGACCCCGTTGCGGGCGATCTTGTCGGACGGCTCGCAGTAGCCTTCGTAGCCCTCAAGGGTGACGTTGCACAGCGGGGCGAGATCCGGCCGGGAGATGAAGCGGAACCGCCAGGGTTCGGCCTCCTCCGAGGTGAGCACGGTGGCGGTGGCGGCCTCGCCGAGCGTGTAGACGGGCAGCGTCGATTGCAGGTGCTCGACGTTCTCCAACCGGAACGTCCGCGGATAGACCGGGCCCCCGGCGCGGAGGTTGAACTCCGCGTTGACGATCATCGCCGTGCGGTACTCCCCGGTCCGGAAGAGCGCGTCGGCGAGCTGCACCGCTCGCGTCCAGCTCATGCACGCGTCGAGGATGTCGAAGCACTGGGCGTTGTCCAGACCGATCGCCGCGGCCGAGTGGTAGGCGCCCGCCGGTTCGAGGAACCCCCGGGCCACCCCGGTGTAGATCAGCACGTCGACCTCCCCCGCGGCGACGTCCGCCTTCGCCAGCGCGGAGTTCGCCGCGGTGCGCAGCAGATCGATGGGACGTTCCCCGGCGTCGAGCCAGTACCGCGTGACCGAGCCCGAGTACCGCAGGAACGCGGTGATCCTGCGGAGCGTGTGATCGAGGTCCCCCGCGAAGCTCTCCGCGCTGTGTTGCTGGATCAGCCGGGTGACGTCCGCGTTGGTGACCTCGCGAGAGGGAAGTTCCGTTGCGACGGAACGCAGTTTCATGTCAGTCCTTTCCCTCCCGGGCAGGGCACCCGGGAAGCCGCTCCGTGGTGATCCGGGCAGCACCGGCGGGCGCCATGGTCACGCTGTTGAGAACAGCAGCCTCCGGGTCCGACCGGTCGGTGCTGACGGCGCGGGTGGAGAACAGCGCCCGCAGCACCTCGACGGACTGGATCAGGGACAGGTGCGCCCCGATGCAGCGCCGTGCGCCACCACCGAAGGGGATGAAGGCGTGCGGCGGAACGTCGTCGTCGACGAAGCGCTCGGGGCGGAAGACCTCCGCGTCCGGGTAGTGCGCCGCATCCATGTGGACGATCCCGATCAGCGGCATCAGGGTGGCTCCCCCGGGCAGTCGGAACCCCGCCAGCGTGACGTCCTCGGTGAGCGTCCAGATCGACTCGAAGATCGCCGGACGTCGCCGCATGGACTCCTTCACCACCGCTTCCAGGTAGGCGAAGTCGCCCGCCCGTGCCGCCCGCGCGGTCTCGCGCGCGACCCGAGGATCGCGGGCCAGCTCGTGCAGGGCCCACGCCAGGGTCGTGGCCGTGGGTTCGTGGCCCGCCAGGAGCAGGGTGATGATCTGGTCGCGGATCTCGCCGTCGCTGAGCCGCTCGCCCTCCTCGCCCGCGGTGATCAGACGCGAGAGCATGTCCTCGCGTGCGTGGAGATCGGGCGCTTCCCTGCGCTCGGCGATCGTCTCGTGGATGAGGGAGTCGACCCGTGCCAGTTGCGCCGCGGCGCGCTTCCACGGCATCACGCGGCGCGCGGCCGTGCTGTTCAGCCCGAACAGCACGGCGAGTTGCCCTACCGGGAGCAGGCCCACGAGAGCACGCGTCTGCGCGAGCCGTGCGTCCTGTTCGGGGCCGAAGATGATTCGCCAGATGATGTCCAGGTTCAGCGTGCGCATTCTGTCGAGGCTGGTGAAGGGCACCCCGACGGGCCAGCGCTCCAGTTCGCTCTCCGCCATCTCCCGGATCGCGCTCCGGTACCCACGAACGGCGGACTTCCCGAACAGCGGGGTCATCAGTCTCCGCAGCCGCCGGTGCTGATCGCCGTCGGAGGTGAGGAGCGACCGTTCACCGAACACCGGTGCCAACACTCTGTTTCCCTCACCGACGTGGAAGAGGGATGGTGGTGCGGCGAACATGGCACCGACGTGTTCGTTGTTCATCACCAGGATCACGGTGCGCCAGGGAAAGACCTTCAGTGCGACGACATCGCCGTAGCGTTCACGCAGCTTCTTGGCCCATTGGTGTCGCCACCAGGTGAAGACGAGGGTCTGTACGGGCCGGGGCATGCGCGGACCGGGTGGAAGCGGTCCGTGCCGTTCTCCGTGTTCGATCCGGCTCAGCATGAGGAACCTCTTCCTTCCCTCGGTTCGGGTGCGTCCGTCGGCGCGTTCAGGGAATCCGAACGGCTTGCCCGGCGTAGGCCAAGCCCGCGCCGTATCCGACCAGCACCGCCCACTGACCGCTGTGGATCCGGCCCGAAGCCAGCAGGTGGTCCAGGGCGAGCGGCACCGACGCGGCACTGGTGTTTCCGGTGGCACGACCGTCGTCGGCCACCACGACCTTCTCCGGCACGTCGAGCTTGGCGACGACCCGTTGGATCATCCGCCAATTGGCCTGGTGGGGGATGAACGCAGCCACGTCGTCCCAGGCGATGCCGCTGATCGCCAGGATCTCCCGTACCGCGGTGGGAACGGTGGAACAGGCCCAGCGCGTCACCGCCAGGCCGTCCATGTGCAGCCGCGGATGCACCCGCGCGGCGATGTCCAGCTCACGAGGGTGCGGACGCACTTCCAGCGCCGCCGCCCGCTGCCCGGACGAACCCCACACCACCGGGCCCACCCCGGAAGTCCCCTCCGTGACCCGGAGGACCACCGCGCCGGCTCCGTCGGCGAACAGCGGAGCGGTGACGGGATCGTCCTGGTCGACCATGTCCAGCATGCGGTCCGCACCGATCACCAGGACGGTGTCGCAGCCGCCCGCGCCGATCAGCGAACGGGCCACGTGCAGGGCGGTGCAGAACCCCGCGCAGGCGATGCTCACGTCGAACGCGGCCACCTGCAACCCCAGGGCCGAGGCCACCTGCGGGGCGATGGCCGGGCACAACTGGAGATTGGACGACGTCGCCACCAGCACCACGTCCACCGAGTCGAACGGCAACTCCGCCGTGGCCAGCGCCGCTCGCCCGGCACGGGTGGCCATGAGGGTCAGCGACTCGTCCGGCCCGGCCACGCACCGGGACTCCACGCCCGTCCGTGACAGAACCCACTCGCGTGTCACCCCCAGGCGCTGGGCCACCTGCTGGGAGTCCACCGCCGCCGGTCGGTAGGAACCCGTGGAGACGATGCTGCACGGGCGCACGGCTTCGACGATCATGCGGAGCCCTGGCCGCGGGCTGCGGCCACGAATTCCATCACCGAACGCGGGGTGGTGAGGTTGCCGGCCTCGTCGTCGCCGATCTCGACCTGGTAGGTGTCGCTGATCACCGTCATCAACTCGGCCCGTGCCAGCGAGTCCACGTCCAAATCGTCGAAGGACCGGTCGAGTGCCTCGCCGGGAAGCCTGATCTCCTTCTCGGGGGACGCGTTGTCGCCGTGGACGACACGCGTCAGGATCTGCTCGAATTCCTCAAGCGTCACGACATCTCCATTCATGGCAAAAGGCTCTGAGACGTAGGCGTCCGCGCATGACGAGAAGGGCGGACGAAGCGCGCTACGCCGAGAGTCGACGCTCACGGTGAGCGGGTAGCCCTGGAAGTATTCATGTACTCGCCATATATGAAAAGGGAGTGCGAGAGGTACCAGGGTGGTGCGGGGGTGCGTGGGTGGCGTGCGAGGCAAGCGAGGATTGACGCGGCGCAATCGGTCGGTGAAGCGCCGTTTGCGCGCGGGGGGGGCGATGGGTTGTGGATTCGAGCCGTTGTTCGGGTTGCGGCTCTGGGGGAGTGTGAAGTCTCCTCTCGCCCTCCGTGCCCGTGCAGTGCCCTGCCGTCGAGGAGCATGCAGCGCGTCGGAAGCGGCAAGGAGGCCGGCATCATCACCGCCGCCGAGGACGACCACGCCATCGTCGTCGACTGCACCGGGCTGACCATCACCCCCGCCGTCGTGGACACCGTGGCCCTGGCCGCAGGCCGCGGTCAGCGTTCCGAGTACGTCGCGACCCTGGCGCCGGGGAACACCTCGGACTTCCTGGTACTGCCCGACGGACTCGCCGCCGACGTCCCGAGCGCGGTTGCCACGCTCCTGACGCGACCGGAGCAGGTCCGCGCGCTCGTCGCGGCCGGACGGCCGGTCCGCTGGTCCGGCGCCGACGTCCCCGGCCGGGCCACCGCGCCGGAAGCGGGCGTCCCGGCCACCGGGGACCTGACCGGCGGCCCACGCATCGGCACCTGGACGGACCGCAACGGCTTCCTGCACCAGGAACTCACCGCGGACGGCCGTTACGACGAGACCCGGGGCGGGCGCCCGCACGCCTACCAGGGCCGCTACTGGATCGACGGCGACCGCATCGACTACCGGGACGACCTCGGCTTCTGGGCCTACGGCGAGTTCCGGGACGACGAACTCCACCACGCGGGTTACGTCATGAAGCTCCGCTGATCCCCCTGGCGTCCCGCTCCCCCCTCCGTTCCGAGAGGGCGGTTCTCTCCGCGGGAGAGGCACCTAGTCTTGCGGCATGAGCAAAGGGACGCCCTTGGGTGACTTCCTCAGAGGTCGCCGAGACGCGGTGAAACCGCGGGACGTGGGCCTCCCCGAGCACGGGCGGCGGCGGGTGCCGGGACTGCGCAGGGAGGAAGTCGCGCTGCTCGCCGGAGTGAGCCCCGACTACTACGTTCGTCTGGAACAGGGCCGCGAGAACAACCCGTCCCCGCAGGTCCTCGACGCGGTCGCGCAGGTGCTGAAGCTCGACGCGGAGGCTACGGACCATCTCCACCGTCTGTGTCTCGCGCCCTCACAGCGCCCCCGCGACCGGGACGACTCGGCCGTCAGCCCGCAGCTCCTCCAATTGATGGACGGGTGGGAGCACACCCCGGCCTTCGTCGTCGGTCCGGCCCTCGACGTCATGGCGGCCAACTCCCTCGCCGTGGCCCTGCACAGCGGATTCGACCGGTTCGACAACCTCGCCCGCATGGTGTTCGCCGACCCCGCCGGACGCGACTTCTACCAGCAGTGGGAGCGGGCCGCGCACTCCTGCGTCGCGGAGATCAGGGCCGCTTACGGACATGACCCCGGGTCCTCCCGGATCGCCCGGGTGGTGGCGGAACTGTCAGACGTGAGTGGGGAGTTCGCCCGACTGTGGCGTACGCACGACATCAAGGGAAAGTCCCAGGAGGGAAAGCACCTCAAGCACCCCCGGGTCGGGGACCTGCACATCGCCTTCGCGGCCTTCACGGTCAATGGAGCCCCCCACCAGCAACTGGTGGTCTACCAAGCCGAACCGGGCGGTCCCACGGCAACCGCCCTCGACACGTTGAGGTCGTCGACGACCGCCGAAGTCACCGGTGACGGAGCGTAGCGCCCCGGGCAGGGCGTAACGAACGGTCCGCACGGACTCCGTGATCACACCTGAGACGGTCGAGATCAGCGCAGGGCGAGAGGCAATTCCTGGAGGGGCCCATTCTCCCTGTGAGCGGGCAGCCAAGGTCGGGTTGGCTATCAATGACCTGTCGATTGATCTGAGTTCGGAAACGCTGTGGCAAGGTGGTCACGTCAACAGAATGACGCCCCCATTCACCAGTGTTGCTCAGAGAGAGTCAATGGAGGGAACATTGAAAAGTCGTGATTCGATGACGCGTGGAACTGGTCGACGCGGCATCCTGAAATACGCTGCGGTCGGCGCGATGGGGATTGGCGCCTCGGCATTCGCGCAGAAGAATGCCTCCGCGGCTTCGGCGGCGGTCGACGGCGACTCGGCTCGACATCTGGAGCAGTTGTACAGGGATGCGCTCGACGAGGGCGGCAAGCTCGTCGTGTGGGCCGGCGGTAGCTCCCCCCAACAGGAGGCCCGGACCCGCGAGGCGTTCGTCACCGCCTTTCCCGGGATCGACGCCGTCTTCACCGTCCGCTACAGCCCGGTTCAAAGTGCCCTGGTCAACCGGCAGCTGGCCCTGGGCGGTCTGGAGCCGGACCTCGTTCAGCTACAGACCCTGTACGACTTCGACCGCTGGAAGGCCCAGAACGCGCTCCTCCCGTACCGTCCCCCGGGCGCCGAAGCGGTGTTCCCGCAGTACCGGGACCCCGACGACGCCTACATCGGCATCGCGGTCCGTTCCTTCGGCCGCGTGAGCAACAGCGCCCTCCTCTCCGATGCCGAAGCGCCGAGGGACGCCAGCGACTTTCTGGCACCGGCGTTCCGCGACAAGATCGTCATTCCGGACCCCACCGCGGAAGACGCCATCCTGTTCGCGTTCCACCTGGTGACCCGGAAGTACGGTCTGCGGTACATGGAGCAGTTCATGGAGCAGCGGCCGCTGATCGTCGCCAACGCAGGGGCGACCACGGCGTCGCTGGTCAGCGGCCAGCGCACCGCGACCCTCGCCCACATCGCGTCGTTGGCGCCCGTCCCGGGGCAGCCCCTTCGGTACGTCGTACCGCGGACGGACCCATTCATGAGCTGGCCGCAAACGGTGGCGATCCTCCGGAAGGCGCGCCACCCAGCAGCAGCGAAGCTCTACGTGGCCTGGCAGATGTCCGTGGAACGTCAGAGCACCGGACTGCAATGGCCGACCCGCCGCGACGTTGCGCCCGCCACCGGATGGAAGCCGATCAACCAGTACAACAGCCGGTTGAACGGCTTCCGTGAATTCCTGCGGGACCGCGCTGAAGTGGAACACTACCGGGCCTTGATGAAGACCTTCGTCGCCCCGTAGCGGATTCCCTAGGGACCCGCTCCCGGAACGACCGACGCCGTGCACCGGGAGTTCGCCGCGTGGCGTGGTAGCCCCGCCGTGCTCAGGACCTTGCGGGCCGTGTCGACGGCGAACACCTCGCAGTGCGGGCGCCCGGCCGCCCACGCGACACCCTCCGCACCCAGCGCGAACGCCGCTGTCGCCGTCGCGTCCGCTTCCGTGAGCGTCGGCGCGACGACCGTGACGGAGAGCAGACCAGTGGCGGGGCGGCCGGTGCGGGCGTCGAGGATGTGGGCGCCGCGTTCGTAGTGGCCGGACGTGGCGACAGCCGCATCCGTCAGCTCCAGCACCGCGCAGAGCCGGCCGGCGTCCTCGGGATGACGGATGCCCACCCTCCAGGGGCCGCCGCCGACGACCACGTCGCCGCCGGCGTTCAGGCAGAACCGTCGGACGCCGGCTGCCGTCAGCAGTTCGGCGGCGAGCTGGACGGACCAGCCCTTGACGACCGCGCACGGGTCGAGCCCCCGGCCCGGCACGCGCACGTCGAAGGCACCGCCGCTCGCTCGCCGGTACTGCTCGCACAGTTCCAGGACACGGGCGAGGTCGGCGCCGACGTCGGCGGTGCTCAGCTCGCCCCGGTTCAGGCGGGACACCTCGCTGTCGGGCCTGAACGGGCTGAACCGTGCGTCGGCTTGCCGGAGCCACGCGAAGACCGCGTCCGCGGCCCCCGCAGGGACGGGCGTGTCGTCGATACGCAGGGAAACCGGCAGGCCCATGACGTGTTCGACTCGGATCACGTCAGGTGCCGGTCCGCTGGTCGAGGGCGGCCTGGAGGGAATCCCGGTAGCCGTCGCTGGTGATCGTCGCCCCCGTCACCGCGTCGATGTCGGCGCTCTGGGCTTCGAGGGTCGCCTCGATCAGCTTCGGCAGGGCTGCCGTGGTCTGGGGGTGCGCGGGAGCCTTGAGGGCCTTGACCGCGGTGATCCTGCCGGCCGTCAGCGTCACCTCGACCTGTACGTCACCCTTCTCGGTCGGGATCGTCGCCCCGGCGATCACCCGGGTGCCGGGGGAGGACGAAGGCGGAACGGAGGTGTCCGACGAGGGCGCGGACGGGGCCGGACCCTCCGTCGGACTCGGCGGCGCCTGAGCGGACGTGGCGATCGAGGGGGTGTACCGCCAGACCGGGATCAGCGCCGCGACGGACAGGACCAGGACGGGTAGTGCTCGTCTCACGTGGTGTTCCCCTTCGTCTGCTGTACTCGGTCATCCGGCCAGCCCGGTCATTCGGCCAGCTCGGTCATCGGGCCAGGCTGAAGCGTTCGTAGTGGATCTGCGGCTTGGGCACACCGAGCGTGCGCAGACCACGCAGCACGGAGCGGGTCATGCCGGGCGGGCCGCAGACGTAGACGTCGCGCTCGATGAGGTCGGGGACGAGCGTGGACAGTGCGACCGGCGACAGCGGGTCGGGGTCCGGCGGCCCGCTGATCAGATGCAGCGACGCGCCCTTGGCAGCGGCGAGTTCCCGCAGCTCACCGTAGAGGACCGCGTCCCGGGCGGCGGACACACGGTAGACGAGCACGGCATGGCCGTGCAGGTCTTCCAGGAGCGCGCGGATCGGGGTGATGCCGACACCGCCCGCGATCAGCAGGGTGTTCGGGCGGGTGCGGTGGAGGCTGGTGAAGGCGCCGTAGGGGCCCTCGGCGAACACGCGGGTCCCCGGCTCCAGATGGCGCAGGGACGCGGACCCCGCGCCGGACGCTTTCACCGTCAGCCGCAGGCGGGCGCCGTCCGGGGCGGCCGACAGCGAGTACGGGTTCGCCTGCCACCAGCGGTCCTTCGTCATGAACCGCCAGAGGAAGAACTGGCCCGCACGGGCGGGGAGCCGGTGCAGGTCACGCCCCGTCACATAGACGGAGACGACGTGATCGGACTCGGGCACGACGGCCGACACACGCAGCCGGTGCCGCAGGTTGCGTCGGAGGGGGAGCACGACGCGACCGGCGAACACCGCGCCGAGCGCGCAGCACCACAGGCCGTACCAGTACGCGGTGGCGGCCGACGACGTGGTGAACGTGGTGCCGGCCGCGACCTGGTGGGTGAAGGCGAGGGCCACCGCGACGTAGGTGTAGAGATGGATGAAGTGCCAGGTCTCGTACGCGAGTCGGCGTCGCGCCCAGCGGGCCGAGGCCCCGCCGACGACCAGGAGGAGGACCACGGCGACGACCGCCCGCAGCACGCCCTCGGTGGTTTCCGCCAGATCGATCAGCTGGTCGACCGGGTCGAGCGAGGACGCCTGGGCATAGCCGAAGGTGAGGAAGACGCCGTGTCCGACCAGCGACCACAGCAGTCCGAAGCCGGTGACGCGGTGCCAGGCGGTGAGCCGGTCCATGCCGATGCGGCGGTCGAGCCAGGGCAGCCGGGCGACCAGCAGCAGTTGGAAGGCCATGAACAGGGCGCCGTAGAGGCCACAGAGACGACCGAGCACGATCAGCGCGTTGGACGCGAAGCCCGCCCGGAAGAAGAAGTACCCGACGGCCACCGCGTTCGCGCCGAGCAGGACGTACAGGCCGGCTCTGGCCGCCGCCCGGGGGCGCAGCGCAGAGGAGGGAACGGGCGGAGCCGGTGCGGGGGGCGGCGGTGCGGACGTCGAGGGGACAACGGTCACGGGCCGGAACCTCCTGGATCGGGTCGGTGGAGAGAGCTTGACCGCCGGGACCTGTCGATTCCCTGTCAGGGGACTTTCAACTCCGTGTCGAAGTGCCCCGGCACGGACCAGTGGGGCCGCGCCGCCGTCCGTGTGCCGCAGGATGGACGGGTGGACAAGATACGAGTGCTGGTCGTGGACGACGACCCGGCGATCGCCGACCTCGTCGCGACGGTCGCCCGCTACGAGGGCTGGGAAGCGGTCACGGCCAACTCGGGCCGGGAAGCGCTGCGGTCGGCCGCCGGCCGTCCCCCGGACATCGTCGTCCTTGACCTGATGCTGCCCGACCTCGACGGATTCGGCGTGCTGGACGGGCTGCGCGCGGCCGGGACGATGGTGCCCGTGGTGTTCCTCACCGCGCGCGACACCGTCGCCGACCGGGTCGCGGGGCTCACCCGCGGCGGCGACGACTACCTGGTCAAGCCGTTCGCGGTGGAGGAGCTGATGGCCCGGCTCCGCACTGTGCTGCGGCGCAGCACCGGACCGGGATTCAAGCGGTCCTTCCTACGGGTCGCCGATCTGACGATGGACGAGGACACGAGGGAAGTACGGCGTGGGGACTGCCCGTTGACGCTGACCCCGACCGAGTACGACGTGCTGCGCTACCTCATGCGCAAGTCCCCGACCGTACTCACCAAGGCGCAGATCCTCGACCATGTGTGGGAGTACGGCTTCGGCGGCCGCTCGAACGTCGTCGAGCTCGTCGTCAGCAGGTTGCGCCGCAAGCTCGACGCGACCGGCAGTCCGCTCATCCACACCGTGCGCGGCTTCGGCTACGTGGTCAGGCAAGCAGCGGAATGAGCGCACGGCTGCGCCACGCGTACCGCAGGCTCCGTCTCGGAACCAGGCTCGCCCTCGGCCTCGGCGCGCTCTCGCTGGTGGCCTTCGCCGTCGTCGGCACGGCCCTGACCGCGTACATGCGCGACTACCTGGGACACCAGCAGATCGCCCAGCTGAAGCTGGTGCAGAACGTCCAGGCCAAGGACGCCGCCGAGAACGGCACGGTCACCCGCCAGCCGTACTACGGGTGGTACACGGCGGTGTACGACGTCCGCGACGGCACCGCGGCGCTGCGCCGACCGGCCGATGTGCCGGACGACATCGAGGAGTTCACGGCCCTCGCCCAGACGCGTGCCGACGCCACCGGCGATGTGACGAGCACCGCGCAGGTGGGGGGAAAGGGTGCCTACCGGCTGCGGGCCTGCGAGGTCGTGCCCGGGGTCGTCCTGGTCAGCGCCGCCCCGATGGCGGAGACCGAGGACACGATGGAGCAACTGATCACGGTCCAGGTGATCGCGTTCACCGTTGCCCTGCTGGCCCTCGTCGTCTCCGGACGGCTCCTGCTGCGGCGCGGCCTGAGGCCGCTCAGCGACATGGCGCACACGGCGCACGGCATCGCCTCGCACGACCTCACCGAGTCGGCGTCCCGACTGCCCCTGCGCGCCGACCGGTCCGGTGGCGGACCCGAGGTCGAGGAACTGCGCACCGCCTTCAACACGATGCTGGAACACATCGACGACTCCCTGGCGGTACGCGCCGAGGCAGAACAGCGGCTGCGCCGCTTCGTCGCCGACGCCTCACACGAACTGCGCACCCCCCTGATGTCGGTGCGCGGCTACGCGGACCTGTTCCAGTACGCCGCAGCCAACGTCCCCGAGGAACGCGACAAACACCTCGCCCGGCTCCGTTCCGAAGCCGCCCGCATGGGCGTCCTCCTGGACGACCTGCTGCTGCTCGCCCGGCTCGACGCCGCCGAGGTGGACGCGTCGCTGCGCCTCGAACCGTGCGATCTGGCGGACCTCGCCCGGCAGGCGGCCGACGCCTTCCGCGCCGCCCACCCCGGCCATCCGCTCGTGCTCGACACCGGGTCCCGGCCGCTGCCGCTGAGCCTGGACCCCGTCCGTGTCCGCCAGGTCCTCGACAACCTGCTGACCAACGGGGCCGTCCACACGCCCGCGGGGACGCGTGTGTCCATGACGGTGGGCCTGACGCCGGTGTCCGCCCGGGTGGTCGTGGCCGACACGGGGCCCGGCATCACGGACGCCGACCAGCGCCGGGTCTTCGACCGCTTCTACCGCGTCGACAAGGCCCGCAGCCGGGAGAGCGGCGGCAGCGGACTCGGCCTCGCGGTGGCCCGCTCCCTGGTGGTCGCGCACGGCGGCACCCTGACCCTGAGCAGCGAGCCGGGCGCCACCGCCTTCGTCCTGGAGCTGCCGCGCGCGGAGCCGGCGCCGTGACCGGCGAGGCGGGTCGTAGGCCGGCTCTCCGGGGCGCACGGGCGCTGGCCTGTGCCCCGCCGCTGACCGGGTGAAGTGCGGCGGACCCGGGACGAAAGGCGCGGTCACAGCGCCCGGGCCGGTGCAGTATCCCCTCAAGATCACATAATCGGACAAGGTGGACGGCGCTCTCGCGCCCCCCGCCTCCCCTGCCTGCCCTCACCGGTGGGCAGGCAACCGGAAGGAGTCTCCGTGTCGTTGAGAAGACGCATGTCACTGGCCGTCACCGTCGGCGCAGTGGCCTTGCTGCCCCTGACCGCTACGTCGGCAGCGGCTGCCGACCTGGACGCCCCCAACGCCCGCGCAGCCGCCAAGGTCAGCGCCGACGGCACCCTCGTCTCGGGCAAGAACGTCGTGTCGTCCCAGCGGGTGGCCAAGGGCCGCTACTGCGTCAAGGTGAACAGCAGCGTCTCGCTGAGGAACGCGGTGGTCCTGGCGACGCCCAACAGCGGAAGGCAGACCACCCTTGACGTCCGCCGCGCGCCGACCGGCACCTGCGGCTTCGACGCCAGTTCGATCACCGTCTACACGTACAACGCCGGGTACTACGCCAACACGTGGTTCACGGTCGCCGTGCTCTAGCTCGTCCTCTCGGCCCGGTGACACGAGCCGCCGGGTCGAGGGAAGCCCCACCACGATGTCGACCGCCCCTGCGGGCCCTCGGGCTCCTCGGTCCCCGGTCGGCCGGTTCGACCGGGGTCACAGGCGCTCGACGGAGGAGCCGGCCGGTGCCACACCGCGGGTGTCCAGCACGTAGGGGGCCTCGGCGACCACCTTGCCGAGGTCGAACTCGGGGTGGGCCGTGAGGATGAGCACGGCGTCGTAGTCACCGGCGGGAAGCATCTCGCCGAGGACCCCGGGTTCGGTCGCCGCCGCGTGCGGGTCGACGACCGTAACGATGGCGCCCTTGGCGCGCAGGATGTCGATGGCGACGCGGGCGGGGCTCTGCCGTACGTCGGCGCTGCCGGGTTTGTAGGACAGCCCGAGGGCGGCGATCGCCGAACCCTTGAGCGGCCTTCCGCGGGCGTTGAGGCCGTCCTGGAGGCGCCGCACCACATAGGCGGGTTGCTGCTCGTTGATGTCCTGGGCGAGCTCGACGAAGCGGAACGACTCACCCAAGGTCGTTCTGACGTGGTGGCTGAGGTAGACGGGGTCGACGGGTAGGCAGTGACCGCCCACCCCCGGGCCGGGGGTGAACTTCATGTAGCCGAAGGGTTTGGTCTCCGCCAGGCGCAGCGCGTCCCACAAGTCGATACCGAGGGTGTGGGCGAAGCGGGCCAGCTCGTTGACCAGGGCGATGTTGACGTGCCGGAAGGTGTTCTCCAGGATCTTCGCCAGTTCCGCGCTCTCCAGGGTGCCCGCTTCGTGCACGGTCTCCGTGACCGTCCGGTAGAAGGCGCGCACCCGTGCGGTGCAGGCCGGTGTCAGGCCGGAGACGACCTTGGGCGTGTTGACGAACGTCCACTCCCGGTTGCCGGGGTCGATCCGTTCGGGGCTGTAACCGGCGTGGAAGTCCGCGCCGGCGGTGAGCCCGGACTCCTCCTCCAACAGGGGGATGAGGACGTTGCGCGTGGTGCCGGGGTGGGTGGTGGACTCCAGGACCACGGTCTGGCCCTGCTCACGGCGCAGTCCGCGTGCCAACAGGGAGCCGGCGGCGCGGACATGACCCAGGTCCGGCATCCCGTCCCTGAGCGGTGTCGGCACGGCGATGACCGCAACGTCCCATCCGGGGTCCAGCGCCGTGGAGTCGGACACCGGGAGGTAGCGTCCACTGGCGAGCGCGGCCCGCAGGTGCCGGCGCGGAACGTCCTCCACGTAGGAGTCCGCTTCCCTCAGCCGCTGGCAACGCTTGCGGTCGGGTTCGTACGCGACGACCTGGTGGCCCGCCCGAACCGCTGCCATGGCCAGGGGCAACCCCACGTACCCCTGGCCCGTGATCAGCACGCGCAGAGCTCGGCCCTCGACACCCCAGGCTGATGATGCATCAGAAACGGCCGTCCGATGAGGCGGACTAATCGTGCATTTCTGAATCATGACGCACACATGATCACAAATGGTGCAGCATCGGCAAGCTTCTCGGGTGCGGCGAGCGCGGAGAACGCCTCTGCTTTGCCCCGGCGGGCCCGATCTACCGGGCGAGGGGAACGGCTTGTCGGCAGTGCGGGCTGTCGGCAGTACCACCCATGGCGCCGCGAGTGGCCCAGCCCATCCTGCGGGTCTGCGTTGCCGCGTAGTACATCGCCGGGCGGAGCAGCATCATTTGATAGGCCAACAGCAGCGGCGTGAGGAGCAGCCACCACAGGAGGCGCGATCGGAACGGCATCTCCGGACGTTCGAGATAGAGGGAGGT
Source organism: Streptomyces sp. NPDC005955 (assembly GCF_042871255.1). Taxonomy (NCBI): domain Bacteria; kingdom Bacillati; phylum Actinomycetota; class Actinomycetes; order Kitasatosporales; family Streptomycetaceae; genus Streptomyces; species Streptomyces sp. NPDC005955. The sequence goes on along the minus strand of NZ_JBIAIF010000011.1, from coordinate 6,457 downwards.
CTGCATGTACAGCAGGACCAACCAGTACGCGATCATCTGCCAGTACACCTGGCCGCCCAGCAGCGGAACGGCCACGAGGACGTATCCGACGATCAGCGGATACAGCGCCACCAGCGTCAGGTTCCAGCAGCGCAGTGCGAGCGGCCAACCGGTGAAGTTCCGCAGCTCCCAGGGCAGATAGCGCATGTACCCTTTGAACCAGCGGGTCCGCTGCCGGAACGTCCCGCGGTAGGTGGGCGGCATCTCGAACCGGACCACCGCCTCGTCGACGGCGACCACCTGCCCGCGTTGCAGCGAGTAGTGGGAGAGCCGTCGATCGTCGCCGAAGGTGCCTTCCGTCAGATAGTCCTCGGAGTTGTCCCAGAGGATGCCCGCCCGGTAGATCGAGAACGCCCCCGACGTGGGCACGACCGCGCCGATCGACGACCGGGCCCGGCGCATCACCATGTTGCTGAGGTTGATCTCCAGGTCCTGCACGCGCGTCCAGATCGACGCGGTGCGGTTGAGGACGAGACAAGAAGCACTGGTCGCTGCCTGCACCGTTGGATCGGACATGGCCCGGAGCAACTGTTCGATCCCGTCCGGTGCGACGACGCTGTCGCTGTCCACCGTCACCACGAAGTCGGCCCACTCGGCAGCGCCGACATGGGCCAGCCCGGCCAGCTGCGCCCCCCGCTTTCCCGTGTTGTCCTGCCGCATCCATGCCACGCCCGCCAAGTCGAGGTGCTCGACCGGCGTGTCGGAGCCGTCGTCCACGACGATGATGCTCTCCGGCGGTTTCGTTTGGGACACCAAGGACCGGATGCAGGCGTGGAGCAGGTCGGGCCGCTCGTTGTAGGCCGGTACGACGACCACCACCCGGCCGTCGGCGACCGGTTGATGGGCGAACGAGCGCCGTCGCGCCGAGGACCCGAGCATCCACACCAGCGTCGCCGCAACGGCCGTGTAGAACACCCCGGTGACGTCCCAGGTCGTGTTCCCCATCTGCCAGTGGAAGGCAATGATCAGGGCGGCCGTCATGATGACGACCGCCCACGCACAGGTCTTACGTGCTCTCACGTTGCCGCCAATACCGGATGACGAGAATGCCGATCGCGATGGCTAGCAGACCGATGCCGATGAGCCAAGACAGCCCCACCGACACCCCTCCGATGGTGATGGCCAGCCCAGTCCTGGGCAGCGCGTCGTCATACATGCCGTGATCCCCTTGGGGCGCTCGACTCTGACGACGCCTCAGGCAGCACGGCCAGGTGCTGAAGGACGCTGGGTGGACACGGAACCCGCTCTGTTGGGTGATCATCTGGTCTCACCACATGACGTTGCCCCCTACAATGCGCAGATATCGCACTCTGGGGTGCCATGTCAGCCGGATAGCCCTGCAACGTCGATGCGCCCCGTCCGCTTGTTTCACGCCGCTGAACGATCCTCGAACGGAGCGCTAGCGTGGCGACGGGCGCTTCTTCGTGGCCTTTCCGTCGCAGAAGACCGAGTTCACGATGTCTGGGGACCAAGCGAAGTCCGCATTGACGTTGATGGTGACGGAGCGGTGGCCGGTTTCCGTGGCGACGGCCTCGCTGCCACCGCCCGCGGCTCCGCCGCTGTGGCCGTAGACCGTGGTGCCGCAGCTGGTGCGATAGCGGTAGAGGCCGAGGCCGTACGCCTCGTAGCCCTGGACCGGACCGGCGTTGGGCAGCATCCGCTTCATCGCGTCGAGCTGTTTCCGGGGCAGCAGCCTGCCGGCCAGCAGGCCCTGCAGGAACCGGTTGACGTCGCCGGTCGTGGAGATGATGTCGCCGTCGCCGAACGCCTGGGACGCGTTCTGTTCGGTCACGTCGTGGATCTCGGTCGCCTGGGGGTCGTCGCTGAGGAAGGAGTACATCCGCGGGTGCGGTCCCGGAATGGTCACCGTGTTTCCGGGCAGGGTGGTGTGGCGGAGCCCGAGGGGCTTGAGGACGCGCTCGCGGATCTCCTGGGCGTAGGGGTTCCCGCTGGTCTTCTCGATGATCATCCCGGCGAGTACGTAGCCGGTGTTGGAGTAGGCGTGGCGGTCGCCGGGGGCGAAGTCGGGCCGGTGGGCCAGCCCCACGCGCACGGTCCGCAACGGGGGCCAGGCCTCGTAGCGGCTCGTCAGGTACTCCTTGGTGAAGAACTTCCGTCGGTACTCCGGGTCGCTCATGTACTCGCGCAGTCCGCTGCTGTGGTTCAGCAACTGCCGCACCGTGATCGCCCGGCCGTCGTTGCCGTTGCCCCGGACCACTCCGGGGAGCCACTTCTCCACCGTGTCGTCGAGGCTGAGCAGTCCGTCGGCCTCCTGGTCGAGCAGGGTGGCGGCCACGAAGGTCTTCGTGATGCTGGCGATGCGGAAGCGTTCGTTCGCCGCCCTCGCCTCCCCGGTGGTGCGGTCGGCGACACCCGCGGTGCCGTTCCACACCCGGTCCCCGGTGCGGACCTGGGCGATGACCCCCGGGGCGCCCTGCCGGACGAGATCGTCCAGCGCCCGCTGGGTCGCCCCGTACCGGGCGCCAGGACCGGGACCCGGGCCCGGCCCGGCCTGGGCGGGGACGGCGAGGACGCCTGCGGCGATGCCCGCCGCGACTGCCCCCACCAGCACCGCGCGGGTGCTCCGCCTCAGCGTTCCCGCCCTGCCGCGTGCCGTCGTTCGTTCTGCCACGGGATGCTCCTCACTCCGGTCGGCCACCCGGGACACCACGGAACGCAAGGGTCACGGGATTGACCCGATGTGTCCGGGAAGCTCGTTGCCCGTGATGACCACGGGACTCCTGACAACAGTTGACCGTCGCAGTGGAGTTGGCCGGAACCGGTACGAACCGGCTGGTTCGGCCGCACGGCCTGCCCCGGCACGGTCCTACCGGGGTGTCGGCGGCGGTCGGGGTCCGCAGCGCGTGTACCCGTCGGATAAGCTGCCGGCTTTCCTGAGGGCAGCATCATCTCGATGGGGTGGGAATGAAGACAGGTAGACGAACCGCTGCGGTGGCCGCGCTCGTGGGAGCGCTGGGCCTCTCGACGCTGAACGCGCCGGCCGCCCGGGCCGCGGACACCGGCATCACCGTGTCGGACATCGTCGTCAACAAGGGCAAGCCGATCGTCGTCGGCACGTCGAAGGTGGTGGAGCCGTCCTTCACCTTCCGCATCACCCTGCCTCGCGGGTACAGCACCGACGACCCCTTCCGCTACACCGCGCACCCCTTCCTCTACCACGGCAGCATCACGAGGGCCGCCGACACGGGCGACAACTACCTTCACGGCAGCTACACCTGCTACGAGGTCGACTCCCGGCGCGCCCGCTGCGAGGGCAACCTCTACATCGACCCGGACCCGGCCCAGGAACACGTCGACTCCAACAGCGACGCCACGTCCTGGAAGGTCGGAGTGCTGCTACAGCTGTGGAAGGCCGACGGAAGCCTCAAGACCGCCGAGCGGGAGAAGCGGTCCCTGACCGTTCCGCTCAAGCGCCTGTCCAAGGTCACCGTCGACGCCTCGCCGGAGCCGGTCGCCCAGGGCAAGACCATCACCGTCACCGGCAAGCTGACCCGGGCGAACTGGAACACGAAGAAGTACGACGCGTACGGCGACCGCACGGTCAGCCTCCAGTACCGGGCCAAGGGCACCGACACCTTCCGGACGGTCAAGAAGGCCACCACCAGCCGCACCGGAGCGTTGAAGGCCAAGGTCACCGCCTCGGCCGACGGCTACTACCGGTGGGTGTACGGCGGCAACTCCGCGACCGGCGCCGCGACCAGCACGGCCGACCACGTCGACGTGCGCTGACCCCTCGCAAACGGAGGGTGGGCCGCCCGCAGCGATCAGGAGCGGGCGGCCCCTGCCGGAGGTGCCGGCGCGGTCGTCCCGGCTAGTTCGGGTCGCGGTTGAACTGTGCCGTCGACCAGCGGTAACCGATCGCGATCAGGCCGACGCACCAGGCGATCGCGATCCATCCGTTGTTGCCGATCTCGGTGCCGAGGAGTAGGCCGCGGAGGGTTTCGATGGCGGGGGTGAAGGGCTGGTACTCGGCGATCGGTCGGAACCAGCCCGGCATCGTGTCGGCCGGGATGAACGCACTGGAGATGAGCGGTAGGAGGATCAGCGGCATGGCCGTGTTGCCGGCCGCCTCGGGGTTCGGACTGGCCGCGCCCATCCCGACCGCGATCCAGGTGAGGGCCAGGGCGAACAGGGTGATCAGCCCGAACGCCGCGATCCACTCCAGTGCTGTGGCGCCCGTGGACCGGAAGCCCATCGCCATCCCGACGGCGCCGACGAGGACCACGCTCATCACGCACTGCAACACACCGCCGAGGACGTGGCCGACGAGCAGGGAGCCCCGGTAGATCGCCATCGTGCGGAAGCGGGCGGTGAGGCCCTGGGTCATGTCGACGCAGACGGACACGGCCGCCCCGATCACGGTGCTGCCGACGGTCATCAGCAGCAGGCCGGGAACGATGTAGGCGATGTAGTCGGAGCGGTTCGCGCTGCCGCCACCGATGCCGGCGCTCATCACGTCGCCGAAGACGTAGACGAAGAGCAGCAGCATCATGATCGGCGTGAGCAGCAGGTTCAGGGTCCCCGACGGGTAACGCCAGGCGTGCAGGAGGTTGCGGCGCAGCATGGTCGTCGAGTCGCGTACGGCGAGGGACAGGGTGCTCATCGAACGTTCTCCTTCGGCTGGTGGGGGGCGGAGGCGGGGCCGGTCAGGGCGAAGAACACGTCGTCGAGGTCGGGGGTGTGAACGGTCAGTTCATCCGCCTCGATGCCGGCGGAGTCGAGCCAGTCGAGCAGGGAGCGCAGTTCGCGCTGGCTGCCGTCGCTGGGGATGGTCAGCGACAGTGCCTCGTCGTTGCGGGTGATCTCGCGCAGGGCGTCCGCGGCGGACTGGTACGCGGCCGGGTCGGTGAAGCGGAGCCGGACGTGTCCGCCCGGGACGAGGCGCTTGAGTTCCTCGGCGGTGCCTTCGGCGACGATCTTGCCGTCGTTCAACACGGCGATGCGGTCGGCGAGTTGGTCGGCCTCATCCAGGTACTGGGTGGTGAGGAGAACGGTCACCCCGTCGGAGACGAGGTCGCGGATGATGCTCCACATGTTGTGGCGGGAACGCGGGTCGAGCCCGGTCGTCGGCTCGTCGAGGAAGATGATCCGGGGGCTGCCGACCAGTGTCATCGCCAGGTCGAGCCGTCGCTTCATGCCGCCGGAGTAGGCCGAGGCGGGCTTCTTCGCGGCCTGTGCCAGGTCGAAGCGCTCCAGGAGTTCGGCACTGACCCGCCGGCCCTCGCTCTTGGGCAGGTGGTGCAGGTCCGCCATGAGGAGCATGTTCTCCTCGCCGGTGATCAGGGCGTCGACGGCGGAGAACTGCCCGGTGACCCCGACTGCGGAACGGACCGCCTGCGGGTCGACGGCCAGGTCGTGCCCGCCGACGTGCAGGTCACCGGCGTCGGCGCTGATGAGCGTGGAGAGGATCTTCACGGCGGTGGTCTTGCCGGCGCCGTTCGGGCCGAGCAGCGCGAACACCGATCCGGTCGGGATGCGCAGATCGACACCGTCGAGGACGAGCTTGTCGCCGTACGACTTGCGTAGTCCGACGGCGGAGACGGCGATTGGCGACGGACGGCCGCCACCCTGCCTGGGTGTGGGCATGACAGTTGAAGGCATGGTGACTCCCTTTCGGAGGCCGGGGAACGCAGGGGGGCGGAAGCTGATGCGTACGCGGATCGGGCGACGCCTGAGGGGCGTGCCGTGGCTGACGGGAACGTGCGGATCGACCCCTCGGTCGCTGGTACTGCGTAGCGCCGAGTACCACTACAACGTATCACCGAGTAGTGGGGGATGTCAGCACGGCGGCCTCGCCTTCCGCGGGCTCGGGGCCTTCCCTGCGGCGCGAGTCGAACGTGACGGAGAAGTCCTCGGTGACCGGCGAGGGCCGGGCACCGGTCCGTGTCGGAGGGGCCGCTGTTCAGCCCAGGCCGGGAAGCGTGGAGACGACCAGGTCGATCAGCTTGATGCCGACGAAGGGGAGGAGGAGGCCGCCGAGACCGTAGATCGTCAGATTGCGGAGCAGCAGGTCGTGGGCCGAGGCCGGGGTGTAACGCACGCCCCGCAGGGCGAGCGGAATCAGTACGACGATAATCAGGGCGTTGAAGATGATCGCCGAGGTGATCGCGGACGTGGGGCTGTGCAGGCCCATGATGTTGAGGGTCTCCAGACCGGGATGGGTCCCGGTGAACATCGCGGGGATGATCGCGAAGTACTTGGCGACGTCGTTGGTGATGGAGAAGGTGGTGAGGGCGCCCCTCGTGATGAGGAGTTGTTTGCCGATCTCCACGATCTCGATGAGTTTGGTCGGGTTGGAGTCGAGGTCGACCATGTTCCCGGCCTCCTTGGCGGCGGAGGTGCCGGTGTTCATCGCGACGCCCACGTCCGCCTGGGCGAGGGCGGGGGCGTCGTTGGT
>NZ_JBIAIF010000010.1:29187-296787 GCF_042871255.1 Streptomyces sp. NPDC005955 | reverse complement strand
CGCCATGAGGAGCATGTTCTCCTCACCCGTGATCAGACCGTCGACCGCCGAGAACTGCCCCGTCACACCGATCACCGACCGCACCCCCTGCGGTGCGGTGACCGGGTCGTGGCCGCCGACCCGCACGGCGCCCGTGCCCGGGCCGGCGGAGACGAGGGTGGAAAGGATCTTCACGACGGTGGTCTTGCCCGCACCGTTCGGGCCCAGTAGGGAGAAGACCGTTCCTTCGGGGACGGCCAGGTCCACGCCGTCGAGGACGACCTTGTCACCGTAGGACTTGCGCAGTCCGTCAGCCGCGATGGCCAGCTTGGTCATGATGGGTGCTCCTCAGAGGCTGCGGGCGTGGATGTCGCCCTGGGTGGTGGTCGCGTGGATGTTCAGAGCGGCGTCGCCGTCGGCGTTCTTGAGCGCGTTGTTGATCCGGCCGCGGTCGGTCCCGGCGTCCAGGGAGGCGCTCACGCCGCGGGCGGCGCCGATCGTCACGTCGCCGGACACGGTGCTCAGCTTGACGAGGCCGCGCGTGGCCTCGGTGACGTGGATGTCGCCCTTCTGGGTGCTGATCTCCGCGGGGCCACCCAGGCAACCGACCGAGACGTCGCCGGCCAGGAGGGTGAGGTGGGCGCTCGCCGTCTCGTCGAGCTTGACGGAACCGTGCGAGCCCTCGAAGACGACGTCGCCGAGTCGTCCGACGCCCCGGAAATCGGTGCTGGCCGCCTTCGCCTCGACCCGGGAGCCGGCGGGCAGCTGGACCGTCACCTCGATGACTCCGGAGCTGCCGAGCACCCGGTTCTTCACCGCGGACTCGATGCGCAGAACGCCGTCGCCGTACTCGACCGTGGTCCGCTCCGCCGCCTTCACGTCACGACCGTTCGAAGGGTCCGCGGGCAGGACCTCGACCGCGGTGTCGGCCCGCTCGGCAGCGATCAACTGGATGCGTCCCACGGGGATGTCGAGGACGGCGGTGATCGGGGCGGGGGTGTCGAACTTCTGCATGGTGGTCTCTCCTGCGGTTGCTTGTTTCTGACACCGCAAACGCTACGTTGCGTTCACAGATTGAGCAACACACTCGTTGCACTCAAAGCACATCAGTGCAGCTCAGAGCATCAATATCGTTGCATCGGCTGCATTTCTAACGCAACGCCAGATTCCCATTCCGTTGCATTGAGTAGAGAGTGAACGCTATGCTGACGGCACTGAAGAAGCACGGAAGGAGATCGCGGTGCCGGGAGGCAGGCTCACCCGGCAGGATTGCCAGCAGATCGCCCTGGGGCTGGCCGACGGACTCCCCTACGCGGAGATCGCCAGACGCAACGACCGCCCGACCTCGACGATCACGCGTGAGGTGATGCGCAACGGCGGCCCCCACCGCCTACCGCGCCGACCTGGCCCACCGCGCCACCGAACGCCGCACCCAACGGCGCACGCCGGCAGCGCCCCGGGGGAACCATGCGCCCCCGCAGGCCCACGGACGCGATGCCGAGGCCGTGCGCGAGTACGAGGAGGCCTTCACCACGCTCCTCATGCAATCGGGCCTGCCCAAGATGATGGCGCGGGTGCTGACCTGCCTCTACACCACCGACGCGGGCAGCCTCACCGCGTCCGAACTGGTCCAACACCTCCAGGTCAGCCCGGCGTCCATCTCCAAATCGGTCGCGTTCCTCGAAAGCCAGGGCCTCGTCCGCCGGGAACGGGACGAAGGGCGCCGGGAGCGCTACGCCGTCGACAACGACGTCTGGTACCAGTCGATGGTGGCGGGCGCCCGGTCCCACGCCCGGCTCGCCGAGACCGCCCGACAGGGCGTCAGCGTCCTCGGCCCCGACACTCCGGCCGCCGCCCGTCTGGAGGGCATCGCCCGCTTCGTCGACTTCGTCGGCGAGAGCATCACCCGCGCCTCGGAACAGGCCCGTGAAATCCTCAACACGGGGGCCGAACCGGGCTCGGACGACACCGCCTGATCAACCGGTGACGGCCCCGAACTCCCGGGCAGCAGCAAGGTAGGCGCGCACCACTGGCCGTCCGTCGTCCCGGCGGGCGGCCACCGCCAGTCGAGACGCGGAGACGCCCCGCACCGGCACGGCGACCACCCCGTCCCGGACGACCAGCGCGGCGTTGCCGGCGGCCAACAGCACCACCCCCTGGCCACCGGCCACCGCCTCGTGGGTCTCCTCGGCGCTGGCCACCACCCCGCCGATCCGCGGTGGTCGACCGTCCCGGGCGTCCAGGGCGAGCCAGTGGTCCCGCAGCGGGCCGGCGTCCGGGGGCAACGCGAGGAAGGGCTCCTCCAGCAGGTCGGCGAGGTCCACCGCGCCCTCGGGGTCCGACGCGGCCCGCGCCACCAGGGGGTGTGCGTCCGGGAGGGCGACCAGCCGGGGCTCGCGGGCCACCACCGCGAACCGGTAGCGCGCCTCGTCCGGCAGCGGCAACCAGACGAAGGCCACGTCACTGGACCCGTCCGCCAACCCGGCGCTGGGATCGGTCCAGTTGACCTGGCGCAGCACGGGCCGCGCGTCCGGATGCCGCGAGAAGAGTCGGGTCCGCAGGGCGGGCAGCAGTCCGCGGCCCGGGCTGGTGGACATGCCGATCACCAGCGTGCGCCCCCCGGCGGTCTTCGCCTCCTCCACCGCCGCCTCCGCGGCCCGCCAGGCGGCGAGCACCGCGCGCGCGTGCGGCAACAGGGCCTCCCCCACCGCGGTCAGCCGCACGGTCCGCCGGTCCCGTACGAACAGGGGCGCGCCCAGTCGCTTCTCCAGCACCCGGATCTGCTTGCTGAGGGCGGGTTGGGAGACGAACAGCCGCTCGGCGGCGCGGGTGAAGCTCAACTCCTCGGCGACCGAGGTGAAGTAGTGCAGGTCCCGTCCGTGGACGTTCATCATGCATGGCTACCGCAACCGGACGTGGACGCCTCCCCCGTGCGGCGTACCACCGAGCGGGAGGAAGCACGCCGGGGGCCCGGCTTCGACCCGGTGTGACGGTGTGACGGTGTCTGGCAGGATCGGCCCGTGGCTCGACACCCGGTTCACTTGAGCAGAATCGAGCTCGCGGACTGGCGAGCCGTCCACTCCTGGGCTTCCCTGGCCCGGGTCTGCCGCTTCCAGACCTGGGGACCGAACTCCGAAGAGCAGACGCGCGCGTTCGTGGCGGCTGCGGCCGATGCCTGGTCCCGCACGCCCCAGCAGCGGTTCGCCTACGTAGCGCGCGTCGACGGCGACCCGGTGGGCATGGGGGAGCTCCACGTCCGGAGCCGGGTCCGACGTCAAGGCGAGATCACCTACGTGGTGCACCCGGAGGTCTGGGGCCGGGGCGTGGGAACGGCCATCGGCCGGGAACTACTGGTGCGGGGGTTCGAGGAACTCGCACTGCACCGCGTCTACGCCACCTGCGACCCGCGCAACCTCGGGTCGGCCCGGGTGCTCGGCAAGCTCGGCATGACCCACGAAGGACGTCAGCGCCACACCGCGCTGCTCCGGGACGGCTGGCGGGACTCCGAGATGTTCAGCATCCTTGAGGACGAGTGGCGGGCGGACGCCCCAGCCTCCCGACCCCCGCCCGGATGAGGCGTCCAGCGCGGTTGCAGGGTCTCGGTTTCGATGACGTGTCGATCTTTTGCATCTCTTGGGTCGCGGGCAGCGGTGGTTCAGCGGCTGCCGAGTTCTCCCTTGGTGAACCCGTGTTCGCGCGCCGTGAGCACAGTGGCGAGTGCAGGGACGAGCAGTGCGAGCGCGACCCAACTCAGCCAGGATGCATCCAATCCGCTGAGGACGATGCCTCCGATGATGCCACCACCGGCGATTCCGACGTTCCATCCGGTGGTGAGGAGCGCTTGGGCGACATCGCCGGCGTCGCCTGCTGCTTCGGCGACTGCGGTCTGCAACAGGGTGGAGGTGCCGCCGAACGCGAGCCCCCAGAGCGCCGCGCTGGCGTAGACGAGCGAAGGCACGCCGGAGAAGATGCCGAGCAGCAGCGCGCACGTCGCGAAGAGCACACACGCGAGGATCATGAGGGGGCGCAGGCTCCGATGGACGAGCGCTCCGGCGATCCAGATGCTCACCAGCGACACCAGGCCGAAGGTGAGCAGCACGGCGTCGACTTGACCTGCCATGCCGAGCGGCTTGAGGAACGGGGCGATGTAGGTGTAGAGGATGCTGTGGGCGAGCACGAACGTGAGGGTCACGAAGAGCACGGGCGCTACGCCGGGAATGCGAAGGGTACGGGTGAGCGGGAGCCGTGAGCCCTTGGGCTGTCCGGGGAAGTTCGGCACCGCCGCGATGACCCACACGATCAACGCGAGCGTGAGGACGGTCATGATCCCGAACGCATATCGCCACTCGACGAGCTTGGCCAGAAGCGCCGCAGCAGGAACTCCGACGGACAGGGCAACGATTGCGCCCCCCATCGCGATCGCCATGGCCTTGCCGCGCTGATGTGAGGGAACCATCCGTACCGCGTACCCGGCCAACAGCGCCCAGAGCAACCCGCCGACGATGCCGCCGAGGCACCGGGCGGCTAGCGTAAGTGCGAAGCTCTCGGAGAGCGCGGTGACGGTGTTGGCGACCACGAGTCCTGCGATCGCCAACAGCAGCAGGTGTCGGCGCGGCCAGCCGATCGTCGCCTTGGTGAGCGGGATCGCGGCGAGGATCGCCCCGATCGCGAAGACGGTGACGCTCTGCCCGGCAGCACTCTCGCTCACACCCAGGTCTCGGCTCATCCCGGGAAGCATCCCGGCGGGCATCGTCTCGGTCAGGAGCGTGATGAACCCGGTGGCGGCCAAGGCCAGAAGACCCGCCAGCGGGAGCCGGGCGTTCGTTGTCGAGCGAGGTGTCAGAGTGTCTGGTCGTGTCATGGCCTTACCATCGATGGGTGACATCAGTGTGAAGGTCAACTCGATGTGCGCCGAGTCACAGAACGCCAGCCACGGAGGGCGAGGAGAGGGACATGCGGATCGGTGAGCTGTCGACGCGCACCCGGACTCCGATGAGGTTGCTGCGCTACTACGAGGAGCAGGAACTGATCGAGGCGAATCGACTGCCCAACGGATACCGGGACTACGAGGAGTACGTCGTAGACCGGGTTCTCCAGGTACGAGGCCTGCTCGATGCAGGGCTACCCACACGGATCATCAAGCAGATCCTGCCCTGCTTGAACACCCCCCGCACGATCCACATGCCCTACGTCACGCCGGACATGGTCGCAACGCTCGAACGCGAACGCGATCGCATGGCCGAGAAAATCGAATGCCTCACCAAGAACCACCGAGCCATCACCGATTACCTCGACGCCGCAAGCCGCAATATCCGAGCCTCCTAACCGATGCCGGGTCTGCTGCTGAGCCTATTGCCAGCCGTTCGGTCAGCTTCTCCGCATCCGCGACCGAATTTCACGGAAGTCGCGGCCTCGATGGAGGCAGAGCCCTTGGTGGAGGGGGCCCTGGGTTCCCATGGCGGTGCCCGCGGTACGACGTGAACTGCCGCACCGGGAGCTCCGACTCGAATCGGACCCGGGACTTTGAGGTCCTACAGTCCTGTGGGTTCTCACCTTCGGTGTCACGAGCCGACGCTATGACCTGGACGTTCCCCTCCAGTCTCACGACGTGTCGGCAAGCGGCTGTCTCAGATCGATGTCATTTCCTCAGACTGCCCAGCCGGCTGCGCCGGACCTCATGAACCTGCATCGGCGGCCGTCCGTTCCATCCACTCCCGCACCTTCACTGCTCGCTCGATGCGGTTGACGATGTCTTTCTTGGACGCCGTGTCCAAGGTCTCCGGGATCTTGTCGAAGGTGTCGGGAAGGACGTCGAGGAGACCCCAGATCTGCTCGCCGGTGCTGACGGTCAGCAGTTGCTGGCACCTCCACTGCAGCGGCACCTCGGGGCGGTGCGTGAGCCGCTGCACGAGTGTCGGGAACAGGTAGTGCGTCGCTTCTGCGGCGAGGTGCTCTCGTAGCCAGTCGACCGGGAGCCGCTGGCTGAAGCCGTGCAGGGCGGCCTCCTGGGCCAGGTCCAGGAGCTGAGCGGTGTCGACGGCTCGGACGGTGCGGGGAAGGGTCTGGGTCATGTCGCGATGATGCCAAGAAGCCCTCGGAACACCGAGAGGTCGGCGGGGGCGGGTTGAAATCTGTCAAGGAACTCGGCCCAGGCTTTCTCGAACTCGCCGGAAGTCACCCTTCCACGGACGGCTCGCCCTTTATGCGGATCCATTCATGGATGGTCTCGATGGCGTCGAGGAGGTCCTGGAAGGTGCAGAGGTCCCGGTGCTGTTGTCGGACCTGGCCTGTTGCCATGTCCCCGTACTCAAGCTCGGCTTCCCCGCTGCTCCAGACGATGAGCACGGCGACGGAGTCATCGTTTTCGAGCGTCATCCAGGTGCTGTTCTTGGTTCGGCCGTCCTCGGGCGACTGCTGGACCGCACCCGTGATTCCGCAGGATTGCAGGCGTTCCTCATGCTCGGCGAACCAGGCCTGGAGCCTCTGCGGCAGTTCGGCCGAGATGGACTGCTTTTCTTCGCTTTGTCTCATGGCTGGGTGATGAACCCTGCGGATCGGTCGAGCTGGAAAGGAGATCCGGCCTTGGTTGGTTCCCAGCCTCGGTCCCGTGCTTCTCGGATGCTGGCAGCAACGTGGGCTGGGCAGATGGGCACTGCCTCGGCACCCACCCAGTTGCTGGGATGGGCCTGGCCGCTGGTGACGATCAAGGTCGTGCCCGGCTGGCTGCCGCTGGCTGCTTCGACCGCATAGGTGATCGGTGTCCAGCAGAGTCCCTGCATGTAGGAGGGCTTCCTGCGGATCCGCCAGCGGTACTCGATCCCGTCAACGGTCATGCGCCGGGAGCCCTTCTTGCTCAGCGCCATCTTCGCCTCCTGCGCCGTTGGACTCTGATGTGTCGCCGCGGTCGCGAAGAGCAGGTTGCACGCGAACGTACCGAACGTTATCGCCGACAAGCACCTTCGGGACTACGGATGGGTTGATCAGCCCATAAGTTGGTGGCAGTGCCGAGCGACCCGGCACATCGCACCCGCCCCGGGTGCACTCACCGCGATCGGAGAGCACCGTGAAGAATAGGGCGTTGTGGCGTGTAGTTGACAACAAGAGTGGTACCCAGTCCATCGTCAGCACGCCCTCCGAGGCGGTCGCGTTCGTCAACAGCCGGTTCGACACCGATGACGACGACGAGCCGTTCAGCATCACTGAGGTCGGTCCTCTCCTTCCGAAGCCGCTCGGGGTCATCACCGCATGGGCCGCCGAGAAGGACAGCGAACGAACCGACGGGCGTACTGCCCCGATCACCATCAGGCCGGTTGTGACGGACAACGCCAGCGAGTGCGATGACGTCGTGCTCTGGGGCGACGTGTACGTCTCCTGGGACCACGACATGTACACCGTCGAGGAGCCGGACAGCTCCGAGTACAGCGAGGCTTACAGCGCAGCCGAGTTGAGTGCGATCCTCGACGAGTACGCCGACGACTATGAGTACGCGCCTGAAGGGCCTGAAGGGCCCGACAGCCACAGGTGGCCGAAACCGGAAGAGTTGATCACCTACGGCGCCCAGGAGTGTGCCAAGCGGTTCGGGCACCTCGACGACGACGCCCTGCTGTGGCTCGCTGCCACCCGCATCACGCTCGCCGTGTGGCGCAACACACCCGTCGAGAACTGGCATGCCGGGAAGAGTCCGCTCCACGACGGCACGATGATGCGGATCAACACGGCAACCACCCGACTCGTGCGCTCGATGCTGTCGTTCGACCATGTCGACTGGATCGGTCTCGGTCTCGCGATCGTCAACCCGTCCCGGGTTCTACCGACAGGGCAGTCCGTACTCGAGCTCGGGCTGGCCTGCCATAACCCTGACGACCCGGCGCACGAGGTTGATCCGCGCGAAGAACTCGCGGAGATGGCGCAGGTCGCGATCTCATGGGGGCGAAGGTACTGCCTTCACGAGAAGGAGTTCGGCCTGCGAACCCTGATCGAATCCTTCTGTGCGTCCGACAACGGCTGGTTCGGAGCACCGAGTTGGGGGCGCATCGTCGATCGGTTCCTTACAGCTGTCGACGACCGGGAGAATGCGCACTGGCGCATATACCAGGACAAGCCTTGGTTCAACGAGTGGTTCACCAACCGGCCGGCCGACATTGCGGACACCACGGAATTTCGTCGACTGCTCCTTGCCGGGCCCGACCTGCTGTCCGAGGAGGCCGCCGAATGGTGCGTGGATGGTGCCATCGGCTACGTCTGCCGGGACGACCACGCGAACGACTGCTGGCGGTGTGGTATCCCGCTGGCAACGGAGTCCCCCGACGAGTGAATGTGTGCACCAGCATAGAGAAGCAGCAATCCACTGACCGCACTCTCTCTCCCGCCTACTCGGCGGCCTCCCCTGCTTGGGGAGCCAATCGCGGCTCCACTGACTGGAGATGTGCGGGTGCTTCTGACGGATCTGTGGCAGCAACGCCGGCCCGGCTGCCCGCCGGTCGGCCACAATCTCCGTGAGCCCTACAGGAATGTCTGGGTCCGCTTCCACAGTCCGTCGGGTCTTTGACATCAGTATCACCGGCCTGCCGGTTTCTTGATAACCACGGCTTCCACGACACGGAGGTCGAGCAGGTCGCCGGACCTCCGGGATCATGACGCCATGCAACTCCGATACTTCAATCAAACCGGATGGACCGCCATCTTCAATGGCACTGAGACCGATATCGGTCGCATGGTGCGCGTGGAGGGATGGGATCCCGCAATCGGGACAGCCTTGGTGGTCCACCCGCAACGAGGGGCACTGCGCCAGGTCACGGACTACGTGGACTTCTCCCACTTGGAGCGGGCCGATCAAATAGTCGCCGCGATACCCGGTGGGGGATGGCGGGCACACTGGACGGATGAAGGGCCGGGTGGATCACCTCTCACGGAGCAGGTGCTGGCCTGGTTGATCACTTCGCAGGGCCGGGCGACTGCCATCACAGTCGATGCTCAGGGGCATGTGGAGGACGCCGACAGCGCCGACGCCTTCATACCTCCGGGTGAGGAGCTTCAGTGACGGCGTCGATGCCGCAACAGGCGGGCCCGGCGTCCGAGGGTCGGGTTCGGGCCGCCGGCTTCCAGGTGCTCTTCCTCGTGGAACCGGACGAGGCGATCGAAGAGGTCTGCAACGTCGATGCCGAGGTTCATCTTGCCGACGGGTCGCGCTGGAGTTCCACGATCTTCACTCTCGCCGAGGTGGATCGGCTCATGCGGAGCTGGGAGACGAGCGGAGAGGCGGTCTCCGGGCAGTGCTTCTTCTACGCGGAGACCGCCTGATCGTGCGGAATCCCGGCATCGGCAGCATGGTGCGCGTGATTGCCGGGCTCGTGGCATCCGGCGCGTTCGACAGGGTGTTCCGACGCATTGCCGACCTGTCATGATCATGCCGCGTCTCAGGGCATCGTGTTGTCCTGCATCAGCGAAGAGGAGCCTCGTCAGTTCGAGACGCGACTCGTAGATCACGTGGTCGCGCGTCGTGGCGGACCAGTAGGTGCCCGAGTAGTGCCGCTGGCCCCTATACCAGCGAAAGGTTCGCCAGGGTGACGCCGCCGCAAGCAGGTCGATCGAGGACGCGCTCCACTCCCGGTTCTCAACCTGGCTGCCATCCGGGCCCCGCAGGCTCACGGTGATCGATGCCGCTCTCAGCCCTGCCGCCATGCGTCACCCCCCGGATCGTCGGCCGCCTCCTCCGCGAGCGCTACGTTCGCATCCGTGTGAGGCTCCCACGCCGGACCTAAGGCAAGGTCAGCCGAACGAGTGAAGGCAGTGGCCAGCGATTCTCAATCCCATGTCAGTTCGGCCAATCAGATGACATTGCGACTGAGAAAATGACACGGGATTTGAGAACCTACACAGTCCCGCCCTACGTCTGGGCCATGTCCACGAAGCGGGAGTAGTGCCCCTGGAACGCGACCGTGATCGTCGCGGTGGGCCCGTTCCGGTGCTTGGCCACGATCAGGTCGGCCTCCCCCGCACGGGGTGACTCCTTCTCGTAGGCGTCCTCCCGGTGCAGCAGGATCACCATGTCGGCGTCCTGCTCGATGGAACCCGACTCGCGGAGGTCGGAGACCATGGGCTTCTTGTCGGTGCGCTGCTCGGGACCACGGTTCAGCTGGGAGAGGGCGATCACCGGGACCTCCAGTTCCTTGGCCAGGAGCTTCAGGTTCCGGGACATGTCCGAGACCTCCTGCTGGCGGCTCTCGGCCCGCTTCGAACCGCCCGACTGCATCAGCTGGAGGTAGTCGATGACGACCAGTCTGAGGTCGTTGCGCTGCTTCAGCCGGCGGCACTTGGCACGGATCTCCATCATCGACAGGTTCGGTGAGTCGTCGATGTACAGCGGGGCCGCCGAGACGTCGGGCATCCTGCGGGCCAGCCGGGTCCAGTCGTCGTCGGTCATCGTGCCGGACCGCATGTGGTGCAGCGCCACCCGGGCCTCGGCGGACAGCAGACGCATCGCGATCTCGTTGCGCCCCATTTCGAGGGAGAAGATCACGCTCGGCAGGTTGTTCTTGATGGAGGCCGCACGGGCGAAGTCCAGGGCGAGCGTCGACTTTCCCATCGCGGGGCGGGCCGCGATGACGATCATCTGGCCGGGGTGCAGCCCGTTGGTGAGGGAGTCGAAGTCGGTGAACCCGGTCGGCACACCGGTCATCTCGCCGCTGCGCGAGCCGATCGCCTCGATCTCGTCGAGCGCGCCCTCCATGATGTCGCCGAGCGGCAGGTAGTCCTCGCTGGTGCGCTGCTCGGTGACGGCGTAGATCTCCGCCTGTGCGCTGTTGACGATCTCGTCGACGTCCCCGTCGGCCGCGTACCCCATCTGCGTGATGCGGGTGCCCGCCTCGACCAGGCGGCGCAGCACGGCCCGTTCGTGCACGATCTCGGCGTAGTACTCGGCGTTGGCCGCGGTGGGCACCGTCTGCACCAGGCCGTGCAGGTACGAGGCACCACCGACCCGGGTGATCTCCCCGCGTTTGGTGAGCTCCGCCGCGACGGTGATGGGGTCGGCCGGCTCGCCCTTGGCGTAGAGGTCCAGGATCGCCTGGTAGATCGTCTCGTGCGCGGGCCGGTAGAAGTCGTGGCCCTTGATGACCTCGACGACGTCGGCGATGGCGTCCTTGGACAGCAGCATGCCGCCGAGCACGGACTGTTCGGCGTCGAGGTCCTGCGGCGGCACCCGTTCGAACGCCGGTCCGGCGCCGTCCCAGGCTCCTTCACCGCCGCGGTCGTGGCGGTCGTCCCGACCGCGGCTGCGGTCACGGTCACGGTCACCGCGCTGACGGGAGACGGGTAGACGGTCACTGGGACCGCTGTCGGCCCACGGCTCGTCCAAGGGCTCGGAAATGCTCACCGGGCCACCTCCTCCCGTCCGCCGAGCGGACCTCGCCGTGCCCCTCATTCCTACGGCACGACACTGACAAATGTGAGGCCCGACTCCAGCTGCGACGCGTCGGTTTTGCGAGGATTCCGACGCCGGGAGACAGGACGGGCGCCGGACCACGGTAGGCCCGCGGCCACCGTCAGCCAATCTGGTTATCCACAGGCTCTGTGGATAACAGCCCTCACGCTGTGGAGAAACTGCCGAAACCTGTGCACGAGCCGGTGGACAGTCCTGTGAACAAGACCTCGTCCCTGGTCACCAACCCTGGCTGACCTGGCCTTTTGCCATCCACCGGCTGTGCAGAAGAAAAACTTTCCCGAGCGGACCAAGATCTGCGGAAACTCCGCGACACCAGGGGCCACACGCTCACCAATGTAAGGACCCTTAGCTAGTTGCATCTCTTACCTGTGGACGATTACCTTGGTGCCCATGACACAGGCCCCCGTGACGACCAAGGCTGCCCGGCGCCGGCACGACCGCGAGATCGTCACCCTGGCCGTGCCCGCCTTCGGTGCACTCGTCGCCGAGCCCCTGTTCCTGATGGCCGACAGTGCGATCGTCGGCCATCTCGGCACCGCGCAACTCGCCGGACTCGCCATCGCCTCGGCCCTGCTGTTGACCGCGGTGAGCGTGTTCGTCTTCCTCGCCTACGCCACCACCGCCACCGTCTCCCGCATGGTCGGCGCGGGCGATCTGCAAGGAGCCATACGTCAGGGTGTCGACGGGGTCTGGCTCGCCATCCTGCTCGGGGTGGTCGTCACCGCCCTCACCCTGCCCACGGCCCCCGCCCTGGTCGAGCTGTTCGGCGCCTCCGACACGGCCGCTCCCTACGCACTGACCTATCTACGGATCTCGGCCCTCGGCATACCCGCCATGCTGATCGTCCTTGCCGCGACCGGCATCCTCCGGGGCCTCCAGAACACCAAGACCCCGCTGTACGTCGCCATCGGCGGCTTCGTGGCGAACGCGGTGCTCAATGTGGTCCTCGTCTACGGCGCGGGCTTCGGCATCGCAGGTTCCGCCTGGGGCACGGTGATCGCCCAATGGGGCATGGCCACCGTCTACGGCTACGTGGTCGTCCGAGGAGCCCGACGCCACGGTGCTTCCCTGCGGCCGGACGCGGCAGGCATACGTGCCAGCGCCCGGACCGGAGCCCCGCTCCTCGTGCGCACGCTCTCGCTCCGGCTGATCATGATCATCGCTACCGCCGTGGCCGCCCGGCTCGGCGACGCGGACGTGGCCGCGCACCAGATCGTGGTGAACCTGTGGACCCTGCTCGCCTTCGCCCTCGATGCGATCGCCATCGCCGGTCAAGCCATCATCGGCCGCTACCTGGGGGCGAACGACCCCGAAGGGGCCAAGGCCGTCTGTCGTCGGATGGTGGAGTGGGGGGTGATCTCCGGCATTGTCCTGGGCGCCCTGGTCGTCCTCACCAGTCCGCTGTACATCCCGCTGTTCAGCAGCGATTCCGCGGTGCGGGACGCTGCTCTTCCCGCGCTGATCGTGATCGCCGTCGCCCAACCGATCTGCGGCATCGTCTTCGTCCTCGATGGAGTTCTCATGGGAGCCGGGGACGGCCCCTACCTCGCGGGCGCCATGGTGGTCACCCTGGTGGCCTTCCTCCCGATGGTGCTTCTCGTCCCGGTTCTCGACGGCGGGCTCACCGCCGTCTGGGTCGCGATGAGCCTGATGATGGTGGTGCGCATGCTGACGCTCTGGCTGCGCTCTCGGTCCGGCCGCTGGATCGTGACGGGCGCCACCCGCTGAACGGCAGACGCCACCCCGCTGAGCACCGCATGTTTCACGTGAAACCGGACGCCGGGGCCGTCCCGGCAGGCCCGGACGAACGAGTGGGGCCACACCCCGAAGGGTGCGGCCCCACTCATCGAGCGTGAAGGCTCAGTGCAACACGGCCTCAGGCCGCGACGACCTCGACGTTGACCTTGGCGGCCACCTCGGGGTGCAGACGCACGGACGTCGTGTGGGCGCCCAGCGTCTTGATCGGCGAGCCCAGCTCGATGCGGCGCTTGTCGACCTCGGGACCGCCCGCAGCCTTGATCGCCGAAGCGACGTCGGCCGGGGTGACGGAACCGAAGAGACGACCGGCGTCGCCGGAGCGGACGGCCAGACGGACCTTGACACCTTCGAGGCGGGCCTTGATCTCGTTGGCCTGCTCGATGGTGGCGATCTCGTGGATCTTGCGGGCGCGGCGGATCTGCGCCACGTCCTTCTCGCCACCCTTGGTCCAGCGGATCGCGAAGTTCCGCGGGATCAGGTAGTTGCGAGCGTAACCGTCCTTGACGTCAACGACGTCGCCAGCGGTACCGAGGCCGGAGACCTCGTGGGTGAGGATGATCTTCATGTTTCGGTCACCCTTCCCTTATCGCGCGGTGGAGGTGTAGGGCAGCAGCGCCATCTCACGGCTGTTCTTCACGGCCGTGGCGACGTCACGCTGGTGCTGCGTGCAGTTGCCGGTCACGCGGCGGGCACGGATCTTGCCGCGGTCGGAAATGAACTTCCGCAGCATGTTCGTGTCCTTGTAGTCCACGTACGTGACCTTGTCCTTGCAGAATGCGCAGACCTTCTTCTTCGGCTTGCGCACAGGCGGCTTCGCCATGGTGATTCTCCTGTGTGATCAAGAAGTGGGGTACGGGCCCGCCCTTAGAAGGGGGGCTCGTCCGAGTAGCCGCCGCCACTGCCGCCGCTGGAGCTTCCGCCCCAGCCGCCACCGCCGCTGCCGCCCTGCTGCTGACCGCCGCCGGACGGAGCTCCGGTCGCCCAGGGATCGTCGGCGGGAGCGCCGCCGCCCTGCTGCTGACCGCCACCGGGGCCGCCGCCCCAGTTGCCGCCCTGCTGGCCGCCACCGCCGCCGCCGTACCCGCCCTGGCCACCGCGACCGGTGGTCTTGGTGACCTTGGCCGTGGCGTTCTTCAGGCTGGGGCCGACTTCCTCGACGTCCAGCTCGTAGACCGTGCGCTTGACACCCTCACGGTCCTCGTACGACCGCTGCTTCAGTCGGCCCTGCACGACGACGCGCATGCCTCGCTGAAGCGACTCTGCGACGTTCTCCGCCGCCTGACGCCAGACCGAGCAGGTGAGGAACAGGCTCTCGCCGTCCTTCCACTCATTGGTCTGCTTGTCAAAGGTGCGGGGCGTGGACGCGACACGGAACTTCGCGACCGCCGCACCGGAGGGGGTGAAGCGCAGCTCGGGGTCTTCGACAAGATTGCCGACGACCGTGATGACGGTCTCGCCTGCCATGGGGAACCTCTCGGCGATTGCTGCTGGCTGCTTGTGCTGCTACTCGATGCCCGGAACCGCTGAGCCGGTGGCTCAGTGGGTCTCGGGACGGAGGACCTTGGTCCGGAGGACCGACTCGTTCAGGTTCATCTGTCGGTCGAGCTCCTTGACGACCGCAGGCTCAGCCTGGAGGTCGATGACCGAGTAGATGCCCTCGGGCTTCTTCTTGATCTCGTACGAGAGCCGACGACGGCCCCAAGTGTCGACCTTCTCCACCTTGCCGTTGCCCTCGCGGACCACGGAAAGGAAGTTCTCGATCAGGGGGGAGACAGCGCGCTCCTCCAGATCGGGGTCGAGGATGACCATCACCTCGTAGTGACGCATGTGGAACCCACCTCCTCTGGACTCAACGGCCACGGTCGTTCCGTGGCAGGAGGGTTGTGATGCGTACGCAACGGTATCGACCACCACTGACAGTCAGGCCCCTCGACGGGACCGGGCAGCTCACGGGCAGACACCGGTGCAGACGGTACAGACTACCCGCACACCCGCTTCCGGTTGAAATCCGCCGGTACCCCGTCGCACTCTGTATGCATCGGGTTGTAGGGCGCTACCACGCGCCGCCCTTCCGCAGGAGGTGCCCCATGGCACAGGCAATGCGACCGAACACCGGTGTCTCGATCATCGCCACCGACGGCAAGCCCCATCCGCTCCAGGACACGCTCGTCGTGGTCACCCTGGTCCTGGGCCTGACGGCCGCCATCAGCTCGATCTGGAGCGATCTGCACCTGCTCAGCTCCTGGGCCGGCCTGGTCGGCATCCTGCTGGGCGGATACGGCCAGTACATCTCGGAGACCACCCGCGAACGGTTCGGCCTGATCCTGGGTCTCGGCGCCTCGGCCTTCGGTTTCTTCATCGGCATGGCACACGGCGGCCTGTTCGGCGGCCTCATCGGCTGACGGGCCCGCGGTCGGTCGCCCGTCTGCCGACGGGGCCGCATCCGCGGAACGGGCCGTACGGGCCAGTCGGGGCGCTCCCCGGGCGCAGTAGGCTTCGGCGCGAGAGCCGGAGCCCCTGTCAGCATGGGGACATACGAGCCCGAGGAGCGCCCCCGCATGAGCCTGACCCTGAGGACCATCAGCCGAGAGCAGCATCTGGCCTACATCCAGAGCCTGCCCTCGGCAAGCCACATGCAGGTTCCGGCCTGGGCTGACGTCAAGGCCGAGTGGCGCTCCGAGAGTCTCGGGTGGTTCGACCCGAGAACCGGTGCGATGGTGGGCGCCGGTCTCGTGCTGTACCGCCAACTCCCCAAGATCAAGCGCTATCTCGCCTATCTGCCCGAGGGCCCGGTCATCAACTGGTTCGCACCGAACCTGGACGACTGGCTGCGGCCGATGCTCGCGCACCTGAAGCAACAGGGCGCGTTCTCCGTGAAGATGGGCCCGCCGGTGATCATCCGCCGCTGGGAGTCCACCTCCATCAAGAGGGGCATCCAGGACCCGGACGTCAAGCGACTGCGGGACGTCGAGGCCGACTTCATCGAGCCGCGCGCCTTCGAGGTGGCCGACCGGCTGCGTCGCATGGGGTGGCAGCAGGGCGAGGACGGCGGTGCCGGCTTCGGCGACGTGCAGCCCCGCTACATCTTCCAGGTGCCGCTCGCGAACCGTTCCCTGGAGGACGTCCACAAGGGCTTCAACCAGTTGTGGCGAAGGAACATCAAGAAGGCCGAGAAGGCGGGCGTCGAGGTCGTCCAGGGCGGATACCACGACCTGGAGGAGTGGCAGCGGCTGTACGAGATCACCGCCGTTCGCGACCGCTTCCGGCCGCGTCCCCTCTCGTACTTCCAGCGCATGTGGACGACCCTCAACACCGAGGACCCCAACCGCATGCGCCTGTACTTCGCGCGCCACGGTCACGACAACCTGGCGGCGGCGACGATGCTCGTGGTCGGCGGACACGTCTGGTACTCGTACGGGGCGTCCGACAACAAGGGCCGGGAGTTCCGCCCGTCGAACGCCATGCAGTGGCGCATGCTGCGGGACGCCTACGCGCTCGGGGCGACCGTCTACGACCTGCGGGGCATTTCGGACTCGTTGGACGAGTCCGACCACCTCTTCGGGTTGATCCAGTTCAAGGTCGGCACCGGCGGGCAGGCCGCCGAGTACCTGGGTGAGTGGGACTTCCCGCTGAACAAGCTGCTCCACAAGGCCCTCGACATTTACATGTCGCGTCGCTGAGCCGACCGCTCGTCCCCTCCGGTGTGCCGGCGATCCGGGGCACTTGGCAGAATCCTGTCCATTATCTCTGTTTCACGGCAGCCACGAGAAAGGTTCCGGGACCGGCCATGGCGCTCACGCTCAATGTCGATACCGCGCGCTGGCGGGCACATCACAAGCACGTGCTCGAACAGTTCCCGGGCATCGTCCCGGTGTGCAAGGGCAACGGATACGGGTTCGGTCACGAACGGCTCGCCGAGGAGGCCACCCGTTTCGGCTCGGACGTCCTCGCCGTGGGAACCACCTACGAAGCCGCGCGGATCAAGGACTGGTTCAGTGGTGACCTGCTGGTCCTGACCCCGTTCCGACGGGGCGAGGAACCGGTGCCGCTGCCCGACCGGGTGATCCGTTCGGTGTCCTCGGTGGACGGGGTGCACGGTCTGGTCGGTGCCCGTGTCGTCATCGAGGTCATGTCGACGATGAAGCGGCACGGGGTGAGCGAGCAGGACCTCCCGCAGTTGCACGCCGCGATCGAGGACGTCCGGCTGGAGGGCTTCGCCATCCACCTGCCGCTGGACCGCGCCGACGGCTCGGACGCCGTCGAGGAGGTCATCGGCTGGATGGACCGGCTCCGCGCGGCCCGGCTGCCGTTGCACACCATGTTCGTCAGCCATCTGCGGGCGGAGGAACTGGCCCGGCTCCAGCAGCAGTTCCCGCAGACCCGGTTCCGCGCGCGGATCGGTACGCGCCTGTGGCTGGGGGACCACGACGCCACGGAGTACCGCGGCGCGGTCCTCGACGTCACCCGGGTGGCCAAGGGCGAGCGGTTCGGTTACCGCCAGCAGAAGGTGGCCTCCGACGGCTATCTGGTGGTCGTCGCCGGCGGCACCTCGCACGGGGTGGGCCTGGAGGCCCCGAAGGCCCTGCACGGAGTGATGCCCCGGGCCAAGGGGGTGGCCCGCGCGGGACTGGCGACGGTGAACCGCAACCTCTCGCCGTTCGTGTGGGGCGGCAAGCAGCGCTGGTTCGCGGAGCCCCCGCACATGCAGGTGTCGATCCTGTTCGTGCCCTCGGACGCACCCGAGCCGAGGGTGGGCGACGAGTTGGTGGCGCATCTGCGGCACACCACGACGCAGTTCGACCGCCTCGTGGAGCGCTGAGCCGGGTTTCCCCACGCCCTCGCGGTCCGAGGGCTCCCGTCGGCGCCTCCTGACCGCTCAGGGGCCCGTAGGAGGCCCACAGGTGGCTGCGGGGCACGGGCGGGAGGGCCCGTTCGGCCCCGTAGCGGGCAGACCACCGTTCCGCGTCCCGGACGCGGTACGGGTGAGGGCGGCACACGATCGGATCGTGTGCCGCCCTCACCCGTACCGCCCCTCGACTACGTTCGCTCAGAGCGAACATCCTCCGGGCCGTCCTCGGCACCCTTGCGGTCCACGGGCCGCCCCCAGCCGACCCGGACCTCCCCCACCGGCTCCGTACGGCTGCCCCAGCGCGCCCGGGAGCCGATCGTGAAGACGTCGGGCGCCCGGTCCAACACTCCGCCCGAGGGATCGTCGTCGCCACTGCGGCGCACCACGTCCCGTTCCGGCAGCAGGATGTCGCGCACGACCACGGCGCACAGGTACAGCGTCCCGATCAGGTGCGCGCTGATGGCGAGGTGGTACCCGTCCGGCGGCAGTCCGCGGTGGGCGTCGCCGCTGGTCGTGTAGGCGAGGTACATCCAGATGCCGAGGAAGTACGCCACCTCGCACGCCTGCCAGATCAGGAAGTCCCGCCAGCGCGGCCGGGCGAGCACGGCCAGGGGCACCAGCCACAACACGTACTGGGGGGAGTACACCTTGTTGGTGAGGATGAACGCCGCGACGACGAGGAAGGCGAGTTGCGCGAGTCGGGGGCGCCGCGGGGCCATGAGGACGAGCGGGATCATCGCCAGGCAGATGATGATCATCAGGAACATGCCGTAGTTGTTGGCGCTCTCCGGGGTGATGTGCACGTTCATCCGCTGCGAGATCATCAGCCAGATGGATCCGAAGTCGATGCCCCGCTCACGGCTGAACGAATAGAACTTCGCCCACCCCTCGGGTGCCATCGCCATCACGGGGACGTTCACCAGCAACCAGGCTCCGACCGCGCCGCAGAACGCCGTCCCGAACTCCCGCCACTTGCCCGCCCGCCAGCAGAGCAGGAACAAGGGGCCGAGCACCAGGAACGGGTAGAACTTCGCGGCGGTCGCCAGCCCCAGCAGCACGCCGAAGGCGAGCGGGCGCCCACGGGACCACATCAGGAGGGCCGCGGCCAGCAGGGCCACCGCGAACAGGTCCCAGTTGATGGTGGCGGTGAGGGCGAACGCGGGCGCCAGGGCCACCAGCAGGCCGTCCCAGGGGCGTCGGCGGTGGGTACGGGCCACACACACCGCGATGACCACCGCGCACACCATCAGCATGCCGGCATTGGCGAACCAGTAGATCTGCTGCTGGTGCTGGAGGGTGCCGCTCCCCGGGGTGAGCCACGCGGCGACTTCCATGAAGACACCGGTGAGCACGGGGTACTCCAGGTACTCCATGTCCCCGGGCAGCCGGTCGAAGTAGGGGATCAGACCGTCCGCGAAGCCCCGCCCCGAGTACAGGTGCGGGATGTCCGAGTAGCAGGCGTGGGTGTACTGGGAGCTGGCACCGAAGAACCAGGCGCCGTCGTAACACGGGAACTTCTGCACCATGCCGAGGGCGAACGTCCCGATCATCACGAGCGCGATGACGCGCACCGGCGTCCACCAGTGGGCCCCGACCAACGCTCGCCGACCCAGCGGGCCTCCGATCAGATCGCTGCCGACCGCGGCGATCTTGTCCTCCCGGGTCGGCGCGACCACATCCGTCCGTGACCGGGGCGCCGGGTCCGGCTGGTGGACTTCGGGCGGAGTCGTCTCTGCACTGGGCATGGCGAACATCCTGCCGTACGAAGCCGGGGGAGTCCGAAGCAGAGCGAGGGCCGTCGCACGAGAAGTGCGACGGCCCTCGTTTCACGTGAAACATCGGACACGCTCAGTGAGCGATCAAGCAGCTCGGCACCGGGCCCTCAGCGAGGAATCCCGCCCCGGTCAGGGATCACCCGCGCCTCCGAAGCCTCCGACCATGCCCGCATTGCCTCCGGTGGGATTGCCTCCGTTGGCACCACCGCTACCGCTGCCACTGCCGTTCCCGCTGCCGTTCCCGCTGCCGCCTGGCTGGCCCGGTGAGGCAGAGCCGGGCGGGGTCGAGCCGCCGTTCGCAGCTCCACCGTTCGCAGCGCCTCCATCAGCGGCCCCGCCGTTCGCAGCCCCGCCGTTCGCGGCACCTCCATTGGCGGCCCCGCCGTTCGCGGCACCTCCGTCGGCGGCTCCACCGTTCGCGGCTCCACCGTTGTTGTTGCAGTCCCAGTCCCACTCACCGCACGTGTTGCTCGGCGTCGTCGGCGGGGTCGTTTTGTCCTCTTCCTCTTCTTCCTTCTCCGTCGTCGGAGGCGTGGTCGGCTCCTTCGTCTCCTTCTCGACCTCTTCGGTGGCCGAGGGGGTGGTGGAGGGAGAGGGGGACCTGTTGAAGACCTTGCCGACGACCTCACCGGGCTCGGGGAAGGGCTCGTGCTCCGCGTCCTTCAGCGCCTCGGACATGTAGTCCTCCCAGAGCTGCGCCGGGATGTCACCACCGTGGATGGACGACACGCCACCGGTGCCGTTCATGGAGAGCAGCTTCCCCTCCTTGGGGTCGGTCCGGAAGAGGGTGACCGAGGTGGAGAGCTCACGGGTGTAGCCGACGAACCAGGCGGACTTGTTCTTGTCGGTGGTACCCGTCTTGCCCGCCACGGGGAAGCCGATGTCCTTGATCCTCTCGGCCGTACCGTTCTGGACCACGTTCTCCAGCACCTTGGTCACGGTGTCCGCGACGGGGGCGTCCAAGGCCCTGCGCTCCTTGGGCGGCTTGAAGCCGGGCACCGGCTCGCCCTTGCGTTCCACCTTGGTCACCGAGTACGGGTCGTACTGCTTGCCCGAGTTGGCGAAGACCGCGTACGAGTCGGCCATCCGGATGGCGCTCGGGGTCGAGGTGCCCAGGGAGAACGAGGCGTTGCCCAGGTTCCCCTTGTCGAAGCTCTCCTCCAGGATGCCCAGCTTCTTGGTGGTCGTCCGGGTGTTGGCGAGGCCGACGTCGATGCCGAGCTGGACGAACGGGGTGTTGATGGACTTCTCCATCGCGAAGTCCAAGGTCACGTCGCCCCACATCGTGGTGCCCTCGTTCTTCTGGCGGAAGGGCCGGCCCTTGGCGTCCTTGATGGGGTTGCCGTCCTTGTCGTTGATCACGAGAAGGTCGTCGCCGTTGTACTTGGTCTCCGGAGAGAGGGCTTCTCCGCCGCTCGCGTAGGTGCCGTGTTCCATCGCGGCGGCCAGCACGAAGGGCTTCCAGGTGGAGCCGACGGGCACACCGCTGGTGTTGGCGTTGTTGGTGTAGTGGCCCTTGTCGTAGCCCTCACCGCCGTACAGCGCCACGATCGCACCGTTCTTCGGGTCCACGGAGGCGGCCCCGAACTGGACCCAGTTGTCCTTCTTCCGCTTGTTCGGCTTGAGGAAGCCCTTCTTGGTGTCGTTCACCGCCTTCTCCAGCTGGCGGACCTTGTTCTTGTCGAACGTGGTGTGGATCCGGTAGCCGCCCTTCTCCAGCTCTTCGGGCTTCATTCCGGTCTTCTTCGCGACGTAGTCCTTGGCGACGTCGACCAGGTAGCCCGTCTGTCCACCGAGCGAGGAGGTCTGCTTCACCAGCTCCGGGAACTTGGTGTACTTCTTCCGCTCCTCCGCGGTCATGGAGCCCACCTCGACCCGACGGTCCAGGATCCACCGCCACCGCTTCTCGGCCCGCTCGCGGTTGGCCTCGGGCGTCGCGGCCGCTCCCACTCCGCCGTCGGGGTTGTAGAGGTTGGGGCCCTTGAGCAGCCCGGCGAGGAAGGCGGACTGTTCGACGGTCAGATCGTCGGAGTCACGACCGAAGTACGCCTGCGAAGCGGCCTGGATGCCGTACGCGTTGCGACCGTAGAAAGCGGTGTTGAGGTACCCGGCGAGGATCTCGTCCTTGCTGAGCTTGTTGTCGACCTTGACCGAGATGAAGAGTTCCTTGACCTTGCGGCTGATCGTCTGGTCCTGGGTGAGGAACGAGTTCTTCACGTACTGCTGGGTGATCGTCGAGCCGCCCTGGGTCTCACCCCCCGTGGCCATGTTGAACACGGCGCGGCCGATGCCCATCGGGTCGACACCCCGGTCCTTGCGGAAGGTGGCGTTCTCAGCCGCGATGACCGCTTCCTGCATCGAGGTGGCGATCTTGTGGATCTTGACGATCTGGCGGTTCTTCTCACCCCCCGTGGAGGCCATCTGAGAACCGTCCGACCAGAGGAAGACATTGCTCTCGGCCTCTGCGGCGTCATGCGCGTCCGGCACGCCCACCGCGGTGTACGCAATGGCAGCGGCGCCCATCAACAGGCCCATGAGGCCGACGAACGTACCGGTGACCAGTCGCCAGGAGGGCGTCCAACGCCGCCAGCCGTACTTGCCCGACCGCGGATAGTCGATGAATCGCTTCTTGGGGGGCGGGCCACCCCGGCCACGGCCACGGCCGGGGCCACTGCTCCCACCGGGACCGCCCGTTCTGCGGCCACCACCCCCGCCACCGCCGGGGCCCGCGCCGTCCGCCCCTCTACGGCGGGCGCCCCCGGACCGTTGAGCGGCGCGCCGGGCGTCCGCCCGGCCTCCGTAGGGGCGTTCCTCCGCGGCCGGCTCCCCCGTGGGGAAGTCATGGGAAGCGGACGGAGACGCAGCTTCGCTGGGCGGGGCCGCACGACGCCCCGTTGATCCGGACGTGCCGCGCCGTGCCGCGGCGCGTCCGCCGCTCTGCGGCTGCGGCGGTTTCCGACGGTGCTCGCTCATCGAACGACTACTCCTAGGGCAGGCGCTCCCGCGCCTGGAAACGGCGGCTGTCTTCCAGTTCCCCCCGACATACGGATGCGGCACCGCTCGACACCCATCCGCAATGCGCCCGGGACAGCCGCGCCCTCGGGCGTCACTCGGCATCCCCTGAACTGCATGCCGCACAGACTACGCACCGTCAAAACCCGCCTAGCCCCGAAGTTCACCCCAAATCAGGCAACTTGCTTCCCACGAATCAGTGATGTGACGCCGTTCACCATGCTCCCTCTTGTCGCATGCGGATGGCCGTTCTATCGTCGTGATGTATCGACTCGATACATCAGCTCGACATAAAGACCGTGTCGGGGCCCGATCCCAGCGGATGGCCACGGCGAACAACGAGGAGGAGGCGGCAGTGAGCCGACGCT
Source organism: Streptomyces sp. NPDC005955 (assembly GCF_042871255.1). Classification (NCBI taxonomy): domain Bacteria; kingdom Bacillati; phylum Actinomycetota; class Actinomycetes; order Kitasatosporales; family Streptomycetaceae; genus Streptomyces; species Streptomyces sp. NPDC005955. The sequence goes on along the minus strand of NZ_JBIAIF010000010.1, from coordinate 273,603 downwards.
CCGGCATCCTTGAGTTCGCCGTCCTCGGCCTGCTGCGTGAGGCCCCCATGCACGGCTATGAGCTGCGGAAACGACTGAACACGTCGCTGGGGGTGTTCCGCGCCTTCAGTTACGGGTCGCTCTACCCCTGCCTCAAGACGCTCGTCGCCAACGGGTGGTTGATCGAGGAGTCCGGAGGGACCTCCGAGGACGCCCTTGCGGCGCCACTGGCCGGGCGCCGCGCAAAGATCGTCTACCGACTGACCGCGGAAGGTAAGGAACACTTCGAGGACCTGCTCTCCCAGACGGGTCCCGATGCCTACGAGGACGAGCACTTCGCGGCTCGCTTCGCCTTCTTCGGACAGACTTCGAGGGATGTACGCATGCGCGTACTGGAAGGGCGCCGTAGCCGGCTGGAGGAGCGTCTGGAGAAGATGCGCGCCTCTCTGGCACGCACCCGGGAGCGCCTCGACGACTACACCCTCGAACTTCAGCGCCACGGAATGGAGTCCGTGGAGCGGGAAGTGCGCTGGCTGAACGAGCTGATCGAGAGCGAGCGGGCGGGACGGGAGCAGCGGCAACAGCCGCCCGCTCCGACCCCGGACGGGGATCCCGCCCGGCACCGACCGGCTCAGCAGGACACATCAGGGAAAACGGGCGGCCTGCCCCGGCACGGGGACACCTCCCGGCCGGATCCGTCCGATGACACCGCCACGTGAAGTCCACTCAGGGCTTCACCGAGTACACACAGGGAGCAACCGGAATGGGTTCGGTTCGCGTAGCCATCGTCGGCGTGGGCAACTGCGCCGCCTCGCTGGTGCAGGGCGTCGAGTACTACAAGGACGCCGACCCGGCGTCCAAGGTCCCGGGCCTCATGCACGTGCAGTTCGGGGAGTACCACGTCCGTGACGTGGAGTTCGTTGCCGCCTTCGACGTCGACGCCAAGAAGGTCGGCCTCGACCTCGCGGACGCCATCGGAGCCAGCGAGAACAACACCATCAAGATCTGCGACGTGCCGTCGTCCGGTGTGACGGTCCAGCGCGGCCACACCCTCGACGGTCTCGGCAAGTACTACCGCGAGACCATCGAGGAGTCCCCCGAGGCCCCGGTGGACGTCGTCCAGATCCTCAAGGACAGGCAGGTCGACGTTCTCGTCTGCTACCTGCCCGTCGGTTCCGAGGACGCGGCGAAGTTCTACGCCCAGTGCGCCATCGACGCCAAGGTCGGCTTCGTCAACGCCCTCCCGGTCTTCATCGCCGGTACCAAGGAGTGGGCGGACAAGTTCACCGAGGCCGGGGTGCCGATCGTCGGCGACGACATCAAGTCGCAGGTCGGTGCGACCATCACGCACCGCGTCATGGCGAAGCTGTTCGAGGACCGGGGCGTCCTCCTCGACCGCACGATGCAGCTCAACGTCGGCGGCAACATGGACTTCAAGAACATGCTGGAGCGCGACCGGCTGGAGTCCAAGAAGATCTCCAAGACGCAGGCCGTCACCTCGCAGATCCCCGACCGGGACCTCGGCGAGAAGAACGTCCACATCGGCCCGTCCGACTACGTCGCATGGCTCGACGACCGCAAGTGGGCCTACGTCCGCCTGGAGGGCCGCGCCTTCGGTGACGTTCCGCTGAACCTTGAGTACAAGCTTGAGGTCTGGGACTCCCCGAACTCCGCTGGTGTCATCATCGACGCGCTGCGCGCCGCGAAGATCGCCAAGGACCGGGGCATCGGTGGCCCGATCCTCTCCGCCAGTAGCTACTTCATGAAGTCCCCGCCGGTCCAGTACTTCGACGACGAGGCCCGGGAGAACGTGGAGAAGTTCATCAAGGGTGACGTCGAGCGCTGAACCTGCACAACGCGCTGATGTAGGAGGTCCCCGGGTCGTGTGCCCGGGGACCTTCGCCTATGTGAGGGTGGGGCCATGGCTGTCGTACGGGATCTGCGCGTCCTCCTGCGCTTCCAGGGATTCCGACGTCTCCTCGCCGTGCGGCTCCTCTCCCAAGGCGCCGACGGGGTGTACCAGGTCGCCCTGGCCACCTATGTGGTCTTCTCACCCGAGAAGCAGACGTCCGCCGCTGCCATCGCTTCGGCCATGGCGGTCCTGCTGCTGCCGTACTCCCTGGTCGGACCGTTCGCCGGCGTGCTGCTGGACCGCTGGCCGCGGCGGCAGGTGTTCCTCTACGGCAGCCTGCTCCGCGCGGCGCTCGCCGCGGTGACCGCTGTGCTGATCCTCGGCAACGTGCCGGACTGGCTCTTCTACGCCTCCGCCCTGTGTGTCACCGCCATCAACCGGTTCGTGCTCGCCGGGCTGTCGGCGGCCCTGCCCCGAGTGGTGGACGACGAACGACTGGTGATCGCGAACTCGTTGTCGCCGACCGCGGGCACCCTCGCCGCCACCGTGGGAGGCGGCCTCGCCTTCGGAGTGCGTCTGGTCTTCGACGACTCCGACGCCGCCGTCGTCGTTCTCGGTGCCGTCCTCTATCTGGGCGCGGCGCTCGCTGCCCTCCGGATCGGGCGCCAGGCGCTCGGCCCGGACTCCACCGACCGGCGTCTACGGCTGGGGGCCCAGGTCCTCGGGACCGCACGCGAGCTGGTCGCCGGAGTGCGTCATCTGGGGGAGCCGCCGCGCCGGGGCGCGGCCCGGGCCCTGGGCGCCATGACGCTGATGCGGTTCTGCTACGGAGCCCTGACCGTCATGGTGCTGATGCTGTGCCGGTACGCCTGGTCCTCCGGCGACGACTCCTCGGAGCGCGGGCTCGCCCTCCTCGGGCTCGCGGTGGGCGTGTCCGGGGCCGGTTTCCTCGTCGCCGCCCTGATCACTCCCTGGGCCGTGGGGCGCCTGGGACCCTATGGATGGATCACGACCTGTGCGGGGTCGGTAGCCCTCCTGGCACCGGCCCTGACCCTGCCATTCGCTCCGGTGCCGATCCTCGCTGCTGCTTTCCTCATCGGAGTGACCACCCAGGGAGCCAAGATCGCCACGGACACCGTGGTGCAGTCGTCCGTCGATGACGGATTCCGCGGCCGGATCTTCTCCGTGTACGACGTGCTGTTCAACGTCGCCTTCGTCGGAGCTGCCGGAGTGGCCGCACTGATGCTCCCTCCGGACGGCCGCTCCGTACCCCTGGTGATCACCGTGGCGCTCATCTATGCGGCGGTCGCCCTGCTGATGGCGCGGTACCGCCATCAGCCCCACCCCGCACCCGTACACGTCCCGGTCATGTTTCACGTGAAACATGACCGTCCAAGGGTCAGCCCTGGGGCTGGGCGGCCCACCACTCCTTGAGTGCGGCCACCGCGGCGTCCCGCTCCAGGGGGCCGTTCTCCAGCCTCAGCTCCAGCAGATGGGCGTATGCACGGCCGATCGCCGGGCCGGGCCCCACTCCCAGGATCTGCATGATCTCGTTCCCGTCGAGATCCGGGCGGATGGCGTCCAGCTCCTCCTGCTCCTGGAGCCGCGCGATGCGCTCCTCCAGCCCGTCGTACGCCCGGGAGAGGGCGGATGCCTTGCGCTTGTTCCGGGTCGTGCAGTCCGAACGGGTCAGCTTGTGCAGCCGCTCCAGCAAGGGGCCGGCATCGCGCACATAACGACGGACGGCGGAGTCGGTCCACTCACCGGTGCCGTAACCATGGAAGCGGAGATGCAGCTCGACCAACTGCGAGACGTCCTTGACCAAGTCATTGGAGTACTTGAGAGCCGTCATCCGCTTCTTGGTCATCTTCGCCCCGACCACCTCGTGGTGGTGGAAGGAGACCCGGCCGTCGTCCTCGAACCGACGGGTCCTGGGCTTGCCGATGTCATGCAGCAGCGCCGCCAACCGCAGAACGAGGTCGGGCCCCTCCTGCTCCAGCGCCATCGCCTGCTCCAGCACGATCAGCGTGTGCTCGTAGACGTCCTTGTGCCGGTGGTGCTCGTCCCGCTCCAACCGCAGCGCCGGCAGTTCGGGAAGGACCCGCTCGGCGATCCCGGTCTCGACCAGCAGGGTGAGGCCCTTGCGGGGGTGCGCGGAAAGGATCAGCTTGTTCAGCTCGTCCCGGACCCGCTCCGCCGAGACGATCCCGATCCGGTCGGCCATCTCCGTCATGGCCACGACCACGTCCGGGGCGACCTCGAAGTCCAACTGTGCCGCGAACCGAGCAGCGCGCATCATCCGCAGCGGATCGTCGGAGAAGGACTCCTCGGGCGTGCCGGGCGTGCGCAACACACGGCCCGCGAGATCCCCCAGTCCGCCGTACGGGTCGACGAACTCCTTCTCGGGCAGGGCGACCGCCATCGCATTGACCGTGAAGTCACGGCGGACGAGGTCGTCCTCGATGGAGTCGCCGTACGACACCTCGGGCTTGCGGGAGGTGCGGTCGTACGCCTCCGAGCGATAGGTCGTGATCTCGATCTGGAATCGCTGGACGGCCGTCTCACCCGGTGCCGCCGCGTTCTCCACCTCGGCGTCCTTCTGGCAGCCGACCGTTCCGAAGGCGATGCCCACCTCCCAGACCGAGTCCGCCCAGGGCCGCACGATCTTCAGCACGTCCGCGGGACGGGCGTCGGTGGTGAAGTCCAGGTCATTGCCGAGGCGGCCGAGCAGCGCGTCGCGGACGGAGCCGCCGACCAGGGCGAGGGAGAACCCTGCCTTCTGGAACTGGCGGGCCAGCTCGTCCGCGACGGGGGAGACCCGCAGCAGCTCACTGACCGCGCGGTGCTGCGCCTGGCTCAGGGCGCTGAGGTTGTCTTCGTTGGCGTTCGGCACAACAGGAAAGGGTACGTGCCCCGAGGGTGGACGAGCGCCCCCATAAACGCGGAGGCGGCCCCGCTCGGTCCCTCTCCGAGCACGACCCACAAGACGACTCATCCGCTGATGACCAGGTAAAGCCGCACTCATCAGGTGATGCACGGACAAGGGGCACACCACGGCCGCTCGGCCCCGCCGGGCCCGTCCCGGAGCGGGTCCCTCATGATCGTTGGGCAAACGATCTGTCGTGGACCGCGGCACTTGTACGCAGCGCGCATCGTTACCATGCGTGGACGCACTTCTGGACGACCACTGACGACGACGAGGGACGGGCGAGCGCGTGGCCGAGGCGGCAGACTTCACGGGGACCACTCCCTCACCTGCCCGCCGGTGGCTCCGGCGCACCGGAGCCCTGGCCGTTTCCCTACCGCTGCTCGCCTCCGCGGTCCTGGTCTCCGCCCCCACGGCGCAGGCCGAGGCCGCCGGGTCGGCACCGCAGGGCTCCACTCCCCGGGGGGTCCCGCACGCCTCCGCGGACAAGGGCGTGGTCGACGTCTCCCTGGACACGCTGACCCCGACGGCACCGGACGAGAACGACACGCTGACCGTCCGCGGCACCGTCACCAACAACGGCAAGCGAACGATCACCGACGGACAGGTCGACCTGTTGGTCGGCCGGGCGCTGCACACCCGCAGCTCCCTCGACGCCGCCGATCGACGCACCAAGCACGTCCCCGGGGTGGACGGCACCCCCGTGGGCGGCAAGTACGTCCAGGAGGTCGAGGAGCTCGCGCCCGGACGCACCCAGGACTTCAGCATCTCGGTGCCGGTGAAGGAACTGGCCCTCGACTCCGACGGGGTCTACCAGCTGGGCGTCACGCTGACCGGGCAGACCCCGACCCAGCGCTACGACCAGGTGCTCGGCATCGAGCGGGCCTTCCTGCCGTGGCAGCCCAAGGGCTCCGACGCCAAGACGAAGACGACCTTCCTGTGGCCGCTGATCTCGTCGACGCACCTCACCGCCGAGACCGGGTCCAACGAACAGCAGACCCGCGTGTTCGAGGACGACAGCCTCGCCAAGGAGATCGGCCCGGGCGGCAGGCTGCAGCAGATGCTGGCCCTCGGCACCTCCCTGGACGTGACCTGGGTCATCGATCCGGATCTGCTGGCTTCCGTCCACGCGATGGCCGACGGCTACCGGATCAAGGACGGCAGCAGGACCGTCGCGGGGAAGAACCGCGCCGTCGCCGGTCAGTGGCTCACCGACCTCCAGAAGGCCGTCCAGGGCGAGACCGTGGTGGCGCTGCCCTTCGCCGACCCCGACCTCGCCTCCCTCGCCCACCGGGGCAAGAACGTCTCCGGCTCGCTGAGTCACCTCAAGGACGCCACCGACGTGGCCGTGCTGACCGTCGAGTCGACCCTGCACGTGAAGCCCGTCACCGATTTCGCCTGGCCGGTCGAGGGCGCCATCGATCCGTCGATCGTCGACGTGGCGACCTCCGCCGGCGCCGACACGGTGATCGCCCGCAACGACAGCTTCCGGGAGACCGGCGGTCTCCCGTACACCCCGAGCGCCCCCCGGCCCATCGGCGGCGGCACCACGGCCGTGGTCGCCGACGCACGGCTGTCCAAGGCCTTCCAGGGGGATCTGACCCGCGCGGAGAGCTCCACCCTCGCGGTGCAGGAGTTCCTGGCCCAGAGCCTGATGATCACGCTCCAGGACCCGGGCGAGCCCCGGAGCATCGTGGTGGCGCCGCAGCGGATGCCGAGCACCAGCCAGGCCCAGTCCATGGCGAAGGCGATCCAGACGGTCCAGGAGGGCCGCTGGACCGACACCCAGGACCTGACGGCCGCCGCGAAGGCGAAGCCGGACCCGGGAGCGACCACGCGCGTGCCGTCCGGGCGGTCCTACCCGGGGCACCTGCGCAAGCAGGAACTCGACGTCGCAGCCTTCGAGGTGGTCCAGAGCACGCAGCGCAAGCTCGACGACTTCAGCACGATCCTCACCGATCCCGACCGCGTCGTCACCCCGTTCGGCCGCGCCATCGACCGCGGCATGTCGACGTCCTGGCGCGGCCGGGCCACCGAAGGGGACGCCTTCCGCAAGGGAGTGGAACGGCACCTGGCCGATCTGATGCGCAGCGTGCAGCTGATCGACAAGTCCGATGCCCAGCTCTCCGGCCGCAGCGCCACCATCCCGGTCACGGTGAAGAACAACCTGGTCCAGGGCGTCGACAACCTGCGGCTCCGACTGACCTCGACCAAGCCGAAGCGCCTCAAGATCGGCGACGAGGCGTACGGCGAGCAGACCGTCAAGCTCGCCGGCGAACGCAGCCAGACGCTGAAGTTCGACACCAACGCCAACGCCAACGGCATCGTCGACGTGGAGGCGCAGCTCATCACCGAGGACGGGTCCCCGTACGGCGACAAGGTGCGCTTCCGGGTACAGGTCAACGAGGTGACGCCGACGGTCATGCTGGTCATCGCCGGAGGACTGCTCCTGCTGGTGCTCGCCGGATTCCGGATGTACCAGCAGCGCAAGCGGGTGACCGCCCGGCAGGCCGCGGAGGAAGCAGCCGCCCCCACCGGCGACGCCCCCGACGACGCCGCCGGCACGGATGCCGCAGCGACGGACGCCGGCGAGGACGCGGGGACCTCCGAGGGCGGGTCCGCCGACGTCACACGGGCTCCCGAACCCGAGCAGCCGAGTGACCCGACACCGGACACCGCTGCGGAAAGCACCGACCCGTCCGGCACGGGTGAGAGAGTGGACCGTTGAGCGATGTCGTGGCCGGTGGGCCCGGGGACGATGAGGTGGGGTAGACCATGAACGCGCCGTACGACGGTGACCGCGGCCAGGGCGCGGACGGCGATCCCTCCGCTCAGGGGTTCCCTCCGCACCCCTACGACCCGCACCAGACGCCGCAGCAGCCGGCCGCCGACCTGTACGTTCAGGACGCCTACGCCCAGGACCCGTATCGCACGCAGGACCTCTCCGCGCAGGACCCGGTGACGGAGGCCCTGTACGACCGGTCCGCACACCCCCCACCACCCCCGGGCACCTACCCGGACCCCAACCAGCTCTACGCCCCGCCCGCCGCTCAGTACGCCCCCGACCCCCATCTGTGGGCGCAGCCCCCCGCGCCCGAGCCCGAGGGGCCCACCCAGCACCTCCCGTACGGCGACGACGCCCGGACGACGCAGTTCGTGGGGGTCGACGACCTGGTCACCCGGGCGAGCGAGCAGCGGTCGGAGCCGGACGCCTTCGCCCACCTCTTCCGTGACCAGCAGCAGGCCGGCGGCGGTGCGCGACCCGCCTACGAAACCGCCCCGCCCGCACCGCCCGTCGCTGGCGCCCCGGGTGCGGCCTATGCGGCTCCCGTGCCGCCGGCCCCGCCCGTCGCCCCGGTACCGGCTCCGACGCCCGAGCCCGCCGCCCCCGCGCCGGCACCCGCGCGCAAGGGGCGCGGCTCCAGCGTGCTGAAGTCCAGCGCGCTGATGGCGTCCGGCACGATCGTGTCGCGGCTCACCGGGTTCGTCCGCACGGTGGTGATCACTGCGGCGCTCGGTGCGGCCTTCCTCGGCGACGCGTTCACCGTCGCCTACACGCTGCCCACGATGATCTACATCCTGAGCATCGGCGGCGGCCTCAACTCGGTGTTCGTGCCGCAGCTCGTCCGCGCCATGAAGGACGACGAGGACGGCGGCGAGGCGTACGCCAACCGACTGCTGACCCTCGTGATGGTCGTTCTCGGTGTCATCGTCGCGCTGTCGGTCTTCGCCGCTCCGCTGCTCATCCAGTTGATGTCGGACCCGATCGCCGACGACAAGGCCGCGAACAGCGTCGCCGTCGCCTTCGCCCGCTACTGCCTGCCGACGATCTTCTTCATGGGCGTGCACGTGGTGATGGGGCAGATCCTCAACGCGCGGGGCAGGTTCGGCGCGATGATGTGGACCCCGGTCCTGAACAACCTCGTCATGATCGCCACGTTCGGACTGTTCATCTGGGTGTACGGCAGCTCCGCCGAATCCGGTATGCAGGTCGACACGATCCCGGACGACGGAATCCGACTGCTCGGCATCGGCACCCTGCTGGGTCTGGTGGTCCAGGCCCTGGCGATGATCCCCTACCTGCGGGAGACCGGCTTCCGCTTCCGGCTCCGGTTCGACTGGAAGGGCCAGGGACTGGGCAAGGCGGTGAAGCTCGCCAAGTGGACCGTGCTCTTCGTCCTCGCCAATCAGGCCGGCGTCCTGGTGGTCACCCAGTTGGCGACCGCAGCGGGCAAGGAGGCGGAACAGGGCGGCGCGGGCCTGCTGGCCTACTCGAACGCCCAGCTCATCTGGGGCATGCCCCAGGCGATCATCACCGTGTCGGTGATGGCGGCACTGCTCCCCCGCATCTCGCGGGCGGCCCACGACAACGACCCGGGCGCGGTCCGTGACGACATCTCCAGCGGGCTGCGCACCTCGGCGGTCGCGATCGTGCCCGTGTCCTTCATGTTCGTCGCCCTCGGCATCCCCATGTGCACCCTGCTCTTCGCGTCCACGGGGGTCGGAACGGCGCAGTCGATGGGCTACATCCTGATGGCGTTCGGCCTCGGACTGATCCCCTTCTCCGTCCAGTACGTCGTGCTGCGCGGCTTCTACGCCTACGAGGACACCCGGACGCCCTTCTACAACACCGTCATCGTCGCCGCGGTGAACGCCACCGCGTCAGCGGCCTGCTACGTCCTCCTGCCCGCGCGCTGGGCCGTCGTCGGCATGGCCGCCTCGTACGGACTCGCCTACGCGGTCGGGGTCGGCGTGGCCTGGCGGCGACTGCGGACCCGGCTCGGGGGCGATCTGGACGGTTCCCAGGTGGTGCGGACCTACGCGCGGCTGTCCATGGCCTCGATCCCGGCCGCCCTCGTCGGTGGGGCGGTCGGCTACGGAGTCACCCGGGTGCTCGGCCAGGGCGCACTCGGCTCGGCCGCCGCCCTCGTCATCGGCGCAATCGCCCTCCTGGGCGTCTTCTACGTGGCGGCCCGCAGGATGCGTATCGAGGAGTTGAACTCGATGGTCGGCATGGTGCGGGGACGTCTGGGACGCTGAGAACGGGGCAGTCGCACAACCATCGGCGGCCATCGCGTGTCGTGCATAGCACCGGACTGTGGGCACAATTGGCACGGGCGTCGAGAGCGCAACGACTGGGGAGGCAGGAACGACGGTGGCGGAACGGAGCACGGCTGCCGTCGACGTGGCAGACAACAGCGGTGACGAACCGCTGACCGCCGAGGCGGGACGGGCCACGGCCGACGGGGTGGCCAGTACCGGCGAGACCGGGGAGCAGAACACCACGGACACGGACGCGGACAACAGCGGCACGACGGGCGGGTCCGAACGGACCTCACCGCCCGAACTGCATAGCGGGCACAAACTCGCGAGACGCTACCGGCTCGAAGAGTGTGTGACCCGTCTGGACGGCTTCAGCAGTTGGCGCGCGGTGGACGAGATGCTCCGCAGGGCCGTCGGCGTGCACGTCCTGCCCGCCGACCATCCGCGTGCCCGTTCGGTCCTCGCCGCGGCCCGCTCGTCCGCCCTCCTGGGCGACCCCCGGTTCGTCCACGTGCTGGACGCCGTGGAGGAGAACGACCTCGTCTACGTCGTCCACGAGTGGCTGCCCGACGCCACCGAGCTGACGGCGCTCCTCGCCGGCGGAACGCTGGAGGTCCACGACGCCTACCAGATGGTGGCCCAGGTCTCCCAGGCCATGGCCGCCGCCCACCGCGAGGGACTGGCGCACCTGCGACTCGCGCCGAGCGCGGTGCTGCGCACCTCCACCGGTCAATGGCGCATCCGTGGCCTCGCGGTCAACGCCGCCCTGCGCGGCATCACCTCGGACACCCCGGAGCGCACCGACACCGAAGCGATCGGTGCCCTGCTCTACGCCGCGCTGACCCAGCGCTGGCCCTACGAGAACGATGCGCACGGCCTCCACGGGCTGCCCAAGGGGGTCGGGCTCATCGCGCCCGACCAGGTGCGTGCGGGAGTCCACCGGGGCCTGTCGGAGCTGGCGATGCGGGCACTCGTCAACGAGGGCGCCACCGCCTCGCGCCAGGAACCGCCGTGCACCACGCCGGAGGACCTCGTCCGGGCCATCAACGAGATGCCCCGTATCCGTCCGCCGGAGCCCGTGTTCCGGACCCCACCGGACTACCAGCGCACGACCTACCAGCAGGGCTCGTACGGGCGCCCCGGCGGAGGTGCGCCCCTGCGGGCGACCGCGCCGCTCCCGCCTCCTCCACCACCGTTGCAGAGCCGCGCCGGCAGGGCGCTGAAGTGGACGGTCTCCGCCCTGTTGATCGCCGCTCTCGGCCTCGGCAGCTGGCAGCTGGCCGACGCCCTGATAGAGAAGGACAAGGGCGCCGATCCGGACCAGTCCGAGACGGTGGAGACCAACAAGAAGAACACCGAGAAGAAGCCGCTGCGACCGCTCGCCATCGAGGGGTCCGCGGAGTACTACCCGGACGGCAAGGCGCAGCACCCGAACGACGCCCGTCTCACCCACGACCGTGCCGCTTCGACGTACTGGCGGACGTACTCCTTCATGGACGGGCCGCGTCTGGCCCCGTACAAGTCGGGTGTCGGGCTCGTCTACGACCTCGGTAGCGAGAAGTCCCTCGCCGCCGCGACGATCAAGCTGAACTACGGCGGGGACCGGACCACCGGCGCCCTGTACGCGGCCGACTCGCTGTCCTCGTCCGCCTCGCTCGACTCCATGAAGAAGCTCGCCACGGCGTCCACCCAGGGCCAAGAACTCAAGATCAACGTCACCAAGCCGTCGAAGACCCGCTACGTCGTGCTCTGGCTGACCGAGTTGCCCTACGCCCAGGGCGACGAGTACAGCCGCGCGGGCTACAAGCAAGCCATCACGGATGTGAAGTTCACCGGCTGACAGCACCGACGGTTCCGGGGAGGGTGGTGCGACCGTGGCCGATGCCGCGTACGACGGGGTGGGTGATCAGGACCTCCTGACACGCCACGTCGACGGGGACACCGAAGCCTTCGGTGAGCTGGTGCGGCGCCACCGCGACCGGCTGTGGGCCGTGGCCCTGCGCACCCTGGGAGACCGGGAAGAGGCGGCCGACGCCGTCCAGGACGCGCTGGTCTCCGCCTATCGGGCCGCGCACACCTTCCGCGGCCAGGCCGCCGTCACCACCTGGTTGCACCGCATCACCGTGAACGCCTGTCTGGATCGCGCCCGCAAGACGGCGTCCCGCAGAACGGCTCCGGTGGATGACGCCGAGCGACTGGAACAGTTGCTGGAACCCCATGAGTCGGCGTACGCACCCGCGGAACGCAGCGATCTCCACCGTCAGCTCGTCGAGGCCCTGAGCACGCTTCCCCCGGATCAACGGGCCGCTCTGGTGCTGATCGACATGCAGGGCTACTCCGTGGCCGAAGCCGCGAGCGTCCTCGACGTTCCCCCGGGCACGGTGAAGAGCCGGTGCGCCCGCGGCCGGGCCAAGCTCCTCCCGCTCCTCTCCCATCTGCGCACCACGTCCCGGAGAGAGAACGAGAAGCCGGGCGGGAAAAGGAACCAGTCCCCAGGGGCATCCGTCCCACCCGCAGGAGCAGCACCCGACACGGGCGCGACCGATTCCACTGCGGTGAAGGGCGGAGGTGGGCGAGCGTGACAACGAGCATCGATACGGCTGGGCATCCGGCCGTCGAGGAGATCTCGGACCTCACAGAGGGCCTCCTCCCACCCGACCGGGCGGCGAGCCTACGGCTGCATCTGGACGCTTGCCCCGAGTGCGCCGAGCTCTACGCCTCGCTGGAAGAAATCCGCCTGCTGCTGGAAGCCGCCGACGACCCCGGGCCCATGCCGGACGACGTGGTCTCCCGGGTGGAGGCAGCCCTCGTCGCCGAAGCCCCGGTGACACGGGCAGAATCACCCGACCCCATAGCCGCGGTGTCCGAGCCGTCTGAGCCGTCTGAGCGTGTTTCACGTGAAACAGCGCTGCCCTCCAAAGGGCCGGGCAGGACGCAGCCCCAGCGACCTGCTGGGCACGGCCGCGGCGGCACCGGTCCGGGACGCACCGACCGCGGGCGATCCAGGCGGATCAGGACGGCCGCCTTCGGCACCGTTCTCGCCGCCGCAGCGTTGGGGCTGGGTTCGCTGCTGGTCCAGTCGATGGACGGCGGCAACAACGACCAAGGGGCTGCTCCGACGAACCGGACGGCGCCCACCCCCGAAATGCACGGCTCCTTCTCCAAGGACAACCTCCAAGGCCGTGTCGATGAGCTGCTGAAGAAGGAGTCGCCGGCAGCGAACTCTGCGGAGACGGATTCGCCCTCGCTGGGCACCGCCTCGGGCGAGGAGCCTCCCGCACCTCACACGCCCTTCCGCGACGGCGGCGCCGGCACCTTGACGACCGTCCATGTACCGGAGTGCGTACAGCAAGGCATCGGCCGTACCGAACAAGCCCTCGCCAGCGAAGAGGGAACGTACGGGAACAAGGCCGCGCTCCTGGTCGTGATGCCGCATGTCACGGACACCCATCAGGTGTCCGCCTACGTGGTCGACACGACCTGTGTGACCCAGCGGTCAGCGACCCCGGGCAAGGTGCTTCTCTCCCACTCCTACCCCCGCCGCTGACCCGCGGGCCACGGTTCCTCAGCGTCGTCTCCCTCCCCGCTGCCTGGCCCCGTCGTGCCCCGCACGTCGATCAGGACCAAGCCCGCGGAAGACCCTCCTGTGAGCCCGACGGCACAGGGAATGCACGCCCCGTAGTATCCGTTGGGTGGTGTGGGAGCCCTTCGCGTCCCGGCTTCCACCCGGAAGTACGAAGTTGTCTCCAGAGACGAGGAATGAAGCCGTGAGCGACGTCCGAAACGTGATCATCATCGGCTCCGGGCCCGCCGGATATACGGCAGCGCTCTACACCGCGCGTGCGGCCCTGAAGCCGCTGGTCTTCGAGGGCGCCGTCACCGCTGGTGGTGCGCTGATGAACACCACCGAGGTCGAGAACTTCCCCGGGTTCCAGGACGGGATCATGGGCCCGGCGCTCATGGACAACATGCGCGCCCAGGCCGAGCGCTTCGGCGCCGAGCTGGTCCCCGACGACGTGGTCAGCGTGGACCTCAGCGGTGAGATCAAGACCGTGACGGACACCGCCGGTACCGTGCACCGCGCCAAGTCGGTCATCGTCACGACGGGCTCGCAGCACCGCAAGCTCGGGCTGCCGAACGAGGACGCCCTCTCTGGACGTGGAGTCTCCTGGTGCGCCACCTGCGACGGGTTCTTCTTCAAGGACCAGGACATCGCCGTGATCGGCGGCGGTGACACGGCGATGGAGGAGGCCACCTTCCTCTCCCGCTTCGCCAAGTCGGTGACGATCGTGCACCGCCGGGACTCGTTGCGCGCCTCGAAGGCGATGCAGGAGCGCGCCTTCGCCGACCCGAAGATCAAGTTCATCTGGGACAACGAGGTTGCCGCGATCCATGGCGACCCGAAGCTCAGCGGTCTCACCCTGCGCAACCTCAAGACCGGCGAAGAGTCCGAGCTCCCGGTGACGGGCCTGTTCATCGCCATCGGTCACGACCCCCGCACCGAACTGTTCAAGGGCCAGCTCGACCTGGACGACGAGGGCTACCTCAAGGTCCAGGCCCCTTCGACCCGCACCAACCAGACGGGAGTGTTCGGCGCCGGCGATGTCGTCGACCACACCTACCGCCAGGCGATCACCGCTGCCGGTACCGGCTGCTCCGCCGCCCTGGACGCCGAGCGCTACCTTGCCTCTCTGGCCGACGCGGAGGCGGCTACGGCCGCCGCTGTCTGATCTTCTCCCCCTTCCCTCTTCCCTTCATCGCTTCACCGAATTAAGGAGCCCGCCGTGGCCGGCACCCTCAAGAATGTGACGGACTCTTCCTTCGACGAGGACGTCCTCAAGAGCGACAAGCCCGTTCTGGTCGACTTCTGGGCCGCATGGTGCGGGCCGTGCCGCCAGATCGCGCCGTCCCTTGAGGCCATCGCCCAGGAGTACGGCGACAAGATCGAGGTGGTCAAGCTCAACATCGATGAGAACCCGGCCACGGCCGCCAAGTACGGGGTCATGTCCATCCCCACGCTGAACGTCTACCAGCGTGGCGAGGTCGCCAAGACGATCGTGGGCGCCAAGCCGAAGGCCGCCATCGTGCGCGACCTGGAGGACTTCATCGCCGACTGACGGCCGATGAATGTTTCACGTGAAACATCGTTAGAGCGGGCGTAGCGCTGGTTCCTTCTGGACGGCCCCCAACAGACGATCGAGCGCCATCTCCACGTCTTCCTTCCAGGAGAGCGTGGTGCGCAACTCCAGCCGAAGTCGCGGGAAGGAGGGATGCGGCCGCACGGTCTTGAAGCCCACCGCCAGGAGATGGTCCGCAGGGAGCACACAAGCAGGCTCTGCCCAACGGGCCTGACCGAATGCCTCGATGGCTCGGACGTTCCGCCGCAGGAGATCCTTGGCGACGGTCTGCACCATCACGCGTCCGAGCCCCTGTCCCTGGTAGGCCGGAGTGATCCATCCCGTCATCAGTTGGACGGCGTCCGCCGCGACGGGGCTCGTCGGGAAGGCCGTGGAACGAGGGACGTACGCCGGGGGAGCGTAGAGAACGAACCCCACCGGGACATCGTCCACATAGACGACCCGGCCGCAGGACCCCCACTCCAGCAGAACAGCGGAGATCCAGGCTTCCTTCTCCACCTCCGGCTTCCCCGCCCGGGTCGCTGCATGCCCACTGACCGGGTCCAGCTCCCAGAACACGCACGCCCGGCAGCGGTGCGGAAGGTCCTTCAGATTGTCCAGTGTGAGCGGTACGAGCCGACGCCCCATACCGGCAGCACCTCACTTCCTTGCCCGCACCACCTTCGTTGCCCCAGAGTCACACCGGGCACGGAGGCAGTGCTCCTCGATCGTATCCACGAAGCGATGACGCGGACCTCGCCACACAGCAAAGGACGGGTCGATTCCCGGTGTTCACCGGAGACGACCCGTCCTCGTCACTCTGCCCCGCTGCGGAGGAAGAAGCTCGGCTGTGGGCTCACTCCTCCGTGCTGTCGGGAGTCTGCGCGGTCAGGCCCTTCTGAAGCACCTGTCCCTCCCCCGGAGCCAGCGAGCCAAGGATGCGCTCCAGGTCTTCCATGGAGGCGAACTCCACCACGATCTTGCCCTTCTTCTGCCCCAGGTCCACCTTCACCCGGGTCTCGAACCGGTCCGACAACCGGGTGGCGAGATCAGTCAGCGCGGGCGAAACCCGCCCCCCGGCCCGTGGCCCCCTGGACCGCGGAGCGGTCTGCGGGCCGGACGCCATCAGAGTGACGATGTCCTCGACCGCCCGGACGGAAAGCCCTTCGGCCACGATCCGGTGGGCGAGCCGGTCCTGCTCCTCGGAGTCGTCCACCGACAGCAGAGCACGTGCATGCCCTGCCGACAGCACACCCGCGGCCACCCGACGCTGCACCGGCGGGGAGAGCTTCAACAGCCGTAGGGTGTTGGAGACCTGGGGGCGGGACCGGCCGATCCGGTCGGCCAACTGGTCATGCGTGCAGTTGAAGTCCCGGAGTAGCTGGTCGTAGGCCGCGGCTTCTTCGAGCGGGTTGAGCTGAGCCCGGTGGAGGTTCTCCAGCAGGGCATCGAGCAGCAGCTTCTCGTCTTCGGTGGCCCGGACGATCGCCGGGATGCGCTCCAGACCGGCCTTGCCGCAGGCCCTCCAGCGACGCTCGCCCATGATCAGCTCGAAGCGTCCCGGACTCACCTGCCGAACGACCACGGGCTGGAGCAGGCCGACCTCCTTGACGGAGGTCACCAACTCCGCCAGGGCGTCCTCGTCGAAGTTCTCGCGCGGCTGACGGGGGTTGGGCGCGATGGAGTCGAGGGGCAGTTCGGCGAAGTAGGCCCCCGTGGTGTTCTCCGGGGTTCCTCCGATGAGGGACTCGGGGGACACCGTACTCGCGGGCAGCGAGGTCACCTTCGCCGCGGCCACTCCACGTTCCGTCGTCAGCACCGGTCCCGCAGCGGCCGGCACCGTGGGGCTCGGGCCGGCGGCCTGGCTCGTCTTCTCGGGCGTCGGGGCGGCCGGGATGAGGGCGCCTAGTCCACGGCCCAGCCCCCTACGTCGTTCACTCACTGAGTCCCCTCCGCCATGCTCTGGTGCTTGTTGTGATGACCCGCACGGGCGTGCTGCCCTTCGTACACCATCTCGGTCCCTCGTAGGGCGATCTCTCGCGCGGCTTCGAGGTAGGAGAGGGCACCGCTTGACCCCGGGTCGTAGGTCAGGACTGTCTGCCCGTAACTCGGTGCTTCAGAGATGCGCACCGAGCGGGGAATGCTGGTCCGCAGCACCTCTTCACCGAAGTGCGTGCGAACCTCCTCGGCGACCTGTGAGGCCAACCGTGTCCGACCGTCGTACATGGTCAGCAGGATCGTCGACACATGCAGCGTCGGATTGAGGTGACCGCGGACCAGATCGACATTGCGCAGCAGCTGCCCCAGTCCCTCCAGCGCGTAGTACTCACACTGGATCGGGATCAGTACCTCGGCACCGGCCACGAGCGCATTGACGGTGAGAAGCCCCAGCGAGGGCGGGCAGTCGATCAGCACATAGTCGAGGGGCTGTTCATACGCCTGGATGGCACGCTGAAGGCGACTCTCCCGGGCCACCAGGGAGACCAACTCGATCTCCGCACCGGCAAGGTCGATCGTGGCGGGAGCGCAGAAGAGACCTTCGACGTCCGGTACCGGTTGCACCACCTCGGAGAGCGGCTTGCTCTCGATCAACACGTCATAGATGGACGGGACTTCGGCGTGATGGTCGATCCCCAGCGCGGTGGAGGCATTGCCCTGGGGGTCGAGGTCGATCACCAGAACGCGGTTGCCGTGCATCGCGAGTGAAGCCGCAAGGTTCACCGTGCTGGTGGTCTTGCCCACCCCGCCCTTCTGATTGGCGACCACCATGATGCGGGTCTGCTCCGGTCGGGGCAGACCGCCCTCGGTGCGGCCCAGCGCTTCCATCGCCAGTTGGGCAGCACGACCGATAGGGGTGTCATCCATCGGCGGCGGTGTTTCACGTGAAACATCCTCCCCCGCCGACTCGGTACGGGGACCGGGGACCGGATCGGTCATCGGTCCCGCGATGTGGGCGTCGGACCGCACGGATTCACTCTCCTCGACTTCAGGCTCGCAATGAACAGAGCCTCCCATGGCGGTGGGGTCGCGAACCAGCGAGGCCCGTGCTTCTGTGGAGAATTCCGCTTCTGTGGAAAACTCCGTTCCTCCTGAGGGTGACTTGAGTGAGCCAAGGGGCTTGCGGTCACGAGGTTCGGCCCCGGCCCGGCCGCGACCGATGATGCCGTGCAGCAGTGAGCGACGTTTCACGTGAAACACGATGCCGAGCCATCCCGACCGCACCGGTGCGACACTCCGCAGCATGCGGCGGGGCAGCTTGGGTGGAGTACGGCACCGGTGGTGGAGGGAAGGGCTCAGGCCCGGTCGCAGTCGTGGTGAGGCGCCCTGGCCTGCCCGGGTCGTGCAGCGGCTGACGGCACAGAAAGGCCCCGGCGGGTGAGAACCACCTTCACCACTGCCGGGGCCGATCTTCAAGCAGTCGATCAACGACGACGGCGCGCCCGACTCACCCGGGCCGCCTTGGCCCGCTTGGCCGCGAAGCGCACGCCTCCGGGGCTCTCACCGACCTCCACCCGCACCACGGTGGACAACGGGTCGACGATGCCCTCACCGACGTGCAGGACCGAGGTGTCCACGGCGCCGAGCTTGCTCAAGGCAGCCCCCGCACTCTTGACCTCTTCCTCCGCCGTATCGCCCTTGAGGAGCAACATCTCTCCGTAGGGACGGAGCAGGGGAACGCCCCAGGCGGCGAGTCGGTCCAGTGGAGCCACCGCACGTGCGGTCACCACATGCACCGGGGTCAGCTTGCCGAGTACCTCCTCGGCCCGGCCGCGCACCACGGTCACATGGTCGAGGCCCAGCAGCTCCACGACCTCGTTGAGGAAGTTGGTGCGGCGGAGGAGCGGCTCCAACAGGGTGATCTTCAGATCCGGGCGGACCAGGGCCAGCGGGATGCCGGGCAGCCCGGCGCCGGAACCCACGTCGCAGACCGTCACGCCGGTCGGCACGACCTCCGAGAGGACCGCGCAGTTCAAGAGATGCCGTTCCCAGAGGCGTGGCACCTCACGGGGACCGATGAGCCCACGCCGGACCCCTGCTTCGGCCAGCAGCTCGGCGTACCGAACGGCGTCGTCGAAACGATCACCGAATGCCTCCCGGGCCTGCTCGGGCGCCGGGGGGAGTTCCGCTGCCTCCGTCACGGGGACCGTCCTTCCGTACCGCGTAACCGCACTGGGTGATGACTATCAGGCTGACAAAGACCGGCCCCGTCTGCGAACAGACGGGGCCGGGAACTCACGTGCCGATCAGACGGGGAGGACGACGACGAAGCGCTGCGGCTCCTCGCCCTCGGACTCGCTCCGCAGTCCGGCGGCCTTGACCGCGTCGTGGACGACCTTGCGCTCGAAGGGCGTCATCGGATCGAGCTTGATCGCTTCGCCGGTGTTCTTCACATCGGCAGCGGCCTTGGCGCCGATCTCCGACAGCTCCTCGCGCTTCTTCGCGCGGTAGCCGGCGATGTCGAGCATCAGGCGGCTGCGGTCACCGGTCTCGCGGTGCACCGCGAGCCGGGTCAGCTCCTGAAGGGCTTCCAGGACCTCGCCCTCACGGCCGACGAGCTTCTGGAGGTCACGCGCGCTGTCGCTGATGATCGACACCGCGGCGCGGTCGGCCTCGACGTCCATGTCGATGTCGCCGTCGAGATCGGCGATGTCGAGCAGACCCTCAAGGTAGTCCGCCGCGATCTCGCCCTCCTGCTCAAGGCGGGTCATGGTGTCGCCCTCAGCGGCGGCGGAGGTGGTGCCTTCCGTCACGGGATGGACTCCTTCTTACTTCTTGGAGGGGTGTTGAGGACGCTGCGGGCCCTTGCGCGGCCCGGACTTGGCCTTGCTGCGGGTACCGGAGCCGGGTTGGCCACCGGCGGGCTTGGGCTCTCGCTTGGCGGCCCGGGGTTCGTCCTCGGACTTCGTCAGCGAGGTCTTCGGGGTGTCGGGCGTCGCGGGCTGCCGGGTCTGGCGCTGGGACTTCGACTGACGCTTGGGCTGCTGACGCCGGCCGGCGCCGGCAGCCGTCTCGCCGTCCTCGGATTCGGTGGTCACCACATCGCTGACGGCCACCGCACCGTCGGTCTGAGCGGCCAGTCCGGCCTTGGAGAGCCCGTTGATGAAGCGCCGCTCGTTCTCGTTGCGGTCCCGTCCCTTGGCGACGATCATCTTCACCGCCGCACGGTCGCGACGGCTACCGATCTTCTTCTTGTTCGTCGCCTGCTTGAGGAGCCGCTCCAGGTAGTCACCCTGTGCCTTGCTGCCCGGAGTGGGGTTCTGGCGGATGACGTACATCTGCTGGCCCATGGTCCACACGTTGGTGGTCAGCCAGTAGACGAGGACACCGACCGGGAAGTTGATGCCGAAGACGGCGAAGATCACGGGGAAGACGTACATCAGCATCTTCTGCTGCTGCATGAACGGCGTCTTCACCGTGGTGTCGATGTTCTTGGTCATCAGCTGGCGCTGCGTGTAGAACTGCGACAGCGACATCAGAACGATCATGATCGCCGTGACGACCCGGACGTCCAGCAGCGTGGAGCCGAGGGCCTCGACCTTGTCCGCGCTGTCCATGAACTTCGCGGCCAGGGGGGCGCCGAAGATGTGCGCCTTCTGGGCGCTCTCCAGCAGCGGCTGGTCGATGACGCCGACCGTCTTGTTCGAGGCGATGCTGCTGAGCACGTGGTACAGGGCGAAGAAGAACGGCGACTGCGCCAGGATGGGAAGGCACGAGGAGAGCGGGTTGGTGCCCGTCTCCTTGTACAGCTTCATCATCTCTTCGGACTGACGCTGCTTGTCGTTCTTGTAGCGCTCCTGGATCTTCTTCATCTCGGGCTGGAGCGTCTGCATGGCCCGGGTCGCCTTGATCTGCTTCACGAAGAGCGGGATCAGACAGATCCGGATCAGGATCACCAGGGACATGATCGACAGGCCCCAGGCCCAGCCCGTGTCCGGACCGAAGACGGCACCGAACAGCTTGTGGAACTGGACGATCACCCAGGAGACAGGCGTGGTGATAAAGCTGAACAAACCGGCGATCGAACTTACGATGTCATCCACTAATCAGGCTCCTTGAGCATGGGACGGGGTCTCGGCGGCCGGGCTCACCGGGGCAGTGCCGTCCCCGGAGGACGCGCCGAGGGCGGCTTTCCCGCCCTTGCGTCCGCGCCAGGCGTCGCGCAGCATTTCGTGCCACCGCGGACGCTTGCGCGGCGGAACATGGTCGACTCCGCCGAGCGACCACGGATTGCACCGCAGAATCCGCCAGGCGGTGAGTGCCGTGCCCTTGATCGCTCCGTGCCGGTCGATGGCCTGGTAGCCGTAGTGGGAACACGACGGGTAGTACTTGCAGACCGGCCCGAGCAACGGGCTGATGGTCCACTGGTACAGCTTGATCAGAACCAGCAGCGGATACTTCATCGCGTGCCCCCTCCCAGGAGCCGCTGGAAGGCGGCGTCGAGGTCTCGGGCCAGGTGCGCGTGATCGGCGTCGCCCGCACCGGGCAACGCGCGCACGACCACCAGGCTACCGGGGGGAAGCCCATCGATCCGTTCGCGCATCAGATGGCGAAGCCTTCGCTTCACGGAGTTGCGGACGACCGCCCCGCCGACGGCTTTGCTCACGACGAAACCCGCACGCGGCGGGGGAACGCTCTCCCCAGGCGCGTGCGGGTCGGTGACACCGCTGCGTAGGTGGACGACGAGGAGCGGGCGGCCGGCCCGGCGTCCTCGTCGTACCGCGGTCGCGAAGTCCTCGCGCCGCCTCAGCCGATGCTCGGAAGGCAGCACGACGTCATGACCTGACTGCGATCAGGCGGACAGGCGGGCGCGACCCTTGCCACGGCGGGACGCGAGAATCGCGCGGCCGGCACGGGTGCGCATCCGCAGCCGGAAGCCGTGGGTCTTGGCGCGACGACGGTTGTTCGGCTGGAAAGTGCGCTTGCTCACTCGGGGGCTCCAGAAATGACTCGGTGGTTGTCGGTGGCTGTTGCCGCCTGGCTGTCACCGTGCGCCCACGAGAAGCTCGTATTACGCCCGAGTGCACCGCTTTCACGATCACTAGGAGGTGATCTGTGCCCATCGGAGGCAGGCGGCAGCAGCCATCGACAACTCGACCTGGTTACGGTACGCGCGGCCCCGCCGTCCGGTCAAACCAGCGATTCGGAAGCGGGTCCGGCGCGACAGCGGGGAGCAGTGCGAGACACTATGCACAGGCTGTGGACAACAACTTGAACAGCACCGGTCGCCCTGACTACCGTGGCTTGACTCCGATTCGTCCTCCGGCCCGTCGCCCCGCCCGATCGTTGCCCCACCCGGCCCCCGGGTCCTTGATCTTCCTTCCGTACCCCGTCCCGAGAAGTGCACCTTCGCGGGACCCGTGAGAGAGCGTGCTCTGTGGCTGACGTACCTGCCGATCTTGCCGCAGTGTGGCCACGAGTACTGGAGCAGCTTCTCGGGGAGGGTCGCGGGCAGGGGGTCGAGGCGAAGGACGAGCACTGGATCAAGCGGTGCCAGCCGCTGGCGCTGGTGCTGGACACCGCGCTGCTGGCCGTGCCCAACGAGTTCGCCAAGGGCGTCCTGGAAGGCAGGCTCGCCCCGGTCGTCAGCGAGACCCTGAGCCGCGAGTGCGGTCGCCCCATCCGGATCGCCATCACGGTCGACGAGACCGCCGGCGCCGAGCCGGGCGCCTCAGCCCCCCCGGTGGCGCCGGTGCCCCCGCAGCGGTACGAGGAGCCGGACCTCCCGCCGTCCCCCGGGCAGCCCAGGGACGCGTACGACGGCTACCGACGGCCCTCCGACGAGCTTGCGGGCGGCCGCCCGGACCAGCAGTCGGGCCCGCACGGGGACCAGCCGCCGGCGGGCCGCGCGGACCAGCTGCCGACCGTTCGCCCCGCCTACCCGGACTACCAGCGCCCCGAGCCGGGCTCCTGGCCGCGCCCGCACGACGACTACGGCTGGCAGCAGCAGCTGGGCTACCCGGAGCGCGACCCGTACGCGAACCCCGGTCAGCAGCGGCACGACTACCGCACCCAGCCGCCGGAGCGGCGCGGGTACGAGACGGACCGTTCCCCCTACGACTCCGAGCGCGGCCCCTACGACCCGGACCGCGCGCCGTACGACGCCGAGCGCTCCGGCTACGACGGGGAGCGCCCGCCCTACGAGCAGCGGCGCGTGGCGTACGACGGCAGCGACGGGCGTCCGGGGCGGCCCGACCACGGCGAGCCGTCCGACGGGCAGCAGGGCACGGGGCCGCGGGGACCGCACGGCGGCACGGGTCACCTCGACGGCGGCCACGGCGGTCCGGGACACGGTCCGCGGGGCCCGCACGGCACGCGACCGGGCGGCCCCTCGGCGTCCTCCGGGCCCGGCGGGGGCGCTCCCGGCGGCGGGCAGTCCGCCCAGCCTTCCGGGCCCGGCGAACCCACCGCGCGGCTGAACCCCAAGTACCTGTTCGACACGTTCGTCATCGGGGCGTCCAACCGGTTCGCGCACGCCGCCGCGGTCGCGGTCGCGGAGGCCCCGGCGAAGGCGTACAACCCGCTCTTCATCTACGGGGAGTCGGGCCTCGGCAAGACCCATCTGCTGCACGCGATCGGCCATTACGCGCGCAGCCTGTATCCGGGCACGCGGGTGCGGTACGTCAGCTCCGAGGAGTTCACCAACGAGTTCATCAACTCCATCCGCGACGGCAAGGGCGACAGTTTCCGCAAGCGCTACCGCGAGATGGACATCCTGCTCGTCGACGACATCCAGTTCCTCGCGGACAAGGAGTCGACGCAGGAGGAGTTCTTCCACACCTTCAACACGCTCCACAACGCGAACAAGCAGATCGTCCTGTCCTCCGACCGGCCGCCGAAGCAGTTGGTGACCCTGGAGGACCGGCTGCGCAACCGGTTCGAGTGGGGGCTCATCACGGATGTGCAGCCGCCCGAGTTGGAGACGCGCATCGCGATTCTCCGCAAGAAGGCGGTGCAGGAGCAGCTCAACGCACCGCCGGAGGTGCTGGAGTTCATCGCTTCGCGCATCTCCCGCAACATCCGGGAGCTGGAGGGCGCCCTCATCCGGGTGACCGCCTTCGCCTCGCTGAACCGGCAGCCCGTGGACCTGGGGCTGACGGAGATCGTGCTGAAGGACCTGATCCCGGGGGGCGAGGACTCGGCGCCCGAGATCACCGCCACGGCGATCATGGCGGCGACCGCCGACTACTTCGGGTTGACCGTGGACGACCTGTGCGGCTCATCCCGCAGTCGGGTCCTGGTGACCGCCCGGCAGATCGCCATGTACCTGTGCCGGGAGCTGACGGACCTGTCGCTGCCGAAGATCGGTGCGCAGTTCGGCGGCCGTGACCACACGACGGTGATGCACGCGGACCGGAAGATCAGGGCGCTGATGGCCGAGCGGCGGTCCATCTACAACCAGGTCACCGAGCTGACCAACCGCATCAAGAACGGCTGACGCACCGCGCGGGCCGCCCTTGCGCGGCCGGCTCCGTCCGTTCCCCGAACCGGTCGCCCTCCCGCGCACCGGCTCCGCCGTCCTCCGGCCCGCAGCCCTTCCGCGGTCAGCCCGCGGCCTGGTGCCGGGTGCTCCTTGCGCCCCCGGCCGACGCCACCCCTGGCACCCGGCGCGGGAGCCCCCGCCATCCCGGCCGCGGCGCCTCCCGCCCGCGCCCCGAACCCCGGCGAGCACATCGCCGTCCCCGATCCGGCCACCCGCCGAGACAGCGCTGCGCGGTTCGCCGCCCCGGCCGCCCCGGCCGCGGCGCCTCCCACCCGCCCCGGCGACGTCCTCCGGCCCGTCCCGCGGGCCCGAGACGGCCGGCCACCCGGCGAGACCGCGGTTCGCCGCGCCCCACCGACCCGGATGCGCCAGATACCCCGGCCACGGCGCCTCCCGCCCACCCCCGCTACGTCCGCCAAAGCCTGTCCCTCGAACCCGAGAGGCAGCCGCCCGGGCGCCCCGCGAGCCGCGCTGCCCCGCCCCCGGGACCGCGCCGCCGGCCGTCCCGGGCACCCGCGACCTTCGGGGACGGGCGCCTCGGAGCTCCGAGGCGCCCCCGCGACCCCCGTTCGGGCTCCGGGCGCGCCGCCTCCGCGCGCCCGTTCCCGGTGCAGCGCCGCCGCCGTTGTTCGAATCCGTCGGGGGTTACGGGTGTTCTCCACAGATCCGGGGACTTTTTCGTTTCCACACCCTGGGGACTGCGAAGTTATCCAGACCGTGTCCACAGGCCGCGCTCCCGGGTGATCATCCGGCCAGCTCAGAGGGGTGTGGATTCGTGGACAACGACTCTCCACAGGGTGTGGACAAGCGATCCGTCCACAGACGCCCTCCGCAGTTGTCCACCGGCCGCCCACAGGTCTGCGCCTGCTGTCCCCAGCATGACGGGGCTTCTCCACAGTTCTGTCCACTGTTCGGCAACCCAACGCGCCTCATCACCGGGTGGAGTGAAAGGCGTCACATCAAGGTGCCGGATGGGGCTGTGGGGAACTCGGGCAAAGCTGGGGACAGCCTTGGGGAGAACCCACCCCCTCCTGTGCATCAGGTGTGCACAACTTTCGCCCGTCCACAGAAAGCCCGGGTTTTCCACCGCCTCCACCCACAGGCACGGTGGACAAAAAACCGCTGCTGAGCTGCGAAAACGAGGTTATCCACGGTATCCACAGGCCCTACTACTACTACCGACTAGAGTTACCGGGGAATCCGCTTCGAAGCTGGGGGTGTGGACAACTCGGCCCCGTCGCCGTCCGAGCCGGTTCGCGCGACTTGACCCCGAGAGGCACCTACTGTCAGTGCGGTGCGTCAGACTGGTCCCGGTGGCCTCCCCGTCCCGGGGCACGGCGACACCACGGCGGACCCGACGGAACCGCCGCACGGACAGCAGGGCGACCCCAGACGGGGCGAGAGCGGCCAGCAACAGCAGGAGGCGGGCTTAGGTGAAGATCCGGGTGGAACGCGACGTACTCGCGGAGGCAGTGGCGTGGGCGGCACGCAGCCTCCCGGCCCGTCCCCCCGCGCCGGTCCTCGCCGGCCTCCTGTTGAGGGCCGAGGACGGTGCCCTGAGCCTGTCCAGCTTCGACTACGAGGTCTCGGCACGGGTCTCGGTGGAGGCCGAGGTCGAGGAGGACGGCACGGTCCTCGTCTCCGGCCGGCTGCTCGCCGACATCTGCCGTGCCCTGCCGAACCGACCGGTGGAGATCTCCACCGACGGCGTGCGGGCGACGGTCCTGTGCGGCTCCTCCCGCTTCACCCTCCACACCCTGCCGGTGGAGGAGTACCCCTCCCTGCCGCAGATGCCGTCCGCGACGGGCACGGTCCCCGGTGAGGTCTTCGCCGCCGCCGCCGCCCAGGTCGCCATCGCCGCGGGCCGCGACGACACGCTCCCGGTGCTGACCGGCGTGCGCATCGAGATCGAGGGCGACACGGTCACCCTGGCCTCCACCGACCGCTACCGCTTCGCGGTCCGCGAGTTCCTGTGGAAGCCCGAGGTCCCGGACTCCTCCGCGGTCGCCCTGGTGCCCGCGAAGACCCTGCTGGACACCGCGAAGGCGCTCACCAGCGGCGACAGCGTCACCATCGCCCTGTCGGGCTCCGGCTCCGGCGAGGGCCTGATCGGCTTCGAGGGCGCGGGCCGCCGCACCACCACCCGGCTGCTCGAAGGCGACCTGCCGAAGTACCGCACGCTGTTCCCCACCGAGTTCAACTCGATCGCCGTCATCGAGACCGCCCCCTTCGTGGAGGCCGTCAAGCGCGTGGCCCTGGTCGCCGAGCGGAACACCCCGGTGCGGCTCAGCTTCGAGCAGGGCGTGCTGATCCTGGAGGCCGGCTCCAGCGACGACGCACAGGCTGTGGAAAGGGTCGACGCGGTGCTGGAGGGCGACGACATCTCGATCGCCTTCAACCCGACGTTCCTGCTCGACGGCCTCAGCGCCATCGACTCGCCGGTCGCGCAGCTGTCCTTCACCACGTCGACCAAGCCCGCGCTGCTGAGCGGCCGGCCGGCCGTGGACGCCGAGGCCGACGAGGCGTACAAGTACCTGATCATGCCGGTCCGCCTCTCGGGCTGACCGGGCTCGTATCGGACGTCGGCCCGGACCTCGTACCGGCTCCGGGCCGACGCCGTGCGTGCGTCGGCCCGGTCCGGACGGCCCCGACCGGGCACCGGCGTCCGTGGCCCGCCTGTCGCGGGGAGACCCGCAGGTGGGAGTACGTATGAGCGGCCCGACCGACAGCTGTGCGCGGGGCCGCGGGCGTAGGCTCGGACGCAGATACACCAAGTGTCCGCACGCCACTTCGCGACTTTAAGGAACCACTGATGGAGCTCGGTCTCGTCGGCCTCGGCAAAATGGGCGGGAACATGCGCGAGCGCATCCGCCGCGCCGGCCACACCGTCATCGGATACGACCGCAACCCGGACCTCGCCGATGTCGACAGCCTCGAAGAGCTGGTGGGCAAGCTCAAGGGCCCGCGCGTGGTGTGGGTGATGGTCCCGGCAGGTGCCGCCACCCAGTCCACCATCGACGAGCTGGCCGCGCTGCTGGAGCCCGGCGACGTCGTGGTCGACGGCGGCAACTCCCGGTGGACGGACGACGAGAAGCACGCGGTGGAGCTGGGCCTCAAGGGCATCGGCTTCGTGGACTGCGGTGTCTCCGGCGGCGTCTGGGGCCTGGAGAACGGCTACGCGCTGATGTACGGCGGCGACAAGGAGAACGTCGCCAAGGTGCAGCCGGTCTTCGACGCGCTCAAGCCCGAGGGCGAGTTCGGCTCGGTGCACGCGGGCAAGGTCGGCGCCGGCCACTTCGCCAAGATGGTCCACAACGGCATCGAGTACGCCATGATGCAGGCCTACGCCGAGGGCTGGGAGCTGCTGGAGGCCGTGCAGTCGGTCACCGACGTGCGCGAGGTCTTCCGCTCCTGGCAGGAGGGCACCGTGATCCGCTCGTGGCTGCTCGACCTCGCCGTCAACGCCCTCGACGACGACGAGCACCTGGAGGGCCTCCGGGGCTACGCCCAGGACTCCGGCGAGGGTCGCTGGACGGTGGAGGCCGCGATCGACAACTCGGTGCCGCTGCCCGCGATCACCGCCTCGCTGTTCGCCCGCTTCGCCTCCCGGCAGGAGGACTCGCCGCAGATGAAGATGATCGCGGCGCTGCGCAACCAGTTCGGTGGCCACGCCGTAGAGAAGGCCTGACGAGGGCCCCGAGCCGTCCCGGCCGCCGCGCCGGGACGGTCATCGGGCCCTGAGAACCGCCCCGCGCACCCGCGGGGGCACCACACCGAGGGAGGTCGGCCACGACCATGCACGTCACGCATCTGTCGCTGGCCGACTTCCGCTCGTACGCCGGGGTCGACGTGCCGCTCGACCCCGGCGTCACCGCGTTCGTGGGTCCCAACGGGCAGGGCAAGACCAACCTGGTCGAGGCCGTCGGCTATCTGGCGACCCTCGGTAGCCACCGCGTCTCCTCCGACGCCCCGCTGGTGCGCATGGGGGCCGAACGCGCGGTGGTGCGGGCCGCCGTCCGGCAGGGCGAACGACAGCAGCTGGTCGAGCTGGAGATCAATCTGGGCCGCGCCAACCGCGCCCGGATCAACAGGTCCTCGCAGGTCAGGCCGCGGGACGTGCTGGGGATAGTCCGGACGGTGCTGTTCGCGCCGGAGGACCTCGCGCTGGTCAAGGGCGACCCCGGGGAGCGACGGCGCTTCCTGGACGAGCTGATCACCGCCCGTTCGCCGCGCCTGGCCGGCGTCCGCTCCGACTACGACCGCGTCCTCAAGCAGCGCAACACCCTGCTGAAGTCCGCGGCGCTGGCCCGCCGGCACGGCGGCCGCGGCACCGACCTGTCGACCCTGGACGTCTGGGACCAGCACCTCGCGCGCACCGGCGCCGAACTGCTCGCCCACCGGCTCGACCTGATCGCCTCCCTCCAGCCCCTCGCCGACAAGGCGTACGAACAGCTCGCCCCCGGCGGCGGCCCGCTCGCCCTGGAGTACAAGCCGTCCGCACCGGGCGACGGCCACACCCGCGAGGAACTGTACGAACAGCTGCTCGACGCGCTCGCCGAGGCCCGCAAACAGGAGATCGAGCGGGGGATCACCCTCGCCGGACCGCACCGCGACGACCTGGTGCTGAAGCTGGGCCAGCTCCCCGCGAAGGGGTACGCCAGCCACGGCGAGTCCTGGTCGTACGCCCTGGCCCTGCGCCTCGCCTCGTACGACCTGCTGCGCGCGGAGGGCAACGAGCCGGTGCTCGTCCTGGACGACGTCTTCGCGGAACTCGACACCCGGCGCCGGGAACGCCTCGCGGAGCTGGTGGCGCCCGGGGAGCAGGTCCTCGTGACGGCAGCGGTGGACGACGACGTGCCGGACGTCCTCACGGGCGCGCGGTTCTCGGTGGCCGAGGGCGTGGTGGAGCGGCTGTGAACCCCATGATCGGCCGTGGCCCGAGCGCCAGGAACAGCGGTACGGGGCCGGGGGACGCCGCACTCCCCGGAATCCCCGGGGTGCCCGGCACGGGTCCCGTGGGGCCCCTGGGGTCCGCGGGAGCGCCGGTCCCGCCGGCTCCGGCCGCGCCGAGCGGGGTCGACCTCGCCCGGGTGGCGCTGCGGGCGGCGAAGGAACAGGCGCGGGCGCGGGGGGACGCGGCGGCCCAGCGCAAGCAGGCCCGGCGCGGGGGTCTGCGCTCCGGCGCGCGGGCGGACGGGCGCGACCCCATGGCGCTGGGCGCGGCCATCAACCGGCTGATCACCGAACGCGGCTGGGAGACCCCGGCGGCGGTCGGCGGGGTCATGGGCCGCTGGCCGCAGATCGTCGGTGACGACCTGGCCAAGCACTGCGTGCCCCAGCGGTACGACGAGGACGAGCGGGTGCTGACGGTGCAGTGCGACTCGACCGCCTGGGCGACCCAGCTGCGGCTGCTGGCCCCGCAACTGGTGGCCCGGCTCAACGAGGACCTGGGACACGGCACCGTGAGACTGATCAAGGTCGTGGGCCCCGGCGGACCGGCCCGCCGGTTCGGTCCGCTGCGCGCGCCGGGCAGCACGGGCCCCGGCGACACCTACGGCTGACGCACCACACCCGCGCCCGCACGGCACAGCACGTCACGGCACAGCACCGCACGTCACGGCAGCACCGCACGGCACCGCCGGGCCCGGCACCGCACGGTTCCGGCGCCCGTCGACCCGTGTGGCACCGGACCCGTGCGCGCCCGTCGACCCGCCCGACCGCGGGCCCGGTGGCCGCCGCACGGCGCGCGTCCCGCCCGGCGCGCCCGGGCCACGGGCGGTCCCCGGCCCGGTCGTGCGCGCTCCCGGCGCGGTGATCGTCGCACCGGCCGGGGCAGCGACCGGCGGCGCTGCTGCTCCCGCCCCCCGGGGCGGTGATCGTTCCCGCTGGTGGGGGCCGTGCGGAGGGCGGCCCGACGGCCCCTCGCCGCAGTGCGGCCCCGCCCGTGCGGCCCCGTGCGGAACCCGTTGCTCCGCCGGCTCGACGGACGGTCGCTCGTGGTTGACGCCCCGAAGCGCTGAGTGCCGCTCAGGACCACTTGAGCCCCTGGGGCGCATATGGGGAGTCAGAAGAGACCGGTTCAGGGCGGCACATGCGGACTCAGGTACCGGCAAAGCCCCATCACTGTCAGCGCTACCGGTAGACTGGAGGACAATCCCGCCCCACTCGTGGGACACACACCGAGCAACGCTGATACAGGCTTACCAACGCAACACGCCGCAGCCGCTCCGGCCACTGCCGGGTGCCCGGCTCGTGCTGTGCCAGAAAGGGCGCTTCGTGGCCGATTCCGGCAACCCCAACGAGAACATCCCGTCCACCGGCATCGGCGACCCCGCCGATGCCGTTCAGGCCGACCAGTCCGTACCGGAAGCGTCCACGGCCCCCGGGCCGGCGACGCCCGAGTACGACGCGAGCGCGATCACCGTGCTCGAAGGTCTGGACGCCGTGCGCAAGCGCCCCGGCATGTACATCGGCTCCACCGGCGAGCGTGGCCTCCACCACCTCGTGCAGGAGGTCGTGGACAACTCCGTGGACGAGGCCCTGGCCGGTCACGCGGACACCATCGACGTCACGATCCTGCCCGACGGCGGGGTCCGGGTCATCGACAACGGTCGCGGCATCCCCGTCGACATCGTCCCGTCCGAGAACAAGCCGGCCGTCGAGGTCGTGCTGACCGTGCTGCACGCGGGCGGCAAGTTCGGCGGCGGCGGTTACGCGGTCTCCGGCGGTCTGCACGGTGTGGGTGTCTCCGTGGTGAACGCCCTGTCCACCCGGGTCGCCGTCGAGGTCAAGCGCGACGGACACCACTGGACGCAGGAGTACAAGCTGGGCGTCCCGACGGCCGCCCTCGCCCGGGGCGCGGCCACCGAGGAGACGGGGACCTCCGTCACCTTCTGGGCCGACGGGGACATCTTCGAGACCACGGAGTACTCCTTCGAGACGCTGGCGCGGCGTTTCCAGGAGATGGCGTTCCTCAACAAGGGCTTGACGATCAAGCTCACCGACGAGCGCGACTCCGCGAAGGCGACCAGCGGCGCCGACACGGACCAGCCCAGTGACGACACCGAGGCGCAGGCGCGCACGGTGACGTACCACTACGAGGGCGGCATCGTCGACTTCGTGAAGTACCTCAACTCCCGCAAGGGCGAGGTGGTGCACGAGACCGTCATCGACATCGAGGCCGAGGACAAGGACAGGCTGCTGTCCCTTGAGGTCGCGATGCAGTGGAACAGCGGCTACAGCGAGGGCGTGTACTCCTTCGCCAACACCATCCACACCCATGAGGGCGGCACCCACGAGGAGGGCTTCCGGGCCGCGCTGACCGCGCTCATCAACCGGTACGCGCGCGACAAGAAGCTGCTGCGCGAGAAGGACGACAACCTCACGGGCGACGACATCCGCGAGGGTCTGACGGCGATCATCTCGGTGAAGCTCGGCGAGCCGCAGTTCGAGGGCCAGACCAAGACCAAGCTGGGCAACACCGAGGCCAAGACCTTCGTGCAGAAGGTCGTCAACCAGCACCTCGCCGACTGGCTGGACCGCAACCCCAACGAGGCCGCGGACATCATCCGCAAGTCGATCCAGGCGGCGACCGCCCGGGTGGCGGCCCGCAAGGCGCGCGACCTCACCCGCCGCAAGGGGCTGCTGGAGACGGCGTCGCTGCCCGGCAAGCTGTCCGACTGCCAGTCGAACGACCCCACCAAGTGCGAGATCTTCATCGTCGAGGGCGACTCCGCCGGCGGCTCGGCCAAGTCCGGCCGCGACCCGATGTACCAGGCCATCCTGCCGATCCGCGGCAAGATCCTGAACGTCGAGAAGGCGCGCATCGACAAGATCCTGCACAACCAGGAGATCCAGGCGCTCATCTCGGCCTTCGGCACCGGGGTCCACGAGGACTTCGCCATCGAGAAGCTGCGCTATCACAAGATCATCCTGATGGCGGACGCCGACGTCGACGGCCAGCACATCAACACCCTGCTGCTGACGTTCCTGTTCCGCTTCATGCGTCCGCTGGTCGAGGCCGGGCACGTCTTCCTGTCCCGCCCGCCCCTCTACAAGATCAAGTGGGGTCGGGACGACTTCGAGTACGCCTACTCGGACCGTGAGCGGGACGCCCTGATCGCGCTGGGCCGCCAGAACGGCAAGCGCATCCGGGAGGACTCGATCCAGCGCTTCAAGGGCCTCGGCGAGATGAACGCCGAGGAACTGCGCGTCACCACCATGGACGTCGAGCACCGCGTCCTCGGCCAGGTCACCCTGGACGACGCCGCCCAGGCCGACGACCTCTTCTCCGTCCTCATGGGCGAGGACGTCGAGGCCCGCCGCCAGTTCATCCAGCGCAACGCCAAGGACGTCCGCTTCCTCGACATCTGAGTCGGTCTCCGTCTGACCGCACAGAAAGGACCCGCACCAGCAATGACCGACCAGAACCCCGAAGGCACGCCCCAAGCCGAGGGCATCGTCATGCGCATCGAGCCCGTCGGGCTCGAAACGGAGATGCAGCGCTCGTACCTCGACTACGCGATGTCCGTCATCGTGTCGCGCGCGCTGCCCGACGTCCGCGACGGCCTCAAGCCCGTGCACCGCCGGGTGCTGTACGCGATGTACGACGGCGGGTACCGGCCCGAGAAGGGCTTCTACAAGTGCGCCCGCGTCGTCGGCGACGTCATGGGCAACTACCACCCGCACGGCGACTCCTCGATCTACGACGCGCTGGTCCGCCTCGCGCAGACGTGGTCGATGCGGATGCCGCTGGTGGACTCCAACGGGAACTTCGGCTCCCCGGGCAACGACCCGGCCGCCGCCATGCGCTACACCGAGTGCAAGATGGCGCCGCTGTCCATGGAGATGGTCCGGGACATCGACGAGGACACCGTCGACTTCACGGACAACTACGACGGCCGCTCCCAGGAACCGACCGTCCTGCCGGCCCGGTTCCCCAACCTGCTGATCAACGGCTCCGCGGGCATCGCGGTCGGCATGGCCACCAACATCCCGCCGCACAACCTGCGCGAGGTCGCGTCGGGCGCCCAGTGGTACCTGGAGCACCCCGAGGCGAGCCACGAGGAACTGCTGGACGCGCTGATCGAGCGCATCAAGGGCCCCGACTTCCCGACCGGCGCCCTGGTGGTCGGCCGCAAGGGCATCGAGGAGGCGTACCGCACCGGTCGCGGCTCCATCACGATGCGCGCCGTGGTCGAGGTCGAGGAGATCCAGAACCGCCAGTGTCTGGTGGTCACCGAGCTGCCCTACCAGGTCAACCCGGACAACCTCGCCCAGAAGATCGCCGACCTGGTGAAGGACGGCAAGATCGGCGGCATCGCGGACGTCCGCGACGAGACCAGCTCCCGCACCGGGCAGCGCCTGGTGATCGTGCTCAAGCGGGACGCCGTCGCCAAGGTCGTCCTCAACAACCTCTACAAGCACACCGACCTCCAGACCAACTTCGGCGCCAACATGCTGGCCCTGGTCGACGGGGTGCCGCGCACGCTCTCGCTGGACGCGTTCATCCGCCACTGGGTGAACCACCAGATCGAGGTCATCGTCCGCCGGACCAAGTTCCGGCTGCGCAAGGCCGAGGAGCGCGCGCACATCCTGCGCGGTCTGCTGAAGGCCCTGGACGCCATCGACGAGGTCATCGCCCTCATCCGGCGCAGCGACACCGTCGACGTGGCGCGTTCGGGCCTGATGGGCCTCCTGGAGATCGACGAGATCCAGGCGAACGCCATCCTGGAGATGCAGCTGCGGCGCCTCGCCGCCCTGGAGCGCCAGAAGATCGTCCAGGAGCACGACGAGCTCCAGGCGAAGATCGCCGAGTACAACGCGATCCTCGCCTCGCCGGTCCGTCAGCGCGGCATCATCAGCGAGGAACTGGCCGCGATCGTCGAGAAGTTCGGCGACGACCGCCGCACCCAGCTGGTGCCCTTCGACGGTGACATGTCCATCGAGGACCTGATCGCCGAAGAGGACATCGTCGTCACCATCACGCGCGGCGGTTACGTCAAGCGCACCAAGACCGACGACTACCGCTCCCAGAAGCGCGGCGGCAAGGGCGTGCGCGGCACGAAGCTCAAGGAAGACGACATCGTCGACCACTTCTTCGTGTCGACCACCCACCACTGGCTGCTGTTCTTCACCAACAAGGGCCGCGTCTACCGGGCCAAGGCGTACGAGCTGCCCGACGTGGGCCGGGACGCGCGCGGTCAGCACGTGGCCAACCTGCTGGCCTTCCAGCCGGACGAGGCGATCGCGGAGATCCTCGCCATCCGCGACTACGAGGCCGCGCCCTACCTGGTCCTCGCGACCAAGGCCGGCCTGGTCAAGAAGACGCCGCTGAAGGACTACGACTCGCCCCGCTCCGGCGGTGTGATCGCGATCAACCTGCGCGAGACGGAGGGCAGCGGCGACGACGAGCTGATCGGCGCCGAACTGGTCTCGGCCGAGGACGACCTGCTGCTCATCAGCCGGAAGGCGCAGTCGATCAGGTTCACCGCGACGGACGAGGCGCTGCGCCCGATGGGCCGTGCCACCTCGGGTGTGAAGGGCATGAGTTTCCGCGAGGGCGACCAGCTGCTCTCGATGAATGTCGTTCGGCCCGGTACGTTCGTCTTCACCGCAACCGACGGCGGGTACGCGAAGCGCACCCCCGTCGACGAGTACCGCGTCCAGGGGCGCGGCGGCCTGGGCATCAAGGCCGCCAAGATCGTGGAGGACCGCGGTTCGCTGGTCGGTGCGCTGGTGGTCGAGGAGACGGACGAGATCCTCGCCATCACGCTCGGCGGCGGTGTGATTCGCACGCGAGTCAACGAGGTCAGGGAGACGGGCCGTGACACCATGGGCGTTCAACTGATCAACCTGGGCAAGCGCGACGCCGTCGTGGGCATCGCGCGCAACGCCGAGGCCGGTCGTGAGGCCGAGGAGGTCGACGGCGCGGACGCCGAGGACGGCGTGGGCGTCGAGACGACCGCCGAGGCTCCGGGGACCACCGGCGCGGACCAGGGCACGGACGAGGGCACGGCGCCCGCGGCCGAGTAGCGCGAGGAGTGTGACACGTGAGCGGAGCCACGGGCGCCGGGGGCGCGGGCCAGGTGGGACCGACCGGGGCCGCGGGCGCCGGATCCACCGGCGCACGCGCCGCCTCGAAGGGCGGCGCCCGGGGCTCCGCCGCGGGTTCTCCCGCCTCTGACGAATCCCATGTCTCCCAGGGGGGAACAGTGACGGACACCCGAGGTCCGCGGACCCAGTCGTACGACGGGCCCGCCGGGGCCCAGGAGGGCGCTGAAGGCGCGCTCCCGGGCGAACGGCTCCAGCAGCCCGCCGGCCAGCCCTACCACCCGCCCCAGGCGTACCAGACGCCCCCTGCGGGCGGCGTGCGCAAGCCGCGCACGGGGGCGCGTACGGAGCCCCGTACGCGCAAGGCGCGGCTGCGGGTCTCCAAGGCCGACCCGTGGTCGGTGATGAAGGTCAGCTTCCTGCTGTCCATCGCCCTCGGCATCTGCACGGTCATCGCCGCGGCGGTGCTGTGGATGGTCATGGACGCGATGGGCGTCTTCTCGACCGTCGGCGGGACGATCTCGGAGGCCACGGGCTCCAACGAGTCCAACGGCTTCGACCTCCAGTCGTTCCTGTCGCTGCCGCGGGTCCTGATGTTCACCAGCATCATCGCCATCATCGACGTGGTCCTCGCGACCGCGTTGGCGACGCTCGGGGCGTTCATCTACAACCTGTCCGCGGGTTTCGTCGGCGGTATCGAGCTGACGCTGGCCGAGGACGAGTAGGTCGGGCCGTACGGTCCCGCGAGCCGGTGTGCACGGGCCCCGCAGGGGGCCCGACCATCGATTTTGGGACTGGGCGCGACGTGCGCTAATCTTCAGAGGTCAGCGCGCAGCGCGGAGGGGCTATAGCTCAGTTGGTTAGAGCGCATCCCTGATAAGGATGAGGCCACAGGTTCAAATCCTGTTAGCCCCACAGTGGCCGGAAGGCCGATCGAACGCCTGGTGGATCGTAAGATCCGCCGGGCGTTTCTGCTTGCCCGGGTGTCCCGTGCGACCCGGGTGTCCCGTGCACCGGGGCGTCGTGGCCGGTGGCGGGTGTCCGCGGGCATGCGGAAAGCGCGTCCCGGTCAAGGACGCGTGGCGGGGGCCCGGAGGGCCGCACGGCGGGGCGCGGTGGCTCGTCGCCGGATCGGCGAGGGCGCTGCCACGGGTGCCGTGTGCGTGTGCGTGTTCGTGTGTGGTCGTTCGGCGGGTCGGTCGGTGACCCCGCGGGATCGTCTACGGGGACGGGTGCGCGTCGGGGCGTACCGGTTGTTCCGGTTGCTCCGGGCGGACCGGATGGTGCGGTGCGGGAACCGTCCGGCTGCGAGTGGGGAGTGCGTGCCGTACGGGTGGGTGCGGGTGAGGGGGCCGGGCGTCGGGACCGTACGGGCCGGTCGGTGCTCTCCCGTATCGGAGGTGACGCGGCCTCAGGACCTAAGCCCAGGTGGTGCAGTCCAGACGGGTGGTGCGTTCCAGACGGGTGGTGCGGTCCGGTCGGCGCGGTCGTGGCGACGGTGTGGGGCTCCGCGGGGCGGGGCCGTGGTCTCCGTACGCCGGGGGACCGGGCGCGGTGCAACGCGTTCACGGGACCCGGTGGGGTCCTCGTACCGTCGCGGTCGGTTCCGTTCCTCGCCGCGGGCGGTCGGGTCCGTCGTCGGACGGGACGCCGTGTGCGGACGAGCGGGTGGGTGCCGTTCAGCGGAGGGACGGCAGGTTCGGTGCCGGGGCGACGGGTGCGTTGCCCGGGGCGAACGCGGCGGGGCCGGTGTCCGGGCGGCCGTGGTGGCTGCCGGCGCCGTGGTCGGCGTGGCCGGAGGCGTGGCCGTGCGGGCGGGTGTGGGGGCCGGAGTGCGTGGTGGGTCCGGCGGCGCCGTGGGCGTGTTCCTGTGTCGTGGTGTGTGCGCCGGCCGCCACCGGCGGGGACGCATGGCCGCCGTGCGACTCCAGGGTGGCGTTCACCATCTCCGTCAGTGCCGCGTCGGAGTCCGGCGACGGTGCGCAGTGCCGGCAACTGGGCGAGGACCCGTGTGCTTCGGCGCGGATGCGCTGCTTCATCGTCGGTGGTAGGGACCTCGCGTACCGCGGCGGCGCGGCGACGGGGACCCGGGCTTCCCGGACGGCCGGGGTGCTGTTGCTGGACCCGCTGGTCTGGTGTACCGGGGCGGCAGCGGCGGGGGATGCGAACCCCAGGGCGGCGAGCACGGCGACAACGGCGGTGATGAGTGCCGTCCACAGCGCCATGACCTTGTTCTTGGCCATGATTCCCTCACTTTCGGGTTGGGCGATTTGCGTACTTTCCTCATCATGTGTATGTGGGTCCGGGAGTGAAGGACCGACGGGGGTGGCGCGTTGATCTTCAGATGAACACCACACGGATGGGGGTATCTGTCCCGAAAAGTGGGCTGAGGAGGCGAAAGTCACCATGTGGTCCGGCCGGCCGGAGTGCCTTCGTCCGCTCTCCGTCGTTGCTTGAGCGGTGTCCGGGGCGGGAGTTGGCCCCCTCCCGGCAGGTCACTGATCGATATCGGTCGGTGTGTATAGTCGGGCGCCAGAGGTCCCCTCACGTCAAGGAAAGACGAGGTCGCGCGGTGAAGAAGCTTCTCCTGGTCGCACTGGCCGCCATCGGCGGGCTCCTCGTGTACCGCCAGATCCAGGCGGATCGCGCCGAGCAGGACCTGTGGACGGAGGCGACCGACTCCGTGCCCACGGGTTCGTGATCAACAACACCCTTCACTCCGAAGGCCCCGGCCGCCCGAGCGGCCGGGGCCTTCGTGCGTTCCGGCGGGTCCGCCCCCCGGTTCGCGTACGGGACGGCACGGCAGTCGGGACGACCAGGACGGACGAGGGGTGGGCGCGTGATGGCGCGGCCGGTGGGGCAGCTGGGTCGAGGGGCCCGTGGGGTCCGTGGGGCGCTGGCCGCGGGGGCGGCGCTGTGCGCGGTGGCGGCGGTTTCGGCCCCCGGCACCGCCGCGGCGGACGGGCGACCACCCTCGTACGCCTTCGACGAGGACGCCCAGCGGGTCGAGGGAGCGCTCGACACCACCCGGGCCCTGCGCCTCACCCCCGGGAAGACGTACCGGAGCACGGTGCCGCGGGCGGGCAAGCTGTACTACCGGTTGGAGCTGGGGGCGCGGGAGAGCGCCTACGTGTCGGCGACGGTCGTGCCCACCACCGCGGCGAAGGTCTCCTTCAAGGACGGCTACTCCATCGCCGTGCAGGACGACAACGGCATCAACTGCTCCGCCGACCGGGCGCGTTTCGGCTCCTCGACGAGCCCCCGTCCGCTGACCGCCTGGGCGGCCCGACGGGTCGGGGCGAGCACCCTCAGCTGCAAACGGGCGGGCACGTACTACGTGGTGGTCGAACGGCAGAGCGAGGAGGCGTCGCCCCGGGACCCGTGGGACCTCGAACTCCGCTTCTCCATGGAACCCGCCCTGCGCGGCCCCGCCCCCAGCGCCACCCCGACGGCCTGGCCGTCCGACCCGCCCGCGCCCCTGACCGGAACCCCGAAGGAGCGTGAGGGCGGCACCGGGTTCAGCGCCGCGCCCCGTCTCGACCAGGGGGTGTGGCGCGACCGCGTCCGGCCCGGACAGACGCTCTACTACTGGGTGCCCGTCGACTGGGGACAGCAGCTGACCGCGGAGGTCGAACTGGGCTCGGCCGCCGACGGCGGCTCCGGCGGCGGCGGGGGGCGCGGACTGGGCAGGTACGTGCCCTCCGCGCTGGGCGTCTCCCTGTTCAACCCGGCCCGCGGCCCCGTCGACCAGGCCCAGAGCACCTATGACGGCCGCCAGAAGAAGGCGGTCATCGGGCCGCTCCCACCGGTGCGGTACGAGAACCGGTACGCGGTGTCCGACGAGGTCAGCGGGATGCGGTTCAGCGGGCGGTACTACCTGGCGGTGCATCTGAGCCGGGCCGTCGCCGAGCGCTTCGGGGACGGCCCGCTCGGGCTGACGCTCCGGGTGCGCGTCCAGGGCAACCCCGGCGCGGGCGGCTCGGAGTCCACGTACGACGGGCAGCCGCTGCCCGTCGACGAGTTCGAGGTCGTCGCCGCGGCGGAGCCGGCTCGCCGGGAGGGCGGCGGGGACACCGGGACCGGGTTCGCGCGGGGACCGGTGATGAAGACGGTGGCCGCCGGGGCCTTCACCGCGGGAACGGCCCTGGTGCTGCTGCTCGTGGTGTGGACGGTGGTGGCGCGGCGCCGGGCCGCCGGGGGCAAGGGCGCCGGCCGGGCCGGCACCGACGGTGATCCGGACGCCGGGGCGGAAGCCGGTACGGGGTCCCGGGTGGGTTCGCGCCGCTGACGGCCGACCCACCGGGTTGTCGGGGGTGGTGGGCGTGGGCGGGCCGGGTCGGCGGTGGGCGTGGGCGTGGACGGGCGGGGCGTCAGATGCGGCCCAGGGCCCAGATGCCCACCGCGAAACAGAGCAGGGCCAGGGCGAGCACCGGGAACGTCACCTTCGGGGGCGGTCCCGGTCGACGGCGGCGGCGGTGTCCCGGGGGCGGAGCGGTCACCGGGCGCGCGGCCCGGACGGCGCCGGCGGTGTACGGGGCGGTGGCCGCCGGCTCCCCGTGCCCCTGCGCGGTCTCCGCTCCGGCGAACGCGACCGGATCGGTGGGGCGCCCGGCGTACCCGGGGGGTACGGGGTACGGGGCGGGCTGCGAGTAAGGGGGGTAGCCGGCCGGGGCCCGGTACGGGGCGCCGGGTCCGGGCACGGCCGGGAACTCGTGGTGGGCCGCGGACTGCGGGGGTTCCTGCGGGCGCGGTGGAGGGAGGTCCGGGGAGGACGGGGACGGCGGGTAGTAGGGCGTGTGGGCCGGTACGGGCGGGGCGGGCGCGGAGCCCCCGGACGCCTGCCCGGTGGACGGTTCCGACGGGGCCGGTGCGGTGGGGGGCGGGGGCGGGAGGTGGAAGCTGCCCGTTGTGGACACGGCGGGCGGCGGCC
Organism: Streptomyces sp. NPDC005955; assembly: GCF_042871255.1. Lineage (NCBI taxonomy): Bacteria > Bacillati > Actinomycetota > Actinomycetes > Kitasatosporales > Streptomycetaceae > Streptomyces > Streptomyces sp. NPDC005955. The sequence continues at coordinate 233,223 of NZ_JBIAIF010000010.1, read as the reverse complement.
CGCTCGGAGCGCCGTGCGGGACGCCCGGCCCGGGGGGCGCGCCCGGTGCCGCGGGGGGTACCGGGGGAGTGGGCGCCGGGGTCGGTGGGGGTGTGTAGGGGGCGGACGTCCAAGGAGCGGGCGGAGCCGTTCCGGAGCCGGTGGGGGTGGGGCCGGCGCCCGGTACCGCTGCCGAGTCGGTGGTGGGAGGGGAAGCGGGGGTCGGACGGGGGTCGGGGGTGGGTCCGGTGCGCGAACGGCTGGCGGTGTGCGGGTCACCGGGGCGGTCCAGGGCGTGGGGGGCGCCCTTCGCACGGACCTCGGGACCCTCGGGGCCGAAGCCCGTCGGCAGTGGACCGATCTGGTCGAACACCTCCACGAGTTCGTCGTCCGGACCGGGCTCCGGCAGCATCTCGGCGGCCGACACCAGGGCCTTGCGGGCACCGGTCGCGGTACGGAACCGGGCCTGCGGATCGGGCTGGAGGAGCCCGGCGACGACCTGCCACAGGGGTTCGTCGACATCGCGCGGCGCGGTGGGGGTGCCGTGCGCGGCGAAGTGTTCGATCAGTGCCTTGGCGTCGGGCTTGGCGCCCTGGAGCAGATAGAGGGCGACCAGCCCCACGGCGAAGAGGTCCGCCGGGAAGTCCGGCTCGGCACCCAGCATTTGCTCGGGTGCGAAGTAGCCGGGGGTGCCCACCACGTAGTCGGTCTCGGTGAGCCGGGGCTCTCCCTTGCGCATGGCGATGCCGAAGTCGGACAGCCGCAGGTGCGGCCGGCCGGACCCGGTCGCCTCCAGCAGTACGTTGGCCGGCTTGATGTCCCGGTGCACGACGCCCTCGGCGTGGACGGCGGCGAGCCCGGAGAGCAACTGGTCGAGGAGGGTGCAGACGAAACGGGGCGGCAACGGGCCGTAGTCCCCGATGAGATGGGCCAGCGAGCCGCCGGCGACGAGGTCCATGGTGAACAGGACCTTGTCGTCGTCGGCGGCCCAACTGGCGGGAGCGAGCACGTGCGGATGGTCGATGCGGAGCGCCTGCTCACGCACGAAGCGCAACAGCGTGTGCGCATCGCTCTGTTGCAGGACCTTGGCGGCGACGTACCGGCGCCGCCGGTGGTCCCAGGCGCGCCAGACCGCGCCCACTCCCCCGCGTCCGATCGGATCGACCAGTTCGTACCGGCCGGCGAAGACCTCGCCCATCGTCGTGTGCCGCTCCCCGTGATGTGCCTCCGACTGAGCCTCGGCTCAGCTCTGGTGTGCCTGATAGTGGGCGACCGCGTCCGCGGTGCGTCCGGCTCCGTACACGCGCAGGAACTCCGCCAGTTCGGGGTGGGTGGAGGCGAGGGAGTCCGCGGCGTTGATGATGTCGCCCGCCGCCGCCACCGAGCGCAGCAGGGACTGGATCTCGCGGACGACCCGCTTGACGGTGGGCGCTCCCGAACTGCTCGTCGTCTGCGAGGTGTTGCTCAGCACGGAACCGCCCTGGGACTTCTTGATCTCGTCCATCCGCTCGGTGGCTTCGGCGGCGCTGACGCTGCCGTCGGCCACCTGGGCGGCGAGGTCCTGGAGCAGTTGCACGCGCTGGACGACCGCGGGGTTGCCGATCTTGGCGCGCTGCCCGCTCATCAGCTGGGACAGCATCGGCGCCGAGAGTCCGAGGACCCCGGCCAGTCGGGCCTGGTTCAGCCCGAGATCCTCGATGAGCCTACGGAAGAGCGCCCCCAACGGCTCCCCGTACCAGTTCCGCTGAAGCTCCCTCGCTCTGGCAGTGGCTTCCTGCTGTGCGGCGTCCATTGCGTCTCCCCATCGCTTCCCCAAGAACCGCGGTTCGCTGTCGCGAAGCGCGTGCGAGCATCCTACGGAGAGTGGTCGTACACGGGGACCCCAATCCTTTTGCGGGATCCGGGGGGTAACCCGGTACCCTGTTCAACGACGCGGACTCGCCCCACCAGGCGATCCGCATCCCTTTCGGGGCCTTAGCTCAGTTGGTAGAGCGCTGTCTTTGCATGGCAGATGTCAGGGGTTCGACTCCCCTAGGCTCCACTTTGAGAAACCCCCTCCACCTGCGGAAACGCAGCGGGAGGGGGTTTTCCCATGGGGCTCACCGGGTGGGCAGGCCCTCGCGCAGGACCTCGCCCAGCCTCTTCGCCCCCTCCATGAGTTCGGCGTGGTCGGCGGTGGCGGCGAAGCCCACCCGCAGGTGGGGCGCGGGCGGCTCGGCGGCGAAGTAGCGCCCGCCCGCGCTCACGGCGACCCGGTGCCGGCGGGCGGCGGTGGCGACCGCGGTGTCGTCCGTGTGGTCGGGCAGCCGGATCCACAGGTGCAGGCCGCCCGCGGGCACGCCGGTCAGCACGCAGTCCGGCGCCTCCCGGGCGACCGTCGCGGCCAGCAGGGCGCACCGCTCGCGCAACTCTTCCGACAGGCTGCGCAGATGCCGGTCCCAGGACGGCGAACTGACCAGTTCCAGCGCGGCTTCCTGGAGGGGCCTCGTCACGAAGAAGTCGTCGACGAGCCGGACGGCCCGCAGCCGCTCCATCACCGGACCCCGTGCGATCAACGCACCGATCCGCAGGCTCGGAGCCACCGGTTTGGTCAGTGAGGTGACCTGGATGACGGTGCCGTCGCGGTCCTCACTGATCAGCGGGGCGGGCGGCCGGCCGCCGTGTCCCAGGTGCCGTGCGAAGTCGTCCTCCACGACGAAGGCGCCCGCCGCCCGTGCCACGTCCAGCACCTGCCGGCGCCGCTCGGGCGGCAGCACGCTGCCGGTCGGGTTGTGGAAGGTGGGCTGGCAGTACAGCAGGCGGGCGCCGGTCATCGCGAAGGCGTCGGCCAGCAGATCGGGGCGGATGCCGTCCTGGTCGACGGGTACGGGCACCGGCCGCAGCCCCGCCGCGCTCGCCGCGGCGAGCGCGCCCGGATAAGTGGGCGACTCCACGAGCACGGGGCTGCCCGGGCCGGCGACGGCCCGGAACACGACCGACAGGGCGCTCTGGCCGCCGGCGGTGATCAGGACGTCGTCCGGCCGGGCTCCCGCTTCGGTCAGGTCGGCGAACGCGGCGCGCAGTGCGGGCAGACCGGTGGCCGGAGCACGGTCCCAGGCGTCCGGCCGGCGGGCGGCCCGCGCCAGTGCGGCGCTCAGGGCGCGGGTCGGCTGGAGGGAGCGGTGGATGTAACCGCCGTCCATCGTGATGCTGCCGGCCGGCGGGGGCGGGGAGTCGTGGATCGTGCGGGTGTCGACGGTGCGGTCGGTGAGCGCGACCGTCTGCCACCCCGTGTCGGCGGCCTCCGTGCGGGCCGGGGCGCGCGGTGCGACGTAGGTGCCGCTGCCCGGCCGCGTCACCACGGCGCCCTCCGCGGCGAGCAGGGCGATGGCGCGGGCGACGGTGGCGGGTCCCACGTGGTACCGCTCGATCAACTGGCGGCTGCTGGGCAGCCGGTCGCCGGTGGACAGCCCGGTGACCAGCTCGCGGAGCTCGGCCGCCAACTCATGTGAAGTGCTACCGCTGGACATGGTGGAGCATGGTAGTGCTACGGGTCCGCACCCGATGCGATGCGGGTGCCCGCGGGTCCGTAGCCCGTCGCGTTGCGGTGTGACCCGCTGTCGTTGCGTGAAACACCCGTCTGGTGACGTTTCGCGGGGCCGCGGACTGTTTCACGTGAAACGCCCCGCGGGCGGCCCGGGTCGAGAGGAACCAGGCCGCCCGTCGGACGTTCTCGGTGGGTGTGCTGCGTGCTGCCCGGGCCTGCGGTCTCGCGGGGGGCCGGCTAATCGCGTTCCGGAGTGTCGGACGAGGCGTCCGCCTGGGCCTGCTTGGCCTCCACCTCCGGGTCGAGGGCGGACGGGGAACCGTCGACCGCGTTCAGGGAGCCGCCCGACTCGGGCACCTCCGTGGCCGCGGGCGGCTCCACCAGCCAGTCCGGGTTGGCCTGCCTGTCCCACCAGCGCCAGAGGGCGAACGCGGCACCGGCGGTCACTCCCAGGACGAGGAGCCCCTTGCCGACGCGTCCTGCGCGGGCGCGGCGTTCCTGCTTGCGCAGGAGCGCCCGTACTTCTTCTGCCGACACCTGTCCGCGCAGTGCTGCGAGGGCGGCCAGCCCCCGGGAAGCGGCCTCGTCCCGTACCGGACCTGCGGCTGCCACGGCCTGCTCGATCCGGGGCCGGGAGTAATCGGCTGCCTGGCGGGCGGCGAGGCGGGTGCGGACGGCCGCTTCATGGGCGGCGTGGTCGACCTTGGGCGGTACATGGGTGCGGGCCTGCTCGATCCGGGGCGCCACATGTGCCCCGTACTGGACACGCGCCTGTTCGGTGGCCTGCTGCGCAGCGTGGGACACCTTGGGTGCCAGTCGAACCCGAGCCTCCTGGGCGTAGTGCACAGCCCGGTCCTTGGCTGTGTCGGCGTAGGGCGCCACCACTTCCGCGGCGTGCAGCACGCTGTCCTTCGCCGAACCGGTCGCGGCGCGCACGCTGTCGATGCGGGTCACGGGAACCTCCTCCTCGGTGGCGTACGTCAGTGCCGGGGGCGTCCCCGGCAAGTCATCGTTCACCTTTCCACCCTTTTGAGGATCATGCCTGCCGTCCCACGCCACGGCATGTGAGGAAGCGCATCCGGGTCACACCGGTGGCCGTGCATCCCGAGTGGAAGGGGGTAAGGAGGAAGCACGGTCCGCTCGCCCGCGGTCGGGCGACGCAGGCTCCGGCTCGTGCGAGGATCGATACGTCATGGAAGACAACGGAAGGCAGATCGTGGCCGAGCAGCTTTACGCCACTTTGAAGACCAACCAAGGCGACATCGTGGTGCGGCTCCTGCCCAACCACGCGCCCGAGACGGTCAAGAACTTCGTCGAGCTCGCCGAGGGCAAGCGCGAATGGGTTCACCCCGAGACCGGCAAGCGGTCCACCGACCGCCTCTACGATGGCACGGTCTTCCACCGGGTCATCCCCGGATTCATGATCCAGGGCGGCGACCCGCTGGGCAACGGCACCGGTGGCCCGGGTTATCAGTTCAAGGACGAGTTCCACCCGGAGCTCCAGTTCGACCGTCCGTACCTGCTGGCCATGGCGAACGCGGGCCCGGGCACCAACGGCTCGCAGTTCTTCGTGACGGTCGAGCCCACCGCGTGGCTGAACCGCAAGCACACGATCTTCGGTGAGGTCGTGGACGCTCCCAGCCAGAAGGTCGTGGACGCCATCGCGGGCACCCAGACCAACCCGCGCACGGACCGTCCGGTGAAGGACGTGGTCATCGAGTCGGTCGTCATCGAGACGCGCTGACCCGGTACGCCCACTGCCGGTGACCCGGTGCCGCAGGGCCCTGCTCGTCGGTGGGGCGCGGCCCGCACCGGGGAACAAACTGCCCCGCCCATCCGTCATGGAGGGCGGGGCCGTGCGTTGACCGAGTGATCTCCCGAGGGACGACCTTCCGTGGTCCACGGGCCGTGGCGGCCGCGTACGCCTTCGGACGAGTTGGAGTGAGGGGACCCCATGGACCAGGCGCCAGGCGGACCGCACGGAACGCAGGGCTCGCGGGACGCCCAGAGCCCGCCCACGTGCTACCGGCACCCGGACCGGGAGACCGGTATCCGCTGCACCCGCTGTGAGCGGCCGATATGTCCGGACTGCATGATCAGCGCCTCGGTGGGTTTCCAGTGCCCCGAGTGCGTGCGGGACGGCTCCGGTACCGGGCACGCTCCCACCGCCAACCAGCCCCGCACCCTCACGGGCGCTCCCCTGGCGCGGGACCCCCGGTTGGTCACGAAGATCCTCCTGGCGATCAACGTCCTCGTCTTCATCGCCATCCAGACCAACGACCGCCTGGTCAGCGATCTCTTCCTGATCGGTGCCTGGCCCGCTCCGCACTTCGCCGTGGAGGGCGTGGCGGACGGCCAGTGGTACCGGTTGGTGACGTCGATGTTCGCGCACCAGGAGGTGTGGCACATCGCGTTCAACATGTTCAGCCTGTGGTGGCTCGGCGGTCCGCTGGAGGAGGCCTTCGGTCGGGCGCGGTACCTCGCGCTGTACCTGGTCTCGGGGCTCGCGGGCAGTGCGCTCACCTATGTGCTGGTCGATCCGACCTCCGCGTCCCTCGGCGCCTCGGGTGCGATCTACGGTCTGTTCGGCGCCACGGCCGTGCTGGTCAAGCGCCTCAACTACGACATGCGCCCGGTGATCGCCCTGCTGGCGATCAACTTGATCTTCACCTTCACCATGTCCGGCATCGCCTGGCAGGCCCATGTCGGTGGTCTGATCGCGGGTGTGGCCATCGCCTACGGGATGATGCACACCGGCGGGAAGCGGCGCGCCCTCGTGCAGTGGGGGACCTGTGCGGCGGTCTTCCTCGTCGTGGTGGTCGCCGTGGTGGTGCGGACCGCTTCACTCGTCTGAGGCGGCCCGACGAACGACGGCCCGCAATGGTTGTCCACAGTGGGTGGCGGATCTTGTGCATGCTGTGGGCGAACGTCTGTGCCCCTTGCGCTGACCTGGGTTTCCCCAGTCAGCACAAGGGGCGAACGTGTTTTCGGATACCGGTAGGTCAGTCACATCGGCGTCAACACGTAAGGGGTTATCCACAGATCGTCTGACCTTTTCCCCACTGTGGAAAAACTCTGTGGATAACTCTGCCCCCGTGCGGGGCGCAGCAGTGGTCACCCGCCCTGCGAACAGCACGAAGGGCCCCCTGGGCCGGAGGGGAGTGCAGCGCCCGGCCGGGGGCTCAGCCCGTGGAGCCGACTAGGAGCGGGTCACTTCCACTGGGTGGAGACGCCGAAGCCCGCGGCGATGAAGCCGAAGCCGACCACGATGTTCCAGTTGTCCAGGGCGTCGATCGGAAGCTTGCCGTCCGTGAGGTAGAAGACGACGATCCAGGCGAGACCGACGAAGAACATCGCCAGCATCAGCGGGGCGACCCAGCTGCGGTTGGTCAGCTTGATCGCGGTCGACTGCTTCGCCGTGGGCGGCGTGTAATCGGCCTTCTTGCGGATACGTGACTTCGGCACGAGGGGCTCTCCTGTCGATGCGCTGCGTGGCCGCGCGAGACGGTGGGGGCGGGCTCCGGGGCAGCGTACAAGCGAACTGCTGGGGGAAACGGATCGTTCCCCCGGGCGTCCGTTAGCGTAGTGCTTCCTCGGCGCGGTAAGGAGCAAGGGTACGTTGAGCAATTCTGCCGACTCCCCCGGTGTGCGCACCACCCCCGCTGGCAAGAAGCGTTGGCGGCCGGTGCGCGCCCTCACCGCCGGCGTCTTCGCCCTCGCCGGACTGCTCTTCGTGACCAGCTTCAACACCGCCAAGGGCACCAACCTCCGCACGGACGCCTCCCTGCTCAAGCTCTCCGACCTGATCAAGGAGCGCAGCCACAAGAACGGGGAGCTGGAGGAGGACAACGGGGTCCTCCGCGAGGACGTGAAGGCGCGCGCCGAAGAGGGCCACCCCGGCGCCACCGACACCGAGGAAGCCCGACTGAAGGCGCTGGAGAACCGGGCCGGTACCCGGGAACTGCGCGGCGAGGCCCTGACCGTCACGCTCAACGACGCCCCGCCCGACGCGACGCCCAAGCTCCCCGGCTACCCCGAACCGCAGCCCGACGACCTGGTGATCCACCAGCAGGACCTCCAAGCCGTGGTCAACGCCCTGTGGCAGGGCGGCGCCGAGGGCATCCGGGTGATGGACCAGCGCCTGATCTCCACCAGCGCCGTCCGCTGCGTCGGCAACACCTTGATCCTCCAGGGCCGGGTGTACTCGCCCCCCTACAAGATCACCGCGATCGGCGACACGGCCCGGCTGAAGAAGACCCTCACGGCCGCACCCGCGATCCAGAACTACATGCTCTACGTCAACGCCTACGGACTGGGCTGGAACGTCGACGAGGAGGGAACGGTGACCCTCCCCGGCTACACCGGGCCCGTGGACCTGCACCAGGCGCGCCCCATCGAGTAGCCCGGGAGTCCGGTGGCCCGCCCGGGCCGGCGGCCCACCGTGATCTACGTCCCACCGCACGGTTTCACGTGGAACATTCCCGGCACTCCCGGCCGGCCGAACAGGGCAAGCCGGTCGCTTTGTGACGCCGGGCGCGTCCGGGGCCGCGGGGACGCCCGGCCCGTGAGCGGCTTTGCACGCCAACCCCCGCTATCTCGCGCCCCGCCCCCGTAGTCTGGTGGACGCACGGCAACACCAACGGCGAGTAGGGACGGCATGTACGGCTGGATCTGGCGGCATCTGCCGGGCAATGCGTGGGTGAAGGCGGTCCTGTCGCTCATCCTCGTGCTCGCGGTCGTGTACGCGCTCTTCCAGTACGTGTTTCCGTGGGCCGAGCCCCTGCTCCCCTTCAACGACGTGACCGTCGACGAGGGAAGGGCCCCCACCCAGTGAGCGCGCGGATTCTTGTAGTCGACAACTACGACAGCTTCGTCTTCAACCTCGTGCAGTACCTCTACCAGCTCGGTGCCGAGTGCGAGGTGCTCCGCAACGACGAGGTCTCCACCTCGCACGCCCAGGACGGCTTCGACGGCGTCCTGCTGTCACCGGGCCCCGGCGCCCCCGAGCAGGCCGGCGTCTGCATCGACATGGTCCGGCACTGCGCCGCCACGGGCGTGCCCGTCTTCGGGGTCTGCCTCGGCATGCAGTCGATGGCGGTGGCCTACGGCGGCGTCGTGGACCGCGCCCCCGAACTGCTGCACGGCAAGACCTCGCTGGTCGAGCACGCGGGGCAGGGCGTCTTCGCCGGACTGCCCTCCCCGTTCACCGCGACCCGCTACCACTCGCTCGCGGCCGAGCCCGCGACCGTGCCGGACGAGCTGGAGGTCACGGCCCGTACCCACGACGGCATCATCATGGGGCTGCGCCACCGTGAACTGCCCGTCGAAGGCGTGCAGTTCCATCCCGAGTCGGTGCTCACCGAACACGGGCACCGGATGCTCGCCAACTGGCTCGTCGAGTGCGGGTACGGCGATGCCGTGGCCAGATCGGTGGGGCTCGCCCCGGTGGTGGGCAGGGCCTCCGCGTGACAGCGGTGCGGCCCGAGCGGGACTCGGGACCGGGGGACCCGGGGAGCCCGCCGCCTCCCGGGCCCACCGCTCCGTACCGGGACCCCGCGTACGGGCACCTGCCGTACGAGGTCCCCGGCGGGTTCGAGCGGGCCGTGCAAGGGCTCGCCGACCCGCTGAACGATCCCCTGCCCGGCCAGGACCCGTCCGCCGGCCGGCAACCCGGGGCCCCGGGCCCGGGCGGAGCCGCCCACCACGCCCCGGGCCTGCCCGGCGAGTGGTACGACCCGCAGGGCTACGCCCGCAACTGGCACGGGTCGGCCGGAGCCGCTCCCCAGCCGCAGCCCCCCGCACCGGTCGGGCCGACCGGACCGTACGGACCGCCCGGTCCGCACGGGTACGGGGACGGTTCCGGCACGGGCGGGGCCGGGTACGCGGGCCCTTCGTACGCGACCCCGCCGCCCGACGGACGGCCCCGGCAGACGCCGTACCCGCCCCCCGCTCCGGCCGCTCAGGGCCTCCCGTACCGCGCCCCCGCCGCGAACGCGTACCCGACCGGACGGCCGGGCGCGGGGCCCGGTCCGCTGCCCCCGGAGCGCCCCGGCCCGCACGGCGGCCCGTCCCGTCCGTACCCGCCGCCCGCCGGCACCTACGGGCCCCCCGGGCCCGGACCGGGCTCCGCAGCCCCCACGGCCCGCCCTGGGGCCGCGGCAGGCGCCGGACCCACGGGGACGCCACCGCACGGCTCCGCGGTCTTCACCGGCCCGTCCGACGTCCTCCAGGGCCCACGCCCCGGCCGCCGACCCCGCGGCACGGACGACGCGTACGACCACTACGCCGGCGCCAACGACCCCAGGAGCTCCCGGGACTTCGACGCGTACGCCGATTCCCGTGCGTACCCCGAAGACTCCCCGTACCCCGAAGACCCCGCGGACGAGGCGCCGCTGTCGCGGGTGGAGGCGCGCCGTGCGGCCCGTGCGCGGAAACCGACCGTCGGGGTGTTGGTCAGCCGGGGCCTCGGCGAAATCTTCATCACCGTGGGCCTCCTCATGCTGCTGTTCGTCACCTACCAGCTCTGGTGGACCAACATCCGGGCGCAGGCGCAGGCGGACGGAGCGGCGAACCAGATCCAGGAGGACTGGGCCAAGGGCAAGCGGGCCCCGGGGTCCTTCGAACCCGGGCAGGGCTTCGCCATCATGCACATCCCCACCCTCGACGTGGTCGTGCCCGTCGCCGAGGGCATCGACAAGAAGAAGGTCCTCGACCGCGGCATGGTCGGCCACTACGCCGAGGGCAGCCTGAAGACCGGGATGCCCGAGGACAAGACGGGCAACTTCGCCGTCGCCGGTCACCGCAACACCCACGGCGAGCCCTTCCGCTACATCAACCGGTTGAAGCCCGGTGACCCGATCGTGGTCGAGACGCAGGACACGTACTTCGTCTACGAGATGGCGAGCATCCTCCAGCAGACCCCGCCGAGCAATGTCGCCGTCCTCGAACCGATCCCGCCCGGGTCGGGCTTCACCGCTCCCGGCCGGTACCTCACCCTGACGACGTGCACCCCCGAGTTCACCAGCAAGTACCGGATGATCGTGTGGGGCAAGATGGCTGAAGAACGACCGCGCTCGGAGGGGAAGCCGGACGCGCTCGTCAGCTGAGGCGAACGGAACAGACGGGGCACGATGCAGTGGTAGCGACGACAGAACCGCACGGGCCCGCCGAGGGGGACGCCGCGCAGGACGGGGCGCAACCGGTGGCCGCGGCGCCGCAAAGCCGCGGACGGGGCAGGCTCGCCCTCGCCGTCAGCGTCTTCGGCGAACTCCTGATCACCGCCGGCGTGGTGCTCGGCCTCTTCGTCGCGTACTCGCTGTGGTGGACCAACGTCGTCGCCGACCGGGAGGCGAACAAGCAGGGCGACCGGGTCCGGGACACCTGGGCCGACGACCGTCCGGGCGGCCCCGGCGCCCTGGACACCAAGGACGGCATCGGCTTCCTGCACGTGCCGTCGATGAACGGCCGGGAAGAAATACTGATCAGGAAGGGCACCGCGACCGACCTCCTCAACGACGGGGTCGCGGGTTACTACACCAAGCCGGTCAAGTCGGCCCTGCCGCAGGACCCGAAGGGCAACTTCTCGCTCGCCGCGCACCGCGACGGCCACGGGGCGAAGTTCCACGACATCCACAAGATCGAGAAGGGCGACCCGATCGTCTTCGAGTCCAAGGACACCTGGTACGTCTACCGGGTGTACGCGACGCTGCCGCAGACCTCGAAGTACAACGTGCAGGTCCTCGACCCGATCCCCGAGGAGTCCGGCGCGAAGAAGGCCGGGCGGTACATCACGCTCACCACCTGCACCCCGAAGTACACGTCCACGTACCGGTACGTGGTGTGGGGCGAGCTGGAGCGCACCGAGAAGGTCGACGCCGACCGCACTCCCCCCGCCGAGCTGCGCTGACGTCCCGCAGGCCGGCCCCGTACGACCGTGGTCCCGGTCCCCGCTCGTGCAGCGGGGACCGGGACCACGGTCGTCGTCCGGTGGGGCGTCAGTTCCGGCGTCCGCCGATGATGCCGCCGTAGAAGCCGGCCTCGTCGGCGTCGCCCTGGTCGCCGCCGTCACCTCCGTTGCCGCCGTTGCCGTTGCCCCCGTTGCCGGGGTTGCCGTTGGCGTTGCCGGCGGCGGTCTGGATCTGGACCTGGGTGCCCTCGTCGACCGGACTGCCCGCGGGCGGGTTGGTGAAGACCACGATCGCGCTGTCGTCCTGCGCGCCGCCGATCTGACCGACCTGGAGCTTGGCGTTGGCCAGCTCCTGCTTCGCCTCGCCGAGGGTCTTGCCGGTCAGGTTCGGCACCTGCACCTGCTGCGGCTCCTCCTCTTCCTCTTCTTCCTCCGGGGGAGCCTTGGCGATCTGGAGGGTGACCGTGGAGCCCGGGGCGGCCGGCGTGTTGGCCGTCGGGGACTGGCTGAAGACCTGACCGGGCTCGCCGCTCGTCGTCTCGACCTCCGTGCAGGTGCCCACCAGATCGCTGTCCTGGAGCTGCTGCTTGGCCGCGTCACAGGTCTGGCCGGTGAGGTCCGGCACGGCCACCCGCTCCTTGGCCTTGGCCACGGTCAGGGTGATCTTGGTGCCCTTCTCGACCTCCTTGCCGGAGGTCGGGTCCTGCTCCAGGACGGTGCCGACGGGCTCCTCGGACTGCTTGAACTTCGATTCGACATCGAACTCGTAGTCGTCGCCCTGGAGCTTGTCGGTCGCCGCGTCCAGGTCGTCGCCGATGACGTTCGGCACGGCGACCTTGGGGGCGCCCGTGGAGACGGTCAGCGTGACGGTGGACGCACGGTCGACCTCGGTCCCGGTGGCCGGGTCCTGGGCGCAGACGCTGTCGCGCGGCTGGTCCTCGCACGCCTTGCGGGTCACCGCCAGCTTGACGTGGCCGATCTCCGCCATCTTCTCGGCGTCCGTCAGCTCCTGTCCGACGAAGTTCGGCACCTTGACCGGGCCGTCGTCGCCCGATCCGCTGGTGAACCACTTGCCGATCAGGATCGCGCCGACCAGCACCAGGGCGCCCGCCACGGCCAACAGCACCGTGGAGCCGTTGCCCTTCTTCTGCCGGCGGCGGTCCGGGCGCTCGTCGTAGCCGTAACCGGGGTCGTCCGCGTGCACGGGGGGCAGCATCGTGGTCGCCGCGCCGCCGTCCTGGGGGCGCAGGGCCGTGGTCGCCTGGTCGTCGCCGTACCCGGGTCCGTACCCGCCGCCGTACCCGACGGCGCCCAGGGCGGCGGTCGCCGCGACCGGCTGGCCGTCCAGACACGCCTCGATGTCGGCGCGCATCTCGTCGGCCGACTGGTAGCGGTAGTCGGGGTCCTTGACCAGCGCCTTCAGGACGATCGCGTCCATCTCGGGCGTGATCTCCGGGTCGAAGACGCTCGGCGGCTGGGCCTCCTCGCGCACGTGCTGGTACGCCACCGCCACCGGGGAGTCCCCGATGAACGGCGGGCGGACGGTCAGCAGTTCGTACAGCAGGCAGCCCGTGGAGTACAGGTCGGAGCGGGCGTCGACGGTCTCGCCCTTGGCCTGCTCCGGGGAGAGGTACTGCGCGGTGCCGATGACGGCCGAGGTCTGCGTCATCGTCATGCCGGCGTCACCCATCGCACGGGCGATGCCGAAGTCCATCACCTTGACCTGCCCGGTGCGCGTCAGCATGACGTTCGCGGGCTTGATGTCGCGGTGGACGATCTGGTTGCGGTGCGAGTACTCCAGGGCCTGGAGGATGCCGATGGTCATCTCCATGGACCGCTCGGGCAGCAGCTTGCGCCCCGAGTGCAGCAACTCCCGCAGGGTGGAGCCGTCGACGTACTCCATCACGATGTACGGGATGGAGATGTTGTCGATGTAGTCCTCGCCGGTGTCGTAGACCGCGACGATCGCCGGATGGTTGAGCGAGGCGGCCGACTGGGCCTCACGGCGGAACCGGGCCTGGAACGACGGATCGCGGGCCAGGTCGGCCCGCAGCGTCTTCACGGCTACGGTGCGGCCGAGCCGGGTGTCGTGCGCGAGGTGCACCTCGGCCATGCCACCGCGGCCGAGCACCTGGCCCAGCTCGTACCGGCCGCCGAGGCGACGCGGCTCTTCCATAGCTATTCCAGCCCTCTCCGTCGGTCCCGACCGTACCGGCGTACGGTCCGGCGGTGTGCTGTCCGAGGCTTACCGTACCCGGATCGTCCTATCTGCCTCGGCCGCGTACCCCACCCGATGCAGGACCGGTACCGCAACGTGCACCGATGTGACGGCAACGTGTCCGGGGTCACTTCTTGCTGTCGACGACCGCCTGCATCACTGCCTTCGCGATCGGGGCGGCGAGGCCGCCGCCCGAGATGTCGCCGCGGCTGGCGTCGCTGTCCTCCACGACCACCGCGACGGCGACCGGGGAACCGGAGTCCGTCTTGGCGTACGAGATGAACCAGGCGTACGGCTTCTCGCTGTTGTCCACGCCGTGCTGGGCGGTGCCCGTCTTGCCGCCGACCTTGACGCCGTTGATCTGCGCGTTGCGGCCGGTGCCCTTGTCGACGACCGTCTCCATCATGGACTGGAGCTTCTGGGCGTTGTCCTCGGAGAGCGGACGGCTCATCTCGTTCGGCTCGTGCTTCTCGATGACGTTGAGGTCCGGCGCCTGGAGCTCGTCCACCATGTACGGCTCCATCAGCTTGCCGTCGTTGGCGACGGCGGCGGCGACCATGGCCATCTGGAGCGGCGTCGTGGCGGTCTCGAACTGCCCGATCGAGCTGAGCGCGGTCTGCGGGGCGTCCATCTCCGTCGGCCACACCGAGGCGCTGGAGCGGACGGGGACGAACTGCTCGGAGTTGAAGCCGAACTTCTCCGCCGTCTCCTTCATCTTGTCCTTGCCGAGGTCGGCGCCGGCCTTGCCGAAGACGGTGTTGCAGGACACCCGCAGCGCCTCGCGCAGCGTGGCGTTCTTGCAGGGCAGCGGGCCGTCGTTCTTCAGCTCGGTCCGGGTGTTCGGCATGACCCAGGGCAGCGGCGTCTCGGTCTTGTCGTCAGGGTCGCCGACCAACCCGTGCTCCAGCGCCGCCGCCGCGGTGACGACCTTGAAGGTCGAACCGGGCGGGTAGGTCTCGCGCAGCGCCCGGTTCAGCATCGGGTCGTCGGGGTTCTTGGCCTTCTGGAGCTTCTGCCAGGCGGGGGTGTCCGTCTTGGTGGAGTTCCCTGCGAAGGACGACGGGTCGTACGAGGGCGTCGAGGCCAGCGCCAGGATCGCCCCGGTGCTCGGGTCGATGGCGGCGACCGCGCCCTTCTTGCTGCCGAGCCCCTCGAACGCGGCCTTCTGGGCGGCGCCGTTGAGGGTGGTCACGACGTTGCCGCCCTCCTTCTTCTCACCCGTGATCATGTCCAGGGTGCGGCGGAAGAACAGCCGGTCGTCGTTGCCGGTGAGGATGCCGTCCTCGACGGACTCCAGCAGGTTCGCCCCGAACGCCTGCGAGGCGTACCCGGTCACCGGGGCCCACATGGGGCCGTTCTTGTAGGTGCGCTTGTAGGCGTAGTCGCTGCCGTTGGTCTTCGCCGACCCGGTGATCGACTTGCCGTCCACGATGATGTCGCCCCGCGGCTGGGCGTACCGCTCGATGGTGATCCGGCGGTTCTTGGAGTTCTCCTGGAGGTCGCCCGCCTCGACGTACTGGAGCCAGTTGTCGCGGATGAGCAGGGTGAGGATCAGCAGGCCGCAGAAGATCGCGATTCGGCGCACGGGCTTGTTCACGGGCGGACCACCTGGGTCATCTCGGCGTCGGGGTTCGAGGCGGGCATCGGTGCGGGTCGGCGGGCGGTGTCGCTGATCCGGATGAGGATGCCGATCAGCGCCCAGTTGGCGATCACGGACGATCCGCCGTTGGCGACGAACGGCATCGTCATGCCGGTCAGCGGGATCAGCCCCATCACGCCGCCCGCGACGACGAAGACCTGGAGGGCGAAGGCGCCGGACAGGCCGACGGCGAGCAGCTTGCCGAACGGGTCGCGCGCGGCGAGCGCGGTGCGCAGCCCCCGCTCGATGATCAGCCCGTAGAGCAGCAGGATGGCCATGGCGCCCGCGAGCCCGAGCTCCTCGCCGAAGGTGGCGAAGATGAAGTCGGAGTTGGCCGCGAAGCCGATCAGGTCCGAGTTGCCCTGGCCGAGTCCGGTGCCGAGCACCCCGCCGGAGCCGAACGACATGACCGACTGGGCGATCTGGGTACAGGCGCCGGAGTCGTCGTAACAGCCGAAGGGGTCCAGCCAGGCGTCCACCCGGGACTGGACGTGGCCCGCGAAGGAGGCGACGCCGACCGCGCCCGCGGCCGACATGCCGAGGCCGATCACGATCCAGCTGGTCCGCTCGGTGGCCACGTACAGCATGATCACGAACATGCCGAAGAACAGCAGCGAGGTACCGAGGTCGTTCTCGAAGATCAGGACGAGCAGGCTGACGGCCCAGATGGTGAGGATGGGGCCCAGGTCCCGGCCGCGCGGCAGGTAGAGCCCCATGAACCGACGGCTGGCGAGGGCCAGTGCATCGCGTTTCACCATGAGGTAGCCGGAGAAGAACACCGCGATCACGATCTTCGCGAACTCGCCCGGCTGGATGGAGAATCCGGCGACGCTGATCCAGATCTTCGCGCCGAACACGTCCCGGCCGAGCCCCGGCACCAGCGGCAGCAGCAGCAGCACCAGCGCCGCGGCCATCGAGATGTACGTGTACCGCTGGAGGATGCGGTGGTCCTTCAGCAGCAGCAGCACGCCGACGAACAGCGCGATGCCGATCGCGGAGTACAGCAGCTGCCGCGGGGCCGCCGCGACGAACTCCTGCCCGCGGCCCTCCGCCAGCGCGTGCAGCCGCGGTGACTGGTCGAGCCGCCAGATCACCACGAGCCCGAGTCCGTTGAGCAGCGTCGCGAGCGGCAGGAGCAGCGGGTCGGCGTAGGCGGCGAACTTCCGCACCACCAGGTGGCCCACCGCGGCGAGCAGGCCGAGGCCGATGCCGTAGCCGAGCACGCCGGTCGGGATCTCGCCGTCGATGGCCAGACCCACGTTGATGTAGGCGAACACCGGGATGACCACCGCGAAGACCAGCATGCCCAGTTCGGTGTTGCGGCGGCTGGGCGCGCCGATGGCCCCGATGGTCGAGGTGTTCGTCGTCGAGTTACTGCTCATGGTGTGACAGGGCCCCTCACGGCTGCTTACTGCTTACCGCACAGCGAGACCAGCTTCCGCTCCTCGTCGGAGAAGCTGGGGCCGGGTGTGGGTGTGGGCGTGGGCGTGGAACTGGGCTTGCGGCTCTCGCTCGCACCGGGTGTCGGCGTGGGGGCCTGCTTCATGCTCGCGGGCCGCGCCCCGCCCCCGCCGGTCCCCTCCGGGGCGGTGGTCTGCCGGGGAGCGGCCGGCGGTGCCGACTCCTTCGGAGTACCGGTGGTGCCGCCCGCCTCGCCCTCGCCGGGCTTCGCGTTCGCGCGCTCGGCACTGCGGCGCTCGGCGTCCTTCTCGCAGGCGGACGCCTGGGTGGCGAGTTCGTTGATCTTGTCGGTCGCCTGGGCGAGACCGCCCTCGGCGATCGTCGCCTCCACCTGCTTGCGCTGGTAGGGCGGGAGGTACTTGAGTTCGATCTCGGGGTGGTCCTTCTGGACCTTCGACAGGCTCACCCACGCGAGGTCCTGGCTGATGCCCCGGTACAGCGCGACGTGCTGGCCCTTGGTGCCGACGTAGTACTGCGTCTGCGTCCAGCGGTACCCGCCGTACAGCGCTCCGCCCGTCACGGCGAGCGCGAGGACCAGGAAGAGCGAGGTCTTCAGCCAGCGGCGGCCGCCGCGCTTCTTGGTGAGGTCGTCGTCGGCGTACGCGCCGAACGCCCCGTCCGGTGCGTAGCCGTCGCCGCTGCCGGGCGGCCCGAACTCGCCGTCCCGGCCGCCTCCCTGGCCGGGCACCGGGCGCCCGAGGCCGGAGGCGCGGCCGGCCGGGGTCTGCATCGCACTGCCCTCGTGGAGCTGGTGCTGGTTCTCGGCGACCGCACCGACCACGACGGGGGTGTCGGACAGGCTGACGGCCAGGGTGTCGTTGCTGTCGATGTCGAGGACGTCGGCGACGATCACGGTGATGTTGTCGGGGCCGCCGCCGCGCAGGGCGAGCTGGATCAGCTCCTGCACGGTCTCCTGGGGCCCCTGGTAGCTGGCGAGGGTCTCCTCCATCGTCTGGTGGGAGACGACGCCGGAGAGCCCGTCGGAGCAGATCAGGTACCGGTCACCGGCCCGGACCTCACGGATCGACAGGTCCGGTTCCACGTGGTCACCGCTGCCGAGCGCGCGCATCAGCAGCGAACGCTGCGGATGCGTGGTGGCTTCCTCCTCGGTGATCCGGCCCTCGTCCACGAGCCGTTGCACCCAGGTGTGGTCCTGGGTGATCTGGGTGAGGACGCCGTCCCGCAGCAGGTACGCCCGGGAGTCGCCGACGTGCACCAGACCGAGGCGCTGGCCCGTCCACAGCAGGGCGGTGAGCGTGGTGCCCATGCCTTCGAGCTGCGGGTCCTCCTCGACCATCATCCTGAGCTGGTCGTTGGCGCGCTGCACCGCCGTGCCGAGCGAGGTGAGGATGTCCGATCCGGGCACGTCGTCGTCGAGCGTGACCAGCGTCGAGATCACCTCGGACGAGGCGACCTCGCCGGCGGCCTGGCCGCCCATGCCGTCGGCGATCGCGAGCAGCCGGGGACCCGCGTAACCGGAGTCCTCGTTGCCCTCTCGGATCATCCCCTTGTGCGATCCGGCGGCGAAGCGCAGTGACAGACTCATGCGCACCTCGCCCGTCGGCTCCGGGTACCTCCGCACCGTGCCCACCCTCCGGTCGGGAGCCCACCGGTGTCCGTCGTCGGTACCGCTCCGACCCGCTCGCTCCGCTGGCGCTCATTCATGACGTAGTACTACTTCCGCAGCTCGATGACGGTCTTGCCGATGCGGATCGGCGAGCCCAGCGGAACCGGGGTCGGGGTCGTCAGCCGCGCCCGGTCGAGATAGGTGCCGTTGGTGGACCCGAGGTCCTCCACGATCCACTGGCCGTCACGGTCGGGATAGATCCTGGCATGCCGGCTGGAGGCGTAGTCGTCGTCCAGCACGATCGTGGAGTCGTGGGCCCGGCCCAGCGTGATCGTCTGCCCCTGGAGGGCGACCGTGGTGCCCGTGAGGGTGCCCTCGGAGACGACGAGCTTGGTGGGGGCGCCGCGCCGTTGGCGTCCGCCGCCCTGCTGCCCGCGCTGTTGCGGAGGCGCGGCCTGGCGGGCGGTCTGCTGGGCCCGTCCGCTGTCGCGGCGCGCACCGCGCTGGGTCACGCGCGTGCCGAACAGGTCGCTGCGGATGACCTGGACGGCCACGATCACGAACAGCCACAGTACGGCCAGGAAACCCAGCCGCATGACCGTCAGGGTCAGCTCTGACATTGCCCCCGCTTCACCCTTCGGCTTGCCGATAAATGATGGTGGTGCTGCCCACGACGATCCGCGAGCCGTCGCGGAGCGTAGCGCGGGTGGTGTGCTGCCCGTCCACCACGATGCCGTTGGTGGACCCGAGATCCTGGATCGTCGAGGGCGTTCCGGTCCGGATCTCACAGTGCCGGCGGGACACGCCGGGGTCGTCGATCCGCACGTCGGCTTCGGTGCTGCGGCCGAGCACCAGCGTCGAGCGGGAGATCTGGTGGCGGGTGCCGTTGACCTCGATCCAGTGCCGCGTCTGGGCTCCCGGCGGCGGGCCGGGGCGGTGCTCGGGTCCGCCGCCGCCGGGGCGGCCGGGAGGAGCGGAAGGCATGGGAGGGGCGCCGGTGGGCTGGTTCGGGTAGCCGTACCCGCCGCCGGGACCGCCGGGACCGCCGCCGGGGCGGCCGGACGGGGCCGGAGCCGCCGGGGCCGGTCCGCCGCCGGCCTGGGAGGTGCTGGAGGCGAGGGTGCGGCTGCGCACCCGGTACAGGCCGGTGTCGAGGTCCTCGGCCTTCTCCAGATGGACCTTGATCGGTCCCATGAAGGTGTACCGCTGCTGCTTGGCGTAGTCGCGGACCATCCCGGAGAGTTCGTCGCCGAGCTGGCCCGAGTACGGACTCAGGCGCTCGTAGTCCGGGGTGCTCAGCTCCACGATGAAGTCATTGGGGACGACGGTCCGGTCGCGGTTCCAGATCGTCGCGTTGTTGTCGCACTCGCGCTGGAGCGCGCCGGCGATCTCCACGGGCTGGACCTCGGACTTGAAGACCTTGGCGAAGGTGCCGTTGACCAGACCTTCGAGGCGCTGCTCGAACTTCTTCAGGACTCCCATGGGGCACCTCCTCCTTCGCTGTCGTCCTGGTACTGCTTACTGATCGTATCCACGCGTCGGTCGATCGGCTGGTTCCCCCTGCTCTCGCAGGCCCACGAGTGTCGACCTTCACAGCACCGCCCCGTGGTGGGCCGGTGATCCGTCCGTGAACGATCGCCCCGCGCCGGTCCCCTTCCGAACCCCTTCCCCGCCGTGTCCGTGCCACGGCCCCTCGACAACGTGTTCCCAGGGGGATCGTAGAGGGGCCCCCGAGCCAGTGTCCCGCACACGGCGAGCACTCCGGTCCATACCGGTGGGACGGAGCACGCCTGGTGCCGGGTTGAGACAGGGCGGGGACCGCGGCGGTGCAGTGTGACGTCCTTCCTTCCCCAAGAACGCTCGGATGCGGGGGTGCGTTCCATGTCGTTCGGTGTTCCTCGGGGGTTCCTCGGTGATGGGCGTTCCTCGGTGATCTGCCCTGTACGTTCCCCGCGGCCGCGCCGGTGCATGCGGGCGGCCGGCGCGTCGGGTGCGGGGGCCGTGTTCGCGCGGGGGACGTTCCGTGCCGTCGCGGTGCCCGTCCGGTGACCGCGCGGGCACGCTCCGCAGCACGGTCCGTGGGGGTGACCTCGCAGGTGGGGGGTGTTGCGCGGTGGGGGCGCGGGGTGTCGGGGTGCGCCGTATATATGGATGTGAACGCACCCTCCCCAGCGTGCTAATCTTCTGCATGTCGGAAGGCGCCGCACCACCAGTGAGGCGCCGGAGACAACACCCACGCGCGGGTGGCGGAATAGGCAGACGCGCTGGATTCAGGTTCCAGTGCCCGAAAGGGCGTGGGGGTTCAACTCCCCCCTCGCGCACAGCAGGAGCACCGTCCAACGGTGCCTCCGCAGAACGACGGAACGGCCGTCATCGTGATCACGATGACGGCCGTTCTTCGTTGTCCGGACACCTGCGGCGGCAGGGCATCCGCGGCGCCGCCTCCGTGGCGCGGCAGGGTACGGAGCCGGGCCGCGGGTCCGGAGCGCGCATTCCCGCGCATCCGGATCCACGACCCGACCGGTCCGTCGTGGGGAGGGTCAGCCGGTGGGCTTGCGGAACTGTTCGATCATCGCCGCGTAACTGTCGTCGGCACGGCCGTCGGCCGCCGCCCGTGCGGCCAGCTTCAGGAAGAAGTTCGGCAGCTCGGTGCTGACGCCGAGCGCCTCGGTCTCCTGGAGCAGGTGCTCCATCCCGCCCAGGTGGACGGCGAGGGTGGCGTCGTCGGCCGGGTACCCGCCCTCGTCGATCTGCTGCGCGTACGCGGTGACGTAGGCGCTCGTCACGTTGATCGCTGTGCTGGCCAGCGGCGCGAAGGTCGTCGCCTTGACGTTCGCCGCGCCGAGCAGTGCGGCGCCCTGGAGGAAGCCGTTCAGGACGCTCCACATGATGCTCAGCACCGACATGTCGTACAGGGCGGACAGGCCGTGGTCCTCGTCGAGGTAGACGGTGCCGGTCTCGCTGAGTGCCGCCAGGGTGGAGCGGTGCTCGTCGAAGGCGGTCTGCGGGCCGGAGTACAACAGCACGGCGTCGGCGGTACCGATGGCCTGGGGCAGGGCGAGGACCACCCCGTCGAGATAGGTGCTGCCGGTGCCGGCCGCCCACGCGGCTGCTTCGCGTGCTCGGGCGGAACTGGACGTGGTCAGGTTGACGAGGGTGCGGCCGGCCAGCGAGGGCCCGACCGGGTCCAGCAACGCGTGCACGGCGTCGTAGTCCGAGACGCAGACGACGACGAGCGGGCTCGCCTCGACCGCGCTGCGGACCGAGTCGGCCAGGGTGGCGCCGCTGGCGACGAGGTCGTCGGCCTTGGCCGCCGAGCGGTTCCAGACGGTGGTCGGGTGACCGTTCGCCAGGAAGGCCGTGGCCAGCGCACGGCCCATCAGTCCGAGGCCGATGACGGTGACCGGCGGTCGCGGGGCGGAAGCGGAAAGGGGGGACACGTGTGCTCCTGCGCATGCTCGTGTGCGGCGTGGGCCGCGACGGGTGGGGTGGGGCCGCCGTTCCGGGCGGCGGTCCAGGGGTGGTGCGGGTGTCTCAGGCGAAGAACCCGACGATGCTGCGGATGCGGTCGCCGGAGAACTCGACGACGTCGTGACCGGTGTTGGTGGCGTCGAGTCTCCAGCGGAACAGCGCACGGTCGTGGTGGGCGCCGATCACGGCGTCGAGGGTGAACCTCAGATCGCCGAAATCCGCTCGGACCCGGTCGATCCAGGCGGACAGTTCGGCGTGTCCGCGCAGGCCCGCCTGGTGGGGGTCGGTGTAGAGCGAGTCCTCGACGAGGACCGACTCCATCAGCTTCATCCGGGCCTCGGCGTCCTGCTCGTTCCAGACGTCGAGGTAGGCGTTGATCGCATCGGTGGTGCTCATGGGCTGGTTCCTTCCGGAGAGGGAGGTTCGTTGGGGTCGGGGAACGGCTCCGCGGCGTGGGTGACCGGGTGGCGGCGTCCGACCCGTGGGGAGCACGTCCGGTGCGGTGCGGTGCGGTGCGCTGTGCCTCGCCGTGCCGACGGGGGACTCCCGGGTGTTCCCGCGGCCGGCGGCCGTGCCGGACGGGAAGCCTTCTCCGGTCCAGGGCCCCCCGGTTCCTTCGAGTCTATATGCCGTCTCATTGTTAAACGGCGTTTAGTTGTTGCACGACGTAGATTAGACCAACTCTGTAGACTGTCAAGCGTGAGCGACCCCACGACGAGCCGTCGCGACCGGCTGCGAGCCCAGACCAGCGCCGAGATCAAGGCGATCGCCCTGCAGCTCATGGCGGACGGCGGCCCGAGCGCCATTTCGCTACGTGCGATCGCCCGTGAGATGGGCATGACGGCCAGTGCGATCTACAGCTACTTCGCCACGCGCGACGACCTGATCACGGCGCTCATCGGCGACGTCTACACCTCGGCGGTCGATGCCGCCGAAGCCGCCCGCGACGCGGTGCCGGAATCCGATCCGGGCGCCCGGATCATGGCCTGGGCCCAGGCCATGCGTACGTGGGCGTTGGCCAACCCCGAAGGCTTCCGGCTGATCTACGGCGACCCGGTGCCCGGGTACCGTGCGCCCGACGACGGCCCCGGCCAACAGGCCGAACTGCGCGCCTGTAGCGCCCTGCTCGGCCTCGTCGACGCGGCCTGGCCGACGGCCCGGGTGCAACGGCCCGAGGGGCGTTCCTACGACTGGGCCGACTTCCACCCGGATCTGGTGGCCCACGCCCGCGAGGACTTTCCGGACCTGCCGCCGGCCGGCGTCGCGATGACGCTCAGCGTGTGGGGCCGCATGCACGGACTCTTGACCCTGGAGATCTACGGCCACCTGCGCACCTTCATGCACGACCCGGGCACCGTCTACCGCGACGAGATGTACGACTTCACCGTTTCCCTCGGCCTCCGTTCGTGACGGCGGTCCGCCGTTCGGGGTCGTGCGCGCACGCGGGAGCCCCGGCGGTGAGGTGAGTCACCGCCGGGGCTCCCCGGGGTCCGCGGTCGTGCCGGGCGGTTCAGGCGCCCGTGCGCACCTCCGGGCTGACCGCGGCGTCCCCGGTGGACGCCGCTGATCCGGCGTTGCGGCCGCGCATCAGCAGCGCGGTGAGGGCGGCTCCCGCCGCGGCGACGGCGGCGGCTCCCACGAACGCGGAGCTGAACCCGTCGGTCAGCGCGGGCAGGTCGCCCAGTTCGCCCGCGCCCTGGGAGGTGGCGAGCGCGGTGAGCGCGGCCAACCCGAGTGCGGAGCCGACCTGGTAGGTGGTGTTCACGATGCCCGAGGCGAGTCCGGCCTGCTCCTGCGGTACTCCGGAGATCGCCGACATCATCGCCGGGATGTAGGCCAGGGACATGCCCGTCGCCGCGACCAGCGAGGCGGGCAGCACGTCCACCAGGAAGGTGCCGGTCGGCTCGACGGCGGACAGCCACAGCAGGCCGACGGCCAGGACCAGCAGACCGCCCACGATCAGCGGCTTGGCCCCGAAGCGTCCCAGCAGCCGTGCGGTGATCAGCGTCATGAAGACCATCAGCAGACCCGTCATGGGCAGTAGCGCGGCCCCGCTGGCGAACGCCCCGTAGCCCAGGACCTGCTGGAGGTAGAGGTTGAGGAAGTACCACATGGGGATCCAGGCGGCGCCCAGCAGTGCCATCGACAGGTTGGAGATGCCGAGGCCGGGGGTGCGCCAGACGCCCAGCGGCATCAGGGGGGTCCGGACGGACCGCTGCACCAGGAGGAAGAGGGCCAGGAGCGCGGCGGCGCCGATCAGCTCCAGGACGGTCTCCGTCGAGCCCCAACCCACCTCGGGGGCGCGGACGATCGCGAAGACGGCGAGCGCCAGGCCCGCGGTGACGAACACCGCGCCGAGGACGTCCACCGAGCCGCGGCGGCCGGCGACGGAGGGCAGGATGCCGGTGGCGAGCAGGGTCGCGATGCCGATCGGGACGTAGATGATGAAGATCCAGGGCCAGCTGGCCCACTCGGTGAAGACGCCGCCGAGGAACACTCCGGCGGTACCGCCGGCCGGGGCCGCCGCGCCGTAGAGGGCGAGCGCCTTGCCCAACTCCTTGGTGTTGTGGCCGAAGAGCATCATCAGCAGGGTCATCGACGCCGGTGCGATCAGCGCACCGCCGACGCCCTGTACCGCGCGGCCCACGATCTCGACCCAGGCGGTGCTCGCCGCGGCGGCCACCACCGATCCGGCGATGAGGACGACCCAGCCGGAGACGAAGACCCGGCGGGCCCCCAGCAGGTCGGACAGGCGTCCGCCCAGCAGGAGCAGACCGCCGAAGGCGATGACGTAGGAGTTGAAGACCCACTGGAGGTCCCCCTGGGAGAAGCCCAGGTCACGCTGCATCTCGGGGAGCGCCACTCCGATGATGGAGGTGTCCATGATCACCATGAACTGGGCGGTGGCCAGCACGAGAAGCGCCCACCAGCGCCGTGGGTTGACAGTTGACATGGGTCTGCCCCTTCACTCGGTTAGGTACCCCAGGGGGGTATCTCTGAGGCTTTGACAATATACCCCCCCGAGGTATTCCGGAAGGGTGGGTGAAGAGTCGATTCCGCACGGTGCGCGGGTACTTCGCGGGGCCGGTCGGCGGGGCTGTGGCCCGGGGCTGTGGCCCGGGGCGCTGCGCGGGCCGTGCGGGCCGGGCGTGCGGGGGCGGCGGGCATGCGAAGGGCCCCCGTTCCGGTCGGTCGACCGGAACGGGGGCCCGTGGTGGGGGGCGGGACGGCTGGGTCAGCTCGCGGCGCGGAAGCTCCGCAGACGCAGGCTGTTGCCGACCACGAAGACCGAGGAGAACGCCATCGCGGCGCCCGCGATCATCGGGTTGAGCAGGCCCGCGGCGGCCAGTGGCAGAGCGCCCACGTTGTAGGCGAACGCCCAGAACAGGTTGGACTTGATGGTGCCGAGGGTCTTGCGGGACAGCCGGATCGCGTCGGCCGCCGACCGCAGGTCCCCGCGGACCAGGGTCAGGTCACCGGCCTCGATGGCGGCGTCGGTGCCCGTGCCCATCGCCAGTCCCAGATCGGCCTGGGCGAGCGCGGCGGCGTCGTTGACGCCGTCCCCGACCATCGCCACCGAACGGCCCTCGCCCTGGAGGCGCTTGACCACGGCGACCTTGTCCTCGGGCATGACCTCCGAGATGACCTCGTCGATGCCCACCTCACGGGCCACCGACTCGGCGACCGCCTTGTTGTCGCCGGTCAGCAGGATCGGCGTCAGCCCCAGGGCGCGCAGCCGGCGCACCGCCTCGGCGCTGGTGTCCTTGATCGCGTCCGCGACCTCCAGCACCGCGCGGGCCTGACCGTCCCAGGCGACCGCGATGGCGGTCCGTCCGGCGGCCTCGGCCTCCTCCTTGGCGCGCTTCAGGTCCGCGGGGAGCTCCATCGCCCACTCGGCGAGCAGCCGCTCGCGACCGACCAGGACCGCGTGGCCCTCGACGATGCCCTGCACGCCCAGACCGGGCACGTTCGCGAAGTCCTCGGGGACCGGCAGCGGTCCGGCCTTCTCCTCGGCGCCGGTGACGACGGCCCGGGCGATGGGGTGCTCGGAGGAGTGCTCCAGGGCGCCCGCCAGGCGCAGCACCTCGGTCTCGTCCTGGCCCTCAGCGGTGTGCGTGCGCAGCAGGGTCATCCGGCCGGTGGTGACCGTTCCGGTCTTGTCCAGGACGATCGTGTCGACCTTGCGGGTGGTCTCCAGGACCTCGGGGCCCTTGATGAGGATGCCGAGCTGGGCTCCCCGGCCGGTGCCGACCATCAGTGCGGTCGGGGTGGCCAGGCCCAGGGCGCACGGGCAGGCGATGATCAGTACGGCGACCGCCGCGGTGAACGCGGCCGTCATGCCGGCGCCGTTGCCGAGCCAGAAGCCGAGCGTGCCCAGGGCGA
Source organism: Streptomyces sp. NPDC005955 (assembly GCF_042871255.1). Classification (NCBI taxonomy): domain Bacteria; kingdom Bacillati; phylum Actinomycetota; class Actinomycetes; order Kitasatosporales; family Streptomycetaceae; genus Streptomyces; species Streptomyces sp. NPDC005955. The sequence continues at coordinate 207,073 of NZ_JBIAIF010000010.1, read as the reverse complement.
GGGCGATGACCACGGGGACGAACACGGCCGAGATGCGGTCCGCGAGGCGCTGGGCCGCGGCCTTGCCGTTCTGCGCGTCCTCGACGAGCTGGGCGATCCGGGCGAGCTGGGTGTCGGAGCCGACCCGGGTGGCCTCGACGACCAGCCGTCCGCCGGCGTTGAGCGTGGCGCCGGCGACCGCGTCGCCGACCTTGACCTCGACCGGGACGGACTCGCCGGTCAGCATGGACGCGTCCACCGCGGAGGAGCCCTCCACCACGGTGCCGTCGGTGGCGATCTTCTCGCCGGGACGGACCAGGAACCGGTCGCCGACCGCGAGCTGGTCGGTGGGGATCAGCTCCTCGCGGCCGTCGCGCAGGACGGTGACCTCCTTGGCGCCCAGTTCCATCAGGGACCGCAGGGCCGCGCCCGCCTTGCGCTTGGAGCGGGCCTCGAAGAAGCGTCCGGCCAGGATGAACGCGGTCACTCCGGCCGCGGTCTCCAGGTAGATGTTGGCCGAGCCGTCGCCGCGGGCGATCGTCAGCTCGAAGGGGTGCGTCATGCCCGGTTGGCCGGCGGTGCCGAAGAACAGGGCCCACAGGGACCACAGCAGGGCGGCGACGGTGCCCACCGAGATCAGCGTGTCCATGGTGGCGGCGCCGTGCTTGGCGTTGGTCCAGGCCGCCCGGTGGAAGGGCCAGGCGGCGTAGACGACGACCGGGGCGGCCAGCGTCAGCGACAGCCACTGCCAGTACTCGAACTGGAAGGCCGGGACCATCGCCATCGCGATGACCGGGACGGACAGGACGACCGCGGTCACCAGGCGCTGGCGCAGCGGGCGCAGTTCGTCGTCCTCCGCGTCCGTCGTGCCCTGGGCCGGCGCGCTGCCCGCTGCGGCGGGCGGCGGGGGCGGTGCGGCCGTGTAGCCGGTCGCTTCGACCGTGGCGATCAGGGCCTCGACGTCGACCGCGCCGGAGTAGGTGACCTTGGCCTTCTCGGTGGCGTAGTTGACGGTCGCCTCGACGCCCTCCATCCGGTTGAGCTTCTTCTCGATGCGGGCGGCGCACGAGGCGCAGGTCATGCCGCCGATGGCCAGCTCGACCTGTTCGGTCGGGGCGAGCGTGCTGCTCATCACTGCTCCTCGGTAGTCGGCCCTTGGGCGGAGGGCTGTCTGATGCTTCCCAAGATACCCTGTGGGGGTATCTGCGTCGAGTCCATGTATACCCCCACCCCCTATCGAAGGCAAGGTTTTCCCGGGAGTGGAAATATACCCCCTAGGGGTATAGATTGCAGGGGTGGGGCAGCGGCCAGGCGCCCACGCCCGTCGACGCCACGAGGAGCAGTAGCCATGAACACCGCAGTGAGGATCACCGCATACGCCGCAGTGCTGGCGGCGGCCTTCGGCACGGCCTTCGGGGTGGGCACCGGCATCGACCCGGTGAATCCCGAGCCCGCGTCCCACAGCAAGCACGGGTCGACCACCGCGGAGGTCGGCGGGTCCGGCGGGTCCGGTACCGGTGGGGTGGGGGACGCCGGGGAGCGGCCCGGGGGACTCCAGGTCTCCGAGAAGGGGTACGCCTTCGAGCTGAAGACCCCGCGGATCGCCGCCGGGCGCGAGACCGACCTGGCGTTCGTGATCCGGGACGGGAAGGGCGGGGCGCTCACCTCCTTCGCGCGGGAGCACGGCAAGGAGCTCCACCTCATCCTCGCCTCGCGCGATCTGAACACGTACCGGCACCTGCACCCCGAACGGGCCGCCGACGGCACCTGGAGCACGCCGGTGAAGCTGCCCGCGGCCGGCGACTACCGGCTCTTCGCGGACTTCACGCCCGGCGACGGCAAGACCGGGAACCTGACCCTCGGCCGTGACCTCGCGGTCTCGGGCGCGTACCGGCCCGGCGAGGCGCCCGCGCCCTCCCGGACGACCGCCGTGGACGGCTACACGGTCACCCTGGCGGGCGGGTTGCGGCCGGGGTCCGCCGAGGAGCTGCGGCTGAAGGTCAGCAAGGGCGGCCGGGACGTCACCGACCTCCAGCCCTACCTGGGGTCGTACGGCCACCTGGTGGCGCTGCGCGCCGGTGACCTCGCCTACCTCCACGTCCACCCGAACGGCGAGCCCGGCGACGGGGTGACGAAGCCGGGCCCGGAGGTGTCGTTCACCGCCACGGCGCCCAGCGCGGGGACGTACCGGCTGTTCCTCGACTTCCAGCACGAGGGCGAGGTGCGCACGGCCGCGTTCACGGTGCGGGCCGGCGGTGCGCAGGCCGGCGGCGGCACCGAGGGGTCGGGCGACCCGGCCGGTACGGAGCGGCCCGCGGAGCCCGAAGGCGACGGACACCGCCACTGACCCGGCACGGTCACCGACCAAGGAAACGCCGGTGGGGTACGGAGCGACCGCTCCGTACCCCACCGGCGTTCTGCTTCCCGGGCGTCAGCGCACCGGAGCCCCCGGACCGTCAGCGCGTCACGCGGCGGACGTGACGAGCCGGTCGGCGAGGGACTTCGCCTTGAGGTCCGCCTCCTCCAGCGCCCGCTCGCGGGAGGCGTCGGCGAGCGGGATCAGCTCGGACATGGCCGGGTTGGAACGGGCCAGCGTCAGCTCCGGGACGATGAAGTCGACCTCCAGCGAGAGCATCTCGGTCAGCACGGCGCCCAGGTAGTTCTGCACGTACTCGAAGGGCTCCCGGGGGGTGCCCGGGGCGTACGAGCCGCCGCGGCTGGCGACGACCGTGACGTGCTTGCCCTTCAGCGTCGACTCGGGGCCCGCGGTGCGTCCCGGGAGGATCACCTGGTCGAGCCACGCCTTGAGGGTCGAGGGGATCGAGAAGTTGTACATGGGGGCGCCGATCAGCACGGCGTCCGCGGCCTCCAGCTCCTCCACCAGGGCGATCCGGCTGGCGAACGCGGTGACCTGCTCGGCGGAGTGCGTCGACGGGTCGGCGAACCCGGCGGAGGCGGCGATCCCGTCGAGGTGCGGCACGGGGGTCGCGGCCAGGTCGCGGTAGACGACCGAGCTGTTCGGGTGCTGCGCCTCCCAGGCCTCGCGGAAGGCGCCGGTCACGGTGCGCGAGGTCGATCCCGCGGACGGGAAGAGGGACGAATCCAGGTGCAGGAGGGTGGCCATTCAGGTCTCCAAATCGGGTGACGGGCAGCCCGCGGGTGCCCGTGGGCACACGGCGCCGGATGCCGCACGGGGGTGCTGAGGACTGCTCTTCCTTTCGCAGCTATTAGTAACACAGCTACTTACTTTTTTTCATCCCCTGGGGTGGCGGGCAGTACCCTGGAGCGCATGGCGGCCCCGGAGAGCAACGCAATGGACGTGGCGACGGACGTGACGGGCGGGACGGACGTCTCCGTCCGTCCCGCGGCGACACCCCGCGACACGGACGGGGGCGCCGGACCGGCCGTGCGCCACGACCCCGGAACGTGCGCCACGGTGGACGGCGGGATGACCCGGGTGTTCGGCCTGCTCGGGAAGCGCTGGACCGGCCTGATCATCGCCGTGCTCCTGGACGGCCCCGTCCACTTCTCCGAACTGCGCCGCGCGATCCCCGGGATCAGCGAACGGATGCTGTCGGACCGGCTCAGCGAACTGGCCGGCGAGGGCCTCGTCCTGCGGGAGGTCGTGGAGGGCCCCCCGCTGCGCGTGGCATACCGGCTGACGGAGTCGGGAGCCGCCCTCAAACCCGCGCTCTCCGCGCTCGGGCTCTGGGCCGAGACCTACCTGCCCGAGAAGGCCAAGGCGTGTCGGGAGCAGATCGTGCCCGAAGACCAGCGCTGAGCCGCGCGCGGGAGGGGTACCGTTTCGGCCCACCGGCGTGCACCGGCGCACGCCGGTGCGAAGCGGTTCAGGAGGGGGACGCAGTGGCCGAGGATCTGGTGGGAGTGCGGTCCGGGGCGGGCGCGGTGCCCGGGGTCGACGTCGACGGGACGGGTACGGGGGTGGGTGCGGGTCCGCGGTTCGCGGTGGACGGCGCGCTCGTCGCCCGGGCCGCGCCGGGCGTGCCGCGGTCCGTGCGGCTGCCGAGGGTGCGGGGGTTCGCCGACGGGTTCCCCGGCGCGGACGGTCCCGCCGGGCAGGACGCGCCGCACCCCTGTGTGAAGGACGCCGGCAAGGCGCTGCGCACCCGGGTCCCCCGCAGTGCGCACGCCCGTCTGGAGCTCGCCGCCGGGCGTCCCGACGCGGTCGCCGCGGTCGAGGAGTCCAGCCGGGGCCGACTGGCGGAGCTGACCCCGATCCGGGTCGGCAGGATGGCCGCGAGCCCGTTCGCGTTCCTGCGCGGAGCCGCCGGGCTGATGGCGTACGACCTCGCGCGCACCCCCACGACCGGGGTCGGCGCCCAACTCTGCGGCGACGCGCACGCGGCGAACTTCGGTCTGTACGGGGACGCCCGCGGTGAACTCGTCATCGACCTCAACGACTTCGACGAGACGGTGCACGGCCCCTGGGAGTGGGACCTCAAGCGGCTCGCCACCTCCCTCGTCCTGGCCGGCCGGGAGACGGGCGCCAAGGACGACACCTGCCGGCGGGCCGCCTTCGACGCGGTCGGCGCCTACCGGCGGACGATGCGGCTGCTGGCGAGGCTCCCGGCACTGGACGCCTGGAACGCCATCGCCGACGAGGAACTCGTCTCCCACGCCGACGCCCAGGACCTCGCCGGCACCCTGCGCAAGGTCGGCGAGAAGGCCCGCAACAACACCAGCGGCCGGTTCGCCGCGAAGGCGACGGAAGCCGTGCTCGGCGGCGGCCGGCAGTTCGTCGACGCCCCGCCGGTGCTGCGCCGGGTCCCGGACGCGGAGGCCGCGGCCGTCGCGGCCTCCCTCGCGCAGTACGTGGACACCGTCGCCGAGGACCGGGTGCCGCTGCTCGCCCGGTACAGCATCCAGGACGTGGCGTTCCGGGTCGTCGGCACCGGCAGCGTCGGCACCCGCTCGTACGTGGTGCTGCTGCTGGACCACCGGGGGGAGCCGCTGGTCCTCCAGGTCAAGGAGGCCCGGCCCTCCGCGCTCCTCCCGCACCTGGTGACCGCCGGGTTCGCCGCGCCGCCCGCCGGGCACGAGGGCCGCCGGGTGGTGCTGGGGCAGAAGCGCATGCAGGTGGTCAGCGACATGCTCCTCGGCTGGACCACCGTGGACGAACGCCCCTACCAGGTGCGCCAGTTCCGCAACCGCAAGGGCAGCGTCGACCCGGCGGCCCTCGCCCCGGACCAGTTGGACGACTACGGCCGCATGACGGGCGCCCTGCTGGCCCGGGCCCATGCGCACAGCGCCGACCCCCGGGTGCTGGCCGGCTACTGCGGCAAGAACGACGAGTTCGACGCGGCGGTGGCCGCCTTCGCGGTCGCCTACGCGGACCGTACGGAGGCGGACCACGCGGTGCTGGTGAAGGCGGTGCGCGGCGGCAGGATCGCCGCCGAGACGGGCGTGTGACCCGACGGTCCTCGCCGGCCCCCCGCCGGGCCCGGGCGGGGGCCCGGCGGGGAGATGCGACGAGGGCGGTCGTGCGGTGCGGCCGGTGGCCTAGGGTGGTCGGGTGACGAGTCCCGAAGCCGAGGGCGCTGAGCCTGTCGAGGCCCCTGAGCCCACCGAGCCTACCGGGCCCGGTGGTCCTGCCGAGCCCGTCGCCGCGCGTCCCGAGGCGCGGCTGGAACGTGCCGTGCGGGTCGCCGAGCAGGCGTTGATCGAGTACGAGATCGCGGTCGAGACGTTCCGCATCGAGGTCGACAACTTCTCCCGGCTGCACCACCAGAAGCTGGGCCCGATGTACACGCGGCTCGACGAACTGGACGCGCGGATCGCCGAGGCGCGGGCCACCCTCAGCGGTGCGGCCGAGGACCGTCGCCTCGCGGACGAGGCGTGGGCCCGGGTGATGCCGATGCCCGCCGTGGAGGAACTGTTCCAGGGTTGGCTGTCCGGGGACGGACTGTCCCCGGAGGCGGAGGCGATGCTCACCGAGCAGCCGGTGCGGCCGCCGGACCGGGTCCGGCCCAGTGAGGGGGCCCGGAAGCTGTTCCGGGAACTGGCCCGCAAGGCGCACCCCGACCTCGCCCAGGACGAGCCCGAACGCGAGCGGCGCGAGGAGTTCATCACCCGGGTCAACACGGCCTACTCCCGGGGCGACGAGGCCCTGCTGCGGGAGCTGGCCGAGGAGTGGGCGGCGGGCCCCGTGCCGGCCGAGTGGCAGCCGACCCGGAGCGAGGAGCTGTACGCCCGGCTGGAGTGGCTGTCCCAGCGCAAGGAACTGCTGACCGTCGTCGCCGGCGAGCTGGAGGACGGCGCGATCGGCTCGATGCTGCGGATGGCCCCCGACGACCCGGACGGCCTGTTGGACGAGATCGCCGAGCAACTGCTCGCCCAGGTCAGCCAGCGGGAGGCCGAACTGGCGGAGCTGGTGGCCCAGCTCGCCGAGCGCGGACTCGATGCGGCGGCCATCTCGGAACGGACGATCCCGGTCCCCGGCGTGGACCCCGCGGACCTGCCCAAGCACCGGTCCCGGACCCAGCCCCACCAGGGTTCCCACGCCGTGCCGGAGCCGCCGGCCGAGCCTCGGGACTGAACCGGGTCGAGTGCCGGTCCGGGTGTCCGGACCGAGCCGACGGTCGGCCGGGGAGGGCGGGTCGGGTAGCGTCGGAGGCATGCATTTCGGATCTGGTGTGCCCACGGTCGGTGTCCCCGACCTCGCGGACGGTGACTTCCTGCTGGACGTCCGCGAGGCCGACGAGTGGGAGGCGGGGCACGCGCACGGAGCCCTACACATCCCGATGAGCGAGTTCGTCGCCCGCTACGGGGAGCTGACCGATGCCGCCCCGCAGGACGGCCGGGTGCACGTCATCTGTCGGTCGGGCGGACGCTCGGCCCAGGTCACGGCGTACCTGGTGAACCAGGGACTGGACGCGGTGAACGTCGAGGGCGGCATGCAGTTCTGGGAGGCCGTGGGGCGCCCCGTGGTCACCCCGCAGGGCCAGCCGGGCACCGTGGTCTGACTCCGCCGGCCTCCCGTCCGTCGGGCTCGGAGCGCTCGGAGCGCTCGGACGGCTCGGGCGGCTCAGACGGCTCAGCGGTCGAAGTCCAGCTCCACTTCCTCCGTCACCGGACGGGACTGGCAGGCCAGGACGAACCCGGCGCCCGTCTCCTCCGGCTCCAGCGCGAAGTTGCGGTCCATAGTGACCTCGCCGGAGACCAGGAACGCCCGGCAGGTGCCGCACACCCCGCCCTTGCAGGCGTAGGGGGCGTCGGGGCGGTTGCGCAGGACCGTGTCGAGCAGCGTCTCGCCCCCGCGGGCCGGCCAGCTCCCGGCCCGCCCGTCCAGGTGCGCGGTGACCTTGCTGTGCGCGGGCGGTGCGGTGGCGGGCGGTGGCGGGGCGGCGTCCACGTGGAACACCTCCTCGTGGATGCGCGACCGTTCCACCCCGAGGTCGCGCAGCGCCCGCTCGGCGCCCTCCACCAGCCCCAGCGGCCCGCACAGGAACCAGCCCGCCACCCGTTCCACCGGGAGCAGCGCGGGCAGCAGCGCGGTCAGCCGCTCGCGGTCGAGCCGGCCGACGGGGAGCCCGCTGCGCCGTTCCTCCCGGGACAGCGCCGTCACCAGCTGGAACCGGTCCGGGTAGCGGTCCTTGAGGTCCGCCACCTCGTCCAGGAACATCGTCGACGCGGTCGTGCGGTCGCCCCGCAGCAGACAGAACCGGGCCTCGGGTTCCCGGGCGAGCAGCGTGTGGGCGATGGACAGCACCGGGGTGATGCCGCTGCCGGCGACGACCGCCGCGTACTGCCCGGGGGCGGGCTCCAGGGTGAAGCGGCCCGCCGGGGTCATCGCCTCCACCTCGTCGCCGACCGCGACCTCCTCCAGCGCGTACGTCGAGAAGGCGCCGCCGTCGACCAGGCGCACGCCCACCCGTAGCGTCCGCGGGCCCGTCGGACCGGGGGCCGGCGAGCAGATGGAGTACGTACGGCGCACCTCGGTGCCGTTGACGACGCGGCGCAGTGCCAGGTGTTGACCGGGGGCGTGCCGGTAGGCGGTGCGCAGCTCCCGGGGAACGGCGAGGGTGAGGGCCACCGAGTCGTCGGTGAGCCGGTCGACCGCGGCGACCCGGAGCGGGTGGAAGCGGGCCATCACAGTTCCTTGAAGTGGTCGAAGGGTTCCGCGCAGGCACGGCAGCGGCGCAACGCCTTGCACGCGGTGGACGAGAACCGGCTGAGCAGTTCGGTGTCGGTGGAGCCGCAGCGGGGGCAGGCCACGGGCGCGAGGTCGGTCGGGTCGGTGCGCGGGTGCGCGGACGTCGTGCGGGTGGGGCCCAGCGGTACCGCCACGGGGCCCGCGGCGGGGCCGGTGCGCGGTGGGGCGATGCCGAACGCGGCGAGCTTGCGGCGGCCCTCGTCGGTGATGTCGTCGGTGCTCCAGGCGGGGGCCAGCACGGACCGGACGGTGACCTCGGGGACGCCGTGTGCGTGCAGGGCCCGTTCGATGTCGGCGGCCATCGCTTCCACGGCGGGGCAGCCGGTGTACGTGGGGGTGAGGTCGACCTCGACGCGCCCCGGGCCGAGCAGCCGCACCGCGCGCAGGACGCCCAGCTCGGTGAGGGTGAGCACGGGCAGTTCGGGGTCGGGCACCGCGCCGGCGACGAGCCGCAGCCGTTCCTCCAGTGCGGTGTCCGCACCGGCCGCGGGGCTCCGGGCGCCGCCGGCCGCCCTCACCACGACGCCCCCGGGTGGCTGCGGTGCAGGTGCTGCATCTCGGCCAGCATCCGTCCGAAGGGTTCGGTGTGCACTCCCTGCCGTCCGCCGCCCGCGCTCCAGGCGCCCGAGGACGGGCCTTCGGGCAGGTCGAGCGTGGCCGCGCGCAGGGTGGCGCCCACCGATTCCCGCCAGGCGGTGCGCAGCGCGGCCCGGTCGAGGTCGAGACCGGCCAGCGGCTCGAACATCTCCCCGGTGTACCGCCACAGTGCGGTGGTCGCCCGCCGCATGCGGTGGTGGCTCTCCTCGGTGCCGTCGCCCAGGCGCAGGGTCCACTGCTCGGCGTGGTCCTGGTGGTAGGCCACCTCCTTCACGGCTTTCGCCGCCAGCGGTGCGAACTGCGTCGACCCGTCGGCCAGCCCGGCGTAGAGCAGCCGTTGGTACGTCGAGAAGTACAGCTGCCGCACGACGGTGTGGGCGAAGTCGCCGTTCGGCTGCTCGACCAACTGGAGGTTGCGGAACGCCCGTTCCTCGCGCAGGTACGCCAACTCGTCCTCGTCGCCGACCGTCGACAGCAGGACCCGGGCCTGACCGAGGAGGTCCAGGGCGATGTTCGCGAGGGCCACCTCCTCCTCCAGCACGGGGGCGTTGCCGGCCCATTCGCCGAGACGGTGGGAGAGGACCAGGGCGTCGTCACCCAGGGCCAGCGCGGTGGCGTCCGGTGCGGTGTCCGTGGCGTCCGGTGCCGCGTCCGTGGCGGTCGGTGCCGTGGCGCTGCCGGGGGTGGCCGGCGTGGCCGGGGCGTTCGGGGCGGGGGGCGTCACAGGTGCTGCACCCCTTCCGGGATCTCGTAGAAGGTCGGGTGCCGGTAGGGCTTGTCGGCCGAGGGTTCGAAGAACGGGTCCTTCTCGTCCGGGGAGGACGCGGTGATCGCGGTGGAGGGCACCACCCAGAGGGAGACCCCTTCGCCGCGCCGGGTGTAGAGGTCGCGCGCGTTGCGCAGGGCCAGCTCCGCGTCCGGGGCGTGCAGGCTGCCGGCGTGGGTGTGGGACAGCCCGCGCCGGGACCGTACGAAGACCTCCCACAGGGGCCAGTCCGTCGGGTCGTCCGTCGGGTCGTCCGTCGGGTCGTTCATGCCGTCGCCCTTCCGTCCGCGCCGGTGCGCCGCTTGTGGGCGTGGGCCGCCGCCGCTTCCCTGACCCAGGCGCCCTCCTCGTGGGCCCGGCGGCGCCGGGTGATCCGCTCCTCGTTGCAGGGGCCGTTGCCCTTCAGGACCTCGCGGAACTCCTGCCAGTCGATCGCGCCGTAGTCGTGCCGGCCCCGCTCCTCGTTCCACCGCAGGTCGGGGTCGGGGAGCGTCAGGCCCAGCGACTCGGCCTGGGGCACGCAGATGTCCACGAAGCGCTGGCGCAGCTCGTCGTTGGAGTGGCGCTTGATCTTCCACGCCATGGACTGCGCCGAGTGCGTCGACTCGTCGTCCGGCGGGCCGAACATCATCAGCGACGGCCACCACCAGCGGTCCACCGCGTCCTGGGCCATCGCGTGCTGCGCCCCGGTGCCCCGGCTGAGGGCGAGCAGCAATTCGTACCCCTGGCGCTGGTGGAAGGACTCCTCCTTGCAGACCCGGACCATCGCCCGGGCGTAGGGGCCGTAGGAGCAGCGGCACAGCGGGACCTGGTTGGTGATCGCGGCGCCGTCCACGAGCCAGCCGATGGCACCGACGTCGGCCCAGGTCAGGGTGGGGTAGTTGAAGATCGAGGAGTACTTCTGACGGCCCGAGTGGAGCTTGTCCAGCAGTTCCTCGCGGCGGACGCCGAGGGTTTCCGCCGCGCCGTAGAGGTACAGGCCGTGGCCGGCCTCGTCCTGCACCTTGGCCATCAGGATCGCCTTGCGGCGCAGGGAGGGGGCGCGCGTGATCCAGTTCGCCTCCGGTTGCATGCCGATGATCTCGGAGTGGGCGTGCTGGGCGATCTGGCGGACCAGGGTGGCGCGATAGGCGTCCGGCATCCAGTCCCGCGGCTCGATCCGCTCGTCCGCGGCGACCGTGGCGTCGAAGGCCGCTTCGAACAGGGCGGTGCGCTCCGCGTCGGCCCGGGCGCCCGTGGGCTCCCCGCCGGACGTCCGCCGTGCCGCTGCTGTCGTCATGCCTACCCCTCCTGGGCCGACCGATCGTTCGGTCCGTTGCATCCATGGTGAGACCCAGCCCGTAGGGTGTCAACCCTGTGGATAACTCCATGACGCTGTGCCGGGCGGGCGGCCCTGAGTACCGTTCCGGTGCGGAGGCGCGGGGCGGCGCGGCAGTCGGACAGGGAGTGGGGAGCGGGGCGGTATGGACGCGTACGACAACGGGGTGCGGGGCGCCGGGGCGGCGGGGGGTGACGGTGCTGGTGCGCCGCCGGCTTCCGGGCCGTCGGCGGCTGAGGGCCCACCGGGCGCTGGGGGGTCGCCGGGCGCCGGCCCACCGGGTTCTGCGGAGCCGCGGGGGGCGGATGCGTCCGCCGGGCCGCCCGCGGCTGCTGCACCGGCCGCGGACCCGTCGGCACGGGAGCTGCCTTCCGCGGACGGTCCGGCCGCGGGCCCGTCGCCCGCCGGTCCGCCGGTCGGGGACCTGTCCGTTGTGGGTGCGGTGGTCGGTGGTCCGTCGGCTGTGGACGCGCCACTGGTGAACCCGTCGGTCGGGGACGGGCCGGCTCGGGAACCGTCTTCCGTGGACGGTTCGCCCGCCGGTCCGCCGGCTGGGGATGCGTCGGTCGGGGACGCGCCAGCCGAGGGCCCGCTGGCTGGGGATCTGTCCGTCGTGGGTGCGGCGGGCGTTGGCTCGTCGGCCGCGGACCCGTCGGCCGCGGACCCGTCGGCACGGGAGTTGCCTTCCGCGGACGGTCCGGCCGCGGGCCCGTCGCCCGCCGGTCCGCCGGTCGGGGACCTGTCCGTTGTGGGTGCGGTGGTCGGTGGTCCGTCGGCTGTGGACGCGCTATCGGTGAACCCGTCGGTCGGGGACGGGTCGGCTCGGGGACCGTCTTCCGTGGACGAGCCGGCTGCGGGCCCGTCGCCCGCCAGTGCCTCGTCCGTGCGTGGGCAGGCCGCGGGCGAGCCGGTCAGCGGGCCGTCGGTCGGCGACGGGGCGGGGGGGAAACCGTCGGCCGCAGGTGGTACGTCCGGGTGGCCGCTTGTCCGGGGCCTGCCGGCTGCGGGAACGTCGGCGGCCGGCCCGCAGCCCGGGCCCGTACGGGCCGAGGGTGCGTCGGCCACGGGCGGGGCGGACACCGGGGAGCCGACGGGCGGCGGACCACCTGCCGGGAACCCGCCCGCGACGTCGCGGGCGGGGATAGCGGGGCTGCCCCTGGGGCAGCAACTCACCGCCGCGCTCGCCCTCGCGCTGGCCGCCCTCGCCGTCGCCGCGCACCTCGGGCTGTCGTTCCTGCACGTCGCGCCGTCGAACACGATGAGCAAGCAGTACGCCGACGCCATCGACGCGTGGATCTACCCCGAGTTCGAACAGAACTGGAAGCTGTTCGCCCCGAACCCCTTGCAGCAGAACGTGGCCGTGCACGCGCGCGCACAGGTGCGCGGCGAGGACGGTCAGCGTCGCACCACCGACTGGATCGACCTCTCCGCGCTCGACGGCGAGGCCATCGAGGGCAACCTGCTGCCCAGCCACACCGAGCAGAACGAACTGCGCCGCGCCTGGGACTTCTTCGTCGGTTCGCACGACGCCCAGAACCAGCCCAACGGACTGCGCGGCACCCTCTCCGGGGAGTACGTGCGCCGCATCGTCGTGATGCGGCTCGAACGGCTCCAGGACGAGGAGCGCGACGGCCGGGGCGGCACCGTCGAAAGGATCCAGGTGCGCGCCGCCACCACCAACGTCGCACCACCGTCGTGGAGCGGTGAGACCGTCGATCTGAACCCGAGCTACCGGCAGTTGCCGTGGTGGTCGGTGACCGAGGACGACAGGCCGTTGGACGCCGCGGGCGACACCCGGGCGCGGTCCGACCGTACGGAGGAGACCCCGTGAGTGGGACCGGTAGCGCGCTCGCGCGCGGCATCGACCGGGTCACGGGCAGCGCCCTCGGCCCCCATCAGACGGCGATCGTCCGGATCGGGTTCTCGCTCACCTGGCTGCTGTTCCTGCTGTGGGAACTCCCGCACCGCCACCAGCTGTACGGACCCGACGGGCCGTGGAGCTGGAGCATGGCCCGGGACTGGACCGCCGACAACGGTGCGTTCACGGCCCTGATGTGGTTCGACGGCGACCTCTGGTTCGAGCTCGTCTACGGGCTCGCCGTGCTGTCCAGTGCGTTGCTGCTGCTGGGCTGGCGCACCCGCACCATGTCCGTGCTGTTCATGATCGGCGTGTTGTCGCTCCAGAACCGCAGCGTCTTCATAGGGGACGGCGGGGACAACGTCATCCATCTGATGGCGCTCTACCTGGTGCTCACCCGCTGCGGGCAGGTGTGGTCCCTGGACGCCCGTCGCGAGCGGCGGTCGTCCGCGGCGCTCGCCCGGGGCGAACGGGTCCGTGAGGACCGGGTGGGTCCGGTCCTGTGGTGGGTGCTGGGCGTCGCGCTGTCCGCCCTCACGTTCAGCGGCGAGCTCGGGTGGGTCTGGCTGGTCTTCTTCTGGGGCCTGTGGCTCGGGCTGGCCCTGTGGTGGGCCTTCGACCGGAAGGGGCCCGACCGGCTGAACCCGAACCGCCGGCTGCTGGACGTCCTCGCCAACGTCGTCCACAACGCCGGACTGTTCGTGATCATGGCGGAGGCGTGTCTGATCTACGCCACCGCCGGCTGGTACAAGGTGCAGGGCTCGCGCTGGCAGGACGGCACGGCGGTCTACTACCCCTTGCACCTCGACTACTTCTCGCCCTGGCCGGCGCTCTCCGACCTGATGACGCAGTCCGGCACGTTCGTCATGCTGGTCACCTACGGCACGGTCATCGTGCAGGTCGCCTTCCCCTTCACGCTGTTCAACCGCAAGGTCAAGAACGTCCTGCTCGCGGTCATGATCATGGAGCACTCGGTGATCGCGGTGACCCTGGGGCTGCCGTTCTTCTCCCTCGCCATGATCGCCGCGGACGCCGTCTTCCTGCCGACCTCGTTCCTGCGGCGGCTCGGCCGCGCGGTGACCCGGCTGTGGGAGCGGGTGCTCGGGGTGTTCCGCCGGGGCAAGGCGCCCGGGGCGCGGGGCCGGGACGACGCACCGGGTGCCGAGCCCGAGCCCGAAGCCGAAACCGGAGCCGACCCCGTACCGGTTGCCGTGCCGGGGCAGCGGGCCGGGGAGTCGGGGCGTCCCGTACCGGCGGAGCCCGTGGGGGTCGGCGGGGACGGGCCCGTGCGCCTCGGCAAGGACCCGGCCCCGGACCTGCCCGGGGACGGTGCGCCGCCGGTGGGGAGCCCGCGGTAGCCGGGGGAGCCGGCGCCGTGGTCGTGGCGGGCCCGCGGTGGTCGTCGTCGTCCGCCCGGGGCCGGGCCGCCGGGCGGTGCCCCGGGCGCACGTAGGCTGACCGGCATGAACCCGACGGGAGCCCAGCACACCGGCGACGCCGACCGGGCGGTGAGCGCCTGGCGGGGGCTCGCCGACGGTGCCGTGCTGCTCGACGGGTTCCACGCCGTCAAGCACGCCCTGCGCTTCGCGGCGCGGGTGCCGCTGGCCCTGGCCGCCGACCGGGCCGCGGTGCTCGCCCTCGCGGACGAACTGGCGCCCGACGTGGTGGCGCCGCTCGACGCGCTCCTGGTGGAGGTGCCCGAGGCGGACCTGCGCGCCCTGGTGCCCCGGCTCCACCCCACCGGCGTGGCCGCGCTGGCGGTGCGCCCGGCCCGGGACCGCAACCTCGCCGCCCTGGCCCGGCGGCCCCGCACCACCCCCGTCATCGTGCTCGACCAGCCGCGCAACCTCGGCAACGCCGGAGCCGTGATCCGGCTCGCCGCGGGTTTCGGGGCGACCGGGGTGGTCACCACGGGCACCCTGGACCCCTGGCACCCCACGGTGGTGCGCGGTGGCGCCGGGCTCCACTTCGCCACCGCAGTGGAGCGCGTGGAGGAGGTCGCCGACCTGCCCGAGGGGCCCCTGTTCGCCCTGGACGCCGAGGGCGAGGACATCCGGGGCGTCGTCCTGCCGGACGACGCCGTCCTCGCCTTCGGCTCCGAACGCAGCGGGCTGTCCGCCCCGTTGCGGGCCCGGGCCGACCGCTTGCTGTCGCTTCCGATGAACCCGCGGGTCTCCAGCTACAACCTCGCGACCAGCGTGGCCATGGCGTTGTTCCACTGGTCGGCCCGGCAGGGAGCCCCGGCCGGCCCCTGAGCACCCGCCGCAAGGGGCGGCGGGGGAGGCGTCAGACCGTGCCCCGCACCTCCACCACCCGGAAGCGGTTGGCCACGAACGCCCCGTCGCACAGGGCCGCGTTCGCCGCGGGGTTGCCGCCCGAACCGTGGAAGTCGGAGAAGGCGGCCGTCTGGTTGACGTACACCCCGCCGGTGAGGTTGAGGGAGAGCTGCGCGGACTCCTCCAGACAGACCTCCTCGACGTCGCGGGCCACCTCCGGCGAGGTGGTGTACGCCCCGACCGTCATCGCGCCCTTCTCGCGCACGGTGCGGCGCAGCAGTTCCAGGGAGGCGGCCGTCGAATCGGTGGCCACGACGAAGGACACCGGGCCGAAGCACTCGCTGAGGTACGCGGCCCCGTCGTCCGGCTCGCCGCCGTCCAGCGTGACGATGCTCGGGGTGCGGACCACGGCGTCCGGGTACTCGGGATGGGTGAGCGCCCGGGAGGCGAGGGCCACCTCGCCCAGCTCCGGGGCGGCTTCGAGACGGGCCCGTACCGCCGGGTTGACCAGGGCCCCCAGCAGGGCGTTGGCCCGGGCGTCGTCGCCGAGGAGGCCGTCGACGGCGGCCGACAGGTCGGCCACCACCTCCGCGTAGGTCTTGGGGCCCGCGTCGGTGCTGATGCCCTCGCGGGGGATCAGCAGGTTCTGCGGGGTGGTGCACATCTGGCCGCTGTACAGGGACAGCGAGAAGGCCAGGTTGGACAGCATGCCCCGGTAGTCGTCGGTGGAGTCGATGACGACGGTGTTGACGCCCGCCTTCTCCGTGTACACCTGGGCCTGCCGGGCGTGCGCCTCCAGCCAGTCGCCGAACTCCGTGGACCCCGTGTAGTCGATGATCCTGACCTCGGGGCGCAGGGCCAGGGTCTTCGCCAGGCCCTCGCCGGGGCGTTCGGCGGCGAGCGCGACGAGGTTCGGGTCGAAGCCCGCGTCGGCGAGGACCTCGCGGGCCACCTGCACGGTGAGCGCCAGCGGCAGCACCGCGCGCGGATGGGGTTTGACGAGGACGGCGTTGCCCGTGGCGAGCGAGGCGAACAGGCCCGGATAGCCGTTCCAGGTGGGGAAGGTGTTGCAGCCGATCACCAGGGCGACCCCGCGGCCCACCGGGGTGAACCGCTTGGCGAGGGTCAGCGGCTCCCGCTTGCCCTGGGGTTTGGTCCACTCGGCGGACCCCGGGGTGCGGACCTGCTCGGCGTAGGCGTAGGCGACCGCTTCGAGACCGCGGTCCTGGGCGTGCGGGCCGCCCGCCTGGAAGGCCATCAGGAACGCCTGCCCGCTGGTGTGCATGACGGCGTGCGCGAACTCGTGGGTGCGGGCGTTGATCCGGGCGAGGACCTCCAGACAGACCGCGGCGCGCAGCTCGGGGCCGGCCGCCCGCCAGGCCGGCAGGGCGCTGCGCATCGCGGGGACCAGGACGTCCGGGTCCGGGTGGGGGTAGCTGACGTCCAGCGCCGGGCCGTAGGGCGAGGTCTCGCCGCCCACCCAGTCGTCGGTGCCGGGCTGGTCGAGGTCGAGCCGGGTGCCGAGGACGGCGTCGAAGGCCGCCCGGCCCTCCGGCGGGCCCAGGCTGCCGTTCTCGCCGTACGCCTTGGGGTGCTCGGGGTGCGGGGACCAGTACGCGCGGGTGGCGATCGCTTCCAGGGCCCGGTCCAGCACGGGCCGGTGGGCGGCGATCAGCGGGTGCGCGGTGGGTGCGGCGGACATGGACCAACTCCTCCTCGGGCCGGGTCCCGGTGGGGCCGGCGAGCTGGGCAGGAACGGGCGGACAGAGCTAGAGTAACCGAACGATCGGTCGGTACAAGGGGGTCCGGCGAAGCTGTGGACAACCTCGTGAGGGAGGATCTGCCAGCATGACAGCAATCGACCTCAGCAGCCCCGTGGCCGTGGTGGGTGCCGGCACCATGGGGCAGGGCATCGCCCAGGTCGCGTTGACCGCCGGGCACCCCGTGCGCCTCCACGACGCCGCACCGGGCCGGGCCGCGTCCGCCGCGGCGGCGATCGGCGGCCGGTTGGACCGGCTGGTGGCCAAGGGCCGGCTCGGCGCCGCCGAGCGGGACGCGGCACTGGCCCGGCTGGAGCCCGTCGACGCGCTCGCCGAGCTCGCCGGCTCGGAACTGGTGGTCGAAGCCGTGCTGGAACGGCTGGACGTCAAACAGCGGCTGCTGGCCGAGCTCGAAGACGTCGTCGACGACGACTGCCTGCTCGCCACCAACACCTCGTCCCTCTCCGTGACCGCCGTCGCCGGGGCGCTGCGGGTGCCGGGGCGCTGCGTGGGCCTGCACTTCTTCAACCCGGCGCCGTTGCTCCCGCTGGTGGAGGTGGTCTCCGGGTCCGCCACCGACTTCTCGTCCGCCACCCGGGCGTACGAACTGGCCCGCGGCTGGGGCAAGACCCCGGTGGCCTGCGCGGACACCCCCGGGTTCATCGTCAACCGGATCGCCCGGCCCTTCTACGCCGAGGCGTTCGCCGTCCACGAGTACCAGGGCGCCGACCCGGCCACCATCGACGCGGTGCTGCGCGAGAGCGGCGGCTTCCGGATGGGCGCCTTCGAACTCACCGACCTGATCGGGCAGGACGTCAACGAGGCCGTCACCCACGCGGTGTGGGAGGCGTTCTTCCGGGACGTGAAGTTCGCCCCGTCGCTCGCCCAGCGGCGCCTGGTCGAATCGGGCGCCCTCGGCCGCAAGTCGGGCCGCGGCTGGTACGCGTACGGGGACGGGGCCGAACAGCCCGAGCCCCACACGGCGGACCCGGCCCCCGCGCCCGCGCACGTGGTCGTCGAGGGCGACCTCGGGCCCGCCGGCGCGCTCCTGGACCTGATACGCGGGGCGGGCATCCCCGTACGCGAGGAGGACGAGGACCACGGCACCCGGTTGATCCTGCCCGGCGGCGGTCAACTCGCCCTGGCCGACGGACAGACCTCCGTGGAGTTCCGGGACGTCGTCTACTTCGACCTCGCCCTCGACTACCGCGCGGCGACCCGGATCGCGCTGGCCGCCTCCCAGGACACCGCGCCGCGCACCCTGCGGGAGGCCACCGGGCTGTTCCAGGCGCTGGGCAAGGACGTGAGCGTCATCGGGGACGTGCCCGGGATGATCGTCGCCCGCACGGTGGCCCGCTTGATCGACCTCGCGATGGACGCCGTGGCCCGGGGCGTCGCCACCGAGGAGGACGTCGACACCGCCATGCGACTCGGCGTCAACTACCCGCTGGGGCCCTTCGAGTGGAGCCGTCGGCTCGGCCGGAGCTGGGCCCACTCGCTCCTGGACGACCTGCACCTGCGCGACCCTTCGGGACGCTACGCCCCTTCGCTGGCGCTCTACCGCCACGCCTACGCCTCCGAGAAGCGGGAGCCCGCCTCATGACCGCCGTGAAGCGCGACACGTACACCCCCGAGTCCCTGCTGGCCGTGGCGGTGACCGTCTTCAACGAGCGGGGCTACGACGGCACCTCCATGGAGCACCTGTCCAAGGCGGCGGGGATCTCCAAATCGTCCATCTACCACCACGTGACCGGCAAGGAAGAGCTGCTGAAGCGGGCCGTCAGCCGGGCCCTGGACCGCCTGTTCGGCATCCTCGACGAGGAACGCGCGCGCGGGGGGCGCGCGGTGGAGCGCCTGGAGCACGTCACCCGGCGCATGGTCCAGGTGCTGATGGACGAACTGCCGTACGTGACGCTGCTGCTGCGGGTGCGCGGCAACACGGACACCGAACGGTGGGCCCTGGAGCGCCGCCGGGAGTTCGACCACCGGGTGTCCGAGCTGCTGCGGGCCGCCGCGGCCGACGGGGACGTGCGCGGGGACGTCGACGTCAGGCTGGCCACCCGGCTGGTCTTCGGGATGATCAACTCGATCGTGGAGTGGTACCGGCCGGACGGCCGCGGCCACGGCGACCAGGAGGTCTGCGAGGCCGTCGTCCGCCTGGTCTTCGAGGGCCTGCGCCACGAACCCTGACGGACCCGCAGCGGTCACGGCTCGGGGTCGAGGTGGTCCTCCTCGAACACCAGCAGGGTCCGGGTGCTCAGCACCTCGGGGATGGCCTGGAGCCGGGTGAGGACCAGTTCGCGCAGCGCCCGGTTGTCGGCCGAGTGGACCAGCAGCAGCACGTCGAAGTCACCGCTGACCAGGGCGATGTGTGCGGCCCCCGGCAGCGCGCGCAACTGCTCGCGGACCGTGCGCCAGGAGTTCTGGACGATCTTCAGCGTGATGTACGCGGACGCCCCCTGCCCCGCCCGTTCGTGGTCGACGCGGGCGCCGAAGCCCCGGATGACCCCGTCGTCGATGAGCCGGTTGATGCGCGCGTAGGCGTTGGCCCGGGAGACGTGGACCCGCTCGGCGACCGACCGTATCGAGGCGCGTCCGTCGGCCTGGAGGATCTGGAGGATGTCCCGGTCGATCGCGTCCAGGGGGCGGGCCGGCAACTCGGGGAGCGCGAACGGGGTGCCGCCGAGGTTCCCCGGATCTTCGGTCCCGCCCTCGCCCTCGGGCCCGTCGACCATTCGTTCAGGTGCCATGTCCCCCCGCCTCCCTACCATGGACGTACTGCGTCCATCCCAGGCTGTGGAGAACCGTTTGTCCACAGCCCGGGACGGCCTGTAGCCAGAATGTGCCGCAGACCGAACAATCGGTAGGTGAGGCGCGCACCCCGTCGGCGCCTCAGCCGCTCCCCCGAGGAGCCCCGTCGACGAGGAGGTGCACGTGTGAAGAGGCACAGCACACCGGTCATGGACCAGCACGGGACGTACGTCCCCACCCCGCCCCCCGCTTGGACCCCGCGCACCGACCCCGCCCCGCTGCTGCCCGACGCCGAGCCGTACCGGGTGCTCGGCACCCCGGCGGCCCGTCGCACGGACGCGGCGCTGCTGCGCACGCTCCACGCCCAGCTGGTCAGGGGCCGCCGCTACAACACCCAGGCGACCGCGCTGACCAAGCAGGGCCGGCTCGCCGTCTATCCGTCGAGCACCGGTCAGGAGGCGTGCGAGATCGCCGCGGCCCTCGCCCTCGAAGAGCGCGACTGGCTGTTCCCCAGCTACCGCGACACGCTCGCCGTGATCGCCCGGGGCGTCGACCCGGTGGAGACGCTGACCCTGCTGCGCGGCGACTGGCACACCGGCTACGACCCCCACGCGCACCGGGTCGCACCGCTCAGCACGCCCCTCGCGACCCAACTGCCGCACGCCGTGGGCCTGGCGCACGCGGCCCGGCTCAAGGGCGACGACGTGGTGGCGCTGGCGATGGTCGGCGACGGCGGCACCAGCGAGGGCGACTTCCACGAGGCCCTGAACTTCGCCGCGGTCTGGGGCGTCCCGGTCGTCTTCCTGGTCCAGAACAACGGCTTCGCGATCTCCGTGCCGCTGGCCAAGCAGACCGCCGCCCCCTCCCTGGCGCACAAGGCCGTCGGGTACGGGATGCGCGGCCGACTGGTGGACGGCAACGACGTGCTCGCCGTGCACGAGGTCCTCACCGAGGCGGTCGCCCGGGCGCGGAACGGGGAGGGGCCGACCCTGGTGGAGGCCATCACGTACCGCGTCGAGCCGCACACCAACGCCGATGACGCGGGCCGCTACCGCGCGGCCTCCGACGTCGACGTCTGGCGCGCCCACGACCCCGTCGACCTGGTCGAGGCGGAGCTGACCGCGCGCGGACTGCTCGACGAGGACGCCCTGCGGGCCGTCCGCGAGGACGCCGAGGAGATGGCGGCCGAGCTGCGGGCCCGGATGAACCGGGAGCCCGCACTCGACCCGATGGACCTGTTCGCGCACGTCTACGGGGAGCCGACCCCCCAGCTGCGCGAACAGGCGGCCCAACTGCGCGCCGAGCTCGCCGCCGGCAACGACGGACCCGCCGCCGACACCGCCGGTACTGCCGGTACTGCCGGTACTGCTGGTACCGGCGGTCGGCACGGGTACGGGCACGAGGGGACCGCACGATGAGTGCCGCCGTCACCGCGAAACCCGCGACCATGGCCCAGGCCCTCGGGCGGGCCCTGCGGGACGCCCTGGCCGAGGACCCGGCCGTGCACGTCATGGGTGAGGACGTCGGCGCCCTCGGCGGGGTCTTCCGGATCACCGACGGCCTCGCCGCCGAGTTCGGCGAGGAACGCTGCGCGGACACCCCGCTCGCCGAGGCCGGCATCCTGGGCACCGCCGTCGGGATGGCCATGTACGGGCTGCGCCCCGTGGTGGAGATGCAGTTCGACGCGTTCGCCTACCCCGCGTTCGAACAGCTCGTCTCGCACGTCGCCCGGATGCGCAACCGCACCCGCGGCGCCATGCCGCTGCCGCTGACCGTCCGGGTGCCCTACGGCGGCGGCATCGGCGGCGTGGAGCACCACAGCGACTCCTCCGAGGCGTACTACATGGCCACGCCCGGACTGCACGTCGTGACCCCCGCGACCGTCGCCGACGCGTACGGGCTGCTGCGCGCCTCCATCGCCTCCGACGACCCGGTGCTCTTCCTGGAGCCCAAGCGGCTCTACTGGTCCAAGGCCGATTGGAACCCGGACCGCCCCGCAGCCGTTGACCCCCTGGGACGCGCGGTGGTGCGGCGCACGGGTCGCGACGCCACGCTCCTGACGTACGGGCCGTCCGTCCCCGTCTGCCTGGAGGCGGCCGAGGCGGCGACGGCGGAGGGCTGGGACCTGGAGGTGGTGGACCTGCGTTCGCTGGTGCCGTTCGACGACGCGACGGTCTGCGCATCCGTGCGCCGGACGGGTCGCGCCCTCGTGGTGCACGAGGCGAACGGCTTCGGCGGACCGGGCGGCGAGATCGCGGCGCGGGTCACCGAGCGCTGCTTCCATTACCTTGAGGCCCCAGTACTGCGTGTGGCCGGGTTCGACATCCCGTATCCGCCGCCGATGCTCGAACGGCACCACCTGCCGGGCGTCGACCGGATCCTGGATGCCGTGGCCCGGCTTCAGTGGGAGGCGGAGGGCTGATGGCACAGGTGCTGGAATTCACGTTGCCGGACCTAGGAGAAGGGCTGACGGAGGCGGAGATAGTCCGCTGGCTCGTCGAGGTCGGTGACGTCGTCGCCGTGGACCAACCGGTCGTCGAGGTGGAGACCGCCAAGGCGATGGTCGAGGTGCCCTGCCCGTACGGGGGCGTGGTCACCGCCCGCTTCGGCGAGGAGGGCACGGAACTGCCCGTCGGTGCTCCGCTGATCACCGTCGCGGTGGGCGCCGGGGCCACCGGGGCCGTCCCCGCGGACGCCCCGGACGGCACCGGCCCCCAGGGCACGGACGGCCCGCACGGCCCGCACGACACCGACCCGAGCGGCACCGCACGGACCACCGCAGGCTCCGCGGGTTCCCTCGGCTCCGCCGGCTCCCTCGGCGGTGCTCCCGCCGCGCCGGCGGCCGACACGACCTCGGGCAACGTGCTCGTCGGGTACGGCACGGGCGCGGCGCCCGCGCGCCGTCGCCGGGTCCGCCCCGGCGCCCTCGCCCCCGCCGGGTCCGCCCCGGTGCCCCTTCCGGCGGCGCGCGGCGAGGGACCGGTACCCGTGATCTCGCCGCTGGTGCGCAAGCTCGCCCGGGAGCACGGCATCGACCTCGCCGAACTGGCCGGTTCGGGACCCGACGGGCTCGTCCTCCGCGCGGACGTGGAGTACGCCCTCGCCGCGCGCACGCACCTGCGCGCCGTACCGGGCCAGGAACCGGCTCCCGCCGCGGGCATCCCCACTCCGCCGCGGTCCCCCGCCGCGCCGGCCCCGACCCGGGCGAGCGCCCCGGCGGCGCCCACGGCGGCGCCCGCCCCGGCATCCGCCGAACGCCGTGCGCCCGCCGTCGGTGCGTCTGGTGGCACGCGTATCCCCCTGCGGGGCGTGCGCGGCGCGGTCGCCGACAAACTGGCGCGCAGCCGTCGCGAGATACCCGAGGCGACCGTCTGGGTCGACGCCGACGCCACGGAGCTCCTGCGGGCGCGCACCGCGATGAACGCGGCGGGCGGGCCGCGGATCTCCCTGGTCGCCCTGTTGGCCCGGATCTGCGTGGCGGGACTCGCCCGGCACCCGGAACTGAACGCCACCGTCGACCCGGACGCCCGCGAGATCGTCCAGTTCGACGCCGTCCACCTGGGCTTCGCCGCGCAGACCCCGCGCGGGCTGGTCGTCCCCGTCGTCAAGGACGCCCACACCCGCGGTGCGGAGTCCCTGAGCGCCGAGGTCGCCCGACTCACCGACCGGGCCCGCGAGGGCGCCCTCGGCCCGGCGGAACTCACCGGCGGCACGTTCACCCTCAACAACTACGGCGTCTTCGGCGTCGACGGCTCCACACCGATCATCAACCATCCGGAAGCGGCCATGCTCGGTGTCGGCCGGATCATTCCGCGGCCCTGGGTCCACGAAGGGGAACTGGCGGTCCGCCAGGTCGTCGAGCTGACCCTGACCTTCGACCACCGGGTCTGCGACGGCGGTACGGCCGGCGGTTTCCTGCGGTACGTCGCCGACTGCGTGGAGCAGCCCGCGGTGCTGCTGCGCACCCTCTGAGCGCGCGGACCGAACCCCCCGGGGCGGCGCGGTCGTGGCCAACGCCCATACTCGGGGGATGACCGCGCACGACGGCGCGCACGACGCCGTGGTCCTCGCCGGCGGCGCCGCCCGCCGCCTCGACGGGGCCGACAAACCAGGGGTACGGGTGGGTGGCCGCACGCTGCTCGACCGGGTCCTCGCGGCCTGCGCGGGCGCCCGGACCACCGTGGTCGTCGCGGACCGGCGCCGCACCGAGCGCCCGGTGCGGTGGACCCGGGAGGAGCCCCCCGGACAGGGCCCCGTCGCGGCGCTCGACGTCGGGCTGCGCCAGGTCACCGCCCCGGTGACCGTCGTGCTCTCGGCGGACCTGCCGTTCCTCACCCCGGGCACCGTCCGGGACCTGGTCGCCGCGCTGGAGGCGGGAGCCGCCGGGGCCGTCCTGCTCACCGACGCCGACGGCCGCGTGCAGCCGCTGGTCGCCGCCTACCGGACGGAATCCCTGCGCCGGGCGCTCGACGCGCTCGTCGACCGCCACGGGAGCCTGGCCGGGCTGCCCCTGCGCGCCCTCGTTCCACTGCTGACGGTGACCACCCTCGCCGACCCCGTCGCCTCCTTCGACTGCGACACCTGGGAGGACATCGCCTCGGCACGGGCCCGGATCAGGGAGCATGGGCGCGTGCTGGACGAATGGATGACTGCGGTCAAGGACGAGCTGCGCCTCGACCTCGACGTCGACACCGCGCTGTTGCTGGACCTCGCCCGGGACGCCGCCCACGGGGTGGCGCGACCCGCGGCGCCCCTGACGACGTTCCTCGTCGGCTATGCGGCGGCACGGGCCGGCGGAGGGCCCGAGGCGGTCGCCGCGGCGGCCCGCCGAGCCGCGGAACTGGCCGCCCGTT
Organism: Streptomyces sp. NPDC005955; assembly: GCF_042871255.1. Lineage (NCBI taxonomy): Bacteria > Bacillati > Actinomycetota > Actinomycetes > Kitasatosporales > Streptomycetaceae > Streptomyces > Streptomyces sp. NPDC005955. The sequence continues at coordinate 182,742 of NZ_JBIAIF010000010.1, read as the reverse complement.
GGGCGGCGGAGCCCCCTGAACCGCCCGCCGTCCCCGAACAGCCCGCCGCCGACCGGTCCGCTACCGACCGGTCCGCCACCGGGGCGCCGGCCGCCGAGACCGTCCGTCCGGACGCGCCATGACCACACCGCCACCGGACGACCATCTCGCCCTGTACGAGGCCCTGACCCGGCAGCCGCTGCTCCCCGATCCAGCGCCGCCGGAACCCGTACACCCCGAGGAACCCGGCCGCGTACGGGGGGAACGACATCCGCGAGCCACCGCCCCCGACGCCACCGCCCCCGACGTCACAGCCGGTGACGCCGCCGACCCGAGCACCCCCGTCCGTACCCGCTCCCGTACCGACTCCCCTACCCACGGCGGACCCCCGCACCCGATCGACCTCCACACCACCGCCTGGCCCGACGCACGACGCACCGCCGAGTCGGCGGGCACCACGGCCCGCCGGGCGCACTCCCCGGTCAGCGTTCCGCTGCACTCGGCCGCCGGCATGGTCCTCGCCACCCCGCTGACCGCCCTGACCGACCTTCCGCCGTTCGACACCTCCGCCATGGACGGCTGGGCGGTGTCCGGCCCCCCGCCCTGGACCGTCCGGGACGACGGACTCCTCGCCGGAACGGCACCGTCCCCGCACCTCAGCGACGGCGAAGCCGTACGGATCGCCACCGGCGCCCGCGTCCCCCCGGACACCACCGCCGTCGTCCGCACCGAACACGCCCGCACCGACCACCACGGACGGCTCCACCCCGACCGGGCGGTCCCCCAGGGCCAGGACATCCGCCCCCGCGCCCAGGAGTGCCGCCGGGACGACCCGCTGCTCCCGCCCGGGACCCTGGTGACCCCGGTCGTCGTCGGCCTGGCCGCCGCCGCCGGGTACGACGTGCTCACCGTGGTCCCCCGGCCCACCGTGGACGTCCTCGTCCTCGGCGACGAACTGCTGCACCGGGGACTCCCCCACGACGGCCTGATCCGCGATGCGCTCGGCCCGCTGCTGCCCCCGTGGCTCAGGGCGCTCGGCGCCGAGGTCACCACCGTCCGCCACCTCGGCGACGACGCGACCGGTCTGTACGGGGCCGTGGCCGGCTCCACCGCCGACCTGGTGGTCACCACCGGAGGAACCGCCGCGGGTCCGGTCGACCATGTGCACGCCGTTCTGGAACGACTCGGTGCGGTGCTCCTGGTGGACGGCGTGCGCGTGCGCCCCGGCCACCCGATGCTGCTCGCCCGGCTCGGCACCCCCACCCTCCGTACCCGGTTCCTGGTCGGTCTGCCCGGCAATCCGCTCGCCGCGGTGTCCGGTCTGCTGACCCTCGCCGAACCCCTGATCCGCACCCTGGCGGGACGCACCCCTCCGGAGCCCTACCCGGCACCGGTGGGGGACGAGGTGGCGGGACACCGGGACGACACCCGGCTCGTTCCCGTGGCCCTGCGTGCCGACACCGCCGTGCCGCTGCACTACACCGGACCGGCGATGCTGCGGGGGATCGCCGCGGCCGACGGCCTGGCAGTGGTACCGCCCGGGGGGGCCCGTGCGGGGCAGGAGTTGGAGATCCTCGACCTTCCCTGGTCCATGTCCGCACTTGGGGTGTGTTTCACGTGAAACTTCCAGGCCAAGACGCGATCGCGCGTCAGGCCGATGAACATCTGGTCACCGGGCGCATCAAGTTGCCCAAGCGGGTGGTCGAACGCCCGCTGCTCCAGGTGGCCAAGCGCGTGCTGATGGCGCTGCTGGTGCTCGTCAGCACGGCCCTCATCGTCTACTTCGACCGTGAGGGCTACGGAGACAACTCCGATGACTCGGTCGACCTGCTCGACGCGTTCTACTACGCCACCGTCACCCTCTCCACCACCGGGTACGGCGACATCACTCCGGTCAGCGACGGGGCGCGGCTCATCAACATCCTGGTCATCACCCCCCTGCGGGTGGTGTTCCTGATCATCCTGGTCGGTACGACCCTGGAGGTGCTCACCGAGCGCACCAGGGAGGAATGGCGGCTCAGCCGCTGGAGGTCCAACTTGCGTGACCACACCGTCGTCGTGGGCTTCGGCACCAAGGGGCGCTCGGCGGTCCAGACCGTTTGCGCGACGGGGCTGGGCAAGGACCAGGTGGTGATCGTCGACCCGAGCAGCAAGGTCATCGAGGCGGCCACCGCGGAAGGGTTCGTCGGGGTGATCGGTGACGCCACCCGCAGCGACGTCCTGTTGCGGGCCGAGTTGCAGAAGGCACGTCAGATCATCATCGCCACCCAACGCGACGACACGGCGGTGCTGGTGACGCTCACCGCCCGCCAGCTGAACCGTGCGGCGAAGATCGTGGCGGCGGTCCGCGAGGAGGAGAACGCACCCCTGCTGCGCCAGTCCGGCGCCGATGCGGTCATCACCAGCGCCAGCGCGGCCGGACGGCTGCTCGGCCTCTCGGTGCTCAGCCCCAGCGCGGGACGGGTCATGGAGGACCTGATCCACCAGGGCAGCGGCCTCGACATCGTGGAACGCCCGGTCATAAAGGCGGAGGTGGGACTCACCGCCCGGGAGACCGAGGACCTGGTGGTGAGCGTCGTCCGGGGACACCGGGTGCTCGGCTACGACGATCCCGCCATCGGCAAGCTCCAGTTGACCGACCGGCTCATCACCATCGCCCGGGCGTCGGCCCGGACCGGGGGGCCGCAGTAGCCTCGCGCCATGCATGCGATCAGTGTTGCCCAGGCCGGTGGTCCCGAAGTGCTCACCTGGGGGGAGGTGCCGGACCCTGTCCCCGCGGAGGGCGAGGTCCTGATCGAGGTGGTGGCCAGTGCCGTCAACCGGGCCGACCTGTTGCAGCGACGCGGTCTGTACGACCCGCCGCCCGGTGCCTCGCCCCACCCCGGGCTGGAGTGTTCCGGGCGGATCGCCGCCCTGGGGCCCGGGGTCGCGGGATGGTCCGTCGGCGACGAGGTGTGCGCCCTGCTGTCCGGCGGCGGTTACGCGGAGCAGGTCGTGGTGCCGGTCGGCCAACTGCTGCCGCGCCCCGGGGACCTCTCCCTGGTGGAGGCCGCCGCACTGCCCGAGGTCGCCTGCACGGTCTGGTCGAACCTGTTCATGGTCGCGCACCTGCGGCCCGCCGAAACGGTGCTGGTCCACGGCGGGGGCAGCGGGATCGGGACGCTCGCGATCCAACTCGCCAAGGCGGTGGGCGCACGGGTCGCCGTCACCGCGGGCAGCGCCGAGAAGCTGCGCCGCTGCGCCGAGCTGGGCGCGGACGTGCTGATCGACTACCGCGAGCAGGACTTCGTCGAGGAGGTCCGGCGGGCCACCGGGGGCGCGGGGGCCGATGTGGTGCTCGACATCGTCGGCGCCGCGTACCTGGAGCGGAACGTGCAGGTGCTGGCGGTGAACGGCCGGCTCGTGATCATCGGCTTGCAGGGCGGGGCGAAGGCCGAACTGAACCTCGGGGCGCTGCTGGCCAAGCGGGGAGCGGTCGCGGCGACCTCGTTGCGGGGGCGCCCCCCGGCGGAGAAGGCCACGATCGTCGCCGCGGTGCGGGAACACGTCTGGCCGCTGGTCGCGTCCGGACGGGTGCGGCCCGTCGTGGACCGGAGCCTGCCGATGCGGGACGCCGCGGCGGCGCACCGGGTGCTGGAGGACGGCGACAACATCGGCAAGGTGCTGCTCACCGTCTGACCGCGCGCTGCGGCCGGGCGCGCCCCGGACGGACCCTTCCGGGGTGCCGGCGCCGCGGGCCCGTGTGAGGGTGGGCCGCGGGGATGGCTCTGTCCGGAGGGCGGTCGCTGTGGCTGCGTGGCTGGGTGCGTTCGGCGGGACCGTCGCGGTCCTGACGGCGCTGTTCCTGGGGCCGGTGGGCTCCGGTCCGGCGCGCGCACTGGCACCCCCCGCCCCCTCCTTCGGATCCGCGGCGCCGACCGGTGGTGCCGCCGGCCCCTCCCGGGCCCAGAGCCCCGCCCCGGAGGGCGCCGGCGGTGGCGAGGACCGTCCGCGTCCGGTGCGGCCCCCGGACCAGCCGCCCCCGCGCGATCCGGCACCCCGCGACCCGGCCCCGCGCGATCCCGCCGGGACACCCGCCGTGCCGACGCCGGGCGGGCGCTCCGACGGTGCACCGGCCGGCACGCGCACCGGCCCCGGCGGCCACCCCGGCCCGGCGCACGCTTCCCCACCCGCGGCCGGGAGCCCCGCCGCGGCCCCCTCCCGCACCCGGGCCCCCGCCCCGGAGGAGTCCCGCGCCGGTAGCCGCCACGGGGAGGGGCGCCCCCGCCCCGGTCGGCCCGAGGACGAGCCGCCCCGGCGGGCCCCGCGCGCGGTGCCCACCCCGTCCACCGGTCCGTCGTGGCGGCCGGACGGACTCCACGACGGACCGGTGGACGGCCGTGGGGACCCCGACTTCGGGGCGGACCCCGGGGCGGCCGACCCCGGAGCGGACTCCGAGGCGGACTCCGAGGTCGGCGAGGCCGCCGGCCGGGCCATGGACGACGCGCCGCAGGTCCCGCCCACCCCTGCGCACGGGCCGGCCTCCGAGGTCCTCTCCCTGGGCAGCGGGCTGCTGCTGATGGGGCTGGGCCTCGGATACCTGGGCTGGCGGCTGCGGCGGTCCTGACGGCGACCGTGACCGCCGGACGGGGGGCCGGCACGGTGCGCGGCGCCCCCCGTCCGGCGGTGGCCCGCCCGGCCCCGACGGACGGAACGATCACGATCCACGGGGTACCACTCCGACGGGTGCTCCGGTGCGCGACAATGAGCCCATGGAGATGCCGAGGAACGAACGGTCGCCGGAGAGCCCCCAGGTCCTGGTCGTGGGCCAGGACGGAATGGCTCTCGGCGGCGGGGACGAGGACTCCCGCGAGGTGCCGGTGACGGAGATGGTGGAGCAGCCGGCCAAGGTCATGCGCATCGGCAGCATGATCAAGCAGCTCCTCGAAGAGGTGCGGGCCGCCCCCCTCGACGACGCGAGCCGGCAGCGCCTCAAGGAGATCCACGCCAGCTCCGTGAAGGAGCTGGAGGACGGGCTCGCCCCGGAGCTGGTGGACGAGCTGGAGCGGCTTTCGCTGCCCTTCACGGACGAGGCGACGCCGAGCGACGCGGAGCTGCGGATCGCCCAGGCCCAGTTGGTCGGTTGGCTGGAGGGCCTGTTCCACGGCATCCAGACCACGCTGTTCGCCCAGCAGATGGCGGCCCGCGCCCAGCTCGAACAGATGCGGCGGGCCCTGCCGCCGGGCGTCGGCGGCGACGAGGACCACGGCCACCCGGGCGGCCGGACGGGCGGCCCGTACCTGTAGGCCCGGTCGCGACGTGCGACGACGGGGCCGGCACGCCCCGTGTGGGGGCTGTCGGCCCGCCCCGCCCCCGTGATGCCCCGCCGAGCGTCGGCTCGGTGGGGCATCGTGCTGCGAAGCGGCGGGTGCGCGTGCGGGGCGGGCCCGCCACCTTCCCCCCGGCCCTGAGCCACGTGCCCCCGGCCCTGAGCCACCTGGCACCGCCCCTGCGCCACCTGCCACCGGCACCGAGCGCCTTCGGAGGAACCTCGCCCTTCCGCATCCATGGACCGCCGCCCGCGGGAAGGAGCGGAGAGGACGAATCCATGACGAGGGCCGAGCCCGGACGTGACCGCGCAGCGGCTCGGAGGAAGAGCGGCGATCCATGGCTGCGACGAACGAAGCGCCCCCCGACGCGGTGGTGGTCGGCGCGGGGCTCGCCGGGCTGGCGTGCGCGGGGGACCTGCTGCGGGCCGGGCTGAGGGTCCGGGTGGTGGAGGCGTCGGACGGCGTGGGCGGTCGGATGCGGTCCGACCGGCACCGGGGATTCGTCATCGACCGCGGCTTCCAGGTGTTCAACACGTCCTACCCCCAGGTGAAACGGCGGCTGACCCTGCGCGCCCTGCAACTGCGGCCCTTCACCGCGGGGGTGTTGGTGCACACCGAGCGGGGCCGCCTCCGCTTCACCGATCCCACCCGTGCACCCCACCGGCTCGGGGACCTCCGCCCCGGGCGCCTCGGTTCCGCGCGGGACCTCCTGGCGCTGGGGATGCTCACGACACGGGACGCCCTCGGACCGGTCCAGCCGGTCAAGCGCGCCGAGGACCGCACCACCAGGACCGCGCTCTCGGCGGCGGGCTTCTCCGAGGAGTTCGTCGAGCGGTTCTTCCGGCCCTTCCTGTCGGGCGTGTTCCTGGAGGACGAGTTGGAGACCTCCAGCCGCTTCTTCCATCTGGTGTGGCGCAGCATGGTGCGGGGCACGCTCTGTCTTCCCGCCCGGGGCATCGGTGCCGTGCCCGCCCAGCTCGCGGCGGGGCTCCCGGCCGAGGTGCTGTCGTGGGACCGTCCGGTGGAGCGGCTCACCGACGACGGAGTGCTGCTCGCGTTGGGGCAGGAGATCACCGCGCCCGCCGTGGTGGTGGCGACCGGTCCCGGAGCGGCCGCCACGCTGCTCCCCGGGCTCGCGGTACCGGCCTCGCGCGTGGTCACGACCTACTACCACGCCACGGACGGCCGCTCTCCGTTGCGCGAGCCGACCCTGTTGATCGACTCCGGGCGCCGGTTCCTCAACACCTGCGTCCTGAGCGAGGTCCAGCCGGGGTACGCGCCCGCCGGCCGTCATCTGATCGCGACCTCCGCGCTCGGCACCGACGAGCCGGGGCGCGAAGCCCTCCTGAGGGCGGCACTGGCCGAGGTCTACGGCACCGCAACCGACGGCTGGGAGCTCTTGACCGTACGCACGGTCCCCGATGCGCTGCCCGCCATGCCGCCTCCGCAGCCGCTCGGCCGTACGGCGAGGGCGGGTCCGGGGCGTTACGTCTGCGGCGACCACCGGGCCACCGGCTCGGTGCAGGGTGCGCTGGCCTCGGGCGCCAGGGCGGCGCGGACCGTGCTCCGGGACCTCGCGTCCTCGACCTGACGCCTCACCCGCCCAGGACCGCCTGACCTCACCCGCCCGGGAGTGCCTGTTCCTCCTGAACTAGGGTGACGCCCGGTGCATCCGGAAAGACGGCACCGCGGGAATCCCGATCATCGGATGGTTCGACGCCATGCGGTGATGCAGACCGGCCGGGGACCCCTCGGCCCGGACGGATTCGGTTCTCTCTCCAGGACCCGGGCGGTCTTCGAGGCAAGTGAACGTGATCACTCGGAGCACGCATGTCCACCACACCGCGCAGGGCCCGTTGGCTGGTCCCCGTGGCCCTGCTCCTCGCCTGGCTCGCGATCGGCGGCGGGCTGGGCCCCTTCGCGGGGAAGCTGGGTGAGGTCGCCACCAACGACCAGGCCGCCTTCCTGCCGCGGAGTGCGGAGTCGACGCGGGTCATCACGGAGCAGCGGGACTTCCAGCAGCGGGAGACGGTGCCCGCCATCGTGGTGTGGACCGCCGACGACGGTGGTCGCTTCGACGGGGCGCAGCGCGCCGCGGCCACCCGGGCGTTGGCCTCCGTCGCCGGCGTGCCCGGTGTGCAGGGGCGGCCCTCCCCCGCACTGCCCTCGCGCGACGGTCGGGCGCTCCAGGGGATCGTGCAACTCGGCCCCGACCTCGGAGACGGGCTGGAGAGCACCCTCGACCGGGTGCGGAAGGCCGCCGGGGGCGTGCCCGGTGCCACGGTGGAGTTGGCGGGGCCGGCCGCTGCGCAGGCGGACCTGTCGGACGCCTTCGCCGGGATCGACGGGCTGTTGCTGGGGGTGGCCCTCGCGGCGGTGCTGGTGATCTTGTTGTTGGTGTACCGGAGCGTGCTGCTGCCGCTGGTCATCATCATCGGGTCGGTGTTCGCGCTGGGTCTGGCGTGCGCCGTGGTGTACTTCCTCGCCGATCGCGGGGTGGTGCGGGTGGACGGTCAGGTCCAGGGCATCCTGTCGATCCTGGTGATCGGTGCGGCGACGGACTACGCCCTGTTGTTGACCGCGCGCTACCGCGAGGAACTCGCCCGCACGACGGACCGGTTCCTTGCCGTGCGGGCCGCGCTGCGGCAGTCCACGGGGGCGATCGTCGCGAGTGCGGCCACGGTCGCGCTGGGGCTGTTGGCGTTGCTGCTGAGCGACCTCACCAACAACCGCGCGCTCGGACCCGTCGGCGCCATCGGGATCGTCTGTGCGGTGCTGAGCGCCCTGACCTTCCTCCCGGCGGTGCTGGTGCTGCTCGGTCGGGCCGCGTACTGGCCGGCCGCGCCCCCTTCGGCGGAGTCGGCCGCGAGCCCGTCGGGGATATGGCCCCGGGTGGCCGCCTTGGTCGACCGGGCGCCCCGCCGGGTGTGGTCCCTCTCGCTGGTGGGCCTGTTGGCCTGCGCGGCCTTCGCGCCCGCGCTCACGTCGAAGGGGGTGCCGCTGGACGAGATCTTCGTCAAGGACGCGCCGTCCGTCTCCGCGCAGCGCACGCTCGCCCGGCACTTCCCGGGCGGGTCGGGCAATCCGGCGGTCGTCATCGCCGCCGCGGACCGGGCCGAGCAGGTGGTGGCGGCGGCGGGCCGTACCCGAGGGGTGGCCTCCGTCGCGGCGGTGACGGAGTCGGGGCGCCCCGGCGGTGGTCCGCCGCTCGTCGTCGACGGTCGGGTGCGCATCGACGTCACCCTCCAGGACGCGGCGGACAGCGATGCGGCGAAGGACACGGTGGCCCGGCTGCGCACGTCGCTGCACGCCGTGCCCGACGCGGCGGCGCTCGTGGGCGGCTACACGGCTCAGCAGTACGACACCCAGGTCACCGCGGAACGGGACCGCACGGTCATCGTTCCCGTCGTCCTGGTCATCATCTTGATCATCCTGATGGGGCTGTTGCGCTCGTTGGTGATGCCGCTCCTGTTGGTGTCCACCGTGGCACTGAACTTCCTGGCCACCCTCGGTGTCTCGGCCCTGGTCTTCGAGCACGTCTGGGGATTCGCCGGGACCGACTCGTCCGTACCGCTCTACGGTTTCGTGTTCCTGGTGGCGCTCGGCGTGGACTACAACATCTTCCTGATGTCCCGGGTACGGGAGGAGTCCCTGCGCCACGGGGTGCGCGCGGGAGTTCTGCGGGGGCTCGTCGCGACCGGCGGAGTGATCACCTCCGCGGGGGTGGTGCTGGCGGCGACGTTCGCCGCGCTCGGGGTGATCCCGCTCGCCTTCCTCGTCCAGATCGCCTTCATCGTGGCCTTCGGGGTGCTGCTCGACACCTTGGTGGTGCGCTCGTTGCTCGTCCCCGCACTGGTGCGGGACATCGGCCCCGCGTCCTGGTGGCCGGGGGTGTTGAGCCGGCGCCCGGCCGGACGGGACTCCTGACGTACGGGTCCGGGACCCTACTGCGCGGGGTTGCCGGTGGAGACGTCGAGCTGGACGGTCGGCGGGTTGTCGGGGTCGAAGTCGGTGCCCGCCTGCGGGAACTGCTTCATCACGGCCCCGTCACCGTACGTGTTCTCGTTGACGTCGGTGGTGTCGAAGCGCCACCCGCCGGCCTGGAGGCACTTCTTCACCGAGTCGATGTGCTTCATCACGAAGTTCGGCATCTCGACCTTGCCCTCGTCGGTGTACGACGTCTCGGGCTCGCTGCACTCCGTGGCCTCGATGGCCTTCGTGGTGTCCGGACCGCGGTACCCCTCGGCGACCTTCGGCGCGGACGCGGCCGGGCTGGACCCGGCGTCCGGCTCGTCCTCGCCGTTGCCGCCGAAGGAGTTGATGATGCCGCCGAGGACGCCGAGGGCGAGGAAGACCCCCACCACGACCGCCACGGTGTTGCGCTTGCGCTTGCCGCCCGGCCCCCGGGAACCCTGCTGCGGCCCCACGGCGTACGGGGCCGGCGCCTGCTGCGTCACCCCGTACCCGACGGCCGGGCCCGGCGCCGGGGTCCCGTACCCCTGCTGCGGATAGCCGTACCCCGGTCCGGCGCGATGCGGCTGCGCCGGCTGCGCGGGGGACGGCGTGGGCGGACCGTAGGGACCCGGCTGGTACGGCGACTGCACGGGCCCCGGCGCGGGCGCCGCGGACCGGTCCACCGGCGGGAAGACGGCCGAGCCGACGCCCGCCCCGCTCGCGGTCGGCGCCCCCGGCACGATGCTGGGCGCGACCTGCTGGAGCGACTGGGCGACCCGCAGGCACTCGTCGCGCATCGCCTCGGCGCTGGGGAAGCGCTCGTTCGGGTTCTTCCGCAGGGCCCGCGCCACCAGCGCGTCCACCGCCGGGGGCACCGACCGGTTGATGCTCGACGGGGCGACCGCGTTCTCCTGGACGTGCGCGTACGCGATGGCCAGCGCCGAATCTGCCTCGAACGGCAGCCGCCCGGTGACCAACTGGAACAGCATGATGCCGACGGAGTACAGGTCGGAGCGCGCGTCGACGCCGCGGCCGAGGGCCTGTTCCGGCGAGAGGTACTGCGGGGTGCCCACGACCATGCCGGTCTGCGTCATCGACGTGACCCCGGACTGCATGGCCCGGGCGATGCCGAAGTCCATGACCTTGGTGACGCCGCGCTTGGTCATCATGACGTTGCCGGGCTTGATGTCCCGGTGGACCAGCCCCATTTCGTGGCTGATCTCCAGCGCCGCCAGCACATCGGCGGTGATCTTCAGCGCGTCGTCCGTGGACATCGCGCCGAACTGCTTGACGTCCGCCTCCAACAACGAACCGAGCGGCCGGCCCTCGACGTACTCCATGACGATGTACGGGGTGGTGCTGCCGTTCAGCTCGTCCTCACCGGTGTCGTAGACCGACACGATGTTGGTGTGGGTGAGCTTGGCCACGGACTGCGCCTCGCGCCGGAACCGCTCCCGGAACGCGGGCTCGCGCCCGAGCTCGGTGTGCAGGGTCTTGACCGCGACCTGACGGTCGAGCACCGAGTCGTAGGCCAGGTGGACGGAGGCCATGCCGCCCTCGCCGAGCAGGTCCCGCAGCTGGTAGCGTCCACCGCCGACCGAACGCCCTGCGTAGTGACCCTGCGCGCGGTCCTGGCTCATGGTCTGCGTCCCCCATCGGCGCGGTCGCTGACTGTCGCCCGGCTCCCGCGTTCGGTGATCGATCGTGCTATTCCGGCCAAGTCTGCCGGAGGTCACTGACACGTCAAGTTCGGTGCCCGTTCCGTGACCGTACGCGAATGAAGCGTCGCGGAAGCGTTACCGCCCCTGTGGGCACCCGGACACAGGATTTGCCCCGAACGCGACGGTACGGGTTTGATGGCCGGTCCATCTCGGACCGTGGGGGTCGTCGAAGGCTGTAGCGTTGGCAGGCGGAGACCGTAACAACCACCGCACGTACGCGGGCAGAAACGACGGCGAGGACTGATGGCACAGACGCAGCGCGCCCAGGGCCCGTCCGACCCCGAGGCATCTGGCGGCGGCATGGGTGACGCGCCGGAGAACTGGGGCAACGGCGGACTGGTCGGGGACGGCCGGTACCGGCTCACCCACCGGCTGGGCCGGGGCGGTATGGCCGAGGTGTTCGCGGCCGAGGACGTCCGACTGGGCAGGACCGTCGCCGTGAAGCTGCTGCGCGCGGACCTCGCCGAGGACCCGGTGTCCAAGGCCCGGTTCACCCGCGAGGCACAGTCGGTCGCCGGGCTCAACCACCACTCGGTCGTCGCCGTGTACGACTCGGGCGAGGACCAGGTCGGCCACCAGACGGTGCCGTACATCGTCATGGAGATCGTCGAAGGCCGCACGATCCGCGACCTGTTGATCAACGCCGAGGCCCCCGGGCCCGAGCAGGCACTGATCATCGTCTCGGGCGTGCTGGAAGCCCTCGCCTACTCGCACCAGCACGGCATCGTGCACCGTGACATCAAGCCCGCCAACGTCATCATCACCCACAACGGTGCCGTCAAGGTGATGGACTTCGGCATCGCGCGCGCCCTGCACGGCGCGCAGTCGACCATGACCCAGACCGGCATGGTCATGGGCACCCCGCAGTACCTGTCCCCCGAGCAGGCCCTCGGCAAGGCCGTCGACCACCGCTCCGACCTGTACGCGACGGGCTGTCTGCTCTACGAACTCCTCGCGCTGCGCCCGCCGTTCACCGGCGAGACCCCGCTGTCCGTGGTCTACCAGCACGTCCAGGACATCCCGGTGCCCCCGTCGGAGGTCTCCGACGGAGTCCCCCCGGAGCTGGACGGCCTGGTCATGCGGGCCCTCGCCAAGGACCCCGACGACCGCTTCCAGACCGCCGAGGAGATGCGTGGCCTGATCCAGTACGGCATCCAGATGCTGTACGAGCAGGGCAGCCACACCGGCACCTGGAACACCGGGCCGGTCACCGGTCACGACGCCGCCCACACGCCCGCGATGGGCATGGCCGGGACCACCGCCCTGCCGCACCCCGAATCCGGCACCACGCAGATCCCGCAGCCCATGCTGCGCCCGCCCGGTGACGACGGGGGCTACGGCGGTTACGGCAGCTACGACCAGGGCTACGACCACGACGGCAACGGGGGCGGGCGCAAGAACAAGCTGTGGCTGCTGGCCGTGCTCGCCGTGGTCGCCGTGGTCGTGGGCGTCGCCCTGGCCGTGCGGGGCATGGGCAACGACACTGGCGACGGACAGAAGACGGAGAACAAGCCCTCGACGTCCCAGTCGCAGAAGACGGACAAGCCGAGCAAGAAGCCGGAGACGGAGAGCTCGCCCACCCAGTCCAACAACTGGGGCAACGGCACCAGCAGCGGCAGTGGCAGCAGCAGCGGCAACGGCACCTACAACCCGCCGCGGCAGCAGCAGCCGGGCGGCACCGGCGGCAAGCAGTCGTTCTCGCAGCGGCCCACCGGCCAGGCTTCGCAGCCGGCCACCCAGCCGCCGGCCACCACCAGCCAGCAGCCCACCGGCGGGCAGTCGCAGGGCAACGGCGGCCAGCCCACGGGCGGCAACACCGCTCCGGTGACCGGTGGCAACGAGGGCGGTGCCGACAACGGGGGCGCTGCCAATGGGGGCGGCGACGCCGCGAACGGTGGCGGCGACGCGGCGGGCGGCTCCGGTGACGCCGCGGGTGGCGGGGCGGGGGCCGGGGGCGGCGCGGCGGATGGTGGCGGGGGTGACCCCCCGCAGCAGTAGCTTCTCCCCCCTGGCGGGGGCGGCTGCTGTCGTCGGTCGGCTGCGGGTCCGCGGGGGTTGCTCGCGCAGTTCCCCGCGCCCCTGACGGGGCCCGACCGGGGTGCCCCCTTGGGGGCGCGGGGAACTGCGCGGGCGGCCACGACGGACCCGCAGCAGACGGACGAGCGTCAGACGGCCGGGCCCGCAGGGTCGGACTCGTGCAGCGTGACGAACTGCGGCTCGATCCGGAGGTACACCGGATCGTAGGGCTCGCCGTCCACCCCGCGCGGGGCGGGCCCGAACAGCAGCAGCTCCGCGGGACCGGGCAGCACCGCCTCGCACAGCCCGACCAACTGGACCGACCACTCGGCCGCCCCCGGCTCACACGTGCCGAGGTTGTCCGCCCCGTAGGCGACCACGCTGCCGATGCACGCCCGGTGGTAGCCGTACCCGCGGTGCATGCGCAGCAGCAGCCGGCCGTCGACCAGGATGTGCCGGGCCGCCGCGAGGAACGGGAGCGCCCGCATGCTCGTGGCCACCCGACCGTGATCGGTACCGGCGAGCAGGGCGAAGGCGCGCTGCTCGGCGCAGGTGCGGCCCGGGGGCGCGGACGGCGACGGGGACATGGGCATAGGGCTCAATGTCGACCATCCGTGCCGCGGACGCCAGGGAAACCCGCCCCTGCTGCTCGGGACCAAGGTCCCGAATGCCGTCGAAGGAGGCCGTACGGGGACGAGGTGCTCCGAACGGTCGCGTGGGCGTTCACTCGATGGGGTGGATCAGCCCTTGCGGGCGTCCAGCCGGGCCACGTAGGCGGCTGCCTGGGACCGGCGCTCCATGCCCAGCTTGGACAGCAGGCTGGAGACGTAGTTCTTGATGGTCTTCTCGGCGAGGTGCAGGCGCTCGCCGATGACCCGGTTGGTGAGCCCCTCGCCGATCAGGTCGAGGATGCGGCGCTCCTGGTCGGTCAGCGAGGCGAGCTTCTCGTCCCCGTCCCGGCCCGAGCCCTTGCGGCCCCCGTCCCGTAGCCGCTCCAGCACCCGGGCGGTGGCGACGGGGTCCAGCAGGGACTTCCCGGCGGCCACGTCCCGCACCGCCGCCAGCAGCTCGTTGCCCCGGATCGCCTTCAGGACGTACCCGGAGGCGCCGGCCATGATCGCGTCGAAGAGGGCCTCGTCGTCCGCGAAGGACGTCAGCATCAGGCACTTGACCGACTCGTCCCGGGAGCGGATCTCCCGACAGACCTCGACGCCGCTGCCGTCGGGCAACCGGACGTCGAGCACCGCCACGTCCGGGCGGACCGCGGGGATGCGCGCCAGGGCCTCGGCCGCCGTACCCGCCTCCCCGACGACCTCGATGTCGTCCTCGACGGTCAGCATCTCGTGGACGCCCCGCCGGACCACCTCGTGATCGTCAAGAAGGAACACCGTTATCTTTCCCTCTTCTCGCACGCTGCCAGTCTCACACACGATCTCTTCCCCCGCCGTGGGCCCCCGGGTTACGGTTCGCCTGTTCCGGCCCCCCTGTCCACCCGACGCGGCGCCCTGACCAGCGAGAGTTCCCGACCGGCGCGATTTACTTGGAAATCCAAGGAAAATTGCAGGTCAGAAGGGTTTCGCGGCGAGGCGCGACACTGGGTAACGTGCTAGGTGCAGGGCACCCGCCGGGGCACCTGTCACGCCTTTTCCCGGCGGAGCGCACCCACCCCGTGCGCGGTTGCTCGGGGACGGGCGACCGCACTGGCCCTCCCGGCGAACCCGGGTGGCCGGACCGACGGAGGAGCAGTACGTGACCGCGGACAGCACTGTCAGCACTGTCGCACGGGGGCCGCGCAAGCGCGCCGCCGCCAAGAGGACGTCGGGCGCGCAGCCCGACCTGGTTCAGCTTCTGACCCCCGAGGGCAAGCGGGTCAAGCCCACCAAGGCGGTCGCCGAGTACGCCGCGTACGTCGAGGACGTCACCCCCGAGGACCTGCGCGGGCTGTACCGCGACATGGTCCTGACCCGCCGTTTCGACGCCGAGGCCACCTCCCTCCAGCGGCAGGGCGAGCTGGGCCTGTGGGCCTCGCTGCTCGGTCAGGAGGCCGCACAGATCGGCTCCGGCCGGGCCACCCGACCCGACGACTACGTCTTCCCCACGTACCGCGAACACGGCGTCGCCTGGACCCGCGGGGTGGACCCGACGCTGCTGCTGGGCATGTTCCGGGGCGTCAACAACGGCGGCTGGGACCCCACCACCAACAACTTCCACCTGTACACGATCGTCATCGGCTCGCAGACGCTGCACGCCACCGGCTACGCCATGGGCATCGCCAAGGACGGTGCGGACTCGGCGGTGATCGCGTACTTCGGTGACGGCGCCTCCAGCCAGGGCGACGTGGCCGAGGCGTTCACGTTCGCCGCGGTGTCCAACGCGCCCGTCGTGTTCTTCTGCCAGAACAACCAGTGGGCGATCTCCGAGCCCACCGAGCGCCAGACCCGGGTGCCGCTGTACCAGCGGGCCCAGGGCTACGGCTTCCCCGGCGTGCGGGTCGACGGGAACGACGTCCTCGCCTGCCTCGCCGTCACCCGCTGGGCGTTGGACCGGGCCCGCCGCGGCGAGGGGCCGACCCTGGTCGAGGCGTTCACCTACCGGATGGGCGCGCACACCACCTCCGACGACCCCACCCGCTACCGCCACGACGACGAGCGGGTGGCCTGGGAAGCGAAGGACCCGATCGCCCGCCTGCGCACCCATCTGGAGGCGCAAACCCACACGAACGAGTCGTTCTTCGCGGAACTGGAAGCGGAGAGCGAGGCGTTGGGCAAGCGGGTGCGCGAGGTGGTGCGGGCGATGCCCGACCCGGACCCGCTGACCATCTTCGAGAACGCGTACGCGGACGGGCACGCGCTCGTCGACGAGGAGCGGGCGCAGTTCGCCGCCTACCAGGCGTCGTTCGCGGACGGGGAGGACAAGTAGCCATGGCCGTACAGAAGCTGCCGATCGCCAAGGCGATCAACGAGTCCCTGCGCCGGGCGCTCGACGAGGACCCGAAGGTCCTGGTCATGGGCGAGGACGTCGGCAAGCTCGGCGGGGTCTTCCGGGTCACCGACGGTCTCCAGAAGGACTTCGGCGAGGAACGGGTGATCGACACCCCGCTGGCCGAGTCCGGCATCGTCGGCACCGCGATCGGCCTGGCCCTGCGCGGGTACCGCCCGGTGGTGGAGATCCAGTTCGACGGGTTCGTCTTCCCCGCCTACGACCAGATCGTCACCCAGCTCGCCAAGATGCACGCCCGGGCCCTCGGCAAGATCAAACTTCCCGTCGTGATCCGCATCCCCTACGGCGGCGGGATCGGCGCGGTCGAGCACCACTCGGAGTCCCCGGAGGCCCTGTTCGCGCACGTGGCGGGGCTGAAGGTGGTCTCCCCCTCGAACTCCTCCGATGCGTACTGGATGCTCCAGCAGGCCATCCAGAGCGATGACCCGGTGATCTTCTTCGAGCCCAAGCGGCGCTACTGGGACAAGGGCGAGGTCGACCCCGAGGCCATTCCCGGCCCCCTGCACCGCGCGACCGTCGCCCGGCCGGGCACCGACCTCACGCTCGCCGCGTACGGCCCGATGGTGAAGGTCTGTCTGGAGGCCGCGGCCGCCGCCGAGGAGGAGGGGCGCTCCCTGGAGGTCCTCGACCTGCGCTCCCTCTCACCGATCGACTTCGACACGGTGCAGCAGTCGGTGGAGAAGACCCGACGACTGGTCGTGGTGCACGAGGCACCGGTGTTCCTCGGCACGGGAGCGGAGATCGCCGCGCGGATCACCGAGCGGTCCTTCTACTACCTGGAGGCACCCGTCCTGCGGGTCGGCGGCTACTACGTGCCGTACCCCCCGGCGCGGTTGGAGGAGGAGTACCTACCGGGTCTCGACCGGGTGCTCGACGCCGTTGACCGTTCGCTGGCGTACTGAGGGAGGAGGACGTGACGACCATGACGCAGGTGTCCGTACGCGAATTCAGGATGCCCGATGTGGGCGAGGGCCTCACCGAGGCGGAGATCCTCACCTGGTACGTGAAGGTCGGTGACACCGTCACCGACGGCCAGGTGGTGTGCGAGGTGGAGACCGCCAAGGCGGCGGTCGAGCTGCCGATCCCCTACGACGGGGTGGTGGCGGAGCTGCGCCATCCGGCGGGGACCACCGTGGACGTGGGCGAGGTGATCATCACCGTGGACGTGGGCGGCGGCACCGCTCCCGCCCCTGCTCCCACCCCCGCCCCCGCTTCGGCCCCGGTCGAAGCGGACGCACCTGCTCCGGCGACCGCTGGGGCGTCCGAGACCGCCGAGACAACTGGGGGCGCTGGGGCCGAGGAGCCCCGGGGCCGTCAGCCGGTGCTCGTGGGGTACGGGGTGGCGGAGAGCTCCACCCGGCGCCGGCCCCGCAAGGGCGAGCCCGCCCCGGTGGCCGAACCGCCGGCCGCGCCCGCACCCGCACCCGCCGCGAGCGCCACCGCGCCCGCCGCGCCGCCCGCCGAACCGGCCGCGCCCGCGGCGAACGGGGCCAGGCCGCTCGCCAAGCCGCCGGTCCGCAAGCTGGCCAAGGACCTCGGGGTGGACCTGGCGGGCGTCACGCCCACCGGCCCGGGCGGGATCGTCACCCGGGAGGACGTCCACGCGGCGGCCACCCCCGAGCCCCGTCCCGCGGCGACCCCGGCGGTCCCGGCAGCCACCACCACCGCCCCGGAGACGGCCGCCCCGGAGACCACCGCCCCGGAGACCACCGCCCCGGAGACCGCCGCCCCGGTCACCGGGCGCGAGACGCGCATCCCGGTCAAGGGCGTCCGCAAGGCGACCGCGCAGGCCATGGTCGCCTCGGCGTTCACCGCCCCGCACGTCACCGAGTTCGTGACGGTGGACGTGACGCGCACCATGAAGCTCGTGGACGAGCTGAAGCGGGACGCCGACCGCTACGGACTCACGGGGCTGCGGATCAACCCGCTGCTGCTGGTCGCCCGGGCGCTGCTCGTCGCGATCAAGCGCAACCCCGAGGTCAACGCGGCCTGGGACGAGGCCAACCAGGAGATCGTGCGCAAGCACTACGTGAACCTGGGCATCGCCGCCGCGACCCCGCGCGGCCTGCTCGTCCCCAACATCAGGGACGCGCACGCCAAGACGCTGCCCGAACTCGCCGCGGCCCTGGCGGACCTGGTGTCCACCGCCCGGGAGGGCAAGACCTCGCCCGCGGCGATGCAGGACGGCACCGTGACCCTCACCAACGTCGGGGTCTTCGG
Source organism: Streptomyces sp. NPDC005955 (assembly GCF_042871255.1). Classification (NCBI taxonomy): domain Bacteria; kingdom Bacillati; phylum Actinomycetota; class Actinomycetes; order Kitasatosporales; family Streptomycetaceae; genus Streptomyces; species Streptomyces sp. NPDC005955. The sequence continues at coordinate 164,543 of NZ_JBIAIF010000010.1, read as the reverse complement.
CGTGGACACGGGTACCCCGATCCTGAATCCGGGGGAGTCCGCGATCCTCGCCATGGGGGCGATCAAGCTCCGGCCGTGGGTCCACAAGGGCAAGGTGAAGCCGCGTCAGGTCACCACGCTCGCCCTCTCCTTCGACCACCGCCTGGTCGACGGGGAGCTCGGCTCCAAGGTCCTGGCCGACGTGGCCGCGGTCCTGGAGGACCCCAAGCGCCTCATCGTCTGGTCCTGACCGCGGGTCGGCGCGGCACGAGCGCACACGACGAAGGCCCGTCCGCCACCGGAACGAACCGGTGGTGGACGGGCCCGTCTAGGTCCGTCGTGGGATGCCCGTAAGACCACGTCAGCGTCGGAAGCCGTAGTCCATCAACTTCTTCGCGTCCTTGAGCCGGTTGACGTCCGAGGAGGACGTCAGGATCGTCCCGATCACGGTCTTGCCGTTCCGGGTCGCGGCGAAGACCAGGCAGTACTTGGCCTCCGGGCCGGAACCGGTCTTGACCCCGATGGCTCCGGAGTAGGTGCCGAGCAGCTTGTTGCTGTTGGTCCACGGCATGTTCCGGTAACCGCCGTTGCGGGTGGTGACCCGCTGCTTCGTGGACTTGGTCTTCACGATCGTGCGGAAGGTCGAGTTCTTCATCACGTTGCTCGCGAGCTTCGTCAGGTCGCGCGGCGTCGAGTAGTTGTTGCCGTTGCCGATGCCGTCGAACGAGTCGAACTTGGTGTTCCGCATCCCGAGGCTGCGCGCGGTGGAGTTCATCTTGCCGATGAACGACTTCACGCGCGCGGCCCGGGTGGAGCCCTTGCCGAACTTGTCCGCCAGCGCGTACGCGGCGTCACAACCGGACGGCAGCATCAGCCCGTAGAGCAACTGACGGACCGTCACCTTGTCGCCGACGATCAACCGTGCGGAGGACGCGGTGCGGGACACGATGTAGTCGCTGTACGCCTTCTGGATCGTCACCTTGGAGTTCAGGTTCAGATTGCGCTGCGACAGCACCACCTTGGCGGTCATGATCTTGGTGGTGGACCCGGTGTTGCGCCTGGTGTCCGCGGTCTTGTTGAAAAGGGTGCGGCCCGTGCGGTCGTCCATCACGAAGCCGCCCTTCGCCGTGACGGACGGGACCGGTGCGGCCTGGGCCTGCGTGGCGGTCACCCCGCCCGTCAGCAGTGCCCCCGCGGTGAGCGTCGCGGTGACGGCCGAGGCACGACGAATGCCCTTGATGCATGTATTCAAGTCGAATGCTCCAAATACCCCTGGAAATCCCCTGCGTGAGTAGCGGCGCAAAAACGCCACACTGGGTCAAGACTCTTGTGTGGCGCGCAAGGATGCAGGAAAAAGGCAAATAATCCCCCGTGTCCCACGAAAAATCTTCTGGAAGTCTCTTTGTCGTCAAATGACCGAATGTTTCTCCCTGTGGTCGGAGAGGGGTGAGGGGGTCGGTCGACCGACACCCGCCCTCGTCCGCATCCCGGACGCCCCTCCCCCTGTGTACGTGTTGTATCTAACCTGTGCACATGCCTGCCTCCGCCGCGCCGCCCGTGACCACCACGACGACGGGCGGCGCCCCCGTCAAAAGGCCGCCCGCCGCCGACCGCGTCTACCAACACGTCAAGCAGGGCGTCCTGGACCGCCGCTACGAGGGCGGGACCCTGCTCACCGAGGGCGAGTTGGCCGAGGCGGTCGGCGTCTCGCGCACGCCCGTGCGGGAGGCCCTGCTGCGGCTGGAGGTCGAAGGACTGATCAGGCTCTACCCGAAGAAGGGAGCCCTGGTGCGGCCCGTCTCCGCGCAGGAGATCGCCGATGTCGTCGAAACCCGGCTCCTCGTGGAGGAGCACGCCGTCCGCAAGGCCGTCCCCGCGCCGCCCGCCCTGCTCGCCCGGCTCGCCGAACTCCTGGCGGAGCAGCAGGTGCACGCGGCGGCCGGCCGCTACGCCGAAGCGGCCGTCACCGACCGCCACTTCCACGTCGAGATCGTCCGCAGCGCGGGCAACGAGATCCTGTCCCGCCTCTACGAACAGCTCCGTGACCGTCAGCTGCGCATGGGCGTCGCCATGATGCACGCCCACCCCGACCGGATCGCCAGGGCCCTCGCCGAGCACGAGGAGATCCTCGACGCGCTCGCCGCCGGGGACGCCGAGCGGGCCGCGGACGTCGTGCACCGGCACATCGGCCGGGTCGCCGACCTCGCCCGGGGAGAGGTCCGGTGAGCGGCGGTTCGGCCGCTGCGGCCGGGGACCCGCCCGGTGGTTGTCGGGCCGTCTCCATCTGGTCGATCGGCGTGTCCGTCTACTTCGTCGCCGTCATCTTCCGCACGTCGCTGGGGGTCGCGGGCCTCGACGCCACCGAACGCTTCGGGATCAGTGCCTCCGCGCTGTCCGCGTTCTCGATCCTCCAACTCCTCGTCTACGCGGGCATGCAGATACCCGTCGGGCTGCTCGTCGACCGGTTCGGCACCCAGCGGGTGCTGATACTCGGGGCCGTCCTGTTCACGGCGGGGCAACTGGGCTTCGCGCTCGCCCCCTCCTACGGGACGGCCCTCGCCGCCCGCGCGCTGCTCGGCTGCGGCGACGCGATGACGTTCATCAGCGTGCTGCGGCTCGGCGCCCACTGGTTCCCGGCCCGGCGCGCACCGCTCATGGCCCAGCTCGCCGGGTTCGCCGGGATGGCGGGCAACCTGGTGTCCACGCTGCTGGTCGCACGGCTGCTGCACGGCGTCGGCTGGACCGCTGCGTTCGCGGGCAGCTCGCTGGCCGGGGTGGTCGTCCTCGTCCTGTTGCTGTTCCTGAAGGACCAGCCGGCCCGACCCCGTACCGTCTCCGCCGCGGGCCCCGGGGACGGAGCCACGCCGCCCGACCGCACACCGGTGTCCGTCCGGCGCCAACTGGGCGCGGCCTGGCGCGAGCCCGGTACCCGGCTCGGTCTGTGGGTGCACTTCACCGGACAGTTCCCGGCGATGGTGTTCCTGCTGCTGTGGGGGCTGCCGTTCCTGGTGCGGGCGCAGGGACTCGCCCCGGACACGGCCGGCGACCTGCTCACCCTGGTGGTGGTGTCCAACATGGCGGTGGGCCTCGTCTACGGGCAGGTCATCGCCCGGCACCACGCGGCCCGGCTGCCCCTGGTGCTCGGCACGGTCGGCCTCACCTGCGCGATGTGGGCGCTGACCCTGGCCTGGCCCGGCGGTCGGGCACCCTTCGCGCTGCTGGTCACCCTGTGCGTGGTGCTCGGGGCCTGCGGCCCGGCCTCGCTGATCGGCTTCGACTTCGCCCGCCCCGCGAATCCGCCCGAACGACAGGGCACGGCCTCCGGGATCGTCAACATGGGCGGCTTCGTGTCGTCGATGGCCACGCTGTTCGCGGTGGGCGTGCTGCTGGACCTGACCGGCGGGGAGTACCGGATCGCGTTCTCGGCGGTGTTCGTGGTGCAGGCCCTGGGGGTCGCGCAGATCGCCCGGTTGCGCCGTCGGACGGCCCGCCGGGAACGCGAACGGCTGGTCGCCAGCCGGATCACCACCGTGCACGTCCCGGCGTAGCCGCACCCCGCGGTCGGTTCAGGGCACGCGCGGCAGCGCCAGCCAGTCCTGCCAGCTGAGGTCACGGCCCGGGTAGCGGGGCTGTCGGAAGGGCCAGTCGGCGTCGATCCACTGCGGCACCAGCGCGTCGAGCGCCCGCTCCGCCCCGCTGCCGACGAGCTCGTCCACCACCCACCAGGCGACGTCCACGTCGGAGCCGGTGCGCTCGGGCGGATCGATGTAGACGCAGCCGAGGAGCGCGGTCTCCGCGGCGTCCCACAGCGCGTAGTTGAACGACTGGTGCGCGGCGATCTCCTGCTCGTGCCGCAGCAGGTCGATGCGGTCCTCCTCGTAGGTCATCGACTCCTTCGGCCAGGACCAGGCCGGGCCGAAGACCTCCCACAGGCGCGCCCGGGAGCCCATCACGGCGGGGTAGTCGAGGGGCGTGTCCGCCTCCCGGATCGGCCGCAGGTGCAGCGAGGTGTCGGGCACGGGCACGTGGACGGGGTGGACGAAGTCTTCGGGGAGCCAGCTCACGGGGCCGAGGGTACAACCGCTCGACGCGGGAACGCCCAGGTCACGGGCGGGAATCCGGTCGGTCGGGGGCGCACCCGGGCCCGTACCGCACCCGGGCCCGTGCGTCCGTCAGGGAGTGATCGCGAAGTTGCGCAGGATGGCCGCCGCGAACTCCTGGTCGCCCTCGGTCTTGATCCGGTCGCGGGCGGACTCCGGGGTGATCCGACCGCAGGCGAGCCGGCCGTACGTCTCCCAGTCGGTGCTCAACGTCACCAGCGGGCCCAGCGAGGGCGCGCCGTCCACGGAACCCCGGCCCTCCGCGTCGACCCGGACCGTCCGCAGGAACTCGACCGGGCCGTGCACGTCGACGACGACCGCGGTACCGGGCGGGGCGCCGGCGTCCCGGGCGACGACCTTCGGCAGCGCCTCCAGCATCACGTCCCGGGCGAGCTGTGCGCCCGGCGAGTCCAGGTTGCCCGGCTGGTTGAGGGCGACCCGGAGGTCCTGCTCGTGGACCCAGATGTCGAACGCGCGCCTGCGCATCGCGAACTCCAGGGTCTCCTCGGCGCCCAGCAGGCCCCGGATCTTCGCGTCCGGCTGCCGGTTCTCGTTGCGGATCTGCCGGTTGCGCCGGATGACGGTGTACTCCAGCTCCGACGTCATCTCCGGGCCCGTGTGGTGGCGTCGGACGTCGACCTGCATCTCCATGTACCGCTGGTGCTCGGTCTGTACGTGGTACAGGTCGCGGGGCAGGGTGTGGATGGGACGGGGGTCGCCGAGCATCTCGCAGTCCAGCCCGATGACATGGGAGACGATGTCCCGCACCGACCAGCCGGGGCAGGGGGTCGCTCTGTTCCACTCCCCTTCCACGAGCGGCTGCACCAACTCCGCGATCGCTTCCACGGAGTGCGTCCAGGCGTCGGCGTAGTTCTGAAGGCTGGGATGGAGACTCACGAGACCCCTCGGGCGGTTGGTGCGTGCGGCGGGCTGCTGTGGCGGGACGGGCGGTGCTTCCGGTGGTGCGGCTGTACGGCATGTACAGGCTGTACGGGGTGGTACGGGCTCGGGCACGGTCGGGGGTCCGGGGGCTCCCCGGAAAGGCACAGTACGCTGGTTGCGGGCACCCCGGCAGTGCTTTCGTGTGACGATCGTAGGCCGTGTCAACGGCTCCGACGCCAAGGCGGTGGTAGTGTGCGCGCCTCACTCATCCAGACCGGTCCGGACGACGCAGAGTCGATCGACGAACGTCGCGAGCGGGTCGCCGCGCTCGTGCGCGAACAGGGCGGGCGCCGCGGGGAGCGGGCGGACCCCGTGGACCTGGTGGTCCTCCCCGAACTGTGGACGGTCGGTGCGTTCTCCTTCCCGTCCTTCGACGCGGCTGCCGAGCCGCTTCAGGGCCCCACGCACGAGGCGATGGCCAAGGCGGCGAGCGACGCCGGGGTCTGGCTGCACGCCGGCTCGATCCCCGAACGCGACCCGGACGGCACGCTGTACAACACCTCGCTCGTCTTCGCGCCCGACGGTTCCCTCGCCGCGAGCTACCGCAAGATCCACCGGTTCGGCTTCGACCGGGGCGAGGCGGTGCTCATGGGCGCCGGCGAAGAACTCGTCACGGTGGCCCTGCCCGGGCTGACCCTGGGCCTCGCCACCTGCTACGACCTGCGGTTCCCCGAGTTGTTCCGGGGCCTGGTCGACCGGGGCGCCGACGCGCTGGTCATCCCCGCCGGCTGGCCCGAACGCCGGCGCGCCCACTGGTCGCTGCTGGCGCGGGCGCGTGCGGTGGAGAACCAGAGCTTCGTCCTGGCCTGCGGTTCCGCCGGGGAGCACGCAGGGGTGGCGCAGGCCGGTCACTCCGCGGTCTTCGACCCCTGGGGCGAGGTGCTCGGTGAGCTGCCGGACGCTCAGGAGGCGGTGCTCACCGTCGACTTCGACCCGGGTCAGGTCGCGACGGTCCGTGCGGAGTTCCCGGCCCTGAAGGACCGTCGCCTCGGCGTCCTCCCCCAGTAGGGCGGCGCCTTAGCACCGCGGCGGGCCCGTGCGGGTCAGGCGTCGGGTGCGTTCGTGCGCCGGGCGATCAGGAGGTCGAGGCCGTCGAGGATGCGGTCGAGGCCGAACCGGAAATCGGCGTCCGGGTCCTCGTCCACCCCGGTGAAGACGCCCGCGTCGAGCAACCGGGTGATCGCGGGCTGTCGTTCGGGGTCGGTGAAGCGCCGCAGGGTGTGCGCGTACCGGGCGAGGACCTGTTCGGGGGTGGCCCCGCTACGGGCGATCGCGTCGCGGTGGTCGGCGACGATCGTGGCGTCGGTGCGGACGTACCCGTAGATCAGGGTCATGATGCCCAGTTGCTCCGCGCCGTCCAGGCCGGTGGACTCCAGTGCGGCGAGGCCGCGTTCCATCCAGGCGACTTGGTGCGGGGCGGCGGGCGGGCTGGCGATCGGGAGGCGCAGGAGCCAGGTGTTGCGGTGCAGCACCTCGCGCTGGGCGTACGTCCAGGCGGTCAGGAGCGCGCGCCAACCGGTCGTGCCCTCGGGGACGGGCGGCGGAGTGCCCACGCCCGCGTCGGCCATCAGGAGGTACAGCTCGTCCTTGGCGGCGACGTACCGGTACAGGGACATCGTGGAGGCGCCGAGCTCCTTGGCGACCCGCCCCATCGAGACGGCTTCGATCCCCTCGCGGGCGGCGAGGGCGATGGCGGCGTTGACGATGCGATCGAGTCCCAGTCCGGGCCGCGGCCCCTTGGCGGGACGTTCCCGTAGGCCCCAGGCCATTTCCAGGCTGGCGGGGAGCCCCGTTTCCGGCTCCGACATCGCTGTTGCTCTCCCTGCTGCCGGTGGGCGGTTGACCCCCATCCTAGTTCTGTGTATTACTTACGCAATAGAGCGTATGGCATACGCAGAAGAGCGGCATGCGCAGAAGAGCCGCACGTTTCGCACGTGGGGTGCGCCGATCACGGGGAAGGGGAAGCCATGGGCGTTCACGCCACCGCCCTCATCAAGTCCTACGGCGAACTACGGGTCCTGGACGGTCTCCACCTCGACGTTCCGCCGGGCACCGTGCACGCGCTGCTCGGCCCCAACGGCGCCGGCAAGACCACCGCGGTGCGGATCCTCGCCACCCTCACCGCCGCCGACTCCGGCACCGCCCGCGTCGCCGGACACGACATTGCCGCCGAACGGTCCGCCGTCCGCGCCCGGATCAGCCTCACCGGACAGTTCGCGGCCGTCGACGACCTCCAGACCGGCGCCGAGACCCTGCGGATGATGGGACGACTCGCCGGACTCGGCGCCCGCGCCGCCCGCACCCGCGCCGACGAACTCCTCGACCGCTTCGACCTCGCGCACGCCGCCGGGCGCACCGCCGGCGAGTACTCCGGCGGGATGCGCCGCCGCCTCGACCTCGCCGCCGGCCTGGTCTCCCGGCCCACCGTCCTCTTCCTCGACGAACCGACCACCGGCCTGGACCCCCGCAGCCGACGGGACCTGTGGGAGGTCGTCCGCGAACTGCGCGCCGACGGCACCACCGTCCTGCTGACCACGCAGTACTTGGAGGAGGCGGACGTCCTGGCCGACCGCGTCAGCGTGTTGGACGGGGGCCGCATCGTCGCCGGGGGAACCGTCGCCGCGCTGAAGGAACAGGTGGCCGACCACCGGCTGGACCTCACCCTCGTCTCGCGCGCCGCCTACGAGCGGCTGCTCGCCCGGCTCCCCGGTGACGGCCACCACCGCGACCCGGACCGGCTCGTCATCGGACTGGCCACCGACGGCACCGCGGGGCACGTGCGCGGGTTGCTCGACGCGGTCGACCCGGACGGCACGGCGGTCGCCCGGTTCGCCCTGCGCACCGCCACCCTCGACGACGTCTTCCTCGCCCTGACGGGAGTCCCACGATGACCGCCGCACCGTTCACCACGGCCCGCACCATGGCGGGCCGCAGCCTGCGGATCAGCCGGCGCAGCCCGGACGCGCTGGTGACCGGCCTGGCGCTGCCGGTACTGATGATGCTGATCTTCGTCTACTTCTTCGGCGGGTCGATCGACACGGGCACCGACTACGTGACCTACGTGGTGCCGGGAACGATCCTGCTGTGCGCGGGCTTCGGCGCCGGCTCCACCGCCGTGTCGGTGGCCGAGGACATGAAGAACGGGATCATCGACCGGTTCCGGGCCGCGGACATCGGCGCCGTCCCGGTGCTCGCCGGGCACGTCACCGCCTCGGTGGCCCGCAACCTCGTCTCCACCGTCCTGGTGCTGGGCGTGGCGCTGGCCATCGGCTTCCGACCCTCGGCCGGGCCGGCCGGCCACCTCGCCGCGCTCGGCCTGGTCGCCGCCTGGATCGTCGCGATCTCCTGGCTCGCCGCGGCGCTCGGGCTGCTCGCCCGCACTCCCGAGGCGGCGAGCGGCCTCACGTTCCTGATGATGTTCCTCCCGTACCCGTCGAGCGCGTTCGTCCGGATCGAGACGATGCCCGCCTGGCTGCACGGCTTCGCGGAGCACCAGCCGCTGACCCCGCTGATCGAGTCGGTGCGCGACCTGCTCCTGGGCCGGGCCGCGGGTGACACCCCGTGGATCGCCCTGGCCTGGTGCGCCGCGGTCACCCTGCTGTCGCTGGCCCTGTCCCTGCCGCTGTTCCGCCACCGCACCCGTTGACCCGCGCGCCCTCACGGCCACGCGACCAGCGCCGTGAACAGGGGGTAGCAGGTCGCGGCCAGTACCGGGGCGCCGATCGCCAGGACGACGCGGCGCCGGCGCAGGAGGCGGCGGCCCGGCAGGACCCAGGACCACACCAGCAGCGCCCCGGCGCCCGCGAGCACCGCCCCGCAGAGCACGACCGCGAAGGTGTAGGACTCCTCGAAGCGGGCGAACTCCGCGGTGTCGCAGGAGATGCAGCCGAGTTGGGTCAGCAGCGCCATCCCGGCGATCACGGCGGCCACCGGGAGGAGGAGCACCGTCCCGATCAGCGGGGCGACCCAGGCGTGCGGGTCCGGCCCGTCGTGGGGGCCGGTGACACGGCGGACGGTGGCGGGGGCCGCGGCCGGGGCGGGGTGGTGCGCAGGGTGGTGAGCGGGCATGGGTCAAGCGAACCGGGTGCGCGGGTCGTGCGCCTGAGCGGTCGTACTCACTTCCCGTCCGCGGAACCACCCGGGGGCGGGGGAACGGGCGGGTGCGCGGCGACGGGCGCCTCGCCCTCCGCATGGAGCCTGGGCATGATCCGGTCGAGCCACCGGGGCGTCCACCACGCGGAGCGCCCCAGCAACGTCATCACCGCGGGCACCAGCAGCAGCCGCACCACGGTCGCGTCGATGAGCACGCTCACCGCGAGGCCGAGCCCCAGCATCTTCACCACGATGTTGTCGGAGATCACGAACGCGGCGAAGACACTGACCATGATCAACGCGGCGCAGGTGATGACCCGTGCGGTGATCTCCAGCGCGTGCGCGACGCTCGCCCCGGGGTCACCGGTCCGTAGCCACGCCTCGTGGATGCGGGACAGCAGGAAGATCTCGTAGTCCATGCTCAGACCGAAGACGATGGCGAACATCATCATCGGCACGTAACTCTCGATGGGCACCGTCCCCGACACCCCGAGCGCCGGACCGCCCCACCCCCACTGGAACACGGCGACGACCACCCCGTACGAGGCGGCGATGGACAGCACGTTGAGCACGGCCGCCTTCAACGCGACGAGGACGCCCCGGAAGACCACCAGGATGACGAGGAACGCCAGCCCGACCACGGCGGCGATGATCCACGGCAGCCGGGCGGAGACGATGTCCAGGAAGTCGACCTGCGCGGCGGTCGTCCCCGTGACGTACCCGTGCGCCTCGGTGCCGGACACGGCCTCGGGCAGCACGTCGTCGCGGAGCCGGTTGACCAGGTGGGTGGTCCGCTCGTCCTGCGGGGCGGCCACCGAGTACGCGGTGCCGACCAGGACGTCCCCGTCGGAGGTGGCCTTCAACGGGGTGACGAACGCGGTGTCGGGCACCCCGGTGAGCGCCCGTTGCGCCTCGGTGGCGAGCGCCGCCCGGTCCGCCTGCGGTACGGAGGACTGGTCGATGACGAGGGTCAACGGGCCGTTGGAGCCGGGACCGAACGCCGACGACATCAGGTCGAAGGCCCGCCGGTCGGTGAACGACTTCGGGTCGGCACCGTCACCGATGTGCCCCAGTTGCAGGGAGAACACCGGTACGGACAGCACCGCGAGGACCGCGACGCCCGCACCCGTGTACCACCAGGGGCGCCGCTCCACGCGCAGGGCGTAACGGTGCCAGGCCCCGGCGACCTCCGCCCCCGGCTCGGCGTCCGTCTCGGCCACGGGGGTACGCACCCGCAACCGGTCGATGTGCCGTCCGACCAGCCCGAGCAGCGCCGGTACGAGGGTGAGCGCGCCCAGCACCGCGGTGACCACGGTGACCGCCGCGGCGAGCCCCAGCTTGCCGATGAACGCGATGCCCGACACCCACAGCCCGGACAGCGCGATGATCACCGTGCAGCCGGAGAGCAGGACCGCGTGCCCGCTGGTGGCGGCGGCCCCGCCGGCGGCGGCCACCGGGTCCCGCCCGTCCATCAACCCCTGGCGGTGCCGGGTGACCAGGAACAGGGCGTAGTCGATGCCGACGCCCAGCCCGATCATCGTGGCGAGGGTCGGCGAGACCGTGGCGAACGTGGACGCGGCGGCCAGCAGGGCGAGCAGCGCCAGCCCGCAGATCACGCTGATCAGCGCGGTGACCAGGGGGAGGAGGGCCGCGACGACGCTGCCGAAGCCGATCAGCAGCACGACGATCGCCACGGCGAAGCCGATGACCTCGCTGAGCCGGTCGTTGGGCTCCGGGCGGGCCAGTTCGCCCAGCGGCCCGCCGTACTCGACGTCGACGCCCGCGGAGCGGAGCGGCTGCACCGCGTCGTCCACCCCGTGCAGGTAGTCCTCGCCCAGGGTGGACGGCTGGACGCTGAACCGGACGGTGATGTAGGCCGTGCGCCCGTCGGCGGAGAGCGGACCGACGTCCGGCTGCCCGGACGGGGTCGGGGGAGCGGTGAGCGGGTTCTGTGCGGACAGGACGTCCGGGAGCCCCTGGAGCGAGGCCACGGCCCGGCCCACCTCGTCGCTGACCGAGGAGAGGGGGCGCGCGGTGTCGTTCAGGACGACCTGGGCGCTGTAGCCCCCGGCGGCCGGATCGTGCTCCTTCAGCACGTCGAGACCGTGCTGCGACTGGGTGCCCGGCAGCGAGAAGTCGTCCGAGTACGTGCCGCCGTACGCGTGGTGCAGCACCTGGAGTCCGGCGAGCGCCGCCAGCCAGAGGACCAGTACCGCGATCGCGTGCCGGGCGCAGAACTCCCCGACCCGCCTCAGGAGTCCGGGCCGGTCCGCGTGCGGAACGCCCGTGGCTGCCATGCCCCGAGTCGAACACCTGGGGCTGCTCCCCGCACGCCGGCCCGTCGATACGGGTGACGCCGCGCGCCGCGGCCAGCTCCTCGCGTCACTCCTCGCGTCACCTCTCGCGTCACTTCTCGGGTCACTCCTCGCGTCACTTCTCGGGTCTGGCGAACACCTGCGTCCAGTGCGGCCCGTCGGCGGCTTCGGCGGCCCGGTCGACGCCGAGACCCATGTGGGTGAAGGGGCAGTGGAGGATGTTGGCGCGGTGCCCGGGGCTGGCCATCCATCCGTCCATCGCCGCGCGTGCGGTCCGCGGTCCGGCGGCCACGTTCTCCCCGACGACGGACCAGGCGTACCCCGCGGCGGTGACCCGGTCCCCCACGCTGCGTCCCTCCGGCGAGGCGTGACCGAAGTACCCCCGCAGGCCCATGTCCTGGCTGTGTCGGGCCGCCGCCCGGTTCAGCCGGGGGTCGACGGTGACGGGACGGCAACCCACCCGGACCCGCTGGGCGTTGACCAGTGCGGTGACCTGGGCGATCAGGCCACCCGATCCGGCGGCGACCGGGGCCGGCGCGGGCTGCTGGGGTGCGGGCTGCTGGGGTGCGGGGCGTTCGCGCGGTGCGGGTTCCGGTGCGGGCTTCGCGGTGGGTTCCGGTGCGGGGGGCCGGGCCGGGTCGGGGGCCGGCTCGGTGGTGGGGGGCTCGGTGGCCGTCGGGGCGTCCGGTGTTCCCCCGGGCGCGGGGGCTCCGGAGACGGCGGGCGCCCCGGCGGTCGGTGGGGCGGGGGCGGTTGCTGGCGACGGGGCTGCGGCGGTTGCCGGGGTCGGGGCGGTTGCTGCGGACGGGGACGGGGCGGGGCTGCCCGCGCCCACCGTCGCCGTGCTCAGCGTGACGACCACGGCGAGCGCGCCCCACGCCCGTCTGCCGCGGACCGGGCGCCGCTTCCCGGTTCGCGTGATGGCTCCGGTCGGTGTGGGTGGCTCGTCGTACACGGTGGTCCTCAGGGTGGGCGGCCCGGCTGCTCCGGGTGAACCGGTCCGGCGCCCCGAGAGGCCCGAACTCCCCTTCCGTATAACAGAAGTGGGACAGGGGACGCCCGCCTTCGCCCCGGGGAAGACCCCGTTCGTGTGGACTGCTCCCCGCACGTGCGACCTTGCTCGTCGGCGACATGACCTCACGTGTACAGTCGTAAATTCGTACGAAACTCACATGGGGGGCAGGTCATGGCACTGTTCGGAAACGCGCACACGATCGACCCGAACCAGGCGGCGCAGGACTACGCCAAGCTGTTGGGACACGGCGAGCAGGTCCACGCGGCCTACCAGTTGGTCCGGGACTCGATCCTCTTCACCGACCGCCGGCTCATCCTGGTCGACAAGCAGGGCATCACCGGCAAGAAGACCGAGTACCACAGCATTCCGTACCGGAGCATCACGCACTTCGCGGTCGAGACCGCCGGCACCTTCGATCTCGACGCCGAGCTGAAGCTCTGGGTCTCCGGCAACTCCGTGCCGATCCAGAAGACGTTCACCAAGGGCGTCGACATCTACGAGGTCCAGGCGATCCTCACGCAGTTCGTGGCGCGCTAAGCGATCCGCCCGACGCGACTGCCCACCTCCCGGACGGACACCGGACCGTCCGGGAGGCGGACGTCACCCCCTCCCGCCTCGTCCGGATCACCCGGGCGCACCATCCCCCACTCATAGGCCGTGATCACGGCCTGAGCCCGGTCCCGCAGCCCCAACTTGGCGAACAGCCGGTTGATATGGGTCTTCACGGTGTGGTCGGTGATGGTGAGCCGGACGGCGATCTCGGCGTTCGACAGGCCCCGGGCGATCAGCATCAGCACCTCCGCCTCGCGCGTGGTGAGCCCTTCGACGCGGCGCACCGGCCGCACACCCGCCCGGCTGCTCACGAAGTCGCCGATCAGCCGTTTGGTGATCTCCGGTGACAGCAGGGCGTCCCCGGCCGCCACGACCCGTACGGCGTGCAGGAGTTCGGGGAACGTCGCGTCCTTGAGCAGGAACCCGCCCGCACCGGCGGCCAACGCGTCGTACACGTACTCGTCGAGGCCGAACGTCGTCAGCATCAGCACCTTGGGGGCGTCGACCGGGTCGGCGAGGATCTCGCGGGCCGCCTCTATGCCGTTCATGTGCGGCATCCTGATGTCCAGCAGGACCAGGTCGGGGCGCGTCCGTGCGGTGACCCGCACCGCCTGCACCCCGTCCTCCGCCTCGCCGACGACCTCGATGTCGTCCTGCGTCGACAGCAGATTGACGAATCCGGTCCGCACCACCGACTGGTCGTCCGCGACGACCGTCCGGATCACCCCGTCCGTACCGCCACTGCCCCTCATGCTCCGCATCTCCTTTCCGCCACTGGTCGCCTCCGGTCGCCGCCCATCACCGTCACCCGCCACCCGTCTCCTCTTGCTGGCCGCAGGTCGCCGAGGGGGTGCCGTTCACCACGGGAGTTCCGCGACCACGGTGAAGCCCCCGGCCGGTCCTGCTCCGGCGGTGAGGCGTCCTCCGACCAGGGCGGCGCGCTCCCTCATGCCGTTGAGTCCGTGTCCGTCACCGCACGGGCCGGGCGGGACGGGGGAGCCGGGCGGGTCGGGCTGATCGGGCGGGTCGGGTGAGGCCCGCGCCGCGCCGGGCCCGTCGTCCCGGACCCGCACCACCAGCAGTCGGTCCGTGCCGTAGTCGACCTCCACCAGCGTACGGGCGCCCGGCGCGTGCTTGCGGGCATTGGTCAGGGCCTCCTGGGCGATGCGGTAAGCGGACAGTTCCCAGACGGCGGGCAGGGCGACTCGCTCCCCGATGACCGTCAACTCCGCCCGCCCACCCACCGCACGGTGCTGTTCCAGCAGCGCGGGCAGGTGCTCCAAGGTGGGCTGCGGAGCGGTCAGCACCTCGCCCGGCTCGCCAGGGGTGCGCAACACCCCGAGCAGTCGCCGTAGTTCGTCCATCGAGGCACGGGCGTTCCCGGCTATCTGTTGGAAGCCCTCGCGGGCCTCGGCCGTCAGGCCCGGCGTCGTGTACGTGGCACTCTCCGCCTGGACGGCGATCATCGACACCGAGTGGGCGACGATGTCGTGCAGTTCGCGGGCGATGGCCGCCCGTTCCTCCGCCGCCGCCTCCCGTCTCTCCATCGCTATCAGCCGGGCCTGCGACCGGGCGCGCTCCCGCCGGGTCTCGTCCCGGGCCCGGACCGCGTCCCCCATCGCGACCGCGCCGATGACCACGACCGTCAGGATGAACGCCTCCGCGAACAGCCCGAGCGAGGCGCGCTCTCCGATGGCGGGGACCACCACACCGTCGATGGGCGGCCAGGTCGCTATGTGCACCAGGTTCACGGCCACGGCACCGAGCAGTCCGCCCAGCACCAGGACCGCCGGGTGCTGCACCCGGTTCCGGGCGAGGGTGTAGACGCCGCACAGCCCGCTGACGATCGTGACCAGGTAGAAGCTGTAGTCGGCGGCGAAGGCGACGAGCCCCGCGGCGACCGTGAGGAACCCGATGGGCGGGCACACGCGCCTCCACACCAGGGACACCGCGGACACCAACACCCCCACGTCCGCCCAGAGCGAGGCGGCCGGTATCCAGATCAGCTCCAGTACCGCGAGGCAGGTGAGGACCCACCCGGTGGCGCTGTAGTAGGCGGACGTGCCAGTCCAACCAGCCCACGAGCGCAGCCGGGCGGTGCGGAGGATCGGTGCAACGCCCATGCGCTCACCGTACGGACGGCAGGAGCGAGACCACATCAACCCGTGGTGTGAGGTGCGGGTTGGCACCGTCGTATGACGCCCCGCCGGCCTTCCCGTTCCTACTCTCGTCGTCGACGGGCGCCGAACGGACTGCGTGCCCGAGTCCCCCCACCTCAGGAGACCTGCATGCGCACGCTGATCGTCACCAACGACTTCCCGCCCCGGCAGGGCGGCATCGAGACCTTCGTCGGCGCCCTCGCGGACCGCTTCCCCGCCGACGGGGTCGTCGTCCTGACCTCGGCGGAACCCGGTGCCGCCGCGCACGACGCCGCGCTCCCGTACCCGGTCGTGCGGACCCGGGCCCGCACCCTCCTGCCCACCCCGGCGGCGACGACGAAGGCGGTGCGGTTGGCGCGCCGCCACGGCTGCGACCGGGTCTGGTTCGGTGCGGCGGCCCCGCTCGGCCTCATGGCGCGGCGGCTGCGGCGGGAGGCAGGGGTGCGGACGGCGGTCGCGACCACCCACGGCCACGAGGTCTGGTGGGCACGGACGCCCGGTACTCGCGGCCTGCTGCACCGCATAGGCACGCATACCGACGTGGTCACCGTGCTGGGCCCCGCAACCGGCCGCCCGATAGCGGCGGCGCTGCCGCCCGGCGCCCGGGTGGAGCGGCTGGTCCCCGGTGTCGATACGGCGGTCTTCCGGCCCGGGCTGGACGGCACCCCGGCTCGGGCGCGGTACGGCCTCGGTCGTCGCCCGGTGATCCTGTGCGCCTCCCGGTTGGTGCCCCGCAAGGGGCAGGACACCTTGGTCCGGGCGTTGCCGTGGGTACGCCGGGTGATCCCGGACGCGGTGCTGCTGCTGGTCGGGGACGGCCCCCACGAAGCGGAGCTGCGAAGACTCGCGGAGACGGAAGGGGTGGCGGACGGCGTGGTCTTCGCGGGCGGCCACCCGCACGGCGAACTGCCCGGGTACTACGCGGCCGCCGACGTCTTCGCCATGCCGTGCCGTACCCGCAGACGGGGGCTGGAGGTGGAGGGGCTGGGCATCGTCTACCTGGAGGCCGCCGCGTCCGGGTTGCCGGTCGTCGCGGGTGACTCCGGTGGCGCCCCGGACACCGTGCGCGACGGGGAGACGGGCTACGTGGTCGACGGCCGGTCGGTGGCGGCGGTGGGCGACCGTCTGATCCGGCTGCTGCGGGACGGCCGGCTCGCGTCCGACATGGGGGCGAAGGGGCGCGCGTGGGTCCGGGCCGAGTGGAACTGGGACCACTCGTACGAGGTGCTGCGCGGCTTGCTGGAGCCGTCGCGCCGGGGCTGACCGTACGGCGATGGGGTGGCCCCGTGCCGGAGCGCGGCCGACTCTGCTCGGCGGTGTGCCGGCCTCGCCGGGTGGGGGTGACCTGTTCAGCGGTGCGGCTGGTCCCGCGTGGGGGTGGGGAGGGGAGGGGGGAAGGGGGGAGGGGGTGCCCCCCTGGCGGTGGGCCCGGCATGGGGGCTGACCCCCTTACCCCCCTTGGCGGTGGGCCCGGCCGCGCCACGGCGGGACCGAAGCCAGCCGCGGCGGCACCGACCCGCGCCACGGCGGGACCGACCCCGTTCGGCGGCGGGGGCTGATTCCGCGTTGCGGTGTGGTTGACCCGTTCGCCGGTCGGGGCTGATCCCGCGCTGCGACGTGCCCGACCCGTGCACCGGTGGGGTTGGTCCCGTGCCAGGGCGGGGCCGACCTGCTTGGCGGTGGGCCCGGCCGCGCCACGGCGGGACCGAAACCAGCCACGGCGGGACCGCCCCTCGCCGCGGCGGACCGGTCCCGCGCCGGCCGGTCCCGCCTCGATGGGACCGGCCTCGCCCAGCAGCAGTACTTGGAGAATCCAAGCGCGTGGCGGGGACGTTTCCGTCTTTCGGGGTCGGGTGGGTCGGCCCGGTGGTGCAGGGGAATGCTTTCCAGTGGCAGAAAGTTCTACATTCAACTAAACTCGGATCACGAGGAGGTCCCCACCATGCCCGCTGTGACCGTTGAGAACCCGCTGACCCTGCCCCGCGTGGCTGCACCGAAGGACGCCGACGCGCGTCCGGTGCTGGCCGTGAGCACCGCTCCGACCGGCTTCGAGGGCGAGGGATTCCCGGTCCGCCGGGCCTTCGCCGGGATCAACTACAAGTACCTGGACCCGTTCATCATGATGGACCAGATGGGCGAGGTCGACTATGCGCCGGGTGAGCCGAAGGGAACGCCCTGGCACCCCCACCGCGGCTTTGAAACCGTCACCTACATCATCGACGGCACCTTCATCCACCAGGACTCCAACGGCGGTGGCGGGACCATCACCAACGGTGACACCCAGTGGATGACGGCGGGTTCCGGCCTGCTGCACATCGAGGCCCCGCCGGAGCAGCTGGTGATGTCCGGCGGCCTGTTCCACGGTCTCCAGCTGTGGGTCAACCTGCCCGCCGCCGACAAGATGAAGGACCCCCGCTACCAGGACATCCGCGGTGGAGAGATCCAGTTGCTCACCACGCCCGACGGCGGTGCGCTGCTCCGGGTGATCGCCGGTGAGCTGGACGGACACGAGGGTCCCGGCATCACCCACACGCCGATCACGATGGTCCACGCGACCGTACGCCCCGGCGCGGAGGTCACCCTGCCCTGGCGGCAGGACTTCAACGCCCTGGCGTACGTCCTCGCCGGGCGCGGCACCGTGGGCACGGACCGTCGCCCGATCCACCTCGGCCAGACCGCGGTCTTCGGCAACGGCTCGTCGATCACCGTCCGCGCGGACGAGTCGCAGGACGCCCACACTCCGGACCTGGAGGTCGTCCTCCTCGGCGGACGGCCGCTGCGCGAGCCGATGGCCCACTACGGTCCCTTCGTCATGAACACCCGCGAAGAGCTCCAGCAGGCGTTCGAGGACTTCCAGAAGGGTCGGCTCGGCACGATCCCGGCGGTCCACGGCATGTGACCCCGGGGCGTCCGCCCCGTCCGCCCGCAAGTCCACGGCCCCGTCCGGCCCCCCAGCCGGACGGGGCCGTTCGACGTCCACCCGCGCGGGCGCCCGCACCGCGTGCAGCCGGACCCTGCACGAGCGCCTCGTCCCGGCGGCCCTCCGCACTCCTCCGGCGCGGGGTCACCCGGGGGCAAGACGCGGTAGCCGACACCGAGTTCCTGCCGAGTTCACCGCCGAGTTCACCGCCGAGTTCACCGCCGAGTTCCGCACCGATTTCACCGCCCCGGCCGCCCCGATGCCGGACATCCAGGACACGCCGCCTTTCGGGTGAATATCAGAACTTCGCCGCTCTAAGTCTTGTATGAACGGCTAGCCTCATTAGCAGCATCGCCACATAAGTGGTGATACGTCTCTACCAAAGGAGGCACTGATGCTCGCTCAGAAGGACATTCGCATCGTCGCTACCTCTACTGAGGCAACGGCCGTAGGAACACTGATGCTGGAGCCGGAGACCACGGTCAGCGGCGCTCCCATCTACGCGCCGGAGTCCCTCGGTCTTCTGCTGCTCGCCCTGCTCCTGTCCCCCAAGGAGCCGAGGGAGCCGAAGAGTAAGTGAGCTCTCGGGCGAACTTCGCTGCGGCGGCAGACGAACTCGCCACCCGTGTCCTCAGCGCCCTTCGCGGCGCCGAGGACACGGCGTTCATCGCCCGCCATTTCCACACCGCTCCCGATGCGTTGGCCGCTCTCGCCGCCATCCGGGTCATCGGCGCGGACGCCTTCACCCCGCACGTGCTCACCGGCGTTCCCTTCCACACGGAGGACGCCGCCGCCGTGGCCCAGTCGTTCGACGCCTTCCCGGCGTCGGTCGTCGGCTCCCCGGCCCCCGGCGACGGTGGCGTCGTCGCCTGGCGCGACTGGGCGACCGGGCAGCTCCTGACCCGCTTCGGCGGGGAGCGCGCCCCCGGCACGGACGCCCCGCCCCCCACCGCGGCCGACGCCCTCACCGACACCGGCGACTGGCAGCAGTGGTCCGTACGGATGGCGCAGCTCGCCTCGCTCGCCACCCCCGGTCTCGACGGCCCGGTGCACGAGGCGGCCCGCGGTGCGGCGCTGTCCCTGTCCCGCGGCGTCACCCGTTCGTTGCTGCGCCGCGACTACTCCACCGCCGTCCGGCTCATCCGTTGGCTCGCCTGGCTCCACCACGAGGGCGTCGCACTGCCGCTCGACCCGGTGACGACGACGGAGCACGTACGGATCCTGGGCGGAACGGGCCCCCGCGCCGCGGTCGACCTCGCGGTCGCCCGGCACCTGCTCGAAGGCCAGCTCCCCCAGCACCCGCAGGACCCGGAGGCGGTACGCAGATGACGGTTCCCGAGTCCGTGGCCGTGGCGGCCCGGAGCATGGCCGACCGGGGCCTGTCCTGGCTGCACGCGAACCGTGCCCACGGCGCGTTCCCCCAGGGCGGCACGGAGACGCTCGCCGAACCCGACAGCGTCTACAAACCCCTCAGCGAGACCGCGCTCGCCGCCTCCGTCATCCTCCGCGACGGGGTCGCCGGGCCGGGTCAACTGGTGGCGGCCCAGAGCCTGTTGGACTTCTGTTGGGACCAGTTCCGGCAGGGCGACATGTTGTACGAACGCCAGCTCCAACACGTCCTGATGACCGACCCGCTGGAGACCTACGCGACCTTCGCCCGCTGCGGATACCGTCACGCGGACCTGCACCGGCTGCTCACCCACCTCACCGGATTGCGTTCGGTCGAGGGCATCGAACACGTGCCCAACCGCAAGCTCGCGGTCGCGAACGCCGCCCGGGTCGTGGGCCTGGACCGCCGGGACGACTGGGCCGCGCTCACCCGCGACACCTGGCTCGGCGCCCTGCCCGAACCGTGGGCCATCAACTGGATCACCGGTTACGCGGTCACCCACACCGTCTTCCACCTCACCGACTGGGGCAGCCGCCCCCAGGGCCTGTCCCCGCAGATCACCGAGTACCTGCGCACCTGGCTACCGGTGTGGATCGACATCTGGCGCGAGGTCGCCCAGTGGGACCTGGTGGGCGAACTCCTCATCGTCGGCGCCAGCCTGGACGATCCCTACTGCAACCCCGAGGACTGGCAGATGCTCGCCGACCTCCAACAGGAGGACGGCTTCGTGCCCCGCGACGGCGACCCCGTCGACGAGGATCCGGCGCTGCGCTTCGCGGACCACCAACACACCGTCGTCGTCACCGCGGTGGCCGGCTCCGTCGCCCTCGCCCGGGCCGCGGGGGACCGGGCCGTCGGGGACCGGGCGGGCGCCCGGTGACCGACCCGCTCCTCGACGCCCGGCTACGGCCACTGCTCCACGCCGCCAAGGGCGCGACAGCGGTGGCCGTGGCGGCCGGACACGGCGACGAGCGCCTGTTGCTGACCCGGGGGAGCACGCCGGAGACCCGCTTCGAGACCGGCTCGGTCACCAAGACGTTCACCGCGCTGCTGCTCGCGGAGCTCGCCGCCCGACGCGAGGTCCGCTACGACGACCCCGTCAGCCGCTATCTGCCCCGTCGGGTGCCATGCCCCCCGATCACCTTGCTGCACCTGGCCACCCACACCTCCGGGCTGCCCCGGCTGCCCCCGGGCCTGCTCACCGGCTCGGCCCGGCGCGCCTGGTTCAGCAACCCGTACGCCGACTTCACCACCACCGACCTGATGGATTCGCTCGCCCGCACCCGGCTGCACCACCGGCCCGGCGCCCGGGTGCGCTACTCCAACTTCGGGGCCGGGCTCCTCGGGCACGCACTGGTCCGGGCCGCCGGTGGTCGCGACGACGGGGACGCGGCCGGCTACCCCGCACTGCTGGCCGAACGGGTCCTGACCCCGCTGGGCCTCGCGGACTCCGACTGCGACCCCCACCGTCCCCAGGCGCGGGGGCACTGGCACGGGAAGCCCCGGCCGGCCTGGCGCATCCCCGGCCTGCCCGCCGCCGGCGCCCTGCGCTCCAGCGCCCGGGACCTGCTCACCACGCTGACGGCCCTGCTCGACCCCGCGGCCAGCGCGGCGCCCCCGAGCCTGCGCGCCGCCCTCGCCGACGTGCAGCGCCCGCGGCTGGTGCTCCCCCGCACCGACAACCGCCTCTGTCTGGTCTGGAACCTCCGACCCCGGCAGGGTCGCCCGCTCCTGCACCACTCCGGTGGCACCCGGGGGTTCACCGCCTTCGTGGGTTTCCTCCCCCGCTCCGGCACCGCGCTCGCCGCCCTCGCGAACACCGCGCCCACGCCCCTCGCCCCCTTCGTGCAGTCCGCGTACGGGACCCTGTGCGCATGGGAGGCCCGGGATCCCGCAACGTCCTGAACCGCCCCGCGCGGGACGTCCGCCTCAGCGTTCGCCCTTCGTCGCGTACACCCATTCGAAGCCGAACCCGTAGGCCGCGTCGATCTGTTGGTGGATCCACAGCTCCGGCGCCGGACGGAACCACCGCACCTCCCGGCGCAGGGACAAACCGTCGACGGCCGGACGGACCAGGGCGATCGCACACGCGGTCGCCCCGGTCGGTGAATCGTCGAGGTCGATCCGGACGTCCTGCTGACCCGGAGCGGACACCGTCACCGCGGCACCCAGACTGCGGAAGTCGACGGCGCCCTCGTACACGTACACGTAGAGCAGCAGCCGTTCGAAGAGGTGGGCGTGGTCCAGGCTGACGCGCAGGGTCTCGCCGTCGGAACTGGCACCGGTGCGGTCGTCCTGGTCGAGGCTGACGTACGGCCATGCGGTGAGGGACCCGTACGCGTCGCCGAGCGCCTGGACCGCCGTGCCGTCGCCCTCCCGGCAGGCGACCAGACAACCGAGGTCCAGGTCGGCGTCCACCCCGGGCCGCCAGTTGAGGTTGGCCTGGAGGACGCCCCGCCCGCCGATCCGGGTCTGCGGTCGCGCGGCGGACAGCACCAGCGGCTCCGGCGCACCGGGCTCCCGCGCACCCGGTTCCGGTGCGCGCAACCGGGTCGGGGGGCGGGGACGCTCCTCCTGCCGGGACGGAGCCGGGGCGGGCGCGGTGGGCGCAGTGGGCGCGGTGGGCCCGCGCAGATCGATCACCTGACGTCTTCGGTCGTCCCCGGGACGGTGTTCACTGGTGTGCATCGGGCCCCCTCTGCGGTCCCCAACTCCCTTGGAAACAAGCCGGATCATATGCCCTGTCCGCGCCTTGTGCGCTAGTATCGGCGGCTGCGCGCGGGGGTCACGGGGGTGAGTACGACCGGCGCGCGGGGGCGGGCGGCCGGCCCGATCCGGAAGGTCCGCGGTGCGGTGTGCCACCGTTCGACGCCGTCACCGTTGTCGCCGTTCACGGTGTCCTTCCGTGTCCCCTCTTGTACGCTCCGTTCCCCTGCCCGTTGCGTCCGATCCGTCTTCTCCGTCCACTGTTCTGTGGGGTGTTCATGCCCGTTGGGGTACTGGCCGACCGTTCGGCGGTCGCCGGACAGCTGAGGTACCTGGCCGACCAACCCGGGCTCGCGCGACGGCGGGACGAGCTCAGCACGCTCGCCGACGCGCTCCAGGGAGTCGGTGACAGCGATCTCGAACCCTGGACGGAACTCGACCTGTTGGACGCCTACGCCCGCCCGGAGAGCGTCCACGTACCGGACGGCGACGACGGGCGGCGCGGACTCTGGGGTCTGTTGGAGGCGGTGCTCGGCGCCCTGGTCTTCGTTCCCCTGCTGCTCACCTGGATCGGACTCACCCGGGCGTCGAGCGCGTACGAGGCGCTGATCGGGGCGGACCCGAAGATGGCGGCCCGACCGTTCCTCCAGCTGTGGCAGACCGGCTTCGAAGGGCGACTGACCGGCTGGTCCACCTTCGGGAACGTGGCGATGCTGGCGACCGGGGCGATCGTCGTCCTGCTGGTCCTCACCACCGTGCACGGCATCCGACGCGCCCGCGAGGACCGCCGGGAGGCCGAGGCGCAGCGCACGGCCGACGACCTGCTCGCCCGGCTCGTCCCCGTACTGACCAAGGCGCAACTCCTGCTCAACGAGGAGAAGCTGACCTCGCCCGCCCGGTTCACCAGTGAACTCAGCAAAGCAGCCGGCTCGTTGGGGTCTTTGGTGCGGCGGTCCGCCACCACGCAGAAGGAGCTGACGGCCGCCGCGTCCGTGGTGGGGGAGGCCGTGGACAGCGCGGAACAGCGGCTCGCGGGGGTGGAGGCCGCGGCCCGGCCCCTGGAGGAGGCCGCGCACCGCATCGAGACGGCGGTCCGCACCACGGGCGGCGACGTGGGCAAGGCCCTCGACGGCGTCCGCACCGTCAACGGCGAGGTGCGGGACGCGTTGGGGCGGGCCGGGGAGCGGGTGGAGGACTCGGTCCACACCCTGGGCGCCGCCCAACGTTCGTTCACCACGGCGACGGAGGTGGCCACGGACGTGTCGGCCCGTGTGCTGGACCGGCTCGGGGAGGTCACCGAGGACACGGCGCGGGCGGTCGCCGGCTCCCAGGAGGCGGCGAAACGGCTCGCCGAGGAGGCCCGGGCCCTGCGGGAGACCGCCGAACGGTTCGCGGAACTCGTCGCGGTGGTCGCGGAGGCGGCGCGCGAGGGCGCGTTCCGCCCCCGGGTGCCGGGCCCGGCCGGCCACCCGGAGCAGGGCGCTTCGACATCGACCGGTCGGACGTCGGTGAACTCGTCGTCGGGCGACCCGACCGTGGTCGACCAGACGTTGGTCAAGCCGACCCTGGCCAACCAGCCGCCCGGCTCCAGCAGCACCGAGGGGCGCACCGGCACCGGAGTGGAGAGCGCCGCCCCCTACGGCCCGTGGCTCGACGACGAGCCGCAGGACGCCCGTCCCGTCGACGGCGGTGACACGCCCGCGCCCGGCGCGCTGCCCCCGGCGGGCCACCGGTGAGGCCCCCGGGGAGGCGGCCGGCGCGTCCCCGCCGGTTCAACGCCCTGCACCTGGCGGGCTGGCTCTTCGCGGACCTGCTGCTGGTCCTCGCGCTGGTCGCGATGGGCGACCAGGGCGACCCGGTCAAGGCCGCGGAGGGCAAGCGGCCCGGCTCTTCGGCGTCGGCGGACGGCAAGCCGCCGGCGAAGCCGAAGGGTCCGCGCGCGGTCAACCGCAAACCGGTGCGGGTCTCCATCGCGGCGTCCCGCGGTGACGGGTCCCGCATCGTGCGCCAACTGCGCGCGGTGACCGCGAAGCACCGGGGCCGGCAGGCCGCGTTCGTCCTCACCTTCGGGCGGCACGGTGAACCGGGCGCCGGCGGCGACTACGCGCACCGGGTCAACTCGCTGTTGACGAAGGCCCGTCCGAGCATGTTCAAGGGGGCGACGACCCGCGACTTCTGGAAGGGCGGGGCCGCCGGTTCCGCCGATCTGGAGATCTACTTCTACACCTACTGAAGCGACCGTTCCGCAGCGCACCGTTGCCGGCTCGCCGGACGTTCGCCCCGCCCCACGACCCTGACAGCACCGCCCGGAGGTACGAGAACCGTGCAGATCCTTCCCTTCTATCTCGTGTGCGACGAGTCGGGATCCATGAACGGTGACCCGCTCGACAGCATCAACAGCGCCCTGCCGGAGCTGCACCGCGAGATCAGCACCAACCCGACCGTCGCGGACAAGACCCGCTTCTGCCTGATCGGCTTCTCCAACGACGCCAAGGTGCTGCAACCGTTGGTGGACCTCAGCGACATCGACACCCTGCCGGGCCTCGCAGCCGGCGGGCTCACCGCGTACGGGGAGGCGTTCCGCACGCTGCGCACCTGCATCGAGGCGGACGTGACCACGCTGAAGGCCGAGGGCCACGACGTGTACCGGCCGGTGGTGTTCTTCCTCTCCGACGGCGGGCCCACCGACGACGACTGGCAGCAGGCGCACAAGGAACTGATCGACGCCCGCTACCGGCCGAACATCATCGCCTTCGGCATCGGCGAGGCGGACCGGGCGACCATCGGTCACGTCGCCAACTTCCGGGCGTTCATGCAGCAGGACCAGAGCGTGTCGGCGGCGCAGGCGCTGCGCGAGTTCGCGGCCAGTCTGACCCGGTCGATCGTGCGTTCGGCGAGCAGCATCCCGGCGGACGGCAGCGGCGGGTTCAACCTCGCCGTGGACGAGACCGTGCCCGGGTTCACCTCCGTCACCCTCGACAAGCTCTGAGGCCGGCCGTGCACCAGCCGGACATCCCCCAGCCGGGTTCCCCCCAGGAGTGGCCGCCTCCCGCGTCGGGCCCCGAGGAGGTCCCCGGGGCCGGGGCGGGGCAGGCACGCGCGGACGCGCTCGACGAGGCGTGGAACAGCCTGCCGTCCGGCGTCGGCGCGGTGATCTACCGTCCCGTTGCCCCGCCGCCGCCCACCCCCGAACCGGTCGCCCTCCCCGAACCGCACGCTCCCGTACCGGAGTCCGCCCCCGTACCGCACGCCCCCGTACCGGAGCCCGCCCCCGTACCGGCTCCGGCATCCGTACCGGCCCCGGCGCCCGTGCCCGCGGTCGAGGGCGTGCCCGCAGCGGAACCGGTCCCGCCGGGCGCCGTTCCGGAAGCCGTTCGGGTGCCCGTCGCCGTACCGCTGCTGGGACCCCCGCGGCACAGCGGGCCCAAGCCGCCGCTGTACGCGCCGCACCCCGGCATCCTGCCGTCCGTGCGCGACGACCTCGACGGCGCGGTCGTTGCGGACATCGTCGTGGACGGCGCCACCCACGGGGCGTTGACGGTACGGGCCGCCTCGATCCGCGGGGACTCGCACCGTTACGAGGGCGGTCCGCGTCAGGACGCGCTGGGCGTCACCCGACTCGGCGGCCCCGACCCGGCGAACGGACTGCTGCTGCTCACCGTCGCCGACGGCGTGGGCTCCGCCGCCCGCTCGCACATCGGCTCGCACGAGGTCAGCCGCAGCGTCGCGCTCTTCCTCGACCGGTACGCCGAGCAACTCGCCGAATCGCTGCGCGCCCACGACGAGTCGACGTTCAGCGCGCTGGTGAACTCCGCGGTCGGCAGCGCCGCCGAAGGGCTCGCCCGCAGCGTGGCCGAACGCGGCGGGCACCCCGCCGACCACGCCACCACCCTGCGCGGACTGCTGGTGCCCCTCGACCCGCGGGTGCGCGACCGCGGCTTCTTCGCGGTGGGCGACGGCGGCGGGGCGCTGCTGCGCCGGGGCGTGTGGACCGTCGACGTGTTCGGTGAGGGGCAGGGCGGCTCCGGGGTCATCGACACCGGCACCGAGGCGCTGCCCGGCTCGCGGTTCGCCCGCTCGCTGATCCACGGCCCCGCCCTGCCGGGGGACCTGCTGGTGCTGTGCACCGACGGCCTGTCCACCCCGCTCGCCGGGGACGCCGGGATGCGGGACTTCCTCGCCGCGGCCTGGGGCTCCGCCGAAGTGCCCGGACCGGTCGACTTCCTCTGGCAACTCCAGTACCGGGTGAAGTCCTACGACGACGACCGCACCGCCGTGTGCTTGTGGGAGGGCCCCGAGGGATGAGCGTGGACGACGGCGCGGACGTCCCCCTCGGCGCACTGGCGGTGCGGGACCGCATCGGGGACGGCGGCCAGGGCGAGGTGTTCACCCTGGCCGACCTGCCCACGGTGCTGTACAAGAGCTACCGCGATCCGCGGCAGGTCGACGGGGAGGCGCTCGCCGAACTGGTCGGCGTGCGCCGGGTCCTCGACCCGGTGCACCGCGGCCGCCTCGACACCGAGGCCGCGTGGCCGCTGTGCCGGGTCGTCAGCGCGGGCCGGGTGACGGGCTTCCTGATGCGCCGGGCCCCGGAGACGATGACCTGGACCACGGGCACCGGTGACACCAAGCTGACGGAGCTGGCGTTCCTGCTGCGCCCGCCGAAGGCCGCCTGGCAGACGGTGGCGCAGCCCTCGCCGGCCGAGCGGTACGCGCTGGCGGTGGCCCTGGTCGAGGCGCTGCACCGGCTGCACACCATGGGCCTGGTGCTGGGTGACCTCTCGGCGGCGAACGTGCTGTGGACCCTGCGGCCCGCCCCCGCGGTGTACCTGCTGGACTGCGACGGCGCGCGGCTGGTGGGCCGGGCGCCGGTGCTGGCGCAGGCGGACACCATCGACTGGGGCGATCCCGGGGCGAAGCCCGGTGCGGTCACCGTCGACAGCGACCGCTACAAGGCCGCCCTCGCGGTGAGCCGCATCCTGGCGCGCGACGCGTACGCGGCCCCGGGCGCACCGTTCACCCCGCTGCCCGGCGTGCTGGACGAGCGGCGGGAGCACGCGGTGCGGCGGCTGTTGGACCAGGCCGCCGGGCCGTACGGGGCGCGGCCCGACCTCGGACAGTGGCGGGTGGCCCTGGCCGGTCGCGAGGTCATCAAGCTGACGGCGGCCGCCCCGGCGCCCCGACCGCCGGTCGACCGTTCGAAGTTCGACGGTCCGCGGCAGCGCGGCACGATCAACCTCCGGGACTGAGGACCCGCGGGCCGCCGGGGCGTCACCCGTCGGCGGCGCCCGCGGGGCGCGCCCGTGGTTCGCCGACCCCCTGCGTACGCTATGGACCGTGCGTACCCTTTTGCCCGAACCCGTCCGTCGGACCGCCGCTTGGTGCGTCGTGTTCCTCCTGGTCGCCGGGGTCGCGGCGGTCGGGATCTGGCTGTGCATCGTCTTCAAGACGGCGGTGACCCCGGTGCTGCTCGCCCTGCTGGGCACGGCGCTGCTGCGACCGCTGTACCGGCGGCTGGTGGCGGCGAAGGTGAACGCTTCGCTGGCGGCGGGCCTGACCTGCGTGGCCGTCGTCGCGGTGGTCGGCGGGGCGGTGTACATCGTGGTCGGGGCGCTCATCGACTCGGGCCCGCAGATCATCACCTCGCTACGGGTGGCCGGCCGGTCGCTCACCGAGTACTTCGGGGCGGCCGGCACCTCCCTGGACGACCTGGCGGCCAACGCCAAGCAACTGCTGGGCAAGTTCGGGAGCACCGCGGCGTCCGGGGTGATCACCGGGATCAGCGTCGTCGGCACGATGATCGCGACCGCGGTCCTGGCCCTGCTGCTGATCTTCTTCTTCCTCCGGGACTCCGGGCGGGCGCTCGCCGCGCTGCACTCGTTCGCGCCCGGCGGCTCCGGGCACACCCTGGAGGCGATGGCCCGCCGGGCGTTCCGGGCCGTGGAGGGCTTCATGCGCGGGACCACGCTCATCGCCTTCATCGACGCGGTGTGCATCACCGTCGGTCTGCTGGTCCTGAAGGTGCCGGGAGCGATCGGGTTGGGCGCCCTGGTCTTCGTCGGCGCGTACATCCCCTACCTGGGGGCGTTCATCTCCGGGGCGGTCGCCGTCCTCGTCGCCCTCGCCGACCGGGGGTTCGTCATCGCGCTCTGGGCGCTCGGGGTGGTGCTCGCCGTGCAGGTGCTGGAGGGTCAGGTGCTCCAGCCGATGATCCAGAGCCGGACGGTGCAGATGCATCCGGCGATCGTCCTGCTGGCGATCACCGCGGGTGCGTCGGTGGCCGGCATCCTCGGGATGCTGCTGGCGGTGCCGCTCACGGCGGCGGCGTTCGGCGTGATCTCGGAGCTGCGCATCCACTACGGCGGCGGCGCGACGCCCCCGCCCCCGCCCGCACCTTCACCCGGCGGGTCCTGATCCGACGCCGGACCTCGGACGGCCACTGCGTGGCGGGCCCTGGGTGCCACCGGCCGGACAGGTGGCACCCAGGGGGCTCAGGTGATGCCGAGGGCCATCCCGATCACCGGGCCGCACGTGCCGCTGACCATGACGATCATCAGTACGCCGGTGTAACGGACGAGCACGTCGCGCAGCCGTAACCGACTGCGGGCGTGCCTCACCGGGTGGGGGAGCAGGCGGGGCGGCGGCGGTCCTCGTCGTTGTCCGCGAGGACGTGGCACAGCTCCGCGTGGAGGGCTTCCGCTTCGGAGGGGGACATCCACAGACCGGCGTCACCCCGGTGCTCGCCGTTCCGCAAGACCATGAGCGGCAGTCGGTAGCGGGTGCCGTCGTCACCTTCGCTCTTCTGGACGCGTTTGCCCGGGATGCGGTCCACGCGCCAACCGACGCCGGGCCTGTATCGGGGATCGGCCATCTGGTGTCGCCTGCCCTTCTGTCACGAGAACTGGACAGGTGGACCATTCCACCGGTTGACCTGTCCAGTCAAGGAGGGGCAACGCAACAACCCCTGCCGAAGCAGGGGTTGTTGGGGTCGATGGGGGCCTTCCGGCCAGCGTGTCACTCCTGCCGCAGGGCGTACTCCTCGGTCCTGGCCCACCGCCCGGCGGGCGTCACGCCCACCTCGTAGGCCAGCGGCTTGCCCTCCGAGTCGTAGGAGATGTGGCGCACCTCCGCGACCGCCTGCGGCCCGTCGAGTCCGAGAACGCGCAGCTCGTCGTCGGTGGCGAGGCGCGCACTCCACCAGTCGCGGCCCGTCTGCGGGCGCCGACCGGTCTGCATCTCCACATAACGCGTGGTGCCCTCGCGCACCCGCTCCCGCTGCAACAGCCGGGGCGCGGCGTCGGCCACCTCGGTGGTGAACCACGAGGTGGACATGGCCGAAGCCCGATCACCCTCACGAGTGACGCGCTGTCGCCGTGCGACGCTCGCTCCCGGCTCCACGCCCAGCGCGGTGGCGACGTGCTCCGGAGCGGCCGTCAGCTCTGCCGCCAGGATCTCGGCGTACTCGCCGGCCGTGTAGATGTTCCCCGTCGCCACGGCGGTCTGGTACCGCTCGCCCGCGCTGCGCGCCAGCGGGATGCGCGGCTGGACGGTGGTTCCGACGCCCTGGCGGGAGGCGATCAGGCCCTCTTGGCGCAGCACTTGGAGCGCCCGGACGATCGTCGGACGGGAGACGCTCCACCGGTCCGTCATCTCGCGTTCGCTCGGCAGGCTGTCGCCCGCGTTGAGTTCGCCCCGCACGATGCGGCCCCGGATCTCGGTCGCGATCTGTTCGTACTTCGGCAGTGCCATGGGTTCGCGTGTCCCTCACTGGTTGGCCAGTTGACTTGTCCAGTGGTCATGGTGCCCCACCGCCGCTTCGGGAGCCAAGCCCGTATCAGGCCGGACACCCGCCCCGGTACCGGGAGTTGTCGTGCTCCGAACGCCGTCCGGTACGAGCGCCGTCCGGTACGACCGCGCTAGGTGCCGGGCTCCGGCTCCGACCCCGCGGGCTTCGTGGATTCGGCGAGTTCGAACCAGGTGCTCTTGCCCTCGCCGCGGGGGTCCACGCCCCACGCGTCGGCGAGCAGGTCCATCAGCACCAGGCCCCGCCCGGAGGACGCCAACTCGCCGGGCTCGCGCCGGTGCGGCAGGTCGTCACTGGCGTCGGTGACCTCGACCCGCAGCCGGCGCCGGCCCGGCTCACCGGTCACCGCGGCCGTCATCAGGGCATCGCCGTCCGTGTGGACGAGGACGTTGGTGAGCGTCTCGGACACCATCAGCACCGCCGCGTCGACCTGTTCGCGGTCGGCCCAGTCGTGCAGCAGCTCCCGCAACTGCTGGCGGCCCGCGGCGATCCGGTGGGGCTCCGCCTGGGCCACCGTCAGCAGGGTCCGCCGGGCCGGCGCCACCGGTGCGGGACGTTCACCGCGGCGCAGCAGCAGGAAGGCGATGTCGTCCTCGCGGCGGTCCGCCAGCGGTCCCGTCGTGTGGTGCGAGGACGGTCCGTGCACCGCCTGGACCAGGCCGTCCGCCAGTTCCTCCAGGCTGTCGCCCGGGTGCTCCTCCAACGTGCTGCGGATGCGGGCCCAACCGGTGTCCCAGTCGTGGCCGCCCGTCTCGATCAGGCCGTCCGTGCAGATCAGCATGGTCTCGCCGGGTTCCAGGACCAACCGGGTCGTCGGGTAGTCGGTGTCCGGGTCGATGCCCAGCGGCAGCCCGCCGGCCGTCGAGCGGAGCAGGACCGTGCCGTCGGCCAGCCGGATCGCCGGCTCCGGGTGCCCGGCGCGGGCGATCTCCAGTACCCCGGTGACCGGGTCGGCCTCCACGTACAGACAGGTCGCGAAACGCGTCTCGGCGGCCTCGCCGGGCGGCGCGGGGCCCGTGGCACCGTACGGGACGGCGTCCGTGAGTCCGGCGAGGAACCGTCCGGCGCGGGACAGCACCGCGTCCGGGCGGTGGCCCTCGGCGGCGTAGGCGCGCAGCGCGACCCGCAGCTGACCCATCAGCCCGGCGGCCCGGACGTCGTGCCCCTGGACGTCCCCGATGACCAGGGCGATCCGGCCGGACGGCAACGGGATCACGTCGTACCAGTCGCCCCCGACCTGGAGTCCGCCGCCGGTCGGCACGTAGCGCGCGGCCAGCCGTACGCCGGGGATCTCCGGTCCGAGGGTGGGCAGCATCGAGCGCTGGAGGCCGTCGGTGAGCTCCCGTTCGCTCTCGGCGGCGCCCGCCCGCGACAGCGCCTGGGCCAGCATCCGCGCGACGGTCGTCAGGACCGCCCGTTCGTCCGGGGTGAACGTCACCCGGTACGCGAACGCCGCCATCCACGCCCCGATGGTGCGGCCCGCGACGACCAGCGGCAGGTACGCCCAGGACTGCCGCGCGAAGGGTTCCGCGAGCCGCCACGCCGTCGGGTAGGCGCGCCGGTAGTCACCGGGCGACGACAGGTACACGGCCCGTCCGGTGCGCACCACCTCGGCCGCCGGGTAGTCGGTGTCCAGCGGCATCGCGGTGAAGGGGCCTTCGGCGCCCGGGGAGTGCCCGTGGTGGCCGATGACGGTGAGGCGGTCGCCCGCCAACCCGAACACGGCGAGGCCGTCGGGGCTGAAGCCCGGCATCGACAGCCGGGCCGCCACCCGCAGCACCTCCGCCGTCGACCGGGCCTCCGCGAGCGCCCGCCCCGCGTCCAGCAGGAACGCTTCCCGGGAGCGGCGCCAGTCACCGGTGACGGGGGAGTGCGCGGCGGCGCCCGGCGGCTGCTCGCCGATCTCCTGGAGCACGCCGAGCAGCTCGTACGAACCGGTCTCGCGGTGGTACGTGGGCTTGGAGCGGCTGCGCACCGTGCGGACCACCCGACCCCGCTCGTCCATGATCCGCAGGCGGGCCTCGGCGAGGGAGTCCTCCGCGACGGCGAGCCGGACGACCCCGTCGATCTCGTTCCAGTCGACCGGGTGGAAGCGGGCGCGCACCCGGGCCTCCGTGACCTCGCCGGCGACCGGCGGCAGGCCGAGCAGCCGGGCGGCCTCCGCGTCGACGGTGACGACACCGGCGGCGGTGTCCCAGTGCCACAGCCCGGTGCGGAGCGCCCTGAGCACCTCCTCGGCGCCGGGCAGCGCGGACGCCCCGGCCCGTGCGGAGGGCGGGGGCTCTTCGGTACGCATTGCCCCACTGTAGGAATATCGGACCGGAAAAGGCCACCGCGTCCGGGGCGGCGCCGCCCGGCGGGGGGCACGGAACGCGGGGAACGCGCGGGGCGGCCGGGGTGCGCGGGGCGGCCGGGACGGGCGTACGAACGGGGCGGGGGATCTTGGGGGCGGGCGGTAACCTTGACGGGCCCGGCACTGCACTCCGTCAAGACTGGATGAACCACGATGCATCGGTACAGGTCCCACACCTGCGGCGAGCTCCGCGCCTCTGACGTCGGCGCCGACGTCCGGCTGAGCGGCTGGCTGCACAACCGTCGAGACCTGGGCGGCATCCTCTTCATCGATCTGCGCGACCACTACGGCATCACCCAGCTCGTCGCCCGCCCCGGCACCGCCGCGGCCGAGGTCCTGGACAAGCTGACCAAGGAGACCGTCGTCCGCATCGACGGCAAGGTCGTGTCCCGCGGCGCCGACAACGTCAACGCCGAGCTGCCGACCGGTGAGGTCGAGATCGAGGCGGACGTGGTCGAGGTGCTGGGCGCCGCCCAGCAGATCCCGTTCACGATCAACGCCGAGGACGGGGTCAACGAGGAGCGGCGCCTGGAGTACCGCTTCCTCGACCTGCGCCGCGAGCGCATGCACCGCAACATCATGCTGCGCACGGCCGTGATCTCCGCGATCCGCCACAAGATGGTCGCCCTCGGCTTCAACGAGATGGCGACCCCGATCCTCACCGCGACCTCCCCCGAGGGCGCCCGTGACTTCGTGGTCCCGTCCCGGCTGCACGCGGGCCGCTTCTACGCGCTGCCGCAGGCCCCGCAGCAGTTCAAGCAGCTGCTGATGATCTCCGGCTTCGACCGCTACTTCCAGATCGCCCCCTGCTTCCGGGACGAGGACGCCCGGGCGGACCGTTCGCCGGGCGAGTTCTACCAGCTCGACGTGGAGATGTCCTTCGTCGAGCAGGAGGACGTGTTCCGGCCCATCGAGAAGCTGATGACGGAGCTGTTCGAGGAGTTCGGCGGCGGCCGTCCCGTCACCTCGCCGTTCCCGCGCATCCCGTTCCGCGAGTCCATGGCGAAGTACGGCTCCGACAAGCCGGACCTGCGGGCCCAGCTGGAGCTGGTCGACATCACCGACGTGTTCGAGGGCTCCGCGTTCAAGGCGTTCGCCGGCAAGCACGTACGGGCCCTGCCGGTGCCCGACGTCTCCGGTCAGCCGCGCAAGTTCTTCGACCAGCTCGGTGAGTACGCCGTCGAGCAGGGCGCGAAGGGCCTCGCCTGGGTCCGGGTCGCCGAGGACGGTTCGCTGACCGGCCCGATCGCCAAGTTCCTCACCGAGGAGAACGTCGCCGAGCTGACCAAGCGCCTGGCCCTGGCCCCCGGCCACGCCGTGTTCTTCGGCGCGGGCGAGTACGACGAGGTCTCGAAGATCATGGGCGCGGTGCGCGTCGAGGCCGCGAAGCGCTCCGGCCACTTCGAGGAGGGCGTCTTCCGCTTCTGCTGGATCGTCGACTTCCCGATGTACGAGAAGGACGAGGAGACCGGCCGCATCGACTTCTCCCACAACCCGTTCTCCATGCCGCAGGGCGGCATGAAGGACCTGGAGGAGAAGGACCCGCTGGACATCCTGGCCTGGCAGTACGACATCGTGTGCAACGGTGTCGAACTGTCCTCCGGCGCGATCCGCAACCACGAGCCCGAGGTCATGCTGAAGGCGTTCGAGATCGCGGGCTACGAGCGCGACACCGTGGAGCAGGAGTTCGCGGGCATGCTCCGCGCGTTCCGCTTCGGCGCCCCGCCGCACGGCGGCATCGCCCCGGGCGTCGACCGGATCGTCATGCTCCTCGCCGACGAGCCCAACATCCGGGAGACCATCGCGTTCCCGCTGAACGGCAACGCGCAGGACCTGATGATGGGTGCGCCCACGGAGCTGGACGAGTCCCGGCTCCGGGAGCTGCACCTGAGCGTGCGCAAGCCCCAGCCGAAGTAGTTCCTCTCTTCCCCGAAGGGCCGGCGACCTCCTCCCCGGAGGCGCCGGCCCTTCGGCGCGCCGTCCGGTTCCCGGCGGTACGCGTTCCCCTGCGGGTGCATGGTGGTTGCCCGCGCAGTTCCCCGCGCCCCTGACGGGGCGCCTCTCGGGTCACGCGTGTTCGTCCGTCGCCGTTTCGGCTCGGCGCAGCCGTTGCAATCCGTGTACGAGCAGGGTGTGGAGGGGGGCGGTGGGGCAGGCGTACCGGTCGACCGGCCCGGCCCAATGGGACCGTCTCCGTCCGGCGGCGAGGTCGAGCCGGGGCACGCCGAGGTAGTACCCGGCTCCCAGGTGTTCCACCTGGGGCATCCGGTCCGTGGCCCAGGTGCCGCAGGCGGTCAGGACGTAGGTCTGCCGGGTGGTGCGGTCGAGGAAGACGGGTCCGCCGTTCAGGGCGGTGCGCAGGACGGCAGCGGCCCGCGCGTCGTCCGCGGCGCCGGTCGCAACGCGCACCAGGTCGCAGGGTACGCGGACGGCGTCGAAGGTCCGCCCACAGGCGAGCAGCGCCACACCGCGTGACGCCCACTCGGTGAGAGCGGTGGAGCGGTCCTCGGCGGCGAGGAGGAGCCAACGGGCGAGGGCTTCCGTGTCCGGCCGGGGCGTGGTCTCGGTTGCTGGGGGACGGTGGTTCATGCGCGTTCTCCCCCGTCCCTGCTGACGCTCGAACTCTGCGGCATGTCGGCTCTCCTTCACGTCCCAGCGGTGACCAGCGGCGCGAACGTATCGCTTTTCGCGAAAAGCAGCAAGGTGCCTGTAAGTGGAACGCTTTACTGTGTAGAGCGGCAAGGCTCTGGGACGCTGCTGAAGAGGGGAGGACCCGTGCCCGAAGACGGGTGGACGCACGCTTCCGCGCCGTATCTGAGACCCCCTGCGCCGGGTCAGGCCGACGCCTGGACCACCGAGACCGCTGTCAAGGGGCGCAAGGGGACGCAGCGCGTCGTCCGGGCCGAGGAAGTCCGGGCCTCCCGTGAGGTGGCGGAGCTGCTGGGGCTCCACGAAGCGGCGGAGGTGATCGTCCGCCGGAGGGTCATGTTCCTCGACGGGGAGCCCACGGAGCTGACGGACACCTACTACCCGGCGGCCATCGCCCGGGGCACCCGTTTGACGGAGACCTCGAAGATCCCCGGTGGCGCCGTCACGCTGCTGGCGGACCTCGGACACGTCGCTCACGTCGTACGCGAAGTGGTGCGTGCGCGGATGCCGGACGCTCAGGAACGGGAGTCGCTGGCGATGGGCGCCGATGCCCCCGTACTGACCCTGACCCGGGTCACGGCGGACGACCGGGGCGTCCCGTTCCAGGTCGATGTGTCGATCTTCCCGGCCGCCACCCAGCAACTCAGCTACGAGAGGAGGGTGGACTGACATGCCCGAGACCCATGAAGACACCTTCGACCGGCGTCCCCTGCACGAGCGCATCGCCGCGGATCTACGCGACGAGATCATGTCCGGTGTCCTGGCGCCCGCCACCAACCTGCCCTCCACGCAGCGACTGAAGGAGCGGTTCGAGGCGTCGAACGCCACTGTGCAGAAGGCGTTGCGGATACTGAAGGACGAACGCCTGGTCATCGGTCGAGCGGGCTCGGGGGTGACCGTCCGCGAACACCGGCAGGAGACGATCCGCCCGGCCGACTTCGGAAGGCCCGCTGACCCGGGCAAGCCCTACCCGTGGCTCGCCGAGGCCGCCGAGCGCGGTAGGAGCGGCAGCGTCCGACTCCTGGGTGTGTTCGAGGTGCGGCCACCGCACGACGTAGCCGAACGGCTGGGCCTGGCCGGGACCGGAACGGCGGTGGAACGGAAGCAACTCCTGCTGCACGACGGGGAGCCCGTCGAACTGGTCTCGTCGTACTACCCTCTCGACCTCGCGTGGGGAACCGCCCTGGCGGAACCCCGGAAGATCCGGGGAGGGACGCCCGCTCTTCTGGCCGGAATGGGATATCCGCCGAGGCTCACCGTCGACCGCGTATCGGCCCGCGTGCCCACCCAAGCCCAGTACGAGGCGTTGCGTCTACCGACGGATCTGCCGATCCTGCGGACGCTGCGGGTCGTGTACAGCGACGACGAACGCCCGATCGAGGTGACCGTGACGGCGAAAGCGGGCCATCTGTACGAACTGCAATACGAGTTCGAGTAGAGCGCCGACGGGGACCCTTGGGGCGACCTGAGGCCGGCCCGCACCGGACAGCGCACCCTGGCCGCAACGCACCCGATCAGGGGCGCGGGGAACTGCGCGAGCAACCACTGCGCACCCGCACCCGGACAGCGCACCGCAGGTGGACGTACGGAAGGGCCGCGGCGGACGAACCGCGCGGCCCTTCGTCACGTTGGAGCGGCGACGGACTACTCGCCGCCGCCGAAGCGCACCCGGAACGCCTCCAGGTCCTCGTCCGTGATCTTCGCGAACAGCACCGGCGGCACCGTGAACGACGTCCCCACCGGCACGGTGTCCAACGCGGACGCCTCAGCCGGCGTGACCCACAGCGCCGTGTCGCCCTCCAGGGCGAACACGCCCCGCATCGCCTTCGCCGTGGCCGGGATGAAGGGTTCGGAGACCACCGCGTACAGGTGGATCAGGTTCATCGCCGTGCGCAGCGTCAGCGCCGCCGCCTCCGGGTCGGTCTTGATCTCCAGCCAGGGGGACTTCTCCTCCAGGTAGGAGTTGCCCGCCGACCACAGCGCGCGCAGCGCGGCCGCGGCCTTGCGGAACTGGAGCGCCTCCATCTGCTCCTCGTACTCGGCGAGCAGCCGGGCGATCTCCGTACCGAGGTTCTCCTCGGCGACACCGGGCGTGCCGCCGGCCGGGACCTCGTCCCCGAACCGCTTCTTCGAGAACGACAGCACCCGGTTGACGAAGTTGCCCAGGGTGTCCGCCAGGTCCTTGTTGACCGTGGCGGTGAAGTGCTCCCAGGTGAACGAGGAGTCGTCGGACTCGGGGGCGTTGGCGATCAGGAAGTACCGCCAGTAGTCCGCGGGCAGCACGTCGAGCGCCGCGTCCGTGAACACGCCCCGCTTCTGCGAGGTGGAGAACTTGCCGCCGTAGTACGTCAGCCAGTTGAACGCCTTGACGTAGTCGACCTTCTTCCACGGCTCCCGCACGCCGAGCTCGGTCGCCGGGAACATCACCGTGTGGAAGGGGACGTTGTCCTTGGCCATGAACTCGGTGTACCGGACGGTGTCGTCGGCCTCGTACCACCACGACTTCCAGTCCCGGACCTCACCGGCGGGCGCCGCGTCGGCCCACTCCTTCGTCGCGGCGATGTACTCGATGGGCGCGTCGAACCACACGTAGAAGACCTTGCCCTCGGCCGCCAGCTCCGGCCAGGTGTCCGCCGGTACGGGCACGCCCCAGTCCAGGTCGCGGGTGATCGCGCGGTCGTGCAGGCCCTCGGTCAGCCACTTGCGGGCGATGGAGGAGGCGAGCTGCGGCCAGGCGTCGCCGACCTCGTCGATCCACGCCTCCACCTCCTGCTGGAGCTTCGACTGGAGGAGGAACAGGTGCTTGGTCTCGCGGACCTCCAGGTCCGTGGACCCGCTGATCGCCGAGCGCGGGTCGATCAGGTCCGTCGGGTCGAGGACCCGGGTGCAGTTCTCGCACTGGTCGCCGCGCGCCTTGTCGTAGCCGCAGTACGGGCAGGTGCCCTCGACGTACCGGTCCGGCAGGAAGCGGCCGTCGGTCGGCGAGTACACCTGGCGGATCGCCCGCTCCTCGATGAACCCGTTCTCGTTGAGCTTGCGGGCGAAGTGCTGGGTGATCTCCGCGTTCTGCGCCGAGGAGCTGCGGCCGAAGTAGTCGAAGGCCAGCTCGAAGCCGTCGTACACGGCCTTCTGCGCGTCGTGCGCCTGCGCACAGAACTCGTCCACCGGCAGCCCGCGCTCCTTGGCCGCCAGCTCGGCGGGGGTGCCGTGCTCGTCGGTGGCGCAGATGTACAGGACGTCGTGGCCGCGCTGGCGGAGGTACCGGGAGTACACGTCCGCCGGAAGCATGGACCCCACCATGTTGCCCAGGTGCTTGATCCCGTTGATGTACGGAAGGGCGCTGGTGATGAGGTGTCGAGCCATCGGGGGCTGCTCCCAGTTCGCGGTGTGCGGTGATGGTCCGGTGCCGGCCGGTGACCGGGCCTCGCGGCCCCGCCCCGCCGGGTGCGGAATCCACAAATCGTATCCGACGGGCAGGGGCGCCCCGCGCGGAGTTTTTCCGCGGGGACGCCCCTGTGGGACCCCTCTACCGGGCTACGCGGCCGGGTCGCTCAGCCGTTCCGGGCGGCCAGCCAGTCGGGCAGCGCGGCGAGCAGTCCCTCGTACAGCTCCTTGTCGGTGAGCTCCCGGGGCGCGGGGCCCGCGTGGTAGAACGCCGCGTTGTCGGCGGTCAGCTTGCGCAGGTAGTCGAAGCCCTTCGCCTCGTGTTCGCCGAACGCCACGAACTGGA
Organism: Streptomyces sp. NPDC005955; assembly: GCF_042871255.1. Classification (NCBI taxonomy): domain Bacteria; kingdom Bacillati; phylum Actinomycetota; class Actinomycetes; order Kitasatosporales; family Streptomycetaceae; genus Streptomyces; species Streptomyces sp. NPDC005955. The sequence continues at coordinate 125,837 of NZ_JBIAIF010000010.1, read as the reverse complement.
AGAACAGCGGCAGCCGGGCGGCCTCGGCGAGCGCCTCGGTGGCCGCGCCCTTGACGTCCGGGGGACCGTCGACCTGGAACACGACCAGGGCGGGTTCCCGGGACCCCGACTTCTCGTAGTGGGCCACGACCTCCGCGATCGCCGCGGGGTAGCTGGTGCGGCCCATGCGTCCGGCGGCGGCGTGCAGCTCGTCGACCCGTCCCTCGTACGTGGTGAGGTCGAGTTCCCCGGTGCCGTCCACCTCGGTGGAGAACAGCACGACGGGGACGGTCGCCGCCTCGTCCAGGTGCGCGGACAGGGCGAGCGCCTGCTCGCCGAGCCCCTGCGCGGAGCCGTCCTTGTAGTAGCCGCGCATCGAGCCGGAACGGTCCAGCACCAGGTACACCCGCAGTCGGGTGCCCGTGAGCTCCCGCTTGCGCAGTGCGGCGCCCGCCGCCTTGTACCCGGTGAGCAGGCCGGGCGCCCTGGTCCGCACCCGCGCCAGACTCCACGCGGGCTTCCCGGCGGGTACGGGCGCGGCGGCCGGTTCCGGTTCGGCGGCGACCTCGACCTCCGCCACGACCTGGGCCTCCGCTACGACCTGGGCCTCCGCTACGACCTCGGGCTCCGGTACGGGCTCGGCCTCCGGTACGACCTCGGCTGCCGGTACGGGGTCGGGCTCCGGTACGGGGTCGGGCTCGGCGGCCTCGGGCTCCGGCGCGGTGACCGGCGCGGTGACCGGCGCGGTGACCGGTGCGGTGATCGGCTCCGCGGGCGCGGGGATCGTGGGCGCCGCCTCGGTGACGACCGGCTCGGCGGTCGGTTCGGTCACCGTCGCGGCGACCGGCGCGGGGGTCGGGTCCGGCTCCGTGGCGGGGGCCGGGATCACCGGCTTGGCCTCGACCTCGGTGACCGAAGCCGTCGGGGCCGTCGCCGCTGCCGACGCGGCGGGCTCCGAGGCCGACGGCACCGACTCGGAAGACGTGGTGGACGCGGCGGCCGCGGAAGGCGCGGCGGGCTGGGCCGGGACCACCGGGGACGGGTCCCGCACCGGCTCCGCGGGCCGGGGCACGCTCACCCGGTCGAACGCGGCGGAGACCAGCTCGTCCGCGACGGACGACTGCGCGGGTACCCGCCCCCCGGTGTCCGTGTCCCCGTCCGCACCGGACGCGGTCGTACCGGACGCGGTGTCCGACGGCGCGGAACCGGTGACGGCACCGGACTCCGTACGGGTGCCCTTGCCCGACGGCTCGCCCGGGGCCGAATCCGGGGCCGGGGTCGAGGCCGAAGCCGATGCCTCGGCAGGGGCCGTGGCCGCGGGAGCAGCCGCTTCCGCGGCGGGCGCAGCCGTGTCGACCCCCTCCGCCACCTGCGGCGATTCGCCTTCGGCACCCTGCGCAGGGCCTTCCGACTTCTTCGACCGACCGAAAACGCCCCGCAGCCGACTCAGAATGCCCATGTGCGCAACCCTTCAGATGAGTTGTTCTGTCAATCCCTGGCCAGGATGGCCACGTAAGGTTAGCCAAACGCCCCGGCGATCAGCGGCCGACCCACCCCGACGGCCCAACGGCACCCCCGCTCTCCCTGCCGGGTTCACTCCGCGTTCACGTTTCGTCCCTCCCTTCGCGAGGGGAACGCCCTAGGTTCGCGCCGTACGCACACCGAGCCGAACACACCCACAAGGGGACGAGACGTGCGCAGACTGCTGCCGATCACCACCACCTCTCACCCGGGCGGTCGCTCCGCCCTCACCTGCCGTTTCCGCTGCGGCGACGCCTGCTTCGGCGAGGTGCCCAACACCAGCGACAACGCGTACGCGGGCGACGTCATCGCCGGAGCCGTCAGCCGTCGTTCGCTGATGCGGTCGGCGGCCGTGGTGACCGTCACCGCCGCGGCCGGCGGCGCCCTGCTCGGCCCCGGGGCGCCCGAGGCGCAGGCCGCCCCGGCCGAGGGGGCCGCGGCAGGGCGGCACCGGCCGCCGCGGGACCGGGCGGCCCGCGGGCTGCGGTTCGCTCCGGTCGCCCCGAACCGCAACGACGCGGTGACCGTGCCCGAGGGCTACGGGCAGAACCTGGTGATCCGCTGGGGCGACCCGATCCTGCGGGGCGCCCCGGCCTTCGACCCGGAGCGGCAGAGCGCCGCTGCGCAGGCCGGTCAGTTCGGCTACAACAACGACTTCCTGAGCCTGCTGCCGCTGCCCCGGGAGCACGGCCGGCAGCTGCTCGTGGCCAACCACGAGTACACGGACGAGGTCCTGATGTTCCGGGACTACGACCCCGCGAACCCGACCCGCGAACAGGTGGAGATCGCCTGGGCCGCGCACGGGCTGTCGGTCGTGGTCGTGGCGGACGAGCGCCGCAGCGGCCGGTTGACCGCCGTACCGCGCCACCACCTGAACCGGCGCCTCACCATGACCAGCGAGTTCCGGCTGACCGGCCCCGTCGCGGGTGACCGGCTGGTGCGCACGGGGGCCGACCCGCGCGGCGTCACCGTGCTCGGCACCCTCAACAACTGCGCGGGCGGCGAGACCCCGTGGGGCACCACGCTGCACGGCGAGGAGAACTTCAACCAGTACTTCGGCCACGCCGACCGGGTCAGCGATCCGGTGACGGCCGCCCGGCTGAAGCGGTACGGGATCACGGGCGGCGCCTCGGAGCGCAAGTGGGAGCGGTTCGACGACCGGTTCGACCTGACGAAGGAGCCCAACGAGGCGAACCGGTTCGGCTGGGTCGTGGAGCTGGACCCGTACGACCCGGACTCGACGCCGCGCAAGCGGACCGCGCTCGGCCGGTTCAAGCACGAGGCGGCGCAGCCCCGGCTCACCGCCGACGGCCGGCCCGTCGTCTACATGGGCGACGACGAGCGCTTCGACTACTTCTACAAGTTCGTCTCCTCGAAGAGGCGCATGCGCGGTAACAGCCGCACCGCGCACGCGCACAACCTGACCCTGCTGGACGAGGGCACCCTCTACGTGGCGAAGCTGACCGGGGACTCCCCGGCCGCGGAGCTCGACGGCACCGGAACGCTCCCCTCGGACGGGGAGTTCGACGGCGGCGGCCGGTGGATCCCGCTGGCCACCGCGGGCCCGCGCGGACGCGCCGTCTCACACGTGCCGGGCATGACCGCCGAGGAGGTGTACGTCTTCACCCGGCAGGCCGCGGACAAGGCGGGCGCCACCAAGATGGACCGCCCCGAGGACGTGGAGCCGTCCCCGCACACCGGCCGGGTGTACGTGGCCCTCACCAACAACTCCGACCGCGGCAAGCCCGACAAGCCCGGGGCGGACGAGGCGAACCCGCGCAACCGCAACAAGCACGGTCAGATCCTCGAACTCACCGAGTACGGCAACCGCCCCGAGGCCACGCGCTTCGCCTGGAGCCTGTTCCTGGTGGCGGGCGACCCGGACGACCCGGCGACGTACTTCGCGGGTTTCCCCAAGGACCGGGTCTCGCCGATCTCCTGCCCGGACAACCTCGCCTTCGACCCGCACGGCAACCTGTGGATCTCCACGGACGGCAATGCGCTCGGCACCCACGACGGCCTGTTCGGCGTCGCGACCCGCGGGGAACGCCGGGGCGGACTGAAACAGTTCCTGACCGTGCCGACCGGTGCGGAGACCTGCGGCCCGATCGTCCAGGACCGTCGGGTGCTGGTCGCCGTGCAGCACCCGGGCGAGGTGGACGGGGCGAGCGTGGAGCGGCCGGCGAGCACCTGGCCGGACGGTCCGGGGCGGATCGTGCGGCCCTCGGTGGTCGCGGTCTGGCGCACCGACGGTCACGCCATCGGCACCTGACCCCACCGACTCGGCCGCCGGGGCGAGGGCACGGGCCCGGGCTCCGGCCCCGCACTCACCACGGGCACCGATCCCGATACGGGGACCGATCCCGTTACGGAGACCCGGCCGTGCCCCGGTAGGCGGACCGGCGCGGCGGGGTGTTCGGCCGGGCGCTCGACGGGACGTTCAGCGAGATGTTCAGCGGGACGTTCGACCACGGGGGCCGGGGCGGTGGCGGACCGGACGGGGCTGCTCCGGCCCCGGTCCGCCAACCACCGGGCGTAGGCCGGTGCTTCCTGCGCCGCCTCCGCGTACGCCGCGGCCAGATCGTCGAAGGCCGCGTCCAACTCCGTGCAGGTCCGGGCCACGAGCAGCAGCCGCACCCCGATCGGGTCGCCCTCCAGGGGGCGCACCACGGTGTCCGGTCGGGGCAGCGTGGTCGGTTGGGACACCGTCACCACCTCGCCGGTGGCGACCAGGGTGTACGCGGTGAGGTAGTCCCCGTGCAGCACCCGCGGATTGAGGCCGGCCTCCCGCAGCACCCGGGACACCGCGTCCCACTCCCCGTCCACGGTCGAGTCGACCATCCAGCGGTCGTGCGCCAGCGCGTCGACCGGTACGGAGCGCAGGGCCGCCGCCGGGTGGTCGGCCGCCAAGGTCACGAACTGGGGCTCCCGTTCGACGAGGACCCGGCTGCGCAGTTCGGCGGGGAACCGCAGCGGGCTGCCCTCCACCTCGTGCACGAACGCCACGTCGAGCTGACCGTCGGCGACCATGCCGAGCAGCGCGTTGGACGACACGTCCATCTGGAGCGTGGGTTCCGTGCCCGGGTGGCGCTGGCGCAGCCTGCGCAGCCAACCGGGCAGTGCGCGGCTCGCGGTGGAGCCGATCAGCAGTTGGGTGCCGTCCGTGGCGCGCGCGGCGGCGGCCCGGGTGTCGTTGACCAGCGCCCGCATCTCCGCTACCAGCGGGCGGGCCCGCCCGAGCAGCACCCGGCCGAGCGGCGTGGGACGGCAACCGGACCGCTCCCGGGTGAACAGCCGTCCGCCCACGGCCTGTTCGATGCGGCGCAACTGTGTGCTGAGCGTGGGCTGAGCGACGCCCAGGGACCGGGCCGCCTTGTGCAGGCTGCCCGTGTCGGCGATGGCGCACAGGGCGCGGAGGTGCCTCACTTCGAGGTCCATGGCAAGTGAGCGTAGGCCCGCTCAGGGCACCGGCACCAGACGGTCCTCGTCACACTGCCGGGGCTCCAGGGGTCCCGGAGCCGTGCGGGGCCCCTGGCGCGGAGCGGTACGGGGTCCGGTTGTTGACGCGTCCGTAACGGGATGCGTCAAGGAAGTGATAGGGCCGGGCTATCACCACTTGCCATCATCCCGAACTCGCGTTCCTCCCTGAAACTCCTTAGCAGTCGAACCGGTTCCCACCCCCCACCCTCCCTCGGGACCCCCATCCCCGGGGCCCCACCCGGACCCGATCGCACACAAGAGGAGCGCACCATGAAGCCCCCCACACGCTTCCTGTCAGCCGCCCTGGGCCTCGGCATCGCCGCGGTGACGGCCGCCGCGGCCACCCTCCCCGCCGCCGCTGCGGACGCCCGCGCCGCCGAGGCCACCACAACCGCCTCCACCACCGAGTCGATCGCCCGCTACGAGGGGTCCAAGGAGGACTCCGCCGCGACCAAGAGGTTCTTCGAGGCGGTCGTGAAGTCGGTGGCCGAGAAGCAGGCCGCCAACCCCGGCGCCCGCCTGGTGACCGTCCGCTACAACGCGTCCCAAGCCCCGTCCTTCCGCGGCCAGATAGCCAGCAGCACCGCCATCTGGAACAGCTCGGTGTCCAACGTGCGGCTCCAGGAGGTCACCGGCGCCGCGGACTTCACCTACCGCGAGGGCAACGACCCGCGGGGTTCGTACGCCTCGACCAACATGCACGGCCGCGGGTTCATCTTCCTGGACTACCGCCAGAACCAGCAGTACGACTCCACCCGGGTCACCTCGCACGAGACGGGCCACGTGCTCGGCCTGTACGACAACTACCGCGGCCCGTGCAGCGAGCTGATGTCGGGCGGCGGTCCGGGCACCTCGTGCCGCAACGCCTACCCCAACGCGGCGGAGCGCGCACGGGTCAACCAGCTCTGGGTCAACGGCTTCGCCAAGGCCCTGGAGAAGGCGGGCGCCACGCTCGGCACCGCCAAGAACGGCTGACGCACCACCCCCACACCAGGTACGTCCGCTCACACCCCCCACAGGTGCGGGCCGCCCCTCTCGCCGGGCGGCCCGCACCACCCCTTCCCTCCGGCGCGGGGTGCCTCACACCAGTCGGCGTATCTCGCCGCGCACCCGGTAGAAGCCCCCGGCGGAGGTGTGCAACTCGTCCACCACGTAACGGGCGCCCGGTTCGCGCATCCCGCGCGGGAACTGGACGTTCCACCGCGGGTCGTAGCCCTCCGACACGACGTGCACCCGCATCCGGGAGCCCGTCTGGACGCACTCCACGACGATCCCGCCCGCCGGCGCCGCCGATACGGTCGCCAGCGCGGACACCGAACTCACCGGCGTGTACGCGGGCAGCGCGGCGGCCGACTTGACGTCCCTGGCCACCGGCACGGTGCCCTGCTGGGCGGCGGCGATGGCGGCGTCCGAGGCGTCGATGCAGACCAGCGAGCCGTCCGTGGTGACCATGTACAGCCGCTCGTCCAGGTACTGCATGGACAGCGCCGAACCGCTGCCGGTGCCCAGCTTCCACAGCCGGTTGCCCGCGGCGTCGAAGCAGTACACCGAGGACGAGGAGTCGCCCGCGAACACGTAGGCGCCGCCGGGCGCGGTGGCGCAGGAGTACACCGAGGTGTCGCAGCGGTAGTCGGCGACGACCTCCCCGGTGGACTTCGCCAGCCGCTGGACCACGTGCCGCGCGGTGCCCGCGTACACCGAGTCGTCCTCCTGCCAGCCGAACAGCACCCCGCCCCGGGTCGGCGTGTGCCACAGCTCGCCGGTGCCGTTCTGGGCGTACGCCGTCACTCCCGCCCCGTGCCCGTGGTAGACGCCCCGCGCATCGGCCCGGACCATCCACCCGTGCTGGCCGTCCGACTTTCGGGACCACTGGTGTTCGTCCTCGTGGTCGATCACGGTGAGCCCGCCGCGGGCGTCGGAGACGTTGAGGACGCCCTCGTGGATGTCCAGCCAGAAGATGTCGACGTCCGGGGCGATCGTGTACGCGCCGAACGGCAGCTTGGACGACAGGTCGTACACCGTGCCGTCGTCGCAGCCCGCGTAGATCCAGAAGTCGTCGGCGACCAGGCACTTGACGCCGTCCGGCAGGGAGTAGCGGGCCAGCACCTCACCGCCGTGGCTGAGCGAGTAGACGTCACCCGCCTGGTTGCCGACCCAGCAGCGGTCCTGGTCGATGTGGATGCCGAACGCCGCGGAGCCGGTGCGCAGTCGCCACAGCACCGGTGCGGTGGAGCGGGCCGTCGACGGGGCGGAGCTCACCTGGCGGCGGGTCACCGGTCGGGCGGCCCTGGCCCCCTGCACGGCGGTCGCGTAGCCCTTGCGGACCTTCTCGCCGACCTTCTTCGCCGCGGCGGCCCGCGCCTTCTCCTCGGTGGGGAACGAGGACACGGTCGTCTGGCCGTCCGCGCCGATCCGCCCGTACCGCACGGAGACCACGGTGCCGTCGACGGTCACCTCGTAGAACTTGTGCGCGCCGCCGCCTTCCTGCGACAGCTCCAGATACGTCGTCGAACGCGCCACGGCGGACCCCTCCCCAGGACGGAACCGGCCGTTCCGTCGGCCCGTTCTCACTACCCCGGACAGTAGGGCGCCCCACTGACAACGAGGCCCCGTACGCTCACGCCGGGCCCGCTCCCGTAGGCGTGCCGCTGGCGCCGAACACCCTCGACCGGGCCTCCGTCATCTCCTCGTCAGCATCAGGCCGAAGCAGTCCTCGCACCCGTCGTCCTTCGGAGCGAGGAGGATCCGTAGCCGCCGCTGCTCCCCTTCGAAGGCGACCTGGACCGTCACCTCCTCCTTGTCCAGCGGCCCGAAGTCCGCGGTCATGGGACCCTGCGCCCGGCCTCCCCACTCCGACACCCAGGTCCGAGCGATGTCCTCGGCTTCGTCGCCGTCCAGTGCGAGTTCCTTCAGGCCGTCCGCGTCCTGCTCCTGGAGGCGGGCCAGGACGCGTTCGACGGCGGAGAGGGTTCCGGGGGAGGGCCGTCCCGTGACGCTCAGGTCGAGATCGGCGACGCCGGTCCTGTGGCGCTGCGGGGTCTTGTCGGTGTCGTAGGGCAGGAACGCCCAGACCAGCAGCAACAAGGTGATGACGCCGGCGACCACGCCGGACCTCTTCACCGGACCGTCCCGGTGCGTAGGGTGCTCATCGTGGTCGTACTCCTGTTCGGCTCGCGCGGTACGCAGATGCGAGGACGGCCCCACCCGCCCCGTGGTTCCGGAACCGGAGGTCACGCCATGAACGTACGCGAGACGCACAGCGCCCTGTTGAGTCGCCTGTTGCCCGACGACGCACCGGGCGAACTGGACGTGCGCAGCGGGCAGTTCCATGACGTCGTCATCGGCGCGGACCGTGTCGTGTGTCTGCCGCGGACCCGGGCGGCGGCCGGTCGACTCCCGGAGCGCGCCGCCGTGCTGAGCGCCCTCGCCGGGCTCGACCTGGGCTGTCGGACGCCCGAGCCGCTGGACCGTGGCGACGGTGAGGTGCCGTTCCTGGTGCTGAGTCGGATTCCAGGGGAGCCGTTGCGGGCGGACGTGCTCGGCGACGCCGCCGTGGCCGACGCCGTCGCGGCGCAGTACGCCGCGTTGCTGGCGGGGCTGGCGCGCGCCGGCTCCGATGCGAGCGTGCGGGGGCTGGTGCCCGTGGCGCCGGAGGACCAGTGGAGCCGGTTCGCGGACGGCGTGCGTACGGAGTTGTTCCCGTTGATGTCCGGGGACGGGCGGCTACGGGCCGGGCGGGAGCTGGCCGCGCTGGACGGGCTTCCGCACCGCACCGGAGCCGTGGTGCACGGGGACCTCGGGGCCGAGAACGTCCTGTGGGAGTGGCGAGACGGCTCGCCGCACCTCGCCGGGGTGCTGGACTGGGACGAGGTGTCCCTCGGCGACCGCGCCGAAGACCTTGCGGCCGTCGGCGCCGGTTACGGACCCGGGTTCCTGGCGCGGCTGCTCGGCCGGATCGACGATGAGGACCCCGGGCTCGGGGTGCGCATCGCCGCGGTACGGGGCACGTTCGCCCTGCAACAGGCACTCTTCGCCGTGCGGGACGGTGACGAGGACGAACTCGCGGACGGGTTGGCCGGCTACCGCTGAGCGGCTCGTCACAGCTGCGGCACCGGCACCGGGCGGGAGCCCTCCGCCAGGGAACGGGCGCCCGCGACGCCCACCAGGGAGGCGGCGACCGCGTCCCGCACCGGGACCAGCGGCGGGGCGCCCCGTTCGACCGTGTCGCGGAAGGCGCGCAGCAGCAACACCGTGCCCTCGGCGCGGCGTTCGACGGGGGAGCCGTCCACCAGGACGTGCGGCGGGTCGCGTTCCTCGTCGCGCACCGCCCCGTCGGGCGTGGTCCAGCCCTCGTTGCGCACCCGTACCGCGTAGGCGCGGTCGCCGGGTGCGCGCAGCGACTCCGCGAGGCCGTGGGTGCCGCGCACCGACAGCCAGCTCCAGTGGCTGTCGGGTTCGCCCTGGAGGAAGCCGTGTCGGGTGACGGCCAGCGCCCCGGTGGACAGGCGGACCGTCATCACCACCGCACTGCGCGGGTCCTGTTCGTCGACGGTGAACGCCGCCACCTCGACCGGTCGGGCGCCGGTCAGCGCCAGGACGGGGGAGAGGGTGTGGGTGCAGTACGCGGTGGGGGCGATGCGGCCCCGCCAGTGGTTCGGGTCGCCGATCAGGGAGGCGACCGTTCCGGGCGCCATGGCGTGCAGGTAGTCCGCCTCGATCAGGGAGATCCGGCCCAGCTCGCCCGCGTCGACGGCGGCCCGGATCAACCGGGCGTGCGGGTGGACGACGTAGTTCTCGGCGAACGAGTACGTGGCCGTCGAGCGCTCCGCCGCGGCGATCAGTTCCCGGCCCTCCGCCTCGTCGGTGCAGGCCGCGGACTCGGACAGCACGTGCACGCCGCGGTCGAGGAAGGCGACGGCGAGCGGTGCGTGCGCATCGAAGTCGTTGGCGAGGACCACGGCGTCCAGGGGGCGTTCGAGCAGGTCCTCCCAGCGGTCGGTCAGGTCCGCGTCGGGGAGGTCGGCGGCGGCCGCGGCGCGGCGTTCGGGGTCGCGGTCGCACAGGGCCACGACGTCCATCCCGACCCGTCGGCACCAGTGCGCCAGGTGCAGTCCCATGCCCAACCCGATGACTCCCACACGTATCCGCATGGCTCCAACGTCATGGTCATCGGGCCGTCGCGCAAGCCGATTTCGGGGGCGCGGACTATCCGCGGGGCGTCTTGTGCAGGGTCAGGTCGACGACGACCGTGCGGTGGTCGGTGTCGCCCAGGTCGAGGAAGCGGGCGTCGCGGGCGCCGAAGTCGCGGGACACGAGCACGTGGTCGATCTGCGCGCCGATCAGTGCGGCGGTGGAGGAGGGCCAGGTGGCGGTGCGGGAGGAGTCGGCGAGCCGGGCGCCGTCGCGCAGTCCCGCGTCGACGATCCGGCGGAACGCGGCGTGGTCCTGGGTGGCGTTGAAGTCCCCCGCGACGATCATCGGGCCGGCCGCGACCCCGTCGTCGGCGGCGGCGAGGTCGTGCAGGGCGTCCAGCTCGCGGCGCCAGGTGCCGAGTCCACCGGGCAGCGGGGGCATGGGGTGCGCGAGTTGCAGGCGGACCCGTTCGCCCTTGATCTCGGTGGTGGCGCCCGGCATGCCGAGGGTGCTGCCGGGTAGGCCGGCGGTCGCCCGCAGCGGGGTGCGGCTGAGGATCGCGGAGCCCTCCGCGCCGTACGCCTCGACCGCGGTGCGGTGCGGGTAGTCCGCGCCGATCTCCTTGCGCAGCTCCGCCAGGCAGCCGGGGTCGCACTCCTGGACGAACAGCAGGTCGGGGCGCTCCCGGCGGACCGCGTCGATCAGGGTGCCGGTCGCCACGCTGTACTCGACGTTCGAGGTCATCACCCGGAGCTCGGCGTGCGGCGGGCCGTCGGGCGCGGAGGTCTTGCCGTAGGGCTCGGAGTACCAGGCGACCAGGGCCAGCGCGAGCACGCCCCAGACCAGGCCGGTGCGCCAGCGGGCGAACGCGGCGAGCAGCAGGGCCGCCCCGGTCGGGACGGCCAGCCAGGGCAGGAACGCCAGGAGCTGCGGTACGGGGGTGAAGCCGTCGCTGTCGAGGAGCCGGCAGCCCGTCACCACGCTGACGCCCAGGAGCAGCAGGCCCGCGAGCCAGGCCCTGGCCCCGCGTCGGCGCCGGGGTGCGGGCGGCGGCGGGCCGGGGAGGGTGTCGTCGTCGGTCCGCGTGGGCGTTGCCATGTCCCGCTGTTCCTTCCGGCCGTGCGGCCCGCTTCCGGTGCTGTCCGGTGGTTCCGCGCGGATCCGTGGGCTACGTGTCGTTGTCTGCATCCTCTCCCAAGGACGACGGCGACCGGCCGGTCACGGTTGCCCGGGCGGGTGGGCGGTGGGTGCGGGGCGCGGCTTCCGCGGCGAGCAGGGGCGGGCCGACGGGGTGCCCGGCAGGGCTTCCGGTGACGTTTCCGGTGGAGTGTCCGGTCGGGTGTCCGGTGGGGTGTCCTGCGGGGTGGGTGAACGGGGTGACCGTCAGGGTGCGCCCGGCGGGTTCGGTCACGGGGGCGGGCGGCGCGGCGCGTGCTCCGCGCACCCCGGAGAACCGTCCGGCGGCCCAGCCCGCGAGGCCCACCGCGAGCCCGAGGACGAGGATCACCCGTACCGCGGTGCGCAACGAGCCGGTGAGGGCGTCGAACACCGCGCCGGCCGCCGCACGGGACACATGGGGCGGGAGGTCGCCGAGGGTGACCTCGCGGACCACGGCGATGGCGATGGCCAGCACCGCGGCGGCCGCGGCCGTGCCGAGGGCCGTCGCGGTGACGGCACGCCGGCGCAGGGTGGCCAGCAGGATGCCGGCGAGGGCGAGCAGGACGGAGCCGACGGGCAGCCAGAGACCCGCGAGTTCGAGCATGTGGACCCCCTTGCGGAGTCGTTCGGGTTCCTCGCCGCTGAGCACGGTGACGACGGTGGGTTGCACGGGGATGCGCCGGGCGAAGGGCACCCCGTCGTCGACGAGGCTCTGTTTGACCTGCGCGGTGACGGCGGCCAGGTCGATCGTGACGCGTTCGCCGTGCTGTTCGCGGACCGCGCGCATCACCACGTCGTGGGCGGTGCGGTTGGCGGTGTCCCAGCTGCCGCGGTAGGCGTCGGTGGCGGTGAAGGAGCCCACCGCGTCCCGGACGAAGACCCGTACGGTGCCCTCCTGGAGGGCGTGGGGGTCGACCTCGCGCATGATGCCGGCGGTGACGGCGTCCGCGAGGGCGTCCCGTACGCCCGGTTCGGTGGCCAGGGGCGCCATCGCGGCGGTGTACGCGTCGGCGTCGCCGAGTTCGCTGCGGGCCCAGACGGCGGCGGTGGCGAGGGGCAGCAGCGCACAGGCGGCGACGATCAGCGTCGCGGAGGCCGTGCGGCGCAGTCGGCCGCGTCTGGTGGGGGGCACGGTTCCACGCAACGGCGCGCGGGCGGTCGGCGCGAGCCGGGGGGTGGTGTTCGGGTGGACCTGCACCCGAGCGGCGCGTGCTGCGTGGCGGGGTCGGGGGGCGTGTGCTGCCGGTTGCAGGGGCCCGCCCCCCCGGTTCGCCCCCCGGTTCGCCGCCCGGTTCGCCGCCCGGTGCTACTTGCGGTTGTACATGCGCATGGTGAGCGTGCCGAAGACGACGACCAGCAGCACGGACCACCCCAGCGACCAGGCGAGTTCCGCGGCCGGCCACGCACCGGCCATGAGGTCGCGCACGGCGGTGGCCACATGGGTGATGGGGTTGTGGTTGACGAACGTCTGGAGCCAACCGGGCATGGTCTTGGGGTCGACGAAGATGTCGCTGAGGAAGGTCAGCGGGAAGATCACCATCATGCTGACGCCCATCACGGACTTCTCGGTGCGCAGCAGCAGTCCGAGCATCGTCCACACCCAGGACACCGCGAACGAGAAGACGATCAGCAGCGCGACGCCGGCGAGGACGCCGAGCGGGCCGCCGTCGGGGCGGAAGCCCATGATCAGCCCCACGGTGATCATCACGATGGAGGCGATGACGTAACGCAGCATGTCGCCGAGGAGGTAGCCGACCATCGCGGCGGGCCGCCAGATGGGCAACGTGCGGAAGCGGTCGAAGACGCCCTTGTCGATGTCGGTGTTGATGGCGACGCCCGTGTACATCGTGATCATGACGATGGACATGACGAGCATCCCGGGCAGGAGGTACTGGATGTACTCCTGGGGCGAGCCGGCGAGGGCCCCGCCGAAGAGGTACGTGTACATCAGGATGAGCATGATCGGGAAAGCCGTCACGTCGAACAGCTGTTCGGGAACGTGCTTGATCTTCAGCATGGCCCGCCAGCCGAAGGTGAGGGAGGCCGACAGCGGTCCGGGGCGGTGCGGACGCTCCCGGGGGACGAGGAGTTCCGCGAGCGAGTCGGCACTGACCGGTGCGAGGTCCTGGGCGTCCGTGGTCGTGGTCGCGGTGCTCATGAGAGGACCTCTTTCGCGGGGGCGCCCGTGGCGGAGCCGTTGGTGGGCCGGTCAGTGGAGCCGTCGGTGGGGTGACCGGCGGGGCGGTCGGTGAGGGCGAGGAAGACCTCGTCCAGGCTCGGCTGGCCGAGGGCGAAGTTGTCGACCTTGATCCCGGCCCGGGACAGTTCGGCGAGCGCCCGGGACGCCTGCCCGGTGGGGTCCTGGCCGTCGACCGGGTCCTGGCCGATCCGGACGGTGAGGGCGACCGGGTCGGATTCGAGCGTGACGGGCGCGTCGAGCACCCGGCCGAGCAGGTCCCGGGCCTCGGGGCGCTGGTCGGCGTGGCGCAGCCGCACGTGCACGGCCCCCGCGCCGACGGACGCCTTCAGATCGCCCTTGGTGCCCTCGGCGATGACCCGGCCCTTGTCGATCACGGCGATCCGGGACGCCAATCGGTCGGCCTCGTCCAGGTACTGCGTGGTCAGCAGCACGGTGGTGCCCTGGGCGACGACCGCCCGCACGATGTCCCACACCTGGTTGCGGCTGCGCGGGTCGAGTCCGGTGGTGGGCTCGTCCAGGAACAGCAGGTCCGGGGTGTTCAGGATCGAGGCGGCGATGTCGATCCGGCGCCGCATCCCGCCGGAGTAGCTCTTGACCTGCCGGCCGGCCGCCTCGGTGAGTCCGAACGCGCCGAGCAACTGTTCGGCCCGCCCGTACGCGGCCTTGCGGCCGTGTCCGGTGAGCCGGGCCAGCAGCACCAGGTTCTCGATGCCGGTGAGGTCCTCGTCCACGGAGGCGTACTGGCCGGTGAGGCTGACCCGGGAGCGCACGGCGTCGGCCTCGTGGACCACGTCGTGCCCGAACACCCGGGCCTCGCCGCCGTCGGGGCGCAGCAGGGTCGCCAGCATCCTGACGGTGGTGGTCTTGCCGGCGCCGTTGGGCCCCAGGACGCCGTACACCGTGCCGGTGGGGACGGTCAGGTCGACGCCGTCGACCGCCCGGTTGTCGCCGAAGACCTTCACCAGGCCCGCGGTCTCGATCGCCGGGGCACCGGGCTGCGCTGCCGCCCGCCCGCCCTTTCTGCTGCTCATATCCGCCTCGCCGTGAAGTGTGTGTTTGTGGGGCATTTATGGTGCTTCGTTCCATGGTCCGTGGTGCACGGGTCAAGGGGAAGACCGACCCGCAACCGGAAACTCATCGCTTCTGCGGCACTTTTCTCGAACGTGTGAGCGATCAAGGGGGGTGGGTGCGTGACGGCCGGGCCGGCACGCACCGCCGGGTCACGAGTTGCCGGGGTGCGGCCCCGGGTGTGCTCTGGAGGAGGTGGGGCGCACGGCGCGGACCGCCGCGGCCCACCGGCACCCCGAGAGGAGTGGTCCCATGACGCATGCGGCACCCGCCCCCGGCACCCCCGCGGCACCCGGCGGCACCCCGACCACAGGACGCACCGCAGGACGCCACCGCGCCCCGCGCACCCGTACCGGTGTCGACCCCCGGGCGACGGGCACCTGGCTGCCCGTCCTGGCGGGCATCGTCTACGGCTTCTGGGTCGCGGGCATCAGCCGCGACGCCAGCGGCTACCAGGTCACCGGCTGGAACATCCTGCTCGGCTTCGTCAGCGGCATCCTCTTCGCCGGGATCGCCTTCGGACTGCACCGCGTCGGCCCCGCACTGCCCAAGGAGGCCCGCGCGCTCGCCTGGGCGGTCTTCGCCGGGCTCGCCGTAGGCTTCTGCTACAGCCAAACGGGCCACTCGGTCCTGCTGGCCACCGGGATCGCCCTCGGCGCGGCCTTCGGCACCGGCGTCGCGACGTTCTACCACTACTACGTGACCGAGGACTGAGCCCACCGGCCGTCCGGCGCGCCCCATGCCCCCGCCCGAGCGCACTCCGCCCGACCTGTCGGACGGCCCCGTGGACCGGCTGTCCGGCGGCTTCGGCGCGTCCTCCCTGCTACGGATCAGGGGCTACAGCGTGGCGTGGGTGGCGCCCCTGGTCCTGCTGGCCGGACTGCTCCTCTTCGACCTGAACACCTCCGGCGAGTTCCGGGTGATCTCCTGGATCGTGATGGTCCCCGGCATCTCCGCCGCGCTGTGCGGGGTGTGGACGACCGCCGTCTTCGCGGTGCTCGCCATCGTCACTTACCTCAGCATGGACAACACCTGGCCGCACCAGTACCAGACGGGGTTGCCCGACTTCATCCTCGTCACGGCCGGCGGGGTGCTCGCCGTGGCCGCCTCCTGGGTCCGCATCCGCAACGAACGGCGCGCGCTGCACATGCGCGACGTGGTCGAGACGACCCTGCGGACCGTGCTGCGCCCGCTGCCCGCGCGCTGGGGCGGACTCGATCACGCCGCCGTGTACCTGGCGGCGGACCGGGCGGCGAAGGTCGGCGGCGACTTCTACGACATCCAACCCAGCCCGCACGGCACCCGGGTACTGATCGGGGACGTCCAGGGCAAGGGCCTCGGCGCGGTGGACGGGGCGGCGGTGCTGCTCAGTTCGTTCCGGGAGTCCGGCTACTACGAACCGGAACTGAGCACCGTGGCGGAACGGTTGGAGTCGCGGATGATGCGGCACCGCTTCTACTGCATGCAGGTGGGGCGCGACGACAGCGACCGGTTCGCCACCGCCGTCCTGCTCGGGTTCCCGCCGCTCGCGGTGACCGGCCGGCCGGTCACCTTCGTCAACTTCGGCCACCAACCGCCCCTGGTGGTCGGCCCGGCCGGGGTGCGCGAACTCCCGCCGGGCGACGGGCTCCCGCTCGGTCTGGGCGACCTCTTCGAGAGCCGCGTCCACGTCCAACAGGTCGCCCTCGGGCCCGAGGAGACGCTGCTCCTGGTCACCGACGGGGTCACCGAGGCACGGGACGCGCACGGGACGTTCTTCCCGCTGGCCGCGGCCGTCGCCCAGGCGCTCGCGGACGATCCGGCCACCGCCCGGCCCGATCGCCTGGTGGCCTTCGTACGGGACGCGACGCTGCGGCACGGCGGGGGGCACCTGGGGGACGACACCACGATCTTCGCGGTGCGGGCGGCGGGCCCGGTGCTCCCCCTCGACGGCGTCCCCGGCGCCTGGGCCCCCCTCGACGAGCACCACACCCCGGACCCCCCGCCCGGCCCGGAGGACCCGTGACCTCCCCCGGGCGGGCGGCGGACCGCTCGCCCCACGCAGCGTCGGTCACACCCGCTCCTCACCCCCCTCCCTTCCCCTTCTTCCTTCCGGCGACCGCGGCGGCGACCGATCCCGCGGCACAGCCGAGGAGTGCGACCGCGATGGCGACGAGCGAGGGGTTGACGAAGGCGGGGACCAGGTCCTGATCGGCGTTGCACCAGTGGTGCAGCGGGAAACCCTGTGAGGGATCGCGTCGGTGGGCGTCGTCGTAGGCGAATCCACGTTCCAGGCACGTTTCCCTGGCGTCGAGACCACTCGAAAACGTCCCGATGAACCAGGTGACGCATCCGGCGACGACCAGGAGAACGGCGGGGAACACCCACCAACGGGGGCGCCGCCATTGACGGGTGGGCAGTCCGCGCGCGGTCTTCCAGACGCTCAGGGCGATGGCGGCCAGCAGGAACGGGGGAAGCACCACGGCGGCCGTTACCGAAACGGCGTCCACTGATGACAAGGTCCCTTCGATCAGCTACGAGCCGCGCGCCTTCGCGGCCTTGACGTACTGTGCGTGGTTGGCCTCGAAGATGGCGCGCGTGCTCCGCTCGGTTCCCGTGCGGGGGTGGTGCCAGGGGGACATGGGGGATCTTTGGCCAACCAGACGGGTTCGGCCAGATTCATGAAGGTCAGGGTCTGCGACCACTACCTGACGCCCCTATGCGTGACGGATGAGGCAGTCTTCGGTCAGTAGGCTGAGCCGGTACGCAGGAGAGTGCGGGCTTGCGACGCCACAGTTGTCGCCGTCATGAAGACCTCGAAAAAGCCAGCCGACGATCCTCGATCGTAAGGGTAATGCTCAGCCATGCAACTGACGACAACACCACGGTTACCGCGCTGGATCGCGGTAGTAGCGCTCGCGGCCGGTTCGCTGACCACCGCGTGCGACAACGAGAGCGACAAGGCGGTGCAGGGTTCGCCCCCCGCCGGGAAGTCCGCGTCGGCGCCGGTGACCGCGCCCGCTTCCCCCTCGCCGTCCGACATACCCAACAGCGACCTCTCCCAGGAGGAGTCCGACGCGTTGGACCGGGAACGGGCCGCAGCCGCGCCGCCCGGCGACCCGATCGCACGGTCCTCCGAAACGGGGATGCCCCAGGGCAAGGAGGACTTCGGGAAACCGCTCCTCACCGACGGCGACGTGACTGTGTACGTTCCAGTTCGCCGAGGTGACGCACTGTCCGTACCAGTCAAGATCACCAACCACGGTACGAGGCGCGCCTTCTACGAGGTCGACGTGCGCCTCACCGGACCGGGCGGATTCGACGCGACGGTACGCGTCGAAACAGCGGTGGTCGGTGTCTATCCCGGCACCTCGTGGCCCACGGAACTCACGGCGGAGGACCCGGGCACGCCACTGCCCAAGAATCCCAAGGTCGTCATCGTCAAGAACGACCGGCAGGAACGACACAACTGACCTGCCGTGCGTACTCCGTGGGAATCACGAAGGTGGTGGGCGACGGCACTCGGGGTGAACCTCCTGTCCGGGGTCCCGTGCGTCGTCCCGGTGCGGCTGCTCCGGTGGCTGATCGACCTCCCCCTGCGGCGCAGGGTGCGCACCCGCTCCCGGGTCTACTGGCCCGTCAGCGCCCTCGGTGCACTCACCCCGTCGCTCACGTTCATGAGCGCCCTGCCGGCTTGACGTGCGCCCGCTCCCCTTGGCCCGGTCCGCCCGGGCGGGCGCGTAGCATCGGGGTCCCCCCGCCCCGCCCCGAGAGGAGCCCCGTCGTGACCAGCGGCGACGCCCCGGACCAGCAGGACGCCGCCCCGGCCCCGGAACGCAAGGGGCAGCGCACCCGGCGCCGCATCCTGGAGGCGGCCCGGCGCCAGTTCGCGCAGTCGGGCTACGAGCGGACGACGATCCGCGCCATCGCGGCGGACGCGGAGGTCGACAAGGCGTCCGTGATCCAGTACTTCGGGACGAAGCTGAACCTCTTCCGGGAGGCGGTGGAGTGGCACATCCCGGTGGCGGAGCTGACGACCGACGACCTCGGTGAGTCCGTCGGGAACTACCTGCGGATCATGCTCGGCGCCTGGTCGAACGCCCCGGAGACCCCGACCGCACTGCTGCGGGCCAGCATGAGCAGCGAGGAGACCGCGGAACTGCTGCGCGGTCGGATCACCGAGCAGGCGGTGGACCCGTTGGCGGAACGGCTCGGCGACGACCCGGACGCCCGGCTGAGGGCGGCCCTGGTGGGCGCGATGATGATGGGCATCGCCACGCACCGCCACGTGCTGCGGATGCCGGACCTCGCGGAAGCGGACCTCGACGACGTCCTGCGCCTCGCCGTCCCCGTCCTGCGCGAACTGATCGCCCCCGAGCCGTAACCCGTACACGGAGCCCGTACCCCGTACCCAGCCCGTAACCGAAGCCCGCCGCGCCCCCGTGCGGCGGGCTTCGGTGCGTGCGGAGGAGGGCGGGACAGGGGCCGGGACACGGGGTGCCGTGCGCGGTGTGACGTGTTTCTCACCGCCCGGTGAGAAATAAAACTCAACATGCGTATAGTTTTCTCGCTTGGCGTGTCCGGGCGGACCGGTCCGCCCTGACGAGGAGCTTCCCCATGACGACGACAGCGACCGCGCACGCCAGCGGAGCGCCACCCGCCGGCAGATCCCTCGGCTGGGCCCTGGTGGTGATCGCCGCGGCCCAGCTGATGGTGGTGCTGGACGGCACGATCACGAACATCGCCCTGCCGAGCATCCAGACCGACCTGGGCGTCTCCGCGGGCACGCTCGCCTGGATCGTGAACTCGTACGCACTGGCCTTCGGCGGTCTGCTGCTCCTCGGCGGGAAGGCGGGCGACCTCTTCGGGCGCCGTCGGATGTTCCGCTTCGGCATCGTCGTGTTCACGGTCGCGTCGATCCTCGGCGGCTTCGCGACCAACGAGGTCCTGCTGATCGCCGCCCGGGTGCTCCAGGGCGTGGGCGCGGCGGTCGCCGCCCCGACCGCGCTGTCGCTGATCGCGACCAACTTCCCCGAGGGCGCCCCGCGCAACAAGGCGATGGGCGTCTACGCGGCGATGGCCGGCATCGGCTCGACGGTCGGTCTGCTGCTCGGCGGCGTCCTGACCGACTACCTGGACTGGCGCTGGGTGTTCTTCGTGAACGTCCCGATCGGCATCGCGGTGCTCCTGGGCACCCGGCTGCTGGCCGAGGGCCGGCCGGAGCACGGGCGGCTGGACATACCCGGCGCCATCACCGGCACCGGCGGTCTGATCGCGCTCGTCTACGGGATCACCCGCGGCGGCGAGCACAGCTGGACCGACGGGCTCACCCTCGGCTCGTTCGTCGTGGCGCTGGTGCTGCTGTCGCTCTTCCTGGTCTTCCAGTCCCGGGTGGAACACCCCATGCTGCCGCTGCGGCTGCTGCGCGACCGGGGTCGTGCGGGCGCGTACGTGACCATGCTGTTCCTGGGCGCGGGCATGTTCGCGACCTTCTACTTCCTCACCCTGTACCTCCAGCAGGTGCTCGGCTACAGCCCCGTCAAGACGGGCCTGGCGTACCTGCCGTTCAGCATCGGCATGAGCATCTCGGCCACGCTCGGCTCCCGGTTGATCTCCCGCTGGTCGGCCCGTCGGATCGCGGGTCCCGGACTGTTGGTCGGCGCGCTCGGCATGCTGTGGTTCGCGACCCTGGAGCCGGACTCCTCGTACACCTGGCACCTGGCGCCCGCGATGTTCGTCACCGCGCTGGGCCTGGGTGCGAGCTTCGTCCCGATGACCCTGGGCGCGGTGCGCGGGGTCGCCCCGCAGGACTCCGGCATCGCCTCGGCCCTGCTGAACACCGCTCAGCAGATCGGTGGCGCGCTGGGCCTCGCGGCCCTGACGACGGTCGCCATGACGACCGCCGACGACCTGGTGCCGGACGCCTCGGCCACCTTCTACCGGGCGGCGGCCACGGGTGACGCGGGCCTGATGAGCCGGGCGGCCGAGGCGCTGACCGAGGGGTACGCGACGGCGTACCTGGTGGCGGCGGGCCTGTTCGTGGCGGGACTGGTGATCACGGTCACCGCGCTGCGCGACACCCGGCCCACCGACGGGGCCGGCGCCCCGCCCGCGGCGCACCTGGGCTGATCCGGGAGCCGGCGGTCACGATCCGGGCGGTCACGATCCGGGCGGTACGGACACGGTCCGTGCCGCCCGGTCGGCGTCCGACGGCAGGGCGCCTACGCGGTCTCCCGCTCGCGTTGGAGCCGCGCCCGCTCCACCCGCTCCTTGGCCTCGCGGCGCTTGCGCTGGCGCGGGCCGAAGGTGAACAGGTTCAGGGCGAGGACCACCAGACCGAGGACGAACCACAGCGGGCCCCGGCCCTGGGCGTACGAGACGGACCCGAGGACCAGCAGGAAGCCCGCGCCGAGCAGTCCCGCCCAGTCGGCGAGCCGGCTCATCGTGTTGCCGAACCTGAAACCGCGTCCGCTGTCACTCACCCGGTGCCTCCCGTCCCGCCCTGCGGCTGATCCCGTCCATTGTGACCCGGGCGCCGCGAAAGGCGAAGGCCCGCGGACCGCCCGTAGTGACGGGGACGCGCGGACCGGCGGGCTATCCGTACATGCGGCGCATCGCGAAGTCGACCATCTGCTCGACGGCCTTCGCGTCGAAGACCATCCGGTGGTCGCCCTCCATGTCGAGCACGAACCCGTACCCGGTGGGCAGCAGGTCGATGACCTCGGCGCCGGTGATCACGAAGTACTTGGACTCCTTGCCCGCGTACCGGCGCAGCTCCTTGAGCGTGGTGAACATCGGGATCACCGGCTGCTGGGTGTTGTGCAGGGCGAGGAAACCGGGGTTGTCGCCGCGGGGGCAGTAGACCTTCGAGGTCGCGAAGATCTGCTGGAAGTCCTCGGCGGCCATCGAGCCCGTGGTGAACGCCCGCACCGCGTCGGCGAGCGAGGGTGGGGACGGCTCCGGATACAGCGGGGGCTGCCCCGCGTACCCGCCTGCCATCTGTGGGGGCGGGGACTGCGGCTGCGCGTAACTCTGCCCAGGGGCGGCGCCGCCTGCGTGCTGGTCGTAGCCGTACATGGGCGCAAGCGTACCGAGCGGCGGCCCCGCGGCGGGCCCCGCCCGCAATACCGTCCGGTACGGCCCGGCCGCGGAGGGTTTCCGAGACGTCCGCCGGTCGGGGGTTGCCGTTATTACTCGTGGGTAGCATCATCGTAGGTACCCGCTACTCGTCAGTACGTGTGTCATACCCGAGCTACCTACGGAGCCGTCGCCATGGGGCACTACAAGTCGAATCTCCGCGACATCGAGTTCAACCTCTTCGAGGTGCTCGGGCGCGACAAGATCTACGGAACCGGACCGTTCGCCGAGATGGACGTGGAGACGGCCCGCAGCGTCCTCGCCGAGATCGCCCGCCTCGCCGAGAACGAGCTGGCCGAGTCGTACGCCGACGCCGACCGCAACCCGCCCGCGTTCGACCCGGAGACCGGCGCCGCCCCCCTGCCCGCGTCCTTCAAGAAGTCGTACCGGACCTTCATGGACTCCGAGTACTGGCGCCTCGGCATCCCCGAGGAGATCGGCGGCACCACCGCGCCCGCCAGCCTCATCTGGGCGTACGCCGAGCTGGTCCTGGGCGCCAACCCGGCCATCTGGATGTACTCCTCGGGGCCGGCGTTCGCCCGCATCCTCTTCGAGGAGGGCACCCCCCAGCAGCAGCGGATCGCGGAGATCGCGGTCGAGCGCACCTGGGGCTCCACCATGGTCCTCACCGAGCCCGACGCGGGCTCCGACGTGGGCGCCGGCCGGGCCAAGGCCGTGCAGCAGGAGGACGGCTCCTGGCACATCGACGGCGTGAAGCGGTTCATCACCTCGGGCGAGCACGACCTGGAGGAGAACATCCTCCACTACGTCCTCGCCCGCCCCGAGGGCGCGGGACCCGGCACCAAGGGCCTGTCCCTCTTCCTCGTCCCGAAGTTCCTCTTCGACTTCGAGACCGGTGAGCTCAGCGAGCGCAACGGCGTCTACGCGACCAACGTCGAGCACAAGATGGGCCTCAAGGCGTCCAACACCTGCGAGATCACCTTCGGCGACCGGCACCCCGCCAAGGGCTGGCTGATCGGCGACAAGCACGACGGCATCCGCCAGATGTTCCGCATCATCGAGTTCGCGCGGATGATGGTCGGCACCAAGGCGATCTCCACCCTCTCCACCGGCTACCTCAACGCCCTGGAGTACGCCAAGGAGCGCGTCCAGGGCACCGACCTGGCCCACTTCATGGACAAGACCGCCCCCAAGGTCACCATCACCCACCACCCCGACGTGCGCCGCTCGCTGATGACGCAGAAGGCGTACGCGGAGGGCATGCGCGCGCTGGTGCTGCACACCGCGAGCGTCCAGGACGCCATCGTCGCCAAGGAGGCGGCCGGCGAGGACGCCGCGCACGAACACGCGCTGAACGACCTGCTGCTGCCCATCGTCAAGGGCTACGGCTCCGAGAAGGCGTACGAGCAGCTCGCCCAGTCGCTCCAGACCCTCGGCGGCTCCGGCTACCTCCAGGAGTACCCGGTCGAGCAGTACATCCGGGACGCCAAGATCGACACCCTCTACGAGGGCACCACCGCGATCCAGGGCCAGGACTACTTCTTCCGGAAGATCGTCCGCAACCAGGGCGCCGCACTGAACTCGCTGGCCGAGGAGATCAAGAAGTTCCTCGCCATCGGCTCCGGCGGCGAGGAGCTGGCCGGCGCCCGGGAGCAGCTGGCCCGGGCGGCGGCCGACCTCGAAGCGATCGTCGGCGTGATGCTGACCGACCTCGCGGCCACCGAGCAGGACGTCCGCTCCATCTACAAGGTCGGCCTCAACACCACCCGGCTGCTGCTCGCCTCGGGCGACGTGGTCATCGGCTACCTGCTGCTGCGCGGGGCCGCGGTCGCCGCCGAGAAGCGGGAGTCGGCGTCCGCCAAGGACCGCGCCTTCTACGCCGGCAAGATCGCGGCGGCCCGGTTCTTCGCGGCGAACGTCCTGCCCGGCGTGAGTGCGGAGCGCCGGGTGGCCGAGGGCGTCGACCTCGGGCTGATGGACCTCGACGAAGCGGCGTTCTGACCCGGGGCCGCGCGCCTCGCGGACGGGACGCCGTCTCGACCGGCCCCCGCAGGATCGGTACCGTCGGCATCTGCCAAAGGCATGTACATTTCAGCTGAGGCCCGCTCCCACCCACGGGAGCGGGCCCCCGGTCGTCGTTAAGGTGAACCCATGAGCCAACCCCCCCGCTTCGACCGCGGCCACACCGACGACCTGATGACGTTCCTCGCGGCCGGCCCCTCCCCCTACCACGCCGTGGCGAACGCCGCCGAGCGGCTGGAGAAGGCCGGATTCCGGCAACTCGCCGAAACCGACGCCTGGGACGGAACAGCGGGCGGGAAGTACGTCCTGCGCGGTGGCGCGATCATCGCCTGGTACGTCCCCGAGGCGGCGTCCCCCCACACCCCGTACCGCATCGTCGGCGCCCACACCGACTCGCCGAACCTGCGCATCAAGCCCCGGCCCGACAGCTCCGCGCACGGCTGGCGGCAACTCGCGGTCGAGATCTACGGCGGCCCCCTGCTCAACTCCTGGCTCGACCGCGACCTCGGCATCGCCGGCCGCCTCTCGCTGCGCGACGGCACCCACCGGCTCGTGAACGTCGACCGCCCGCTCGCCCGCGTACCGCAGCTCGCGATCCACCTCGACCGCAAGGTCACCCCCGAGGGCCTCAAGCTCGACCCGCAGCGCCACATGCAGCCCGTCTGGGGCTTCGGCGACGCCCACGAGGGCGACCTCATCCACTTCCTGGAGGACGAGTACGACCTCGCCCCGGACTCGGTCACCGGCTGGGACCTGATGACCCACCCCGTCGAGGCCCCCGCCTACCTCGGCCGGGACAAGGAACTCGTCGCCGGCCCCCGGATGGACAACCTGCTCTCCGTCCACGCCGGGGTCGCCGCCCTCGCCGCCGCCGCGGCCACCGAGGACCTCCCCTACATCCCCGTCCTCGCCGCGTTCGACCACGAGGAGAACGGCTCCCAGTCCGACACCGGCGCCGACGGCCCGCTGCTCGGCTCCTGCCTGGAACGCAGCGTGTACGCACGCGGCGGCTCCGTCGAGGACCGGGCCCGCGCCCTCGCCGCGACGGTGTGCCTGTCCTCCGACACCGGCCACGCCGTGCACCCCAACTACGCCGAGCGCCACGATCCAACGCACCACCCGCGCGCCGGCGGCGGACCGATCCTCAAGGTCAACGTCAACAACCGCTACGCCACCGACGGTTCCGGCCGCGCCGTGTTCGCCGCCGCCTGCGAGAAGGCCGGCGTCCCGTTCCAGACCTTCGTCTCGAACAACGCGATGCCCTGCGGCACCACCATCGGCCCGATCACCGCAGCCCGGCACGGCATCAAGACCGTCGACATCGGCGTGGCCATCCTCTCCATGCACAGCGCCCGCGAACTGTGCGCCGCCGACGACCCGCACCAACTGGCCAACGCCCTGGTCGCCTTCCTCACCGGCTGACCCGCCACCCCGCCCGGACCGCCCGGCGGCGGACCCGCCCGCATGACCGCCCCCGCCCCGGGTACCCGCTGCCCGAACGGAACTGCCGTACTGACGGGCACAGCCGACCGGGAGGCGAGATCCATGGGACTGAGCGGATGCATCGTGTTCATCGCGGTGGGGGCCATCCTCACCTTCGCGACGGACTGGGAGGCGCAGGGCGTCGACCTCGACGTCGTCGGACTCATCCTGATGGCGGTGGGCTTCATCGGCGCGGTCGCCTTCACCAGCATCGCCCGCCGCCGCCGCGTGGTGGTGCCCGGCGGCACCACCACGGTCGTCGACGGCGAACGGGACCACCGCTGACCGGACGGCCCCGCTACCCGGCGGCCGTCTCCTCGTCGAGGCCCGCCAGCACCAGCGGCAACCGCCCCGCGCCGCCCGCCACCAGCCGGACCGGGACCCCCCAGTCCTGCTGGTGGACGTGGCACGCCGGATACGCGTTCGCCGGGTCGTCGTCGCAGGACGCCGCCATCGCCGACACGTGCAGCACCCCTTCCGGCACCGCCGGGTCCCACTCCAGCGCACGGGACAGCTCCGTACCGGCGCCGGCGCCCGCCCGCAACAGCTCCGGCGGCGTCGAGGACACCAGCAGCCGCGTCGACGGACCGTACCGGGTGTCCAGCTTCTGGCCCGCCGGCGCCCGGAACACCACGTCCAACCGGAACGCACCCGGCGCCACCTCGGTCGGCTCCCGCCGGGTGCGGTGCGCCACCGACTCCACCCGCACCGCCTCCTCGGGCAACCGCAGCCGGGTCAGCCGGTGCCGCGCCGACTCCACGACGACGACGTCCCCGTCCACCACCACCGCGTCCGAAGGCTCCCGCAGGTCGGTCGCCAGGGTGGTCACCGCACCGGTCGCCGGATCGTAGCGGCGCAGCGCGTGGTTGTACGTGTCGCTCACCGCGACCGAACCGTCCGGCAGCACGGTCACCCCCAGCGGGTGCTGCAACAGCGCCTCGGCCGCCGGACCGTCCCGGTGCCCGAAGTCGAACAGCCCGGTGCCCACGGCGGTGCCCACCGTGCCGTCCGCGGTGATCCAGCGCAGGGCGCTCGTCTCCGCGTCCGCCACCCACAGCCGGTCGGCGCCCGCCGCCAGCCCGGACGGCTGCGCGAACCACGCCTCGGCGGCCGGCCCGTCCACCAGGCCCTCGTTGGTGGTCCCGGCCGCCACCGCGACCGTGTCCGTCGCCGGGTCGTACGTCCACAGCTGGTGGACGCCCGCCATCGCGATCCACACCCGGTCGTCGAAGTACGCCACGTCCCACGGCGAGGAGAGGTCCACCTCCCGCGCCGGGCCGCCGGTGGGCGAGCCCTGCCACCACTGGCGTCCGGTGCCCGCGAGGGTGGTGACCGCACCGGTCGCCGGGTCGACGCGGCGCAGTGCGTGGTTCACCGTGTCCGCGACGACCACCGAACCGTCCGGCAGCGCCGCGAGCCCCTGCGGTTCGCTGAACGCGGCCACCCCGGCGGGCCCGTCGTCCAGACCCCGCTGCCCGGAGCCGATCCGCCGCACCACGGTCTCGCCGTCCGCCGCCAGCTCCACCAACCGGTGCCGGGTGGTGTCCGACACCAGGAACCCGCCGGACGGCAACAGCAGCGCCTTGCCCGGGAAGCGCAGCTCCGTCGCCACCGGCTCGGGCGCCACGTACGGGCCGTCACCGCGCCGCAGGGTGCCCTTCGCCCCGTGCTCCGCCTCCAACTCCGCCACCAGCCGGGCCAGTGCGTGCGCATGCCCCTCGCCCGCGTGCTGCGCGACGACGTACCCCTCGGGGTCGATCACCACCAGCGTGGGCCAGGCCCGTACGGCGTACTGCTTCCAGGTGACCAGCTCCGGATCGTCCAGCAC
This sequence comes from Streptomyces sp. NPDC005955, assembly GCF_042871255.1. Classification (NCBI taxonomy): domain Bacteria; kingdom Bacillati; phylum Actinomycetota; class Actinomycetes; order Kitasatosporales; family Streptomycetaceae; genus Streptomyces; species Streptomyces sp. NPDC005955. Next base: position 98,889 of record NZ_JBIAIF010000010.1, on the reverse strand, counting down.
CGGGTGCTCCACCCCGTACCGCTCCACGGCGTCCACGACGGCCGTGTGCTCGGCCTCGTGCGCGAACTTCGGCGAGTGCACCCCGACGATCACCACGGTGTCCCGGTGCCGCTCCTCCAGCTCCCGCAGCTCGTCCAGCACGTGCAGGCAGTTCACACAGCAGAAGGTCCAGAAGTCGAGGATCACGATGCGACCCCGCAGGTCGGACAGGGTGAGTGCGTTGCCGCCCGTGTTGAGCCAGCCACCGGCGCCGACCAGCTCGGGGGCGCGGACCCGGGCACGGCGACGGGGCACGGGGGCGGCGGTGGGCTCGGGGGCGGGCGCCGGGGCAGCATCGTTCATGCTTCAAGCTTGCCATCGGCCCAAGAACACCGGATCACGGCCGTACGACGCCGTTGTCCCGAACAGCTGGGGGATCCGCTCCACCACGGTGACCCTTGAGCATTCGCGGAGGTAGATCCTCTGCCCGGTCCGGCCGGTGACTGTCGGGAGCACTCTGGCCCCCGGCGGCAGTCCTGACGGGTGGCTGTCGGGGGCTTCCGTTGGTCAGACTGGTACCCGTTCCCTAGCCTCCTTGGATGCCCCGGACGAACAGGGTGCCTGTGCGGTGACTCCCCGGGGGCGGGGCAAGCACGGCCGCTGACACGTCCACGAAGCCGTGTTCCTTGAGGATCAGCACCCATGCATCGGGTTCGTAGTCCCACCGCTTGACGACAGCGGGGTCTTCTTCGGGCCCGCGCGCGATGTATGACGCCTGGCAGCCGTAGCAACCTGCAACCGGGGGCCGCTGGGAGAAGGCGAACACGCCACCCGGCTTGAGGTTCGCGTGAACGACCGGCAGCAGTAGGCCAGGGTCGGTGAACCAGACAGCGCCGAACACGCTGTAGACCGCATCGAAGATCGTGAACGTGTCTCCGAGGTAGGTGAGGGCGTCGGCCTGGTGGAGTTCCATCCCGTCCACGCCCGGCCACCGCTCGCGCGCCTTGTCCAGCTGCTTGGCAGAGAGATCGATCCCGACGGACGTCATGCCGAGCGTTGCGAGATGAGCGGTGTTCCCTCCGGACCCGCACCCGAGGTCGAGTGCACGGTCTTCCGGCTTGAGCTGGAGCACATCGCCCCTGGGGCCGTGATCCGGGTACTGGGTCCAGTTGAACCACGTGGTGTCGCCCTCGGCGTTGGTCTTCCGCCGCTGGGGCTTGCTCTGCGCGTACGTGTCCCATGCGGTGCTGCGAGCGTCAGTCACTACCTGTCCGTTCTCGTTCGCGGCGACAGCCGCCCGGCACGATACCGGGCGGCTGAAGTTCTGAGGAGCCGGTCGATCCGCCTGCGCCGGAACTACTTGGCGACGGGGCTGTCGGAGCAGCCCGCGTAGCTCTGGGTGCAGTCGGCCGCGCCGTCGATCGGCCAGAACTCCGAGTCCACGTCGAAGCCGGCCGATCGGATCATCTCGGCCGTCCGACGCATTGCGGCCCGGCCCTCGCCCGGGTTGTGGCCGCTGTTGCGGTCGGGGACGTGGTGGATGAACCTGCCGCCGAGCGCGTCGCAGAACTCGGCGTAGTGCTTGGTGTGGAGCACGAACGCGTGCCAGAAGAGGTCCACACGAAGGCTGGGCGTGGCCCTCTCCGTGGTGTTCGCGGCGACGGCGAGGAAGGCCGCCACCTGGTTGACGCCGCGCTCGCCCTGGTTGTCGGTCATCTCCGGCCAGGAGTCCTCGCGGACCATGGTGATGAGGTCGGCCTTCAGTTCCGGAGTGATGAGGTCGTACACGGTCTTCGTTGTGTCGGTGATCGTCACGTCTGTGCCTTCCTGGTCTGTGGGGAGCATCTGGGGCACTTGGTCATGGTTCGCCTTCCGCTGCCCGGTCCGGTTGGTGAAGCGATGTTCCCGCCGTTGGTCGGTCGGAACGACGACGCTTCGGGCGTCGCCTGGGCGTCACCCAGTGGGGTGTCAATGACGCTCTCTAGGGCGTCAAACCGGTGTCATTGCAAGGCTGTTCGGTCTAGTTTTGACGCCATGACGACGACCGTAGTGGTGCCGAATGGTGTGCTGCGGGCCGTGCGTACCGGCCTGCGCTTGAGCCAAGACGACTTTGCCAAGGCGCTCCGCCGGGCAGGTGCGGAACTGGGGGAGCCGAACGAGGCTTCCAAACGGCTGGTGCAGCGCTGGGAGTCCGGCACGAGCAAGACGCCTCGGGGCGTCTACGCCAGGGCCTTGGAACGGGTCACTGGCCGTCCGGTCGAGGCGCTGGGGTTTGCCCTGCCGGTGCCGACGGCACGAGTCCACGCAGACGGGAAGGGAGGACATGACATGGAGACTGCCGCAACCGGTGCCCCATCTGCCGCTGTAGGCGCGCAGCCTGCCGTGCAGGGGAGTGAGGAGACGTTTTCGGGGGTGTGGCTCAGCCGCTACGAGTTCTTCTCATCGGGCCGGGGCGACTCGTACGAGGGCAAGCACTACGTAGTGATCGTCCAGCACGGGAACCGGCTGACCGTTCAGAGTCTGCCCAGGGCGAGCAGCAACCCGGACAGCCCGCTCACGCTGGACCTGACTGTTGATCGCAACGTGGTCACCGGTACGTGGGTCGAGCAGACTGCCGCAAACGGCTACTACAACGGGGCCCGCTATCACGGGGCCATCCAACTCCTGGTCGAGCCGACCGGACGGCGCATGGCCGGGAAGTGGGTCGGTTTCGGCAAGGACTTCGACGTGAACACCGGCCCCTGGGAACTGCGGCTGGTGGACCGGTCTACGAGCAAGGCGATGTTGGAGAGGTACAGCCAGCCGCCGGAGTGATGTCTCGGGCAAGCCAAGAGGCGGCCCCCCAGCGAGTGCCCCGTCCGGCGACAGCGGAACAACGCAGTCTGGCGGGGCTTCGCGCTGTCCAGGCAAAACCTCAGCCCCTCGTGGCTCTCCACCCGAGCCGGGACGCCGGGGCGGCATGGTTCAAGCTTGCCACTCGGTCCGGGACGCAGCTGCTCCCCCGGACGGTCCGGGCGGCAGTACCGGACTGTGCCGTGCGCACGGTGCCCTCCTGTAGTGGTGGCGGGCCCTGCCCACGACGGGCCGTGTCGCCGCCGGTGCGGAGCCTCGGGTGTCCTACCGAGCCGGTACGACGCCTGCGGGTGACCCCGAGTTACTGGGCCCGTGGTCGAAGCGGCGAACCGGGTAGGTTCGGTCCCGACTGAACGCGCGCAACGCGCGTGCTGTACGAGGAGTCCAGGTGGATTTCACCGAGGAGTGGCGGCAGTTGAAGGAAGCGGCAGCCCGCCGCGCACGGACCGCCGAAGAGAACACGGCCGCGCCGGGGGAGCCGGGGAACAGACCCCCGCCGCCACAACCCGCTCCACTAAATGGATATGACCGACCGTCAGCCCAGTCTGAGTCAGGGGCTGTTGGCGACACCCCGGCACCGGTGTCGCCGGACGCGGCCCGGGTCGCGGTGCTGGAGCGGATCGCCGGGTTCCGACAGTCGCTGGTGCTCGTCCCGCTCGACGGGGACGGCGACCCGCTGACCCTCGCCTTCGGCGGGTTGGCCTGGATCTGCGCGTTCACCGACGAGGAGGCCCTCGCCCGGTTCGCGACGGCCCGCGGCGAGGCGGCGCGCGACTGGCCGTACCGCAGGACGTACGGGTTCCGGCTGCTGGACGAGGTGGTGCCGGCGGCCGGGTTCCCGTGCGGGGTGGCGCTGGACGCGGCCGGGCCGGACGGCTGGGTCCTGCCCCCGGTACGGGGCGTCGTCCCGGACCGCGCCGCCCTCGACGCCGCGCACCCCGGCCCGCCCCGCACACCACCGCACCCGAACGACGGAGGGGCACCCGCATGACCGACCACGTTGACCTGGCGTCGTCCAAGGCGGCGTTGGGGCAGATCGCCCAGGGCATCACCGACGTCCTGGGGGAGCTGGGCGAACTCGGCATGGTCGGCCGGGCCAGCACCGGCCGCGGCTTCTCGGACCTGGCCCTGACCGGACTCCAGACCGGCCACGACGGCCTCAGCTCCACCCTGGAGGACTTCTGCGAACGCTGGGAGTGGGGGGTGCGCGCCCTCGTGCAACGGGGCAACGAGTTCGCCGACGACGTCGGACTGTCCGCGGGCGTGCTGCACGAGGTGGACCAGTACGTGCAGGGCAGCCTGAAGGTCGTGGTGAACGCGGGCATCGGCAACCCGTACGCCACCGAGGACGAGATCACCGGCAAGGACTGGGGCGAGGTGCTGTCCAGCAACCCGTACACCCACGTCCGGGACGCCGACTACAGCCGCGAGTCCTTCGAGGACGCACGGCACGCCTCGCAGGAGGCGTGGAAGGGCGCGACGCGCGACGTCTTCGGCGCCGATCACCTGCTCCAGAACCAGCTGTTGGACGCGGCCGGCGTGCGTGACGAGGTGCGGGGCGCGGTGGACCGCGCGACCGAGCCGGCGCCCCGGGAAGGCGACCGCTGATGGGCTGGGGACCCGACATCGACCTCGGCGGCCTGGGGGACCTCGCGGACCAGGGCCTGAGCCGCATCGAGGACGGCATCGACGCGGGCAAGAAGGCGGTCGGCGAGGGCGTCGACTGGACCACCGACCGCATCGGCGACGGCCTGGACCGCGTCGGCGCCGAGGACCTCGCGGACACCGTCGAGGACTTCGGCGACGACCTCGCGTCCGAGCTGGGGGCCTCGGTCCGCGAACAGCGGCTCGGCGAGACCGAGGAGGCCAACGAGCTGGTCCACGGCAAACCCGGCGACATCCGGAACACCGCGGGTCACCTCGCCGACTTCCGCGGCGCCTTCGGCCGGGTCGGCGACGGGATGCGAGGGCTCGGCTCGGACCGCTGGAAGGGCGAGGCGGCCGACGCGTTCCGGGCGGAGTTCGCGATGCACCCGGCCGACTGGCTGCGGGCCGCCGACGCGTTCGAGGGGGCGGGCCTCGCCCTGACCCGTTACGCGGACGTGGTCCAGTGGGCGCAGGACCAGGCCCAGCGGGCGATCGAGCTGTACCGGACCGGCAAGAAGGCGTCCCAGGACGCGGTCGACGCGCACAACACCAAGGTCGACGCGTACAACGCGGCCGTCACCGCCGACCGGGACCCCGGGCCCGTACCGCCGCCCTTCACCGACCCCGGGGCCGCCGACCGGCGCCAGGCCCACGACCTGCTCCGGGAGGCCCGCCGGCAACGCGACGGGGCGGCCCGCGAGGCGCAACGCGTCCTCCAGGACGCGTTGGAGCACGCCCCGGCCGAGCCGCCGCCCACGGACCGGATGGTGCTGAACGTCGCCGACCACGCCGTGGGGCAGGCGATCGAGCTGACCCATGTCGCGGGCGGCGTGCTGAAGGGCGCCGCGGGGGCCGTCAACTTCGTGCGCGGAATCAACCCCCTGGACCTCTACAACCTCACCCACCCCGCGCAGTACGGGCAGAACGTCGCCACCACCCTGGCCGGGGTGGTGTCCGCCGCGGCGAACCCGCAGCGCATCCCCGGGGCGCTGTGGGACAGCTTCGAGGAGGACCCCAGCGAGGGGTTCGGCCGGCTGCTCCCGGAACTGCTCGGCACGAAGGGCCTGGGCGCGGTGCGCACCACGGCCCGGGTCGCGGACGACGTCGCGGACGCGGCGAAGGCGGCGCCGGCGACGCCCTCGTGGGGGGACCTCGCGAAGTCGACCGACACGGTCAAGGAGAAGGCGATCCACGCGGACTCCGTGGACCCCGCCACCGCGCAGAAGTACCTCGACGAACAGTTCCCCTGGCTACGGGACCTCAACAACACCAACCAGCCCGGCTACACGCAGAACTGTACGTTCAACGTCGTGACCGTCGACCGACGGCTCGACGGCGTCGAGGTCAGTGCGGCACCCCGGCCGCAGGCGGGCTCCATCCCCTTCAAGGAACTCGGGGTGGAACCTTCGGCGTACACCCCCGTGAAGGGCTACGACGACATCGTCCGCGATCTGAACGAGCGCGGGGACGGTGCCCGTAGCGTGGTCGCCATCATCCGTGAGAACAACACGGGGCACGTCTTCAACGCCGTCAAGACACCCGACGGGGTGGTGTTCCTGGACGGTCAGACGGGCGGACTCGCCCTCCTGGAGAAGGGCACCGCACAGATCGCCCACATCCCCTACAAGTAGCGATGACAGGATCGAGCACCATGTTGACCAAGGAAGAGGCCGTCCGGGCGGCACGTCACTACCTGGACGGGCTGTACGCCCACGGTTCCGACGGCTGGACCATCGTCGTGCTGCCGGAGGAGTCGTACGCCTACGTCGCGGGCTGGGTGGTCCGCTACGACTCCCAGGAGGCGTTGGACAGCGGTCAGCCCTGGATGGGCCCGATGACGAAGCTGGTGATCGTGCCCGGTGACGGCGCGGAGCCGTACCAGCCGCCCACGAGCACCACGTCGGAGCAGTTCGACGCCTTCCTGAAGAGCGGCACCTGGCCGGGAGGGACGCGGTGAACGCCGTCGACCCGTCCGGCGCCGCCCGGCACTGGCTGCACCGCACCTACGGCGGCCTCGTGGAACTCGCCGTCCCGCACCCCGTCGCGCAGGACGCCCGCACCTGGATGTTCAGCTGCCGCACGGTCCCCCAGCCCGGCTACCCGAGCACCCCGATGCTGGCCTCCTCGGTGGTGGTGCCGAAGGACGGGGGCGAGCCGTTCCACCCCGCGTCCGACGACCCGTTCGGGGACGCCGCCGGCTACCCCGGCCCCCCGCAGGCACGACAACCGGACGCCCGTGCAAGGCGGTTGAACGCCCGGGGCTGCGTGGTCACGGTCGCCGCGCAGGTGACCGGCGGCGTCCCCTCGACGCCGCTGCCGTGGCAGCCGGTGCACGAGGCGCCCGGCTGGTGGAACCTGCTGCTGCGCCGGTACTTCCCGGGTGCCGAGGCGCTGCGCTGCGCCGACTGGGACGAGGTCGTGCGCCGGGCGAAGGAGCCCGGGCCCGGCACCCGGGGCGTGGTCTGGGTCCGGCGCGAGGCCGGCGGCGCGGAGGCCAGCGGGCACCTGCTGTACGTGCTCAACGACGGCGGGAACGTCGTCTTCCTGGACGGGATGACGGGCGGCCTCGGCCGCCTGGACACCGTCGGCGTACGGGAGTTGACGTTCGCGCGGGTGCGTCCGGCGGGGTCCGGCGCGGCGTCCGCGCCCGACTTCGGGGCGGCCCGCCGCAAGGCCGAGGAGTGGCTGCGCGCGTCCTGGTCGGAGCCGGTGGAACTGGTGGCGCCCGATCCGGCGGACGAGACGGCCCGCGGCTGGCTGTTCGCCTGCGACACCACGGCGTTCCTGCGCACCGGGGACTGGCGGGAGTCGATGGTCGACGCGGCGGTGGTGGTGCCGAAGGACCCCCAGGAGCCGTTCCTGTTGCCGAACTCCGATCCGTGGGGTCACTTCGCGGCCTGGGACCGGGGCGGTCCGGCGGGCCCGGTGCCGCAGCCGGGGCGGGCGGCCTGGTTCGCGCCCACGCTCGCGGAGTTGGGCGGGGTGCTCGCGGTGACGGAGCACGCGACGGCGACCGGGGCGGTGGCGTCCCTGGCGGCGCTGCCGCCGGGCGGTCGGGCGCTGGTGTGGGTGCGCCGGTTGGACGGGCGGGGCCGCCCGTCGACCGGTGTGCTGTTGACCGGGTTCCGTACCGCGGAGGGCGCGGTGGGTCTGGTGGACGGTTCGGCGCGGACGTTCAGCGGTCTTGAGGGGTTGCGGGAGTGCGGAGTGCGGGTCATCCGTTACCGGTGAGCCCGCCCGGCTCGGACGGGGCACCCGGAGCCGGTGACCGACGGGAGCGGGTGGTCGGGCCGCCGGTACGATCGGCCGCATGCCGCCCGAGGCCCGTGAGGACTGCTCCCCGCCGGTCCGGGGCGAACCCGCCCCCGCCCCGAGGACCCGGCCGGACGCCTCCGGCCCCGGCACGTCGACCGGTACCACCGGCCCCGGGCCCACGACGGGCCCCACCGACCCGGCACGACGACCGGCGCCCCCAGCCCCGAGCCCCGGCGGGACGCCTCCGGCCCCGGGACGTCGACCGGTGCCTCCGGGCCCGGGACCCGGCTGGACGCCTCCGGGCCCGGGACCACGACGGACGCCGCCGGCTCCGGCACTACGACGGGTGCCTCCGGCCTCGGGACGTCGACCGGCGCCCCCAGCCCCGGGACCCGGCCGGACGCCCCCGGGCTCGGGACCACGACCGGTGCCCCCAGTCCCGGGACCACGGCAGGTGCCGCCAGCTCCGGGACCTGGCTGGGTGCCACCAGCCCTAGGACCACGACGGGTGCCCCCGGGCCCGGGACCCGGCTGGACGCCCCCGGGCTCGGGACCACGACGGACGCCTCCGGCTCCGGGACGTCGACGGGTGCCACCAGCCCTGGGACCACGGTGGGTGCCTCCCGGCCCGGGACCACGACGGACGCCTCCGGCTCCGGGACCACGACGGGTGCCTCCGGCCCCGGGACGTCGACCAGTGCCTCCGGGCCCGGCACCCGGCCGGACGCCGCCGGCTCCGGGACTACGACGGGCGCCCCCGGGCTCGGGATCACGACCGGTGCCACCAGCCCTGGGGCCACGGTGGGCGCCTCCGGCCCCGGGATCCGGCTGGGTGCCACCAGTCCCGGCACGTCGACCGGTGCCCCCAGCCCCGGGATCACGACCGGTGCCACCAGCCCTGGGGCCACGGCGGGTGCCTCCGGCTCCGGGACTACGACGGGTGCCCCCAGCCCCGGGACCGTGACGGGTGCCACCAGCCCTGGGGCCACGGCGGGTGCCTCCGGCTCCGGGACTACGGCGGGCACCCCCAGCCCTGGGGCCACGACGGGTGCCTCCGGCTCCGGGACCCGGCTGGGCGCCGTCGGGCCCGGGACGTCGACCGGGGTCTCCGGCCCCGGGATCACGGTCGGCGCCCCCGCGGCCCGCGAACGCCGCACCGTGCTCCTCGCGGTCCGCTCGGCGACGGCCCTGCACCGGCTGCTCGACGTCCTGCCCGTCTTCGACGGCGACGAACGCCTCGCCGTGCGCGTCACGCTCGTCCCCGGTTCGGAGTTCGACGTGGACGCCCTCGCCGCGCTGGAGCGGGCGGGCGCCCGCACCCTCGACTGGGCCCAGGCCCGCAGCCGCCGGCACGATCTGGTGCTGGCCGCCAGCCCCAAGGGCGCGTTGCGGGCGCTGACCGGCCCCCGGGTACTGCTGCCGCACGGCGCCGGCTTCAACAAGACGGTCGGCGCGGACGGCTCACCGCAGCTCCCCTCCGGCCTCGATCCGCACTACCTGCTCGACGACGGGGCGCCCTGGGCCGACCTGCACGCCCTCGGGCACGACGAGCAGGTGGCCCGGCTCCTCGCGTACTGCCCCGAGGCCGCCGCCCGGGCGACCGTCGTGGGGGACCCCACCCTGGACCGGCTGCTCGGTTCGCTCGCCCGCCGGGACGACTACCGGGCCTCCCTGGGCACGGGCGGGCGCCGCCTGCTCGTGCTCACCTCCACCTGGGGACCCCAGTCGCTGTTGGCCCGCCGTCCCGAACTGCCGGGCGAACTGCTCGGCGGGCTGCCCCACGACGCGTACCAACTCGCCCTGGTGCTGCACCCCAACGAGTACAGCCGCACCGGCTCGTTCGACCTCGCGCGCCATCTCGCCCCCGCGCGCGGCGCGGGCCTGGTCCTGGCCGGTCCGTACGAGGAGTGGGCGGCGCTGCTGGTCGCGGCCGACGCGGTGATCAGCGACCACGGTTCCACCGCGCTGTACGCCGCGGCCCTGGGCCGCCCGGTGATCGGCGCCCACGACGGCGGTGACGAACTGATCCCCGGCAGCCCCATGGACCGCCTGTTGTCCCGGGCGCCCCGACTGCCCCGGGCGGCGGGGGCCGCGGAGGTGGAACGGGCCCTCGACGCCGCCGGCCACCGGGCCGGCCGCGCCGCCGCGGCCGCCGCGTTCGCCCTGCCCGGCCGGGCCCTGCCGGGGCTGCGCGACCGGCTCTACCGGCTGTTGCGGTTGGAACCGCGGAACGTGCCGGTCACGCCCCGGCCGCTGCCCCGCCCGGCGGGCCCCCGTCGACGGCCGGCGGCCTTCGCGGTCCGGGCCGAGGTGGACGGACACCAGGTGGGGGTCACCCGACTCCCCCCGTACACCCGTGAGGCGGTGCACCACCTGGCCGCCGAACACCCCGAGGCGACCGAGCGCGAGACGCAGGGCGCCGCGGTGGTGTGGTGCCGGGCCCGGCCCGCCGCCACCGCCCCGCACACCAGCGCGTGGACGGCGGCCGGCTGGACGGACCGGGTCCTCGCCGACCACCCGGGCTGCCGGACCGCCGCCGTGGTGTTCTCCCCGGGGCGCTGTCTGCTGCGGCACCGCACGGCGGGCACGTTCGGCGTCCGCGTCGAGCCGCACCGCACGGCCGGGCGGGTCCTGCGCGCCGATCCCGCGGCGGTGCTGTCCGCGGTGCACGCCTGGCTGGCCACCGCCCCGCCGTGGACCGGGCCGGTGGCGTTGCACTGCACGATCGGTCCGCTCACTGTCCGGGCCGAGCTGACGGCCGCCGACGAGAGCGACCTCGGCCACGAACTCTGACCGGCCCGCGCGGGCTACGGGCCCCCGTCCGGTCCGGCCAGTCCGCCGGAGCGCTCCGCCAGGGCCCGGGCCGCCGCCCGGTGCTCCGCCGCCTCCGCGGCATGCCCCAACTCCTCTTCGAGGCGCGCCAGTTCCTCCAGTACGCGCACTTCGTCGGAGGTGGAGCCCCGTTCCCGGGCGCCGTCCAGGGCGGCCCGCACCAGGGCCACCGCCTCGGCCGGTCGCCCGGCCGCCCGCAGCGCACGGCCGAGTTCGAAGCCGGTGCGTGCGGTCATCCGCTCCCGCTGCTGTTCCCGCGCCATCCGGTGCGCCCGGGTCAGCAGCACGACCGCCTCGTCGGCCGCCCCGCGGTTCAGCGCGGTGCGCCCCAGCAGGGACGTCTGGAGCAGCACCCCGTACGCGTTGGGGATCGCCGCGTGGGCGTCCCGGGCGGCCGTGAAGTCGGCGGCGGCCCCCGTCCAGTCCTCCCGGGCCGACTTCAGCAGGCCCCGGAACTCCACGGCCGAGGCCCGCAGCTTGCGTTCCTGCGGCGTCCCGCCCAGCGACTCGGCGGCCCGCAGGGCCTGTTCCACCTGCTCCGCGGCCCGTTCGTACTGCTTCTGCTCCCACAGGGGCCGGGCCAGTTGGCACCGCATGCGCACCTGCGCGGGCAGGTGCTCGGCCCGGTCGGCCGCCGCGACGCCGATGCGGAAGGCGTCGGTGACGTCCGCGTGGTGCGGGTGGTCCAGGAAGTGGGTCCACAGCGGTTCGCACAGCGCCCAGGCGTCCTCGTACCGTCCGCTGTCGAAGGCCAGCCGGACGCAGCCGAACAGGGCGAGCCGGCGCGACTCCAACCAGCGCAGTGCCGCGGCCTTGTCGGTGAACTCCAGGTCGGGGACGCCGGGCACGGGCGGGCCGGGTGCGGCGAAGGTCAGGCGCGGGCCCGCCGCGAGCAGGTCGGCGCGTGCCGCCTGACGCCGGTACCAGCGGATCAGCCGTTCGCGTCCCGCACCGCGCACGGTGCCCTCCGGGTCGGCGTCCCGGGCCCGTCGTTCGGCGTGGCCGCGCAGCAGTGCGTGCAGTCCGAGTCCGCCGGGCCGGCCGTCCAGCAGTCCGGCGGTCTCCAACTCCTCCACCGCGTCCTCGGCCGCGGGGAGGTCCGTGCCCAGCAGGGCGGCGGCGTCGTGCACGGTGACGGAGGGCGCCGGGTGCTGGGGGAGCAGGACGTAGAGCCGCGCGGCGTCCGCACCGAGCCCCGCGTGGGCGGCGTCCCACACCGCCTCCACCATCGGGATGCCCTTCTCGTGGAGTTCCGTGGTGAGCTCGGCGACCAGCCGGGGCAGGGCGCGCCGGCGGTGTTTGCGCACCCAGCGGCCCGCCACGTGCAGGGCGGCGGGCAGCCCGGCGCAGCACCGGGCGAGTTCGGCCGCGGCGGCGGGTTCCGCCGTCAACCGCGGGTCGTCCACCAGGCGGCCGAGCAGCCGTAGGGCGTCGTCGGTGGCCAGCGGGTCGACGGGCACGTCGACCGCGGCGACGCCGTCCAGGTCGTAGAGGGCGCCCTGGCTGGACACGATGGCGAGGCTGCCGGCGGACGACGGCAGCAGCGGCAGGACCTCGGCGCCGTAGCGGGCGTTGTCGATGACGACGATGAGCCGCTTGTCCCGGGTACGGGTCCAGTACTGCTGGGAGCGGCCCGCGAAGGTGCGTTCCCACCAGTCCGGGGTGACCCCGAGGCCGGTCAGGAGTTCCGCCACCGCCTCGGACACCTCTACGGTGCCGTCGCGGCGCAGGTCGTCGAGGTCGACGTAGAGCACCCCGTCGGGGAAGCGTGCGCCGAGCGTGCGGGCGAGCTGGAAGCCGAGGGCGGTCTTGCCGATGCCGCCGATGCCGGTCAGGGCGACGACCAGGGGGCCGGGCCCGTCCCCGTGCGCTTCGGCGGCCCGGGCGACGCGTTCCTGCTCGGCGAGCCGGTTCTCGAAGTACACGGGTGCGGGCGGCAGTTGGTAGGGGACCGGGGGGTCCGAGGGGGTCGGCCCGTGCCAGTGCTGGTGCAGTTCCCCGATGCGCCCGGCCTGGACGACCACGTCCGCCCGCCCGTCCAGACTGTTGTGGGTCTCCTCGGCCATTCCCCCACACTACGTTCCCGGCCGTCACCGGGTGAGGCTTCCCCGAACCCGGCGGGTTGGGCGCCCGTTGCTCCTATGGTGGGTGCAGGTAGTCGACCCGGGGAGCGTGCTCATGGATCCGATCTCGGCGGCGGTGCTCGCGGCGCTGGCCACGGGGGTGGCCGGGGAGGCCGGGCGGCAGGCGTGGCTGGGTCTCGCCAAACTGGTCCGGCGCCCGTTCCGACACGGTGGGTCGCCCGGGGCGGGGGCCGAGGCCGGTGCCGAGGCGGGTGCCGAGGTCGGTACGGGGTCCCGTGCGGGGGAGTCCGGCCGGTCCGGTCAGCCCGACGGGGACGTGGTGGACGCCGAGGTCGTAGCGGACGGCGAGGTCGTTGAGGTTGCCGCAGCCCCCGCAGCCCCCGCAGCCCCCGCAGCCCCCGCAGCCCCAGAAGTCTCCGAAGCCCCCGCGGACGACGGGGCGGCGGAGCCCGGGAGTCGGGAACTGGTCGCGTTGACCGAGGCGCCGGAGGATCCGGCGCGGGCCGAGGCGCTGGCGCGGGCGCTGGACGAGCGCGCGGCGCACGATCCCGAGTTCCGGGCGTGGCTGGCCCGGTGGTGGGAGGAGGCCCGCCCGGTCGCCGAAGCGGCCGGCACGGTCGAGAACTCCGTCACCGGCACGGTGACCGGTCCGGTCGTCCAGGGCCGGGACTTCTCCGACATCACGTTCAACCTCTGAGCACCACGTTCACCCTCCGGGCCCGGACCGTGGACCACCGTGCCCGTGCGGGGCGGGCGGGCGCTCACGCCATGAACGCGGCGGCGGTGACGTCCCGTTCCAGTTCGGCGCGGGAGAAGCCGTAGGTCCCGATGCCGGAGACCTTGATCACCAGGCAGAACCGTTCCACCGACGTCAGCCGCTCGGCCACCTGCTCGTACTCGCGCCGTAGGAAGTGGACCGCGGCCAGGTTGGCCGTGGACGTCTGGCCCGACACCACGAACACCGGGCACTCGGACTCCACCGGCTGGAACTTGGCGACGAGCGCGAACTCCCGGTCGCCCTTGTCGAACGGGTACTTCTCCCCGTCGACCTCGATGGCCACCGAGTCCGGACGCCCGGGGTCGTAGGGGTGGAGGGTGACTCCGGGCAGATGGGCGGCCAGGTGACCGCCCGTGCGGAGGTTGGCGCCCCCGGTGGGTCCGCCCACGCAGAACTCCGTGCGATCGGCGTTGCTGCCCCGGAAGCTGCCGGTCTCCAGGACCACCTTGCAGTCCAACTCGCCGGCCAACAGGGCCAGTGCCATGGCGGCCTCGACGTCCCGGTAGGTCGCGGTCCGGGGCGAGCCGTGCTTGTTGCCCAACACGATCAGACAGCTCTGCCCGGGGCGGACCCCGAAGAACGCGGCCCGCCTGTTCACCGCACGGGCCCGCTTCGCCCGCTCCCACAACCAGACCAGGGTGCCGCCCAGGAAGCTGGTCACCAGCCCGATCACGATGTTCCCCAGCACCGACTGAATCGTCGTCCCCCTCCTGCTCAGGTCCGCATCGTTTCACGCACCGCGGGGCGCGCACCAGCACACGGGCGCCCGGTGCGGACCGCCGGCGCGCGGCTCACAGCGAGCGCAACAGCGCCAGCGTGTCCGTGAGTTCCTTCCGCAGCACCCGCCCGGCCGCAGCCTCGTCGCCGCGTTCGACCGCGGTGACCAACCGGGCGTGCGCGGCGTCGCCGTGGTCGGGGTCGTCCGCCCGGAGGTCCAGCACGTCCACCAGGTCGAGCAGCCCCTGGCGCAGCACCGGCACGAACTCGGCGAACAGATCGCTCAGCACCGGGTTGTGGGCCGCGGCGACCACCGCCCCGTGCAGCGCGATGTCGGCCGTGACGAACGCGGCGTGGTCGTCGGGCGCACAGGCCCGGCGGGCGGTCAGGGCGGCGTGCAGGGCGGCCACGTCGTCGTCGGTGCGGCGCCGGGCGGCGATCCTGGCGGCCTCCACCTCGACGATCATGCGGACCTCGTAGACGTCCGTCACGGCGGCCCGGCGCAGTCGGGTCGACCACTGTTCGGGAGAGGTGGTCGCGAGGACGAAGACCCCGGAGCCCTGGCGGGCCCGGACCAGCCCGGCGCAGGCCAGGGCGCGCAACGCCTCCCGGACCGTCGAGCGGCCCACCCCGAGGGCCTCGGCCAGGGCGCTCTCCCCGGGGAGCTTGGAGCCGACCGTCCAGGTGCCGTCGGCGAGGTGCTCGCGCAGCCGCTCGGTGGCCTGCTCGACCAGTGAGGACGGTCGCAACGCGCGCAGGGTCATGGTGAGTTCACGCTCCGTTCGATGCCCCCTCAAATTGTCTGAGGACCTGAGGGGTGGTTAAGGTACTCCGCATGCTGGCACACGGGCTGCTCCTTCTCGGTCGCCGCTGCGGGGTCTGACGCGACCGGCGCCCCGCAGCGGGGCTTCGGGCTGCCGGTCCACGGACGACCGACCGAAGGACGCTCCGATGGCATCCGCCGTCCGCACCACCGTGTTCCCCACCCTGCACACCCCGTCCGGTGAACTCCCGGACCACGCACCGCACTGGAACCCCCAGCGCCCCAGCAGCATGCCGTTCCAGCGCTACCGTCCCGCGCACCAACGGGTCCCGCTGCCCCCGGTCGACCGGTCCTGGCCCGCGCGCCGCATCGAACGCGCCCCGCTGTGGGTGCCGGTCGACCTGCGGGACGGCAACCAGGCCCTGGCCGAACCGATGGACACCGCCCGCAAACGCCGACTGTTCGACCTGCTGGTCACCATGGGCTTCAAGGAGATCGAGGTCGGCTACCCCTCCGCGAGCCGCACCGACTTCGACTTCGTCCGCCACCTCGTCGAAGCGGACGCCGTCCCCGACGACGTCACCGTCTCCGTCTTCACCGCCGCCCGCCGTGACCTCATCGACCGCACCGTCGAATCCGTCGAAGGGCTCCCCCGCACCCTGGTGCACCTCTACACCGCGACGGCCCCCACCTGGCGGGACGTGGTGCTGGGCCGTTCCCGGGCCGAGGTGCACGCACTGGTGCGGGAGGCCGCCACCCATCTGCTGCGCCGGGCGGAGGAACGGCCGGGCGCCGACATCCGCTTCGAGTTCTCCCCGGAGGTCTTCAACCTCACCGAACCCGACTTCGTCCTGGAGGTGTGCAACGGTCTCACCGACCTGTGGGAGGCGAGCCGGGACCGGCCCGTGGTGCACAACCTGCCCGCCACGGTCGAGATCGCGACGCCCAACGTCTACGCGGACCAGATCGCCCACGCCGACCGCCACCTCGCCCGCCGCGAGCACGTCATCCTGTCGGTGCACCCGCACAACGACCGTGGCACCGGGGTCGCCTGCGCCGAACTCGCCCTGCTGGCCGGCGCCCAGCGCGTCGAAGGCTGCCTGTTCGGCAACGGCGAGCGCACCGGGAACGTCGATCTGATGACCCTCGCCCTCAACCTGTACACCCAGGGCGTGGACCCGATGCTCGACCTGTCCGACATCGACGCGGTGCGCGAGGTGGTCGAGCACTGCAACCGGCTCCCCGTGCCCGACCGCCACCCCTACGCCGGCGACCTGGTGCACACGGCGTTCTCCGGCACCCACCAGGACGCCATCGCGAAGGGCCTGGCCCACCACGCGAAAAGAGCCGCCGAGTTGGGCGTCCCGCAGTCCGCGGCGCCCTGGTCGGTGCCGTACCTGCCGGTCGACCCGGCGGACATCGGGCGCACCTACGAGGCGGTCATCCGCATCAACTCGCAGTCCGGCAAGGGCGGGGTGGCGCACCTGCTGCGCGTCCACCACGGGCTCGACCTCCCCGCGGACCTGCGCCCCGACTTCGCCCGCGCGGTGCAACTGCGCACCGACGACAGCGGCCGGGAACTGTCCCCGACCGAGTTGGGCGACCTCTTCCACACCACCTACGTCGCCCCCGGCCCGGACGGCCCCCACGCCCTCGTCACCGTGACGGCGGACGCACCGGACGCACCGGACGCCGAAACGGACCGGTTCGGCTGCACCCTGCGCATCGACGGCCGGGAGCGCTCCGCCCGCGGGGACGCCCCGCAGTCCGCGGTCGTCGCGGCCCTGCGCACCGCGGACGTCCCCGTCGAACTCCTGGCCCACACCGGGCACCCCGTCGAAGACGGCGGGCACGCCGCCTACGCCCGGTGCCGGGTGGACGGCGTGCCGCACTGGGGCGCCGGCCGCGACCCCGATCCGCTGGTCGCGGCGGCCCGCGCGGTGCTGGCCGCCGTCCACCGCGCCGACCGGGCGCGCGCATGACCACCGCCCCGGTGCTGAGCGTGCGGGACGTGGACGTCGTCCGGGACGGGAACCCCGTGCTGCACGGGGTGACGTTCACCGTCCGGGCCGGGGAGCACTGGGCGCTGCTCGGCCCCAACGGCGCGGGCAAGAGCACCCTGCTGCGGCTGCTCGGAGCACTCGCCCACCCCACCCGCGGCACGGTCGACGTGCTCGGCCACCGGCTGGGCCGGGTCGACCTGCGGGAACTGCGCGCCCATGTCGGACACGTCGACCCGCGCCACGACCCGCGCGCCCCGCTGACTGTCCGCGAGCTGGTCCTCACCGGGCTGACCAACAGCGTGCAGCCGCTGCCCCGCTGGCGCCCCACGGCCGCCGAAACAGCCACCGCCGACCGGCTGATCGGACTGCTCGGCCTCGGGCACCGGCACGCGGCACGGTGGCCGACCCTGTCCCAGGGGGAGCGGGGCCGCGCCCTGATCGCCCGCGCCCTGATGCCCCGCCCCCGGCTGCTCCTGCTCGACGAACCGGCGACCGGACTGGACCTCGCCGGGCGGGAACAACTCGT
Source organism: Streptomyces sp. NPDC005955 (assembly GCF_042871255.1). Taxonomy (NCBI): domain Bacteria; kingdom Bacillati; phylum Actinomycetota; class Actinomycetes; order Kitasatosporales; family Streptomycetaceae; genus Streptomyces; species Streptomyces sp. NPDC005955. The sequence continues at coordinate 81,452 of NZ_JBIAIF010000010.1, read as the reverse complement.
CGAACGGCTCGATGCGCTCCAACAGGGCTGGCCGGAACTGGCGTCCGTCCTGGTCACCCACCACCTGGAGGAGCTGCCCCCGGGGACGACCCACGCCGTGCTGCTGCGCGGCGGCTGCCGACTCGTCGCCGGGCCCGTCGCCGAGGTGCTCACCGACGACCTGGTCAGTGCGTGCTTCGGCCACCCGGTGCGGCTCGCCCGCCTGGACGACCGTTGGAGCGTACGGGCCCGCCGGGCGACGGAGGTGCCCGCGCGGTGAACGACGCGGCGCCCGTTCTCCCCCCGGTCCGCCGGGAGGAACGGGCGCCGCGCCCACCGCCACCGGGACGGTTAACCTCGCTCGATGACGGACGACACGATGACGGGCGGGGCGCCGGCGGACGGGGCGCCGGCGGACCGGGCGAACACGGCCGAGGACCTGTCCGCGCGCGCGGAACGGCACCGCGGGGAACTGCGCGTCCACTGCTACCGGATGGTCGGCTCGTACACGGACGCCGAGGACCTCGTCCAGGAGACGTTGATCCGCGCCTGGCGCAAGCGTGAGTCCCTGGACGACCCGGAGCGGCTGCGCCCCTGGCTCTACCGCATCGCGACCCGCGTCTGCCTGGACTTCCTCGGCGGCCCGGCCCGGTCCCGCGAGGTCGCCACCGCCACCTCCGCCATCGCCGAGGTGCGCTGGCTGGAGCCGTACCCCGACTCCCTGCTGGAGGGGACGATCGCCCGGGAGACCATCGAGCTGGCGTACCTCGCGGCGATCCAGCACCTCCCGCCGCGCCAGCGGGCCGTGCTGATCCTGCGGGACGTGCTCGGCTTCCCGGCGGACGAGACGGCGAGGACCCTGGAGGTCAGCGTCGCCGCGGTCAAGAGCGCACTCCAGCGGGCCCGCGCCACCCTGCGCGTCCACCTCCCGCCGCGCCGCGCCGACTGGGGCCCGGCGACCGAGCCGAGCGCCGCGGAACGGGCCGCCCTGCGCCGCTACGTGACCGCCTCGCAGAACGCCGACCTGACGGAACTGACCGCCCTGCTGCGGGAGGACGCCCGCCAGACCATGCCGCCGGTGGCCCGCGTCTACGAGGGCCGCACCGCGATCCTCGACCTGTGGCGGCCGGTGCTCCAGGGCCCGGACCGGTGGGGCGAGTGGCGGTCCGTGGAGGTCACCGTCAACCGGCAGCCCGCGGCCGTGAACTACGTCCGCGAACCCGGGGACACCGAGTACCGCGCGGTCAACATCGACGTGCTGCGGATCGAGGACGGGCTGGTCGCCGAGATCACCACCTTCGGACCGGAGGTCCTGCCCGCACTGGGCCTGTCCCCGACCCTGTAAGACCCCGTAGACCCCGTAGACCCCGTAGACCCCGTAGACCCCGCGACACCACGGCCGGCGCACGGTGACCCAGGTCACAGTGCGCCGGCCGATTCCTTTTCCCCGGCGGCACCCGTCACAGGGGCGTCCGACGCAACGACGCAGCGCAGACGCACCCCCGACGCACCCCCGACGCCACTCCGCGGAAGAGGAACCCACCATGAGCATGAAGAACTTCGACCGACTGCTCGGCACCTGGAACGTCACCGGCGGCGCCGAGGGCACCGTCACCTACCGCTGGCTCCCCGGCGAGCAGTTCCTCGTCCAGGACATCGACCTCACCCAGTACGGGCAGGCCGTCACCGGCATCGAGGTCATCGGCCGGCTGAAGCCGTTCGGCGCCGAGGAGCCCAGCGAGCACGTCCACTCCCGCTACTACGACAGCGAGGGCAACACCTTCGACTACCTCTACGAGATCGAGGGCGACACCCTGGTCATCTGGGCCGGCGAGGTGGGCTCGCCCGCCCACTACCGGGGCACCTTCAACGCCGGAGGCGACACCGTCAGCGGCGCCTGGACCTACCCCGGGGGCGGCGGCTACGCGTCCACCATGACCCGCACGGCCAGCTGAACCACCCGGAAGGCCCGGGGGCGCGGCGCACGCACCGCACCCCCGGGCCGGGGCCCGCTCAGCCCTCGGCGCCCTCCGCGCCGCCTTCCAGATCGCCCTCCGTCTCCAGGAACACCTGGCGCAGCGCGTCCAACGTCGCCGGGTCGGGCTTCGCCCACAGCCCCCGCGACTCGGCCTCCAACAGCCGCTCCGTGATGCCGTGCAACGCCCAGGGGTTGGCCTCCTGGAGGAAGGCACGGTTCTCCGGGTCGAGGACGTACGCCTGCGTGAGCTTGTCGTACATCCAGTCCGCGATCACCCCGGTCGTGGCGTCGTAGCCGAAGAGGTAGTCGACCGTCGCCGCCAGCTCGAACGCGCCCTTGTAGCCGTGGCGGCGCATCGCCTCGATCCACTTCGGATTGACCACCCGGGCCCGGAACACCCGCGAGGTCTCCTCGACCAGGGTCCGGGTGCGCACCGTCTCCGGCCGGGTCGAGTCGCCGATGTACGCCTCGGGCGCCGTACCGCGCAGCGCCCGCACGGTCGCCACCATGCCCCCGTGGTACTGGAAGTAGTCGTCCGAGTCGGCGATGTCGTGCTCACGGGTGTCCGTGTTCTTCGCCGCGACCGCGATCCGCTTGTACGCGGTCTCCATCTCCTCGCGCGCCGGCCGACCGTCCAACTCGCGCCCGTACGCGTAACCGCCCCACACCGTGTACACCTCGGCGAGGTCCGCATCGGTGCGCCAGTCCCGCGAGTCGATCAGCTGGAGCAGCCCCGCCCCGTACGTGCCCGGGCGGGAACCGAAGATGCGGGTGGTGGCCCGGCGCTCGTCACCGTGCGCCGCGAGGTCCGCCTTCACGTGCGCCCGCACGTAGTTGGTCTCGTCCGCCTCGTCGAGGTCCGCGACCAGCCGCACCGCATCGTCCAACAAGCCGATGACGTGCGGGAACGCGTCCCGGAAGAAGCCCGAGATGCGCAGCGTCACATCGACGCGGGGCCGCCCCAGCTCCTCGGCCGGCACCGCCTCCACCCCGGTGACCCGGCGCGAGGCGTCGTCCCACACCGGACGCACCCCGAGCAGCGCCAGCGCCTCCGCCACGTCGTCGCCCGCGGTGCGCATCGCGCTCGTTCCCCACAGCGACAGACCCACCGACGTGGGCCAGTCGCCGTTGTCCTCGCGGTAGCGGGCCAACAGCGAGTCCGCGAGGGCCTGACCGGTCTCCCAGGCCAGCCGGGACGGCACGGCCTTCGGGTCGACGGAGTAGAAGTTGCGGCCCGTCGGCAGCACGTTCACCAGTCCGCGCAACGGCGAACCCGAGGGCCCCGCCGGCACGAACCCGCCGTTCAACGCGTGTACCGCGTGGTCGAGTTCCTGGTGCGTGGCGTTGAGCCGCGGCACCACCTCGTGCGCCGCGAAGTCCAACACCCGCGCCACGTCCGGCCCGTGGTCGGCGGCCACCACCGCGACCGCCGCCGGGTCCCAGTCGGCCGCCTCCATCGCCTCGACCAGCGCCCGCGCCGCCTCCTCCGCAGCGTCGGCCCCGGTGCGGGTCGCCGCCGACTCGTCCAGGCCCAGCGCCTCCCGCAGCCCCGGCAGCGCGGTGGTGCCGCCCCAGATCTGCCGGGCGCGCAGGATCGCCAGCACCAGGTTCACCCGGTCCCCGGCCGCCGGCGGAGCCCCCAGCACGTGCAGGCCGTCGCGGATCTGCGCGTCCTTGACCTCGCACAGCCACCCGTCGACGTGCAGCAGGAAGTCGTCGAAGCCGTCGTCGTCGGGGCGGTCCTCCAAGCCCAGGTCGTGGTCGAGCCGGGCCGCTTGGATCAACGTCCAGATCTGCGCCCGGATCGCCGGCAGCTTCGCCGGGTCCATCGACGAGATCTGCGCGTACTCGTCGAGCAGCTGCTCCAGCCGCGCGATGTCCCCGTACGAGTCGGCGCGGGCCATCGGCGGCACCAGGTGGTCGATCAGCGTGGCGTGCACCCGGCGCTTGGCCTGGGTGCCCTCGCCCGGGTCGTTCACCAGGAACGGGTACACCAACGGCAGGTCACCGAGGGCCGCATCGGGCGCGCACGCCGCGGAAAGACCCGCGTTCTTGCCGGGCAGCCACTCCAGGTTGCCGTGCTTGCCCAGGTGCACCATCGCATCGGCGCCGAAGCCGCCGTCCTCGCGGGACGCCGCGATCCACCGGTACGCCGCCAGGTAGTGGTGCGAGGGCGGCAGGTCCGGGTCGTGGTAGATCGCGATCGGGTTCTCGCCGAAGCCCCGCGGCGGCTGGATCACGATCAGCAGGTTCTCGCGGCGCAGCGCCGCGAGCACGATGTCACCCTCCGGGTTGTGGGTGCGGTCCACGAACATCTCACCGGGCGCCGGGCCCCAGTGCTCCTCCACCGCCGACCGCAGCTCCTCGGGCAGCGTCGCGAACCAGCGACGGTAGTCGGCCGCCGGAATGCGCACCGGGTTCGCCGCCAACTGCTCCTCGGTCAACCAGTCCTGGTCGTGGCCGCCCGCGTCGATCAGCGCCCGGATCAGCTCGTCGCCGTCGCCCGACACCAGACCCGGGATGTCCTCCACGGGCCCGAACCCGTACCCCTCCGCGCGCAGCCGCCGCAACAGCGCCACCGCACTGGCCGGCGTGTCCAGGCCGACCGCGTTGCCGATCCGGGCGTGCTTCGTCGGATACGCCGACAGCACCAACGCGATCCGCTTCTCCGCGGCCGGGATGTACCGCAACCGCGCGTGCCGCACCGCGATCCCCGCGACCCGCGCCGCCCGCTCCGGGTCGGCGGCGTAGGCGGGCAGCCCGTCCTCGTCGATCTCCTTGAACGAGAACGGGACGGTGATCAGCCGGCCGTCGAACTCCGGCACCGCGATCTGGCTCGCCGCGTCCAACGGGGACACGCCCTCGTCGTTGGCCTCCCAGTCGGCCCGCGACGAGGTCAGACACAGCGCCTGGAGCACCGGCACGTCCAGCCCGGTCAGCGCGCCCGCGTCCCAGGACTCGTCGTCGCCGCCCGCCGACGCCTCGGCCGGCCGGGTACCGCCGGCGGCGAGCACCGTCGTCACGATGACGTCCGCCGCGCGCAGGGCGTCCAACAGCTCGGGCTCGGGGCTGCGCAGCGACGCCACGTACAGCGGCAGCGGCCGGCCGCCCGCGTGCTCCACCGCCTCGCACAGCGCGGCGACGAACGCGGTGTTGCCGCTCATGTGGTGCGCCCGGTAGTAGAGGACGGCCACCGTCGGCACGCCGTCCGCTTCGGCCCTCACCGGGGTGCGCTCCAAGGGGCCCCAGGCGGGGGCGGGCGCCGGCGGCTCGAAACCGTGACCGGTGAGCAGCACGGTGTCCGACAGGAACCGGGCCAGCTGCGACAGGTTCGCCGGCCCGCCGTGCGCGAGGTAGGCGTGCGCTTCCGCGGCGATGCCCACGGGCACCGTGGACGCCGCCATCAGCTGGGCGTCCGGCGCCTGTTCACCGGTCAGCACGACCACCGGCAGGCCCGTCGCGGTCAGCTGGTCGAGCCCGTCCTGCCAGGCCCGGACCCCGCCGAGCAGCCGCACGACTACCAGCGCGACCCCGTCCAGCAGCGCCGGCAGATCACCCAACGGCAACCGGGACGGGTTCGCGAAGACATAGGGGACGGGGGTGCCCGTGCGGTTCGCCGCGCGTGCGCTCAGCAGGTCCGTGTCGGACGTCGAGAGGAGGAGGATGCGGGGCGCGACCGGCTCGGGCTGGGCGCCGTCCGTTTCGCCGGTCTCATCGGGGGAGTGCAGCATGCGGCATCGGCCTTCCTCGGGGTGTCCGCGCCCCGGGTGGTGTCGGACGGCGGGAGTTCCTGGCTCGTCCGGCCCACGGGGGCCGGGACACAGTGGCGGGACCGCGCCGGATTCGCACCGGCTTCCTCCCCTGTCGCCGTCGTGGCGATGGCGGGCCCGGTTGGCCCGCCACGGACCATCGTATGCAGTTCCCGCCCGGGGCTGAATGGCGCCTCACGTGCGGATTCGTCACTCCCCTCCCCCTTGACGCAGCCCGACCACACCCTTTGTACGAGTGCGGTGACCGTCCCCGCGACGCCCCGGGTGCGCGGTGCGCCCCGCACACCCTGCCGGTGGGGGCCGCCCCCGGCCTTCCAGCGCGGGCCGCTCTCCGGGCCTCGGGTGCGCGGACCGGGACGGGTGCGAACCGGGTCGGGTGCGCCGGCGGAGGCGGGCCCGAGGGGGTCGGCTCGACCGGGCCCACCGACAAATGCCTCGACACCGGCCCGGCGATCAGGGACGCTTCCCGCGATGACCAGAATCGACGACACACCACCCGCGTGGGACGAGCGCACCCAGCTCACCACGTTCCTCGACTACGCACGCGACACCGCCCGCGCCAAGTGCGACGGCATCTCCGCGGAGAACGCCCGCAAGGCGCTGCTGCCGGGCTCACCGCTGATGACCGTGAGCGGCTTGATCAACCACCTCCGCTGGGTCGAGTACTACTGGTTCCAGGTGGTCTTCCTCGGCGAGGAGGACGAGGGCCCCTGGACCGACGAGGACCCCGACCGCGAGATGCGCATCGCCGTCGACTTCCCCCTCGGCCAGCTGCTGGACGAGTACGCCGAGCAGAGCGCCCGCCACCGCGCCCTGGTCGCCGCGCACGACCTGGACCGCCGGGCCGAGCGGGCCGTGCGCGACGGCGTCCACGTCGACCTGCGCTGGATCCTCCTCCACCTCACCGAGGAGACGGCCCGCCACAACGGCCACCTGGACATCCTGCGTGAACTCCTGGACGGCACGACGGGGTAGGGCCCGTCCGTCTCGGTGGCGTGCGGTGCCGTGTGAAGCTGTGCGCCATGGTGCCCTCGACGGTCCGCGGACTCGCCCTGCCCGCCCGGCTGACGTCCCTCATCGACCGCGGCCGCTGGCGCCACCCGGGCGACACCGCGCTGACGGAAGCCGTCCCGTGGTTCGAAGACCCGCTCGCCTTCGTGCGCAACCCGGAACAGATGACGTTCGCCTCGCAGTCGATGGACCTCCTCGCCGACGATCCGCACGCCACCTACTTCAGCGTGGCCCGCGGAAGCAGGACCGCCGGCCCGCTCGAACTCCCCTGGCTCGACGCCGAGCGGGCCGTGCTGATCGCCATCACCCGCACCCCCGGTGACGACGGCGCCCTGGCCCTCGACTACCGCTCCGACCCCGCGGACCCGCGCATCGTCGGCAGCGACTTCTGGGCGGACGCCAGCGCGTGCCGATGGCGGATCGTCGCCCCCACCTTCTCGGACTTCGCCACGAGCCTGGGCCTGTAGCCTCCGACACGTCACGGCTGCCCGACGGTGGACCAACCGCGTGCCGGGCGCCATGCTTTGCCCCTGTGTAGAAGGAGTATCCACAGTGCCTCAGCCGGAACTCTCGGCTACCTTTCAGCACCTTTAGTTGATTGGTCGGGATCTCGACTTCTTCAAGAAAACGGCCCTTCGGCCGACTAACGTCGCAGTTCAGCTCCTCTGCTCCCCGCGCACGCGGGGATGGACCCTTCGTGTCCGAAGTGGCCCGACACAGAACGTACTGCTCCCCGCGCACGCGGGGTTGGACCCATGCCGGGGCCGCCCGTCACAACTCCCCCAGGCTGCTCCCCGCGCACGCGGGGATGGACCCAGCGGCTCGTGCGCGCTCCAGCTCGGCGGCGACTGCTCCCCGCGCATGCGGGGATGGACCCCTCGCGTACCACCTCGCGGAGCGGGCGGGCGTCTGCTCCCCGCGCATGCGGGGATGGCACCTCAACTACGAATCCGCACATGTAGCCAGTTGTCGATCGCCAGTCCATCTCGCCACGGCGAGTTTCCTACAGCCGAAGAGACTGTTCCGCTGCTTTACCTCCAAGGCCGAAACCGGCAGTCGCGACCGTCGTTCATTCAGCTGTAGGGCTGCCGACATGGACGCCCATAATCTCGGGGGAGGGAAATATGATCGTCGTTGTACTACAAGTGCGGGAGCCGTGGTGGTCCAACCCAGGGTGGTTGAACCTCATCGTCAGCCTGGCGTTGGCCGCTGCCTCCTGACTAATTCACCCCAGTAGGCCCGGGCCTACTGGGGCCAGTAAATGGCCAGTTCAGTCACCCAGAACGGGCTTGCCGGCGTGGTGCGCCAGGGGAAACACTGCCGTGGTGACCGATCTGCTACACCCAGCCGTCGAGTGACACCTGCGGGCCCCCGGCGAGGTAGCGGTGGAGGGCGCTGGCCGTGGTGTCCACGAACTGCTTCGGGACGGCGTCGACGTCGACCCAGCGGACTTGGGAGTGTTTGCGGGGCTCGCGGTTCTCGGGCTCGCCGGTCCACTCGTGCGCAGCGAAGACGACGGTGAGGAAGCCGTTGGGGGCCTCGACGCCCCAGGCGCCGTGGATGACGTGGGCGACCTTGAGGGATTCGGGCTTCACCGTGAGGCCGGTCTCCTCGTAGAGCTCGCGGACCGCGGTTTCTGTGATGGGTTCACCGGGATTGCTCTTGCCGACGGGCAGGTCCCACATTCCTTGGGCGAACTTGGCGTTCTCACTGCGCTGGAGGAGAACGACGCGGTTGGTGGCTTCGTCGTGCACGATGACGGCCGCGACCAGCAGGGTCATCGATTCGAGTGCCGGCTTGAGGGCCTTCGGCTGGTCTTCGGTCTGCTGGGCCACGGTGTTCCCTTCGTCGGGTGGGTTGTCGGGCATGCTAGGCGAGTGCCTCCCGGGCCCGACGGGCGAGATCGGCGGCGCCGGGTACCTTGCGGCGCTGGTAGACCGCGAGCGTGGATCGGACCGAAGTGATCGCCTTGCGGGTGCGGTCGGAGGTCATGCCTTCCATGAGGACGAGGGCCTGGGTCCAGGCGGCGACGGCTTCGTCGGCACGGGCCTGGGCGGCGAGGCTGTCACCGAGGTCGGCATGGGTGAGGGCGTGGACGCGCTTGTACTTCTCGGGGTCCCAGCGGACGAGGGCGTCCCGGTGTTGCTGCTCGGTGCCGATGTGGTCGGCGAGGTCGGTCAGAGTGCGGGCGGTGTGGCTGGCAACGGTCCCGGCGGCGGGGCCACTCACACGGGAGTAGTCCGGCTGGGCGCAGTCGTCCCGTAGGAGGGCGTCCTCCGCGGCGAGCAGAGCACGTGCCGCCGCCGGGTTCTCGTTGGTGGCGGCATACGCACGGGCGTGGGTGATGTGGAGAAGGGCCTCGGTCCGGCCGTCGACATGGCCGAGACCGCGTCGCAGCGCACCTTCTACGAGATCCACGCAGTGGTGAGGTTGTTTGAGGCTCAGCGCTTGGTGGGCGAGGGCGCGCATCATCCAGGCGGCGTGGCCGTAGGGGTCGGCTTCGCAGGCGAGTTGGTAGCCGACCTGGTAGTAGCGCTGGGCGGCGCCCTCCTGGCCGAGGTCATGGTGCTTCCACCCCGCGAGGTAGGCCAGTTCGGCGACCGCGCCGAAGGCGGCCCGGCGTAGCGCTTCGCTGGGGAATCGTCCGCGCAGCATCGGGGCCGCGGTGTCGGCGAGGTAGGCGGCGACCGTGGTCAGGCCGTGCCCGCCGCCAAGACGTTCGTCGGCCGCGCTGAAGGCCGCGGTGATCTGCCGTACGACGTCCACGTCCTCAGCACCGACCAGGGATGTACCGGCGCGGGCGCGGAGCATGCGGGCGGTGGCCTCCTGGTCGTGGCCGAGCGGCATGGCGACCCCGGCCGTGGTGAAGGCCGCGATGGCGAGGAAACGACGGTGCTCGACGTCGGCGCGACCCAGATCGGTGACAGCCAGCACGGGGTCGGGTTCCGCTGGCTCTGTGGCATCACCCGTCTGGAAGCCGATTTCGGCCCGGGTGATGATGCGGCCCGTGCGGCGGGACAACGCTTCGGCCAAGTACTGGCCCACCCGACCTGAAGGGGAGCGGGTGCCGTTCACCCAGTGCGAGATGGCCGACTTGTTGGTCTGAAGGATCTCGCCGTTCTCAGCTGCGATGCGCCGCACGTCCCTGGCAAGGGCCTCATAGGTGCAGCCGACCGATTCGATGGCATCGCGCAGAGGGGCATTGGGGACTCGTCGCACCACCACGATCGCCTCCGCTTCGAAGCTGTAAACCACGTAAACCGCTTCAACCGCCTCTCACGGTACCCACTGAGCGTGACCGCCGGTTCACTTATCGACAGCTGACCGGAACGGCGCGACCGCGATCCACGGATTCTCGTCCGACCGGTCGGCCCCCGAAGTTCCCTACTTACTCATCGAGTTCGGGCACTGCTGCGCCCGGAGCGGACTATCAGAGACGGAGAGATTGGTGACCACCATCGACACCACGCCCATCACGGTCGAGCTGCCCGAGGCGTTCGACCCGCGCTGGGGCCGGCTGCCCGGCCTCCGGGTCGAAGGCCGACGCCTGACCGTCGACCCGGCCGCGTACTTCTTCCGCTTCGAGTCGCACACCTGGCTCGTCGCCGACTGGGAGTTGGTCGCGTCCCAGCTCCTGGACCTGGACGAGACGACCGAGAGCGCGGTCGAACAGCTCGCGCTCGACTTCGTCAAGCAGCACGGCGAGTCCACCGCCGACGCGGCCCGGGTCCTGACGACCGCGTACGAGGTGTACGCGTACCTCTTCCGGGAGGAGCACCTGGCCGGCCTCGGGCTGCCGCGGATCACCGCCGACCACCTGCGGATGCTCCGCGAGGCCGCCACCCTCATGGCGCTCAACAAGATCGAGCTGGACGGGCACATCTCCAACGTCGGCCCGTGCTGGTTCTTCCCCGCCGCGACCTCCGTCGTCTTCGACCTCGACGACGAGATGGGCGGGATGCTCGACGAGGTCTACCACGGCGGCTGGTTCAACGAGCACCGCCGGATCGAGTCCATCAAGGCCCACGCCGCGCTCGGCGGTCGCCTCGTGCACGGTTGCCAGTCCGTGCCGAACCAGTCCGGCGGCGTCGTCGCGCCCTACGGTGCCTCGATGGCCACCTTCCGCGACGACCTCGCCGCGTTCAAGGAGGGCTGGATCGAGCAGGTCTACGCCCACCGCGTGCGCCCCGCCGCGTAGCCACCACCCGAAATCAGGCTCCGGGGCGGGCCAGCGTCTCCCGACCGCCCGCCCCGGACGCCACCACTCCCCGGAGCCCTCACATGACCACGAACCCCAGCGCCGAACTCCTCGACAACCTGCTCACCCTGGCCGGTCAGACCACCGCCGTGCGGGAGGAGGTACGCGTGTGGTCCTTGTCCGGTGTCGAGCGCGTGACCTTCCCCGACTGCTCCACGGCCGTCTTCAAGTACGCCAAGAAGCCCTTCAACAGCGAGGACCAGGCCCTCCGGCTCGCCCGCACCCACGGCCTCCCCGTCCCCCAGGTCCACGCCTCCGCCGTCCTGGACGGTTGGCTCGGCATGTTCATGGAAGACCTCGGGCCGTCCGTCCGTGAAGCCGATGAACTGGACGGTGTCGCCGCGGCCGTGGTGCTGCACGGAGCCCGCACGGCTCCGCCCCTGCCCGTCCTCGACCAGGAGCGACTGCGCAGGCTGCCGAGCCGGGCGCTGGAACACCTCGAACGGCTCCGCAAGGCCGACCGGTGGCAGGAGGCCGATGACGTCGAGGACGCACTCGACCGGATCGCCCGGGCCGCCGGGGACCGCTCGGCCGGGGCGACCCTGGCCCCCTTCGGCTGGGTGCACTCGGAGTTCCACCCCACCAGCCTCCACATCGGCCAACGGGGCTGGCGGATGCTCGACTTCGCGCGCGCCTTCACCGGTCCCGGCCTGCTCGACCTCGCCAGTTGGCACGGCACCGTCGAGCCCCCGCAGCCCGGGCGGCTACGCACCCTCCTGGAGCAGTACGTCACCGCCGGCGGCACCCCCGACGCCCTCGCCCCGCGCGGTGGACTCGCCGCGGAGCGCTGGGCCCTGGGCTGGCACCGCGTGTGGGTCGTCGAGTGGTTCATGGAGCAGTCCGTCCGCTGGGTCGACGAACCGGCCACCGACCCCCTCTACCTGAAGGTCGTCCGCCGCCACCTCGACGACGTCCTCCACCTCCTGGAGGTCTGACGTGCTCGCCCCTGCCTCCCGCGCCTCCCCGTGGCACGCCCACGCCCTCCAGCGCACCGCCGCCGAACCCGCCGAACCCGCCGAACCCCTCTCCGTCCCCACCCGGATGGAGTGGACCACGCGCCCCGGACAGGGTCCCGGCGCCGAAGTCCTCGGGCCCGACCTGCGCGGCAAGAAGGTCCTGGAACTCGGCTGCGGTCCCGGCCACAACGCCGCCTACCTCGCCACCTGCCAGGGCGCCCACGTCACCGCGGTCGACCTGGTCGGCCTCCAGATCCGCCGCGCCCGCTCCCACTACGGACGGCTCAAGAACCTCACCTTCGTCGCCGGTCACGCCCTGCACACCCTGTACGGGTCCGACGAACGGTTCGACGCGATCTACTCCGTCTTCGGCGCCGTCGGCCTCATCGCCCCCGAACTCCTGCTCCCGGCGATCGCCCAGCGCCTCCCCCCGGGCCGGGTCCTCGCCTTCTCCGTCCCGCACCCGCAGCGCGGGGGTCGGAGTCAGTCCGGCGACGACCGACCCCGCCGGGACCACGTCACCCTTCCCGACCGCACCAAACTCCCCGTCGCCCGATGGGAGTTCGTCACCGACCGCTGGGAGAGACACCTCAACCGCGCGGACTTCCGACTCACCTCAGCCCAGGAGTTCCACGACCCCCGCACGGGCCACTGGCCCACCACCCTGCTGATCCGCGCCCGCAAGCGCTGACAGCCACTCGTCCCGGCTCGCCTGGAGGAACGAATGCGCCCGCCCTATCTACTCCTCGACGTCGACGGTGTCCTCATCCCCTTCCCCGGACCGGACCGCTCGATCCCGGCCGGCCACACCCGGCACGACGTCGTCCCCACCGGCCGCAGCGCCGACGACCCGGTCACCATCTGGCTCGACCCCACCCACAGCGGCCTGCTCACGGAGGTGATCCGCAGCGGCCTGGTCACCCCTGTCTGGTGCACCAGTTGGCGGCAGGACGCCGCCACCCTCGTCGGCCCCCTCCTCGGCCTGCCCAGCCTCCCGTACGTCGATCTCCCGCGCCCGCAGATCACCACCAGCCACCCCCACGGCTACCTGTGGAAGCGCGACCACGTCGACACCTGGCTCGGCGACGCACCCTCCGTCTGGATCGACGACGACTTCACCGCCCTCGACCACGACTGGGCCGTGACCCGCACCGCCCGAGGCACGCCGACCCTCCTCGTCCAGCCCGACCCCCACACCGGCCTCCAGCCGAAGCACCTGGCCCGGGCCACGGCGTGGGCGGCCCGGGTAGCCGCCGCCCGGGCCGCATGACTGCAACCGCGGTGTCCACCGGTGGCTGAATCAGGGAGCGGCCGGCATCCGGGGTGCGCTTGCTGATGGCCTGGACGAGGGCGGGGTCGCCATTGCGGCCGGCTGTTCCCGCGATGGCGCTCAGACCGAAGAGCCCGCCAGCACCTAACAGCCGCCCGCTCGTTGGGCACTGCGGCACCGCGCTCTTGGAGGCCCTCCTGTGAGATCTTGATCCCGTTTCCCTTCCCCGCGCACGCGGGGGTGGCCCTAGTCTCTTCGGTTGGAAAGGCCAAGCCTCCAACTGCTCCCCGCGCACGCGGGGATGGACCCGCCTCGAAGCCCAGCGACAGGCCCATCGGCGGCTGTTCCCCGCGTATGCGGCACACCCTGTGCGGAATTCAGGTGGACGCCGCAAGGCACTGCTGGTCCCAGGTGGGCTTCCTCGGCGAGGAGGACGAGGGGGCCTGGACCGGGAGATGCGCATCGCCGTCGACTTCCCCCTCGGGCAACTGATGGACCAGTCCGCCGAACAGAGCGCCCGCCCACCGGGACCTGAACGTCTCCCGACGGGGCCGGTCACGAGCTCCGCTGCTGAGCCGGCGTGTCGTAGTAGCCGGGCCGTGCCAGCAGGACCGAGCTGAAGTGGTGACCCCGTTCCTCCTCCGGCTCGTCGTCGGCCGCGAACGGGCGCCAGAAGTACAGCAACAGGTCCGGGGCGATGAAGGAAGCGCCGTCGTCCGGTTCCTCCCCGATCGAGGTGAACTCACCGACGCGCCGGACGACCTCGCGGGCCGGCAGCGCGAACACGTCCAGCCCCCGGAACAGCACCCGGTCCGACGGGGACGACGGCCTCCCCAGCTCGACGGCTTCCAGCACGCCGCGCATGCAGTGGATGCTGATCATCAACCCGCTGGGACGGAACACGTGCTGTCCCGGCCGGTCGGACTCCGAGATCGCGGACAGGTCGCGGAGCGAGTCCAAGGCCGTGTCGGCCGCGTGTCGAGCCGTACCGATCCGCAACGGGCCCACGCCGGCAGGCGGGGCGAGGTCGAAGTCCATGCGGACATGATCCCCAACTGATCCGTCGACGCGTCACCCAGGGCCGTCCAGCCCGACGGGGTGCAGAGCGCTACGGACCCCGGCCGCAACGCACCTGCCGCGCATCGTTGATGGACCTCTCCTCGGAGCGGCCGACCATCGTCGTCAGCCCACTCGACTCCTCGGATTTCACCGTGTACCGGGCGCGTGGTGAGCGTGCACGACGACAGCCAAGGTCGATTGGCGCAGTGGGGTGGCTCGTGGGACCCTCGAAGAGAGTGTTGATCGCGTTCCCCGCGCCCTCTCCGTACGGCGAACGTCGTCTCCTCGCCACCACGTCGGGTCCCTCGCCCTCACCCGGCAGGACCACCCCGTTCAGGGCATGCGGCCGAGTCCTGGAGCGCGAGTCGCTGCTGTGAGGGGCGCGGTGATCGGCAGACCGGGGAGCGGAGTTGCGGCGAGTTCGCCGGCAGGCCCGCGATTCCAGAAGTGCGAGTGGGATTCCCTCTGATGAACCTGTCGGCGAGGAGTGTCAGATGCTTCCCGACTACTACCCCTACATACGCGACACGGTGACGATCACGGAGAGGTTGAACGAATTCTGCACGCGACCCAGTATCGGGCCGGTCTTCCTGATCGGGCGCGTGGTGCAGCACGCGGTCGGGTGCAACCTCCGGGTCACCGCGAATCGCGTGATCATCGTCGCCGACGTGTACGACGGCACGAACGGGGTGATCGATGCCAGCGCTTCGAGCAGAGGGGGCACCGGCGGCACGGTCACGGTGATGTGCCGGCGGTCGATCAACGCACGGGTGGATGCCTCCGGCGGGTACGGGACCTCCGGGGCGGCGGGGACGGACGGCTCACCGGGGACGGGCGACTACCACAGCGACGGCTACACGGAGGTCGTCACGGACCTGGACGGCACCACCCACGAGATATGGCATGACCCCGTGGACATCCCGGGCGCCGAACCCACCAACGGCAGCCCGGGCGGACCGGGTGGTCCCGGCGGCAACGGCGGGTCGATCACGTTCACCAGCATCGAAGACGACACGCCACCGGCTCTCTCGGCCGCCGGCGCTTCGGGCGGTCAAGGCGGGCCCGGCGGGGCGGCCGCGCAGGGCCCCTACAGCGCAGGCTCGGTGGACGGGGATCCGGGAGCGGACGGGCCCGCGGGCGCCGACGGCCAGGTCAACTTCGCCAACCTCCCCGAAGCCGACTACGTCGCCGGTCTTCGACCGTTGCTCGACAGCACCGGTTCGGTGTACGCGAACTACTGGGCCCCTTACCGCATCGTCACCGGCGAGTACTTCTACCACCTGTACAACCCGGGTGTCCCGGACCGTGTCGAGTACGGAGCCCGCGCTGCGACCGAGTTCCAACGGGCACTGGAACTGCAACCCGACAATCCCGACGCGATCCGCCTGCAACGCCAGCTCGTCGGCTTCGCTCCGGCGCCCGGCCAGGTGTGGGTCGGTGGAGGCGCCAACGCGCTGGGCCTGCCACCCGACCTCGACGTGGTGCCCAACTTCGACAAGTACATCGAGGCGTTCACCCGCTTCCTCACCCCCGTCCTACAGTTCCTCGGAATCGGCGTCAACGGGATCATCGCCAGCAAGACGATCGGTGATCTCGCCGACATCGCCGGTCAACTGTCGCTCCAGGCCGCCGCAGCACGCGATGACGCCGACCGCACCCTGGGCATCGCCAGGACGGAACAGGACCAGGCCGACGACGACGTCACCTACGCACAAGAGCAGCTGGACCAGGTGACCGCCGCCATCAGCAGGGCCATCGTCGAGGCCCAGCAGCAGCCGGACCCGCCGGGCATCTCCTTCGGCGGGATCGTTGCGACGGTCGCCGAGGTCGGTGGCGCGATCCTGAGCGTGGCGGCCGCGGTCCCGACCGCCGGAGCGAGCCTCGTCGCCCTCGCACCGAACCTCATGCTGCTCGCGGACACCGTGTTCGACAACGCAGCGCCGATCGCCCAAGCACTCCTGCGCGGCGACGACGCCGATCTGGCGGAGATCAAGGCTGCGTACAACACGGTCGACCAGGACGCTTCCGCCGTCATCGGCGGCGCAGGCACGATCGTCAACTTCGTCACCGTCGCACGGCGGTTCGCCCAGGTCACCACGGCCCGGAACTCCCCGCACGTGGAACTGATCAAGCGTGGCACCGACCTCACCCACGAACTGCTCCTCGCCCGCAACCGCGCCGTGCTCGCCCGCCAACGCGTCGACGCGGGCACCGCGCGCTTGGCCCGCGCGCAGGGCGTCGCCGCCCAAGCGGACGCCCTGCAACACCGGCAGGTCCTGGATGCGGAAGTGGTCAAGCAAACGGGACTGTTGGCGATCTCCACCGCTCAGTCGAAGGCCGACGCACT
This sequence comes from Streptomyces sp. NPDC005955, assembly GCF_042871255.1. Lineage (NCBI taxonomy): Bacteria > Bacillati > Actinomycetota > Actinomycetes > Kitasatosporales > Streptomycetaceae > Streptomyces > Streptomyces sp. NPDC005955. The sequence goes on along the minus strand of NZ_JBIAIF010000010.1, from coordinate 64,824 downwards.
GCTGGGCCTCGCGTTTCGCGCGAAGCGGTCGGTCGAGATCTACACATTGAAGAACGAGGACGCCCACTTCCCCCTCGACGCCGGCCGGATCAGCCCCGACCTCGCGACCGATTACTACGAGAAGGAGATCGACGAAGCCAGGCTCGCGAGTGAACTCACGTCGTCCTGGGGCAAGATCTTCACCCTGGTCGACATGCAGGCCGACTACACCGGCTACTTCGACGGACCGCTCGATCAGGACTGGCTCAGGCGATCGTTCAAACCCTCCGATGCCCAGGTGGTCGACCTGAAGTCCCACCACCGGTTCACCTTCACGATCGATCCCGTCGCCGACATACCGACCGACCACTTCGACGCGAAGATCAAGAGCATCCGGTTGGCGTTCATCGGAGCCTTTCACCCCGAAGGGGAGATCTCGTGCGAGGTGTCCCACGACGGGAAGTACGAGCAGCGCCGGTCCGACCAGAGCGTGACGACCCAGTGGCTGCTGCCCAAGGTCAGCACGCGCAGCGCCAAGACGACGCCGCTGCTGCCCGACGAGGGATTCGGCGATGACCCACCCCTCGACGCACCCAAGTCGCTGGCGCTCTGGGGGCGTGGCGTGGGCGGCAGCTGGCAGGTGAGCATCCCGCAACAACAGTTCGACACGGGACTGGACCTGAACGGGCTGACACAGGTCCAAGTGTGGATCGGCTACCAGTTCCTCCGTGGATGATCACCGGCGCGGCCGGTCAACGGCCCTGCGCGTGCCCCTACCGCACCGAGAACAGTGCCCGCCGGAGGCCCAACGGCGGCACGGGCGACATACTTTGATCCTGCGCGGCAAGAGCCTCGGCAGAAGGAGGATCCGCAGTGCCTCGGGCGAAACGTTCGGCTACCTTGCCACCCGCTTTGGGTGCTTGGTCGGATTCTCGACTTGTTAGTAAAAACGGCCCTTCGGCCAGCTAACGTCACAGGTCAGCTCCTCTACTCCCCGCGCACGCGGGGATGGACCCCCCACCGGGGAGCCGTGCGCGCAGGGCGCGCCCTGCTCCCCGCACCCGCGGGGATGCCCCCACCCCCACCACCCCTAGCTAGGTACGCTCAAAGGGTGCAGAACGCGGAGCCGTACCGAGCGGAAGTCCCCGAAGCCCCCCCACCCCGGGTGACCGGCGACGCATGCCCGGGTGCGCTGCGGCTGCACTCCGCCGACGACGGCGCCCTGGCCCGGGTACGGATACCCGGCGGCGTCCTGACCCCGGCCCAGGCGGAACACCTGAGCGCCGCCGCCGCCCACCTGGGCGACGGCGACCTGCACCTCACCTCCCGCGGAAACCTCCAGCTCAGAGGCCTGGGCGAGGACTGCGGAGCGGCCCTCGCCACCGCACTGACCGAAGCGGGTCTGCTCCCTTCGGTGGCCCACGAGCGGGTGCGCAACATCGTCGCGTCCCCCCTGTCCGGCCTCGACGGCCACGGGCACCGCCCCGTCGGCCCCTGGCTCCGCGAACTGGACGCCCTGCTGTGCGCCAGCCCCCGCACCCCGGCCCTGTCCGGACGGTTCCTGTTCGCCGTGGACGACGGCCGCGGCGACATGGCCGCCCTGGAACCGGACGTCACCCTGGTCGCCGACGAACCGGGCAGCGGCACCGCGACGGTGCACCTGGGCGACGTCGCGACCCTCACCGTCCCCGCGTCCGAAGCCCCCCGCACCGCCCTGCACGCAGCCGAAGCGTTCCTCGCAGCGGCCACCGCGGCCCACGCGACGGGCGCCGACCGCGTCTGGCGGATCGCCGAACTGCCGGGCGGCCCCGAAGCCGTCCACGCCCTGGCCACGGACACCGCCCGCCGCACCGGCACGGCCCATCGCACCGGCACCACCAGCCCCACCCCGACGACGAGCACCCTCGCCCCCGGCGAGCCCGCCCCCGGCGGCCCCCCGCCCCCCGGCGCCCTCCCCGGCGGCGTCAGCGTCCTCGTCCCGCTCGGCCGGATCACCCCCACCCAATGGACCGCCCTGCGGGAACTCGCCGACCGCACCGGCGGCGAACTGCGCCTCACGCCCTGGCGCGGAGTGGTCGTCCCCGGCGCGACCCCGGCCGACCTGCCGCACCTCGCGGCCACCGGACTGGTCACCGCCCCCGGCTCCCCCTGGGACGGGGTCACCGCCTGCGTCGGCCACCCCGGCTGCGCCAAGTCGCTCGCCGACGTCCGCGCCGACGCGGCCGCCGCCCGCCGCACCGTACGGGGGCTGCCCGTGCACTGGTCGGGCTGCGCCCGCCGCTGCGGCCGTCCCCGCGGCGCACGGGTCGACGTCGTGGCGACCCCCACCGGGTACGAGGTCAGCACCGTCCGCGGCAGCGGCCCCGCGCACCCCACCTCGGTGACGGGCCCCGCAACCCTCGCGACTACCGTTGCGGCGGCACGCACCGCACCCTGAGCAGCCGCGAACCACCACGGACCACCACGAAGCGAGAACAGAGTGTTCGACTACGAGAAGGACGGCGCGTCGATCTACCGCCAGTCCTTTGCCACCATCCGCGCCGAGGCGGACCTGACCGGGCTGCCCTCCGACGTCAGTCGGGTCGCGGTCCGGATGATCCACGCCTGCGGCATGGTCGACCTCGTACGCGACCTCGCCCACTCGCCCGCCGTGGTGGCCCGCGCACGGGAGGCGCTGCTCGCCGGCGCGCCCATCCTGTGCGACGCGAACATGGTGGCGAGCGGCGTGACCCGCAAGCGGCTGCCCGCCGACAACGAGGTGCTGTGCACCCTGTCCGACCCGGCCGTGCCGGACCTCGCGGCCGAGCTGGGCACCACCCGCAGCGCCGCCGCACTCGAACTGTGGCGGGACCGCCTGGACGGCGCCGTCGTCGCGGTCGGCAACGCGCCCACCGCACTGTTCCGGCTGCTGGAGATGGTCCGCGAGGGCGCCCCGCGCCCGGCCGCCGTGATCGGCGTGCCCGTCGGGTTCATCGGCGCCGCCGAGTCGAAGGACGCGTTGGCCGCCGACCCGTCGGGCCTGGAGTACCTGGTGGTGCGCGGCCGACGCGGGGGCAGCGCCATGGCCGCCGCCGCGCTGAACGCCATCGCGAGCGAGGAAGAATGAGCATGCGGGGCACCGAAGCCGATCACCACAGCAACAGCGCCACCGAAGGGAGCCCGCGGACGGGACGGTTGTACGGGGTCGGGCTCGGGCCGGGCGACCCGTCGCTGATGACCGTCCGGGCCGTCGAGGTCATCGCCGCCGCGGACGTCGTCGCGTACCACAGCGCCCGCCACGGACGTTCCATCGCGCGTTCCATCGCGGCCCGCCACCTGCGCGCGGACCACGTCGAGGAACCGCTCGTCTACCCGCTCACCACGGAGACCACCGACCACCCCGGCGGCTACCGCGGCGCGATGGACGAGTTCTACGAGGAGGCCGCCGCCCGGCTCGCCGCGCACCTGGACGCGGGCCGCAGCGTCGCCGTCCTCGCCGAGGGCGACCCGCTGTTCTACGGCTCCTACCAGCACATGCACAAGCGGCTCGCGCACCGCTACCCCACCGAGGTGGTGCCCGGCGTCACCTCGGTCAGCGCGTCGGCGGCCCGCCTCGGCACGCCCCTCGTGGAGGCGGAGGAGGTCCTGACGATCCTGCCGGGCACCCTGCCCGAGGAGGAGTTGACGGCCCGCCTCGCCGCGACCGACTCCGCCGTGGTGATGAAGCTGGGCCGCACCTTCGGCAAGGTCCGCCGCGCCCTGGAGGCGTCCGGGCGCCTCGCCGAGGCCCGGTACGTGGAGCGGGCCACGATGGACGGCGAGCGCACCGCGGACCTCGCGGACGTCGCCGAGGACTCCGTACCGTACTTCTCGGTCGCCGTGCTGCCGAGCCGGATCGACGCCCCGCGGCCGGTCCGCGAGCGCGGCGAGGTCGTCGTGGTCGGCACCGGACCGGCGGGCCCGCTGTGGCTCACCCCCGAATCGCGGGGCGCCCTCGCCGCCGCGGACGACCTCGTCGGCTACACCACCTACGTGGACCGGGTGCCGCACCGCCCCGGCCAGGTGCGGCACGGCTCCGACAACCGGGTGGAGTCGGAGCGCGCCGAGTTCGCCCTGCAACTCGCCGCGCGCGGCCGCAAGGTCGCCGTCGTCTCCGGCGGCGACCCCGGGATCTTCGCCATGGCGACCGCCGTCCTGGAGGTCGCCTCCGAGGAGGCGTACCGGGACGTTCCGGTACGGGTCCTGCCGGGGGTGACCGCGGCGAACGCCGCGGCGGCCCGCGCCGGCGCCCCGCTCGGCCACGACTACGCCACGATCTCGCTGTCCGACCGGCTCAAGCCGTGGGAGGTCATCGCGGAGCGGCTGCACGCCGCGGCCCGCGCGGACCTGGTCCTCGCCCTCTACAACCCGGGCTCCCGCTCCCGCACCTGGCAGGTCGGCAAGGCCCGTGACCTGCTGCTGGAGCACCGCGCCGCGGACACCCCGGTGGTCGTCGCACGGGACGTCGGCGGGGACGGCGAACGGGTCCGGGTCGTCACCCTCGGCACGCTCGACCCGGCCGAGGTGGACATGCGCACGATCCTGCTCGTCGGCTCCTCGCAGACCCGCACGGTGCGGCGCGGCGACGGTGACGGCGAGACGATCGTGTGGACGCCCCGCCGCTACCCGGAGACGCCCGGCGGTTCACCAGGAGCCGGGGCCGAAGCCGAAGCCGAAGCCGGGGCCGAGCAGCCCAGCGGCGCGCCCGAGGCGTGAGCCGACCTCAGCGCTCCCCGCGCACCCACCGGGCGGCCTCCTCGGGACCCGTCACCACCGGCACGCCCGTCGGCACGGGCGGCCGGCGGACGATCACCACGGGCACCCGGGCCTCGCGGGCGGCGGTGAGCTTCGGCGCGGTGGCCGGACCGCCGCTGTCCTTGGTGACCAGCACGTCGACGCGGTGCGCGGCGAGCAGCGCGCGCTCGTCGTCCAGCGCGAACGGCCCGCGGTCCAGCAGGACGTGCATCCGCGGCGGCACGGGCGGCCGGGGCGGGTCCACGGAACGGACCAGGAACCACAGCCGGTCCAGTTCCGCCGTGCCCGTGAACGCGGCGAGCCCCATCCGCCCGGTGGTGAGGAACACCCGCGCCCCGAGCGTCGGCAGCAGCGCCGCGGCCCCGGCCAGCGAATCGACCGGGTGCCAGTCGTCGCCGTCCACCGGCCGCCAGCCGGGCCGCCGCAGCACCACCAGCGGCACCCCGGTCGCCGCCGCGGCCCCCACGGCGTTCGTGCTCATCCGCTCGGCGAACGGATGCGTGGCGTCCACCAGCACGTCCACCCGTTCCCGCACCAGCCAGGCGGCGAGCCCGTCCGTCCCGCCGAAGCCGCCGATCCGCACCTCACCGGGCGGCAGCCGGGGCGCGGCGACCCGCCCGGCCAGCGAGGACGTCACCCGTAGGTCCGGGGCGCTCCCGACGAGCAGCGCGGCGAGTCGACGGGCCTCGGCCGTCCCTCCCAGGACCAGTACGTGCACGGAACCGGACTCCCCTCATGGCCACTGACCCCGCCGGCCCCTCCGGCGGACGCGGAGCCCAACTCAAACACACCGGTCTGCGGCCCGGCTGGACGACCGGTGCCTGCGCGACCGCGGCGACGACCGCCGCGTACACCGCCCTGCTCACCGGGGAGTTCCCCGACCCGGTGACGATCACCCTGCCCCGGGGCCAGACCCCGTCCTTCGCGCTCGCCGTCGAGGAACGGTCCGCGGACGGCTCGGCGACCGCCGGGATCGTCAAGGACGCCGGCGACGACCCGGACGTCACGCACGGGGCGCTGGTCCGCGCCACGGTACGGGTGCTGCCGCCGGGTTCCGGGGTGGTGTTCCGGGCGGGCCCCGGCGTCGGTACGGTCACCCGGCCCGGGCTGCCGCTGCCGGTCGGCGAACCCGCGGTGAACCCGGTGCCCCGGCAGATGATGCGCGAACACGTGGCCCGGGTCGCCGCGCGGTACGGGGGCGGCGGCGACTGCGAGGTCACCGTCTCCGTCGACCACGGCGAGGAGCTCGCCCGCTCCACCTGGAACCCGCGGCTGGGCATCCTCGGCGGACTGTCCATCCTCGGCACCACCGGCATCGTCGTGCCCTACTCGTGCTCGGCGTGGATCGACTCCATCCGCCGCGGGGTGGACGTCGCCCGGGCGGCGGGCCGCACCCATGTCGCCGCGTGCACCGGCGCCACCTCGGAGCGGACGGTCACCGAACTGCACGGGCTGCCGGAGGACGCCCTGCTCGACATGGGCGACTTCGCGGGCGCCGTCCTCAAGTACCTGCGCCGCCACCCCGTCGACCGGCTCACCGTCTGCGGCGGCTTCGCCAAGCTGTCCAAGCTGGCGGCCGGCCACCTCGACCTGCACTCGGCGCGGTCCCAGGTGGACAAGGGGTTCCTGGCCTCGCTGGCGGCGGGCGCCGGCGCGGACGCGGCGCTGACCGGGGCGATCAGCACCGCGAACACGGGGCTCGCGGCGCTGCGGCTCGCGGAGGAGGCCGGCGTGCCGCTCGGAGACCTGGTCGCCGCGCAGGCGCGCAGCGAGGCCCTCGCCGTGTTGCGGGGCGCGCCCGTCGCGGTGGACGTCGTCTGCATCGACCGCGCGGGCCTGATCGTCGGCCGCACCCCCTGACGGGGCGGGCGCGTCGCCGGTACCGGTGGCCCACCGGCCCTTCGGGGGTGTCCCCGCTCGGACACGTGGACTAGAAACGTGCCATGCGCAAACTCGTCTACTACGTCGCCACCACGCTCGACGGATACATCGCCGGCCCGGACGGTGCCGACCCCACCGGCCCGAACGGCTTCTGGCCCGTTCCCCAGGACTACCTCCAGCACCTCGCCACCGAGTACCCGGAGACGCTGCCCGGGCCCGCCCGGCAGGCCCTGTCCGTCACCGCCGAGGGCACCCACTTCGACACGGTGCTCGAAGGGCGCCGCACCTACGAGATCGGGCTCGCCGCCGGACTCACCGACGCCTACCCCCACCTGCGCCACCTGGTGTTCTCCCGCACGATGACCGAGAGCCCGGACCCGGCGGTGGAACTGGTCGCCGACGACCCGGTGGAGACCGTGCGCAAGCTCAAGCAGGAGCCGGGCAAGGACATCTGGCTGCTCGGCGGCGGCGAACTGGCGGGCTCCCTGTACGGCGAGATCGACGCGCTGGTCCTGAAGGTGGGACCGCTGACCATCGGGGACGGCATCCCGCTGTTCTCCCGCGGGGCCGCGTTCGACCCGCGCACCTGGACCCTCACCGACCACACCGTCCTCCCGAGCAGCGGCGTGTTCCTCACCTACACCCGCACCCCCTGACCCCCGGGGGCGCCCGCCCCGCCCGCCCGGGGGGCGCTCCGTCAGGGGCGCGGGGAACTGCGCGAGCAACCACAACGCACCCGCGGACACCCGCCGACCAGGAGCCGCACCACCCCGCACGGAACCGCCCCCACCAGGAACCCCCCGGACCCCCCGGATAAAGTGCGTCGGTGACGACCGAAGCCCCCCACCCCCACCCCGTGGCCCTCATCGGCATCGGCGCGGACGGCTGGCCGGGCCTACCCGACGCGTCCCGCGCAGCCCTCCGCACCGCGGACGTGATCCTCGGCGCCCCCCGCCAACTCGCCCTGCTGCCCACGGAGTGCACCGCGGACCGCGTCCCCTGGCCGTCCCCCCTGCGCCCCGCGGTCCCCGCCCTCCTCGCCGCCCACGCGGACCGCCGCCTCGCGGTGCTGGCCAGCGGCGACCCCATGTTCCACGGCATCGGCCGCGCCCTCGCGGAAGTCGTCGGCCCGACCGCACTGGACGTCCACCCGCACCCGTCGTCCGTCTCCCTCGCCTGCGCCCGCCTCGGCTGGCCCGTCGAGGACACCGACGTGGTCACGTCCGTCGGCCGCCCCGTGGACCGCCTCGCGGCGCTGCTGCACCCGGGCCGCCGGGTCCTGGTGCTCAGCGCCGACGCCGACGGCCCCGCCGCGGTGGCCGCACTGCTGCGCGACCGCGGCTTCGGCCCCAGCCCCGTCCGCGTCCTGGAACGCCTCGGCGCCCCCGACGAACACCTCACCCGAGCGCAGCGCGCCGACGCCTGGACCCGCCCGCCCGGCGCCGCCCTGAACCTGGTCGCCGTGGAGTGCGTACGCGCCCCGGACGCCGTGGCGCTCGGCACCGTGCCCGGCCTGCCGGACGCCGCCTACGAGAACGACGGCCAGCTCACCAAACGACACGTGCGGGCCGCGACGCTCGCCGTGCTGGCCCCCGAACCGGGCGAACTGCTGTGGGACGTCGGCGGCGGCTCGGGTTCCGTCGCCGTGGAGTGGCTACGGGCCCACCCGTCCTGCCGGGCCGTGAGCGTGGAACGCGACCCGGACCGGGCCGAACGCATCGCCCGCAACGCTCGCACGCTCGGCGTACCCGGACTGCGGGTCGTCACCGGGGCGGCCCCCGACGCGCTCGACGCACTACCGGCCCCCGACGCGGTGTTCATCGGCGGCGGCCTCACCGCACCCGGACTGCTCGACCGCTGCTGGGCCGCGCTACGGCCCGGCGGACGGCTCGTCGCGAACACGGTGACCCTGGAGTCCGAGGCGCTGCTCGCCGAGGCCCGCCACCGGCACGGCGGCGAACTCGTCCGGCTGGCCGTGGCGCACGCGGTGCCGGTGGGCCGGTTCACCGGCTGGCGCCAGGCCATGCCCGTCACCCAGTGGGCGGCACGCAAGGAACTCGACGCGGCGACGCCGGAATCCGTCCGGCACCAGGGAGACGGCGCATGACCGTGTACTTCATCGGCGCGGGCCCCGGGGCCCCCGACCTGATCACCGTCCGGGGCGCCCGACTCCTCGGCTCCTGCCGGGTCTGCCTGTACGCGGGCAGCCTCGTCCCCCGGGAACTGCTCGCCGAGTGCCCGCCGGACGCCCGGCTGATCGACACCGCGAACCTCGACCTCGACCGGATCACCGAGGAACTGGTGCGCGCCCACGGCGAGGGCCACGACGTGGCCCGACTGCACTCCGGCGACCCCTCCGTGTTCAGCGCGGTCGCCGAGCAGATGCGCCGGCTCGACGCGGCCGGGGTGCCGTACGCGATGGTGCCGGGCGTACCGGCCTTCGCCGCCGCGGCGGCGGCGCTGGGGCGGGAGCTGACGGTGCCCACCGTGGGGCAGACCGTCGTCCTCACCCGCATCGCCCAGCGGGCCACCCCGATGCCGCCCGGCGAGGACCTGGCGACGCTCGGCCGCAGCGGCGCGCTGCTCGTGCTGCACCTCGCGGCCCGGTACGCGGACCGGGTGGTCGCGGAGCTGCTGCCGCACTACGGCGCCAACTGCCCGGCCGCGGTGGTCGCGTACGCCAGTCGCCCGGAGGAGGTCGTGCTGCGCGGGCCCCTCGCCGGCATCGCCGAACAGGTCCGCGCGGCGGGCGTGCTGCGTACCGCGGTGATCATCGTCGGCCGCACGCTGGGCGCGTCCGCCTTCCCCGACAGCTACCTCTACTCCCCGGACCGCGACCGCACCGCCAACTGACCCGCGACCCGGCCGCCCGGTCCCTCACCCTCCGACGACGCCGACACCCCGCGCGGCCGACAACCACGCGGGGAACTCCGTCAGCAGCCGGTCGTACAGCTCCTTGTCGGAGACGGTCCGGGGCGACCGGCCGGCGGCGAAGAACCCGGCGTTGTCCACCACCCGGCGGGCGGGCACGGGCAACTCGTCCAACCTGCGCAGGAACCGGAACTCGTCCTCCCCGAAGCCGACGAACTGCCAGAAGATCGGCAACCTCGCCGCCGTGCACAGGACGTGCTCGGCGGCGGCCTTGGACGTCGGGGAACCGTCGGTCTGGAAGACCACGAACGCCGGATCGCGGGAGCCGCACGCCTGGTAGTGGTCGATGACCGCCTGCATGGCGACGTGGTAGTTGGTGCGCCCCATGTGCCCCAGCGACTCGTGCAGGGGATTGATCCGGTCCCGGTAGGCGTCCAGGCTGATCTCGGCGGTCCCGTCGACGTCCGTGGAGAAGAAGACGACCGGCACCACCCCGTCGTCGTCGAGGTGCGCCGCCAGTGCGAGGGCCTGCTCGGCCAGGTGCTGGACGGAACCGTCGCGGTAGTAGGGGCGCATGCTCCCGGACCGGTCCAGGACCAGGTAGACGGCCGCCCGCTGCCCCTCGACACGGTGCTCGGCGAGCGAGGCGGCGGCCGTCTTGTAGAGGCTGACCAGTCCCGGCGCCCGGGCCGACACCTTCTCCAGACTGATCGCAGGGGCGACGGGTGCCGCGGCCGCCTTCCGGTAGTCGATTCTGGGACGCTTGCGGTAGTCGATGGCCATACGGAGTGATTGTTCACCAACGGGCTGCGGCCGCGGGGTACTTCACCGGAAAACGACTTCGGGACGTGGACGGCCCACCGCTCACCGTTCCTCCTCCCACACCACGACGACCCTCACCGGGAGGTCCGTGTCCTCCTGGACGACCCCGGCGAGCAACGCCCGTTCCCCCAGGGACCACCGCCTGCACGCGACGAAGTCGTCCGCGTCCCGGTCCCTTCCGCCCGCCGCCACGAGGTCGACGGAGAGCGGTGACGCGGCGAGCCCGGCGACCACGTCCGCCAGCACCTCCTCACCGTCCCGGTAGACCGCCTCCAGGTCCCCGAAGTACCCGGTGTCCTCGTCCACGTCCCGCATCCACACGGTCAACTCGACGCGTACGCCCCCGCCGTGGAGGTGCACCCACCCCCGTACCCCGCCCTTGTCCCACGACGACTCGAACCCGTCCCGCAACCGCCCGCCGGGCGTCCACCCCCGGGCCGCGAACCCGTCCGCCACACCCGCCCCGGTCACGGGCACCAGCCCCCGCACCCCACGCACCAGCTCCACCACATCGCCCAGCCCCGCCCGTTCCACCGCGCCCCCTCAACGTGAGGTCTCCCACCGTACGGAGGGAGACGGTCTGGCCCCGGAACACGGCGACCGGAAGCATGCCGGGCATGAACGGGGTCTACGACGACGAACGGTTGGCCGGGGTCTACGAGAGCGGCAACGAGATGCCCGACGACGCGCTGTCCGCCTGGACGCGGCTGATCGGCTCCTTCGCGAGCCGCACGGCTCCCGCGATCGTCGAGGTCGGCTCGGGCACCGGCATGTTCTGCTCGGCGATGGCCCGTTGGCTGGACGCATCGACGGTGCTCGGGGTGGAGCCCTCCACGCCCATGCTCACTCAGGCCCGGCGCCGCAACCCGCACCCCGCGGTCCACTACGTGACCGGCACCGCGGAAGCCCTCCCCACCCGCGACGGCCTGTTCGACCTCGCCCTCCTGTCCCGGGTGGTCCACCACCTGCCCGACCGCCCCCGGGCGGCACGGGAACTGGCCCGGGTCCTGCGCCCCGGCGGCGTCGCCGTCGTCCGCACGACGTTCCGGGACGCACTGGACGCTTTGGTCTACGACTACTGGCCGCGCCTGCGTGACCTGGACGAACGACGGTTCCCGTCCCGGGACCAGGTGGTGCGGGACTTCACCGGAGCGGGTTTCACGGTCCACACCGTCACCTCCTTCGCGCAGCCCGTCACCCCGAGCCTGGGCGCCTACCACGCCCGGATGACCGCCCGCCCCCAGTCGAAGTTCACCCGGCTCACGCCCGCGGAGTTCGCCCACGGCCTACGGTGCCTGGCCGCCGACGCCCGCAACGAGCCGCCGAACCGCCCCGCCCCCGCCACCGAACGCTACGACGTCGCCGTGTTCACCGCCCCCCGAGCAGCCCCCGACGCACCCACCGCGTCGGGGGCCCCGCGCCGGACGTGACGGCGGTGGCGGACGAAGGCGACGGCCCGCGCCGCGAGCACCGCACCGGAGGCGAGGGCGCCGACGGCCGCCCAGACGACGAGGGCGGGCCAGGCGTGGGCGACCTGGGTCAGAGTCCCGGAGCGGTTCATCAACAAGCCCATGAGCGCGGCGAGTTGAGTGAGCGACAGGATCGGCAGGGCCTGGGGCAGCAGCCGCAACGCCACCACCCACCACCGCCGTCGGACGGCGCGCCGCACCCAGGGCCCGGCCCGCACCACCCCGCGCACCCCGAGGCCCGCCGCCAGCAGGGTGAACGCCGCCAGGACCCAGTCGGCCGTCATGGAGAAGGGCGCGGACACCTCCGGCTCCTCGCCCCGGGCGAGGTCGACCAACCCCTCCACGATCTGCGGGGCGTCGTCCCCGGCGATCATCCCGGTGTTGGTGACGACCGCGATCCCGATCCCCTGCTCGGGCAGCAGGGTCGCCATCGAGTTGTGGGTCAGCAGCTGACCCGTGTGCTGGACCGCCGGCGGTCCGTCCCCCTCCCGGTTCACCCACCAACCCATCGCGTAGTCGGTGTCCTTCGTCGCCGCGGGCGGAGTGTGCGTGAGCGCGACGGTGCGCGCCGTGGCGATGCGCCGACCGTCGGCGGACACCCCCGCGTTGTTCTGCGTGATCAACCACTGCGCGAAGTCCTCGGCGGTGGTGACCACACCGTGGCTGCCGGTCGCGAACCAACGCGGCTGGGGACGGGAGAACGTGGTGCCGTAGGCGCGGACGTATCCGCGGGCCCGGTCGGGCATCTCGGTGGTGCTGTCGACGGACGCGGTGCGCTCCATCCCCAGCGGCTCGAACACCTCGGCGGACAGCTGCTCGGCGAAGGGCCGCCCGCTCACCACCTCGACCAGCCGTGCGGCGACGAAGTAGTTGGGGTTGTGGTACCGGTGCCGACGGCCGGGATCGGTGGCGAGGGGCGCCCCGCGCATCGCGGCGACCGCCTGTTCCAACGTGCGGGGTTGGGCGAGGGTCAGGTCCGGATGGGCGGAGTCGGCCATGCCGGAGGTCTGGGTCAGCAGCTGCCGGACGGTGATCTCCCCGGCGCGCCGGTCGGCCAGGGTGAACTCGGGCAGGTAGTGGCGTACGGGACGGTCGAGTGCGACCTCGCCCGCCTCGACCAACTGCATGACGGCCAGCGCGGTCATGGCCTTCGACAGGGAGGCCACGGGGACCCGGGTCCGTTCGGTCATGGGCCGCCCGGACGCGGTGCGCCCGTACCCCGCGGTGTGCACCACCCGGTCGCCCCGGGTCACGGCGACGACGGCGCCCGGAAGACGGGTCTGTGCGACGTAGTCGCGGACGAACCGGTCGATCGAGGCCGGGTCCAGGGAGGCGGTGGAGCTGGCCACCGAGGTACCGGGCGCGACGGTCACGGTGACCGCGGTGACTGCGGCGGCCAAAGCGACCACGGCGGCCACGGCGCCCACGGCCGTCCGGAACGCGGCCGGCAGGGCACCGGGCGGGCGGCGGACGGGGGAGCGGGAGGTGAACGGCTTCATGGTGTCCAGTGCACCGCTGAGCCCCCCGTCCGCACACGGGCGTGCACAGGAGCCCCGAAGTAGTGCCCGCACTACCGACACCCGTTCCCGCCTCCCCTACGGTCGCAGCATGCACCACAGAACCGCCTGGCAGGCCCTCGGCCAGAACCCGCTGCGGGTCCTCCGCTCCAGCTGGCCCTGGCGGTCCTTCGCCTACCTGCTGACCGGCGCCGCCTTCGGCGCCCTCACCAGCACCGCCCTCGCCCTCGCGCTGGTCGCCGGGCTCGTCACCCTGGTCCTGGTGGTCGGACCGCTGATCCTGCTCGGCGTGGCCCTGTCCGGCATCGCCGTCAGCCGGTTCGAACGGTGGCGGCTGCGCCTGGTGGACCTGGACCCCGTACCCGACCCGCACCGCGCCCCCGAGCAGCCCGGAGCGGTCGGCTGGCTGCGGACGCGACTGGGGGAGACCGCGACCTGGCGCGAACTCGGCTTCACCGCGGTGTCGGCGACCGCGCTGTGGTGGATGGACCTCCTCGTCCTGGGCTTCGCCCTGGTCGTCCCGGTACTGGTGATGGTGTCCCCGCTCGGCGACCCGGACGCCTGGCCGCTGGCGGTCGTCGGCGTCTGCCTGCTCGCCCCGGCGCCGTACACGATCACCGCCTGGGCCGGTGCCAGGGCCGCGGTGACCCGGTTGATGCTGACCCCGCGCGACAGCGAACTCGGCCATCAACTCACCGACGTACGGGCCTCACGGGCACGACTGGTCGACGCCTTCGACGCGGAGCGCCGCCGCATCGAACGGGACCTGCACGACGGGGCCCAACAGCGACTGGTCTCCCTGAACGTGCTGCTCGGCCTGGCCCGCCTCGACGCCGGCCCCGACCTCCCGCTGGCCGAACAACTCGCCCGGGCCCAGGAACAGGTCGGGCTCGCCGTCGACGAACTGCGGGAGCTGAGCCGCGGCGTCCACCCGAAGGCCCTCACCGACCACGGTCTGGCCGCCGCCGCCGAGAACCTCGCCGCCCGCTCGGTCCTCCCCGTCACGGTCGACGTCCGGCTGCCGCACCGGATGCCCGTGGCCGTGGAGACCACCGCGTACTTCGTGATCGCCGAAGCCCTGACCAACGCCACCAAGCACAGCACGGCGACCGGCGTCGAGGTGCTCGCCCGGGTGCACACCGATCTGCTCACCCTCTCCGTCCGCGACGACGGCACGGGCGGCGCCAGCCCCGAGGGGGGCACCGGACTGACCGGGCTGGCCGACCGGGTCGCCGCGGCGGACGGCCGCCTCCGGATCTCCAGCCCGCCGGGCGGCCCCACCCTGGTGCACGTGGAACTGCCGTGCCGTTGACCGTCGTCCTCGCCGAGGACTCCCCCCTGATGCGCGACGGCCTGGTCGGGGTGCTCACCCGCTTCGGCCACCAGGTGCTCGCCGCGGTCGGCGACGCGGACGCGCTGGTCACCGCGGTCCGCGAACACCGCCCCGACATCGTCGTCACCGACGTCCGCATGCCACCGGACCACACCGACGACGGCCTGCGCGCCGCCATCGCCCTGCGCGCCGAGTACCCCGCCCTGCCGGTCCTGGTCCTCAGCCAGTACATCGAGCAGTCCTACGCCGCCCATCTGCTCGACCTGGGCAGCGACAGCGGCGTCGGCTATCTGCTCAAGGACCGGGTCAGCGCGGTCAGCGAGTTCGTGGACGCCGTCACCCAGGTCGCCGGCGGCGCCACGGTGGTGGACCCCGAAGTGGTGCGCCAACTCCTCAACCGCCGCCGCGACCCCCTGCAACGCCTCACGCCCCGCGAACGGGAGGTGCTGGGCCTGATGGCGGAGGGCCGCGCCAACGGCGAGATCGCCCGCGCGCTGTTCGTCACCGAAGCGGCCGTGAACAAGCACGTCGGCAACATCCTCCAGAAGCTCGAACTCCACCTCGACGGCGAGGGCCACCGCCGCGTCCTCGCCGTCCTCGCCTACCTCCGCGCCTGACCCGCGACCCCGCCGTCCCCCGGAGTGGTGAGCTGGGCGAACACGTCTGCCAGCGCCGCCGCACCGTCCAGACAGACCGCTTCCACTCGATGCGTACGCCACCGATTCAACGGGCGGGGCCCTGTACGGACAGTGACCATCGGGTGTGTAGGTTTGGTACATGGGCTAACCTTGGTACATGTCCATGAAGCGCACCAACGTCTATGCCGATCCCGAGGACCTGGCGATCATCAAGGACGCTGCAAAGCGCCGAGGTGTGAGCGAGGCCGAGATCATCCGCCAGGGCATCCACCTTGCGGCGATGGCGAACCGGGTTTGGGACGAACCCTTGTTCTCCCGCACATTCGAGGGCTCGGGCCGTACGCCGTCCAAGTTGGAGGTCCGTGACGCCGTCGTCGACGCGGTGGTTCGTGCTGCGGACACGGGAACCGCTGCGTGATCATTGTTATCGCCGGCACGTCAGGTTTGTTGGCTGCCCTCGATTCGACCCATGGGGAACACGCTGGCGCGAACGAGGCGATCATGGCTGCGGGGCTCCTGGTCATGTCGCCCCTCCTGCTGGCGGAACTCGATCACGTCGCCACTCGTGAGCTTGGGCGGGAAGCTGCCCTCAGCTCGGTCGACGACATCCGTCGATGGATGCGTCGTGGCCGCGTCGTGGTTCCGGAGATCACCGAGGACCATCTGAGTGCCGCCCAGTCCATCCGCCTCCGCTACCACGCCCTGGACCTCGACCTCGCCGACGCGCTGAACGTGGCCCTGGCTGCCGACTACGACACTGACGCCATCCTCACTCTCGACCGTCGTGACTTCCGGGCAGTGCGCCCGCTGGGTAGCCACAAAGCGTTCCGGCTCCTGCCTGACGACCTTCCACTCTGAGGCGATGGCGTCGGCACTCCGAAGCCGCTGCGTGTCGCTCTGGTGGATTCACATACCCGGACAGGACGGGCGGGCCGAGCCAGGCCCCCCCCCGCAGCCCGCTCCACGTGCGTGCGGAAGTCACGGGGCCGACGACCGGTGACCCGTAGGACCGTGTCGGTGGTGCGGTCCTCGGCCCCGCGGCGATGTCCCCGTCCAGACCGGCGAGCACCGCAGCGAACTCCACGGGCATCGCCAGGGCCAACCGGTCGCGCAACTGCTCGTACGTCAACCGCCGGTGGGTGACGGTCCGCCCGCCGACCTCGCTGAGGATCGCCGCGACCTCGTCGTAGCCGAGCGCCGCCGGACCGGTGACGACCAGGTCCGCACCCGGGACCCGGGCATCGGTCAGCGCGTGCACGGCGACGTCCGCGATGTCGTCCGCGTCGACGAAGGCCACGCGCCCGTCGCCCGTCGCGGTACGGATCGTCCCCTCCTCGCGGATGCTCCGGGCGTGCGCGTGGTCACCGGTGAAGTTCTGCATGAACCAGGACGGCCGCAGCGCCGCCCACTCCTCGAACAGCTCGGGCAGCGCCCGGTGCACCCGTCCGACGGCCGGGCCTCCCGCGGGGATCGCCGACGAACTGAGCAGCACGGCACGCCGTACCCCCGACGCACGGGCCAGCTCCAGGAACGGGAGCATCGCGCCGGCCGGGTCCGCGGAGGCCGGGGGCGGCACGAGGTAGACGCGGTCCGTACCGTCGAGGGCCGGTGCGTGCGTCGCGTGCGCGTACCAGTCGAAGCGGACCCCCTGCGCGCCGGGGAGGTGAGCGCCGCTCCGACCGGCCGCCCTGACCCGGTGCCCCCGGGCGACGAGCCCTCGGACCACCCGACTGCCGGTGGTGCCGGTGGCCCCGATGACGAGGACGGCGGCGGGCTCGGTCATGGAGGCTCCCTCGGATACGATGCGGACCCCTGGTCCGTTTACTGCTGGGCAAGATACGGACCCCTGGTCCGTTTGTGCAACCGAAGGAACCCCGAGGAACCCCGTGCCCGAGCGCAAGCCCCGTGCGGACGCCGTCCGCAACCGCGAAGCCGTCCTGGTCGCGGCCGACCGCCTGTTCGCCGACCGCGACCGGCCCGAGCAGGTCACCATGGCCGACATCGCCGCCGCGGCCGGCGTCGGCAAGGCGACCCTCTTCCGCGGCTTCACCGACCGCACCGGCCTCATCCGCGCGCTCTACGCGGCCCGGCTCGAACCGGTCCGCCGGGCCGTCACGGACGGCCCGCACCCCCTCGGCCCCGACACCCCTCCCCGGGAACGCGTACTCGCCCTGCTCGACGCGCTCCTGTGCTTCAAGCTCGACCACCGCCACCTCTCGCTCGCGCTGGAGGCGACGGGCAACGACAGCCCCTACGACGCCGAGCACTACGACTGGTGGCACGACACGCTGCGCCACGCCCTGGAGCGGTTGCCCGGCTTCCCGAACGCCGACTTCGCCGCACACGCCCTCCTCGCGGCCGTCCGCGCCGACCTCGTCGGCCACCTGGTCGACCGCGAGCACGCATCGCGCGAGCAACTACGCGCCGACCTGGCCGCCTTCACCACCACCCTGCTCACCGTCCCGCCCGCGACCGCCTAGGCTCCGTTCCCGGCGGGGGGAGTGGCAGCTGCGGGACTCGGGCGTGTCCCTGCGCATCAGGTGTACGCATCGAGTGCCCGGTCCTCGTGCTCCCTGCGCGTCACCTTGGCGATGGTGAGCCGGCGTCCGTACAAGTCCATCGCCTCGGCCCCACGACCCCGCGTCGAGTTCCACCGTCACTTCCCTCGCATCTCACTGAGGCATGGATGTCAGGACGACGAACGGTTGCTCCAGGCTCGATTCGTACTTGAGCGTTGTCGAGACAGTTGCGCCAGACGTGCTCCGGATGGCGATCTGGCATTCTTCGCGGCACTTGCGCGCCAGGACGGCCGGGCGTTCTCGCTGGCATCCGGCTTTTCGCCCGGGGAATCCGAAGCGGTCCGCGTCCTCGCATAGCAGTATGCGGCGGGTGTCGTCGAAGCGGACCCGTAGGCCTGGTGGACGACCATGCCGCCGGGGAGGGGTTAGGCCCTCCAGCGGAAGGAGACTACGGTTCCTCCAATTAGGGCCGTCGCCGCATTAATTGGCCTGGGCAACAAACAACCCCCTGGCTGTGAGCCTAGGGGCTGATATTGCAGCGGGTGACGAGAATCGAACTCGCGCTCTGAGCTTGGGAATCTACTGCACGGAGCGCACCCATGTACCCTTTGACCTGCGTAAACAGCTCAAAGATGGGGGCGGTGATGGGGTCGCACTGACCCCCCATTAACCGCTATTCACCGCCCTGAAGGGCACGGCTGGGGCACGTGCGGATCACGCATCGCGGCGCGGAATTTCTTGAGGTGGCAGCTGCTGACCTTCTTGGGCCCGACTGCGGTGTGTGTTGCAGCGCGTTGCGGGCGCAAGCACCGCCGGATCAGAGTGTGGGGTGCAATCCGCCGACACTCATTTGCCGGGGATCTTTGGGTGAGATATGTACCCCGCCCCCGACTCGGGTTCTCAGGTAATTCGGGTTCCGTCCCCGACTAGCTCGGGTGACCCGATACATGTTGCCGGGCGTCTGCCTGCTGGCTGGCTGGCTGGCCGGCCTACGACGATGCAGGGACTGCCCGTGACGTGGCCCGGCAGGCATACATGGCCTGGACCCAGGGTGACCGTGCTGCTGCCCGAGCCTTGGCTGATGTCGCCCGCGTCTACGCCTGCCTTGCCGAACGAGCGGACCATACGGCTGCACGCCTGGACTTGGCTACCGCCCAGCTGAGGGCCGATGCCGCACGTGCGGAAGCTGCCGCTGAGGCGGCTGACGACTATGCCTGGCTAACCCCGCGTCAGCGCTCGGCACGCCGGGTGGCACGCATGCTGCTGGCTGCACCACCCCGACGTGCCGACCGACAAGATTGATCACGAGGCCGTGCCGCTGACCACGGTCATGGAGCGGCTGGATGTCGCCCAGAGCACCGCCAGCGAGATCCGTAAGGAGGCTCTGGCGCTACTGCTGTCCGGCTATGGCGTCAGGGACGCCGCCGTCGATGCGACCTACGAGCCAGAGGGCAAGAGCTGATCACGTAGCCCTCGCGGCCTACGGTTCCTCGGGACGCATCGCAGCAGCCCGAAAAGCGCTGCGGATCTCTGTGTGGGGCTCGCGGTCGCGGTTGAAGCGGATCTTGTTGGTGAGGACAGCTGGCCAGCGGTTCTGGACAGGGCTGATCCACATGCCGGTTCCGGTAAAGCCGTAGTGGACCCAGTGACGAGCGATCTGCCTGCCCTGATGAGCCAGTAGCGGGTCCCTAGCCGAGCCAGTCCATGGCTCTCATCGCAGCGATGACCAATTGCCTCGCATCAGGATGTGTGGGCGTCGTCAACTGATGCGCCATTTTGTTCCGAGCCGTGAAGAGCTCTCCGAGGCCTGACCAGAGAGCCGGATCGTCTTGCTCGAGGGATCGCCCGATCACCACTTCTGCAATCGGACCATAGAGAGCGACAACGGCGCCGTGCGTCTGCTGGAGTGACCGCACGCTGGGTGTGGACCCCGGAGGACGACGGGACTTGAGCGACTCTTTGGCGTAGGTCTCGGCCGCCACTGCGGCCAGCAGAATCGCAGTCCCTGGCTGTGGGCTGTTGGTCGACTGCGTGAGGTATCTCGCCTGTGAGAGCAGCGCTCGTGCAGGTGGCAGTCCGTCGCGCAGTGCGCTCATTGCGATGTCGGCGGTGAGGACAGGCAGCCCTCGAACAATGGGGTAGCCCGGGTTGAGGGGTTCAGGCACTCTCAGCGGGATGCCCTGGGTGATGTTTGTTGCCGTGAGGGAGAGAACCTTCGGTACATGACCAACCATGCCCACGCTCGGTTGTTCGACCCGCAGAGCGTCAGACAGGCGTGCAGCGGCGAATCTGATGGCTGCGACGGCAGCCTTCAGCTCTGCCTGGACGATGGGCTCATCAAGGGCGGAAGGAAGCGTGAACACGGTGTGTGCCGTGAAGTACGTCGGACACAGTGCCACGGGCGCGTCTTCTTCCCCCAACCAGCCGTGGTATCCCTCGGCAGGGAGTCGTCCTTCGAACTTTGGGAACGCGAGTACAACATCGAATGCGCCCACCGTGGTCGTTAGCGGCCGAGATGCCAGGGCGATATCGATGTCGCACATACGGCCGACCGTCGGCTCGCTTGACGCTTGGTAGACGGCCTCGACTCGGATCTCATTCATAGGGAGACGATGTTCCTCTGTCTGATCGATGTTGCGCAGCCGGATACTTCGCGCTCTTGTTTCGGTGTGGTGGGACGGCGCGGAGCAGTTCCCACAGTGGGCGTGAGCCGTTGGCCCATTGGGCGAGGAGGTGGCGGTCGACGAGGTGGAGGTGCTGCGACTTGGCGAAGCCGGGGGCCTGCTTAGAGAAGCGGCCATTGGTGAGCATGACGATGACGTCGCCGTTGTGGATCTGGCGTCCCGTGCCGTTGAGGCGTTGGAGGTCGGGGGTGCCGACCGCGGACCCGGACCAACCGTCCTTGCGGTGCTTGCATTGGATCACCCAACGTCGACCGAAGGGGTCTGTGGCCTTTACGTCGGCTCCCTGGTCGCCACCTCTACCGACTTGCTCTGCATCCTGGCAGCCGTCTCGACGGAGTAGGTCTCGCACGGCGTATTCGAAATGGGTGTAGGGCAGGCCGTCCAGGTGCTCCACCACGTACCGGAGTCCCTGGGCTCGAGTGGCCTCCTTGCGGGCTCGCTCCTTCTGCAGGTGCATCCCCATGGCGATCGCGCCCGCTAGAGCTGCGACCGGGAGAGCGAGGACCCAAAGGTGGTCGGCCAACCAGGACTGCACCGACATGAGGAAGCCGGATGCCCAAATGCCGACGAGGCCGATCATCAAGAAGAACTGGAAGTCGGAGCCCTTCTGCTTACGCGGCCGACTGCCTCGGTTCGGCCGGCGTCGAGCGGCGGGGCGGGTCACCGGCCCCTCCCTGTGCTGGGGAAGACGATCGGATAGGAGACTGTCGGTAGGGGGTGGGGTGCTGGGCGGTTCTCCCACGTCGGCCACGTGAGCGGGTAGACCACCGTCGACTGCGGCCTGGGTAACTCCTGATCCGATCCTGTTCCGGTCCCCGCGGATGTTGTTCCGTTCCCGAAGACGATCACTCCGGCGACGATCAGGCCGAGCGTCGCGGTCTCCCTTCGGGCCCCGGCAGGTAGCTGGACGTGGCCTTTGACCCGGGTGCCGTCTGCTCGGAAGTAGTCATTGATCCAGGGCATAGCTGTATCCCCCCACCAGTCGCGATGCGCCTCGCTGCGCACCGGATCCATGGAAGCACTTGCCACTGACAATGCGTCACCAGCTGGTCATCATTCGTGATCATCTGTTGAGTCGGGGCGAGCCTGCCTGCGCTTCGGCGGGCAGTGCCTTCGGCGACATTCGGAGGCGTAGGGCGAGCGTTGCGCGGTCGTGAACTCGGCCGTGCGGGCGGTGTGGTTGAGGGCCGCCTTCGGGGTTGCGGACGGGCGAATCTGGACGCTTGTGTGGCGCAGGTCACATGAAATGCGTCTCGCGATCCGAGGCGGTTCCGCGTCTGAGTGGTATAGGTGGTGCGCGAAAGGCCCCCGGAGCAGGGTACTTCTGCGAGTTGGGGCACGCGGAGGGCACGGAAGGGCCTGAGAGGTCTGACAACGAAGAAGGCCCAGGTCGCTGCCCTGTGCCTTCGTTCAAGAGCGGATGACGGGAATCGAACCCGCGCTATAAGCTTGGGAAGCTCGGTTCTCTTGGCGGCGGTTGCTGCGCTGACCTGCGGCGAGGTGGTGTTGCAGCCCTATGCAACCCGGGGCAAGGTCCAGCTGTTCCCTAGCGGTTCCGCACAGGATCTGGCACGCGAGTCGCACGGGCCTTCGCTTCGTACGTTCCATGGCGAAGCTGTGCCAGGTGCGTCTGATCGTCAGTCGACGACAGTCAGCCACGATGGCGGGGCTGCACCGGCCGATCACGCACGCGTGAGTCTCGGCGCACCCCGCCGGCCTCAATCACGTTGCCGTGTAGTCGGCCAGAGCGAGCCGAGCTGGTGGACGCGGACTGGCCGTACGAACTTCCGATCCGTAGCTCTGTAGAGATCGGTCGTTGAAGGCCATTTGCAGGCTGTGGGGAAGCCCGTGAGGATCGGTGTGGAGCGGACCAGCTGGTGTCAAGCGTTGTCGTCAGCGGTGCAGACGGGTCAGCAGTGGATCCTCAACTCACCTTCATTGCAGAGAATCACAACCTGATCACCGGTCTCAAGCACGTGGAAGTGGCGTGCCCGAGCGATGTCTACGATCTCTTGCAGCGACGAGTAACGCTCTACGTCGAAGATTGATCGACGCACCACTCCGCCTCGCTCTGCCTGCACTGCCCTGAAAATCTGATCAACCCATGCTCCCATGAGGGCAAGCTACAGCCAGCGACAACACCACTCAGGTAAGTTTGCGAATATTATGGCCATACGCTAAGGGGGTGGGTTGGCTGCGCGCACATGGATCCAACCTCAGTCCACC
Source organism: Streptomyces sp. NPDC005955 (assembly GCF_042871255.1). Taxonomy (NCBI): domain Bacteria; kingdom Bacillati; phylum Actinomycetota; class Actinomycetes; order Kitasatosporales; family Streptomycetaceae; genus Streptomyces; species Streptomyces sp. NPDC005955. Next base: position 42,112 of record NZ_JBIAIF010000010.1, on the reverse strand, counting down.
ACTCACCGCCAGCTCGCATCCCGTCCGCCGTCGACCCACACACCGACGCAATCCGCACCGCCACCGCCAAGGTCCGCGTCGACGGCCCCGTCGTCGACGGACGCACCCGCACCTTCATCCTCGGCTGCCAACTCGACGTCTGCACCATCCAGTCCGCCGATTTCGACGACGGCCGGGAACTGACTGAAGGCGCGTCACCGCGTACATCGCCAAGTACGCCATCAAGGACCTCGAACACCTCCGTCTCCGCTGTGCCCACATGCTCGGCTTCCGTGGGCACTTCTCCACCAAGTCCGGCCGGTACTGCACCATCCTCGGCAGGACCGCGCTTCCCCCCCCGGCGGCTGATCGAGGAACGGCGCATCCGGTACGTGAAGCTGGGGCGGCCCGTCCGCATCCCCGAGAGTGCGGTCGAGGAGTTCTTCCGCTCCCGCACGGTGCAGCCGGTGAGGCGTCCTCGTCCGTGCTATGGGAGGGCTGCTGCCTGATGGTCAAACAGCAAGGGAAGGCGACGTCGCTTCGGCCCGATCAGAAGGTTCCCGTCCGGCCGGCAACAGGCGCGCTCTCCGAGCCTTGACGGCGTGATCCCCCCCCCACGGCGCGAGACCTTCGCGACGACGACGAACCGGCGCGGCTCCGCCGCCCGGACGTCGACGCGCTGAGGTTCACGGTATGCATCGCCGAACCGGAGCGCACGAACGGTCGTAGTGCCCCCGGCAACACCAAGTTCGGGGCGGGCACACGGACCGTCCACCTACCGGGGTTGCGCGTCCAGGAACTGTTCGCAGGGGAAGGGTCTGGCGGGCTCGTGGTTGACTCCGGGGCGACCCTGAAGGACACGGTGGTGCGCGCTGGCCAGTCCTTTGGGAAGGCCGCGCTGATCTACCAGCACTCTGACGACGACCGGTGGTGGGAAGCGGCCGCCGGCCTCTACGTGACCGTTCGCAAGGCGCGTCAGGAGATAGAGGAGGTGTAGGAGACCGCTGCCGCGCCGGACGACGACACCGTTGATCCAGACGATCAGCGTTCTGGCACGGATCTGGCACGCGAGCGTTGACGCACAGCGGACAGCAAAAAGGCCCGTGTCCGTGACCTGGGCCTTGGCTGTGGAGCGGGTGACGAGAATCGAACTCGCGCTCTCAGCTTGGGAAGCTGATGTTCTACCATTAAACTACACCCGCGAGTGCACCCGGTTGGACCGGTGGTGCATCGCGGCTCACTCTACCGCATGCCGGACCCCCGAAGTCCCCGCCGTACGCCCCGGGTGTCGCGGGCCGGTGGACGCGCATGCGGGCGGCGGGAGTTGGGGCGTACGGTGGCCCCGCGCACGGGCCGACCGGGAGGGCTTCCCGGTATCGGAGTGCCGCCTGGAGGGCCGCCCTATTCGTCCCGTAATGTAGCGCTTCGTGCCGGTCCGGCGGCGCCCACATGGGTGGCTCCCTGGTGCCCGGCGCCCATTCGCGGATCGTGGGGAAGGGGCTCAGAGGACTTGATGGAGCGCACTGTAGTTCGTTGTGCCGAAGGGCACGTGTTCAGCACCGCTTCGTTCCCGATGCAGCAGGCCGGGCGGCTCGGCCCCGGGCGGCTCCTGCGCTGCCCGCGGTGCGCCAGGCTCCGCAGCGCCGTCCCCGTCCCCGTCCCGTTGACCAAGCGCTAGCCCCGGGCGCGGGCGCGCCGGAAACCGGAGCCGGAGTCGCACCGGAACCGGATTCGGAGCCGTAGGCCGCGAGGCCCCGGCGGGCAGCCACAGTCCCGCGGCCAGACCCGGCCCCGCACGCCCCGGCCCCGCCCCACGCCCGCCCCGCCCACGGCCCGCGAGCCGCCCGAGCAGCCCGCCCCGGCCTCGACGGGTCGCCCCTGGGGCCCCCTCGCCGAGCACCCCCGCGACCCGCCCCGCCCAGGGGCCGACGCGCCCGGCGGCGCGGCGGGCGGGTCGCACTGCGTATCCTCGGGACGTGCTTCTCTCAGACAAGGACATCCGGGCCGAGATCGACGCGGGACGGGTGCGCATCGACCCGTACGACGAATCCATGGTGCAGCCGTCGAGCATCGACGTGCGCCTCGACCGCTACTTCCGGGTGTTCGAGAACCACCGGTACCCGCACATCGACCCCTCGGTCGAGCAGGCGGACCTGACGCGACTGGTGGAGCCCGAGGGCGACGAGCCGTTCATCCTGCACCCGGGCGAGTTCGTGCTCGCCTCGACGTACGAGGTCATCTCGCTGCCCGCCGACCTCGCGAGCCGGCTGGAGGGCAAGTCCAGCCTCGGGCGCCTCGGACTGGTGACGCACTCCACCGCGGGGTTCATCGACCCCGGGTTCTCCGGGCACGTCACGCTCGAACTCTCCAACCTGGCGACGCTGCCGATCAAGTTGTGGCCGGGGATGAAGATCGGCCAGCTCTGCATGTTCCGGCTCAGCTCGCCCTCCGAGTTCCCGTACGGCACCGAGCGCTACGGCTCCCGCTACCAGGGACAGCGCGGGCCGACCGCCTCGCGCTCCTTCCTGAACTTCCACCGGACCCAGGTATGAGCGGCGAGCGCGAGAACCTCACGTACGAGCGGTTCGGCACCGCCGTGCGCGAGCTGGCACAGACCATCGCGGACGACGGCTACCAGCCCGACGTGATCCTCTCCATCGCGCGCGGCGGGGTCTTCGTCGCCGGGGGGCTCGCGTACGCCCTGGACTGCAAGAACTTGCATCTGGTCAACGTCGAGTTCTACACCGGGGTCGGCACCACGCTCGCCATGCCGGTGATGCTCGCACCGGTGCCGAACGCGATCGACTTCACCGACAAGAAGGTGCTGATCGCGGACGACGTCGCCGACACCGGGAAGACGCTGAAGCTGGTGCACGACTTCTGCCTCGACCACGTGGCCGAGGTCCGGTCCGCCGTCGTCTACGAGAAGTCGCACTCGCTCGTGAAGTGCGAGTACGTGTGGAAGCGCACCGACGACTGGATCAACTTCCCGTGGAGCGTCGAGCCGCCCGTCCGCAAGGCGGGCACGCCGGTCACCCCGTCGCGCGACGCGCTGTAGACGACCGAAGGCGCGCCCCCTCCAGCGGGGGCGCGCCTTCGTGCGGTCAGAACGTGCCGAGCTTGATGATCGACAGCAGCGCGACCAGCTGGATCGCCGAAGCGCCCAGGGCCTTGGGCCACGGCAGGTCGTGCGACTTGCTCACCATCACCGTGAACAGCGCACCCGCCGCCAGCCAGGTGATCCAGCCGACGACCTGGACGAAGGGCGCGTCGCCGCCCAGGAACATCGCGAAGACCAGGCGGGGCGAGTCGGTGATCGACATGATCAGCATCGAGAGGCCGACCGTGGGCTGCCAGGCGCCGTTGCCGCCGAGCTGCCGGGCCAGGGTGTTGGTGACCGCGCCGAGCACGAACGCGCCGAACACCATGACGACACCGGTCAGCAGTACGTACGGCACCGCGGCCGACAGCGTCGAGCTGATCGCGTCCTCGCGCGCCCCGTCGAAGCCGAAGATCGCCAACAGGCCGTAGAGGAACGTCACGACCAGGGCGGTGCCCCAGACCGTGTAGTCGCGCATCCGCAGGAAGGTCTGCGCGGGGCGCAGCACGATGCCCTTGAGCAGGTCCTTCCACGGCAGCGGCGGACCCGTCGGGGGCGCCGCCTGCTCGCCCGCTCGGTACGTCTCGCCCTGCTGGTACGGGTCCTCGCCGATGGCGAACGCCTGGGTGTGGCCGGCGTTGTTGGCCGCGTACGGGTCGGGGCCGCCGTGCTGCTGGTGCCCGCCGTCGCCGAAGTACTCCGGCTCCTCGTACCCGCCGCCGTACCCGCCGCCCTGGCCGCCCCGGCCGGGTCCCTGACCGTGGCCCTGTCCGTACCCCTGGTCGGGGCCCGGGCCCTGCGGCCAACCGCCGCCGCCCTGGCCGCCCTGCCGGGGCTGGCCGCCGCGGTCGCCGTACTGCGCCGGCTGACCGTAGGGCGGTCGCCGACCGGAACCGTCCCGTCCGCCGGGGCCACCGGGGCCGCCGCCGTACTGCTGCGGCTGCCCGTACGGCGGCTGTCCGGGGGCAGGCGCGGGCGGCCCGCCGTACGGGGGCGGAGGTGCCTGCTGCCCGTACGGCTGTTGCGGCGGGGGCTGTTGTTGCCCCCGCGTCTGGGGTGTGCGGTTGTCCCGGCCGCGTCCGATCCTGAATCCAGCCACGTCATCGAACGTACCCGGTCCGGAGCGGCGGCGTGCCGGGGCGGGGCCACCGGAAGGGGCTTTGCGGCCGAGCTGTGACATCCCCTAAGGGGGCGGGTACGGGGGCTCGTTCGGGTAGTCGAGAACACCCCGGGCGGCTCGTCCACGAGGAGTAGTACCCGAGGGGGAGGAGCGGCTGCGGCGGGGCCCGGACGGCCGCCGCAGCCGCCCGCCTTCCGCTACTCGTCGATCACCGCGCCGAAGTGGCCGGCGCCCCCGTGCGGGCGGCCGGCGCCGAACGTCGAGGAGCCGGCCGCACCGACCCCGTCGCGGCCGGCGGGCAGCAGCCACACGCTCCCGGTGCCGTCGTCCTCCCGGTGCGCGGCGGCGAGCAGTGCGTACCGCCCCTGGGCGTCGGGGCCGGTGAACCGGACCTGCGCGCCCCAGGAGTCGCCCCGCTCCACGGCGCCGGGCACCTGTGGGGAGCCCTGGTTCCAGTGGGTGGAGCCGCGACCGGTGAGCCCGGTCGGCGAACCCTTCAGGACCCACACCGCGCCCGCGTCGGCGACCCGGCCCACGTCCTCGCCGGCCGCGCCGATCGCGACCTCCGCGTAGCCGTCGCCGTCGGCGTCCGCGACGGAGAGGTCACTGCCGAATCCGTCGCCGTGCTCGGGGGTGCCCGCGACGCCCGGGGAGTCCTGCGTCCACCACTGGGGCTCGGCCGCGGGGCCGGACGGGCCGCCGTACCGTACGCCGACCAGACCGCCGGCCGGGGCCGCTCCACCGCTGTCGGAGGCGGCGTCGGAGGCGGCGGGTTCACCGGTGACCAGGTCGTCGTACCCGTCGCCGTCGATGTCGCCGGAGGCGGCGACGGGTCCGCCGACCAGGTCACGGGCGTACGCCGGGCCCCGTGCGCCGCCGGGGAAGTACGCGGACCACCCCGCGCCGCCATCGGCTCCGGTGCTGGTGCCCGAGGCGATCAGGTCGGCGAGCCCGTCGCTGTTGTAGTCACCGGTGGTGAGGGTGCGCACCACGGTGGCCCGGGCGCCCGCCGGGCGGGGGAGCGCGGTGCGGGCGAGCGGCCGGGCGGGGGTGTGGGACCGGGCCGCCCCGGTGCCGTCCGGGGTGGTGTCGTGCGCAGTGGTGCCGTCCGGGGTGGTGTCGTGCGGGGTGGTGTCCAGTGGGGCGATGCCGCCGGGCGGACCGCCGGGGCCACCGCCGTCGACGGGCGGCGGGACCGGCGCCCACTCGGCGAGTTCCAGTCCGTGGCGGTCGGCGACGGCCAGCAGGTCGCCGGGGTGCGCGGCGCTGAAGCGGGCGGCGGCGAGGGCCGCGCCGAAGTGCGCGTTCTCGGCGGGGTGGCGGGCCCGGAGCCAACTGCCGGACGTGCTGAGACCCTTCTTGCCGCCCCACAGCACGGTCACCCCGCCCGCGGAACGGTGTCCGGCCAGGTCCTCACCGGGCACGCCGACGATCAGTTCGTCGTAGCCGTCGCTGTTGAGGTCGCCGGTGGCGAGGGCGGTGCCGAACCCGTCGTCGGCCTCGGGTGCGCCGGGCACCTCGGCGGTGGCCTGGCTGATCCGGACGGCGCGTTCGGCGCCGGGGCCCCGGTCGGAGCCGTACCGGACGCTCACGTGGCCGGCGCCGCGCGCGCCGGCCACCGTGGCGGTGGGCGCGGCGGTGACGACGTCCTCGCGGCCGTCGCCGTCGAAGTCGCTGTTGCGGTCGTTCGCGTATGTACCGCCGGGGGTGCCGGCGTGGGCCGGTGCGGCGAGCGTGAGGCACGCCCCGGAGGCGAGCAGGAACGCGGCCGCGGCGAGAGCGGCGGCCGATCGGTTGTGGCGCACTACGGCTCCTGTGGAGGAAGGGGTGGCCGGGCGGGCGCGGGGGTTCCGGAGGGGCCCGATTCCCGTCCGGCGTGCGGGCGCCAAGGGGCCCGGAGGAAGGGTTGCACGGCGCTCGCGCCCGCGTACGGCGTTGTCCGTACCCCTCATACGACCCTCACCTCGGTGGCGCCGAGCGGCCGTCCCGCCCTGGTGGGGACCTCGTACGCCTGACCGTGGACGGGGTCCTGCTCACCCTTCGGAGTGAGGCCCGGGGCGGTTTCCGGGAACGGGCGAGGCCCGGATCACTCCTCGGGGTGATCCGGGCCTCTGCGGGTTGACGGGGGCGTCCGTTGCTCGGCTACGTGGCGGGTTCCGGCTCGGGCGCGTTCTCGGCGGGGGACGCACCGGCCGGGGGCTCGCCGTCGGTGGGGGTCCTGACGGAGTCCAGCAGGAGCTGGGCGACGTCGACGACCTGGAGCGACTCCTTGGCCTGGCCGTCGTTCTTCTTCCCGTTGACCGAGTCGGTCAGCATCACCAGGCAGAACGGGCAGGCGGTGGAGACGATGTCCGGGTTGAGGGACAGGGCCTCGTCGACCCGCTCGTTGTTGATGCGCTTGCCGATCCGCTCCTCCATCCACATCCGGGCGCCGCCCGCGCCGCAGCAGAAGCCGCGTTCCTTGTGGCGGTGCATCTCCTGCTGCCGCAGTCCCGGCACCTTGTCCATGATCTCGCGCGGGGGCGTGTAGACCTTGTTGTGCCGGCCGAGGTAGCAGGGGTCGTGGTAGGTGATCAGCCCCTCGACCGGGGTGACCGGCACCAGCCGGCCCTCGTCGATGAGGTGCTGGAGCAACTGCGTGTGGTGGATGACCTCGTAGTCGCCGCCGAGCTGCGGGTACTCGTTGGCGATGGTGTTGAAGCAGTGCGGACAGGTGGAGACGATCCGCTTCGCCGCCTTGGGCTTGCGGGTGGACTCGTCCTCGTCGTCCTCGCCGAACGCCATGTTCAGCATGGCCACGTTCTCCTGGCCGAGCTGCTGGAACAGGGGCTCGTTGCCGAGGCGGCGGGCGGAGTCGCCGGTGCACCGCTCCTCGCCGCCCATGATCGCGAACTTCACGCCGGCGATGTGCAGCAGTTCGGCGAACGCCCTGGTGGTCTTCTTCGCCCGGTCCTCCAGCGCCCCGGCGCAGCCCACCCAGTACAGGTAGTCGACCTCGGTGAGGTCCTCGACGTCCTCGCCGACGACCGGGACCTCGAAGTCCACGTCCTTGACCCACTCCAGGCGCTGCTTCTTCGCCAGGCCCCAGGGGTTGCCCTTCTTCTCCAGGTTCTTGAGCATCGTGCCCGCCTCGGACGGGAAGGCGCTCTCGATCATCACCTGGTAGCGGCGCATGTCGACGATGTGGTCGATGTGCTCGATGTCCACCGGGCACTGTTCGACGCAGGCGCCGCAGGTGGTGCAGGACCACAGCACGTCCGGGTCGATGACGCCGTTCTCCTCGGCGGTGCCGATGAGGGGCCGCTCGGCCTCGGCGAGCGCGGCGGCGGGCACCTGCGCCAGTGCCTCCGCGCTCGCCTTCTCCTCGCCCTCCATCGTCTTGCCGCCACCGGCGAGCAGGTACGGCGCCTTGGCGTGCCCGTGGTCGCGCAGCGACATGATCAGCAGCTTGGGGGAGAGCGGCTTGCCGGTGTTCCAGGCGGGGCACTGCGACTGGCAGCGTCCGCACTCGGTGCAGGTGGAGAAGTCGAGGAGGCCCTTCCAGGAGAAGTGCTCGACCTGGCTGACGCCGTAGACGTCGTCCTCGCCCGGGTCCTCGAAGTCGATGGGCGTGCCGCCGGAGGTCATCGGCAGCAGCTCGCCGAGCGCGGTGCCGCCGTCGGCGCGGCGCTTGAACCAGATGTTGGGGAACGCGAGGAACCGGTGCCAGGCCACGCCCATGTCGGTGCGGAGCGAGACCGTGATCATCCAGATGAAGGAGGTGGAGATCTTGATCATCGCGAACAGGTAGACGAGGTTCTGCTGCGTGGTGACGTCCAGCCCCCGGAAGGCGGCGACGAGCGGGTACGAGACCAGGTACGCGGCGGTGTAACCGTCCACGTGGTGCAGGGCGCCCTCCAGCCCGCGCAGCACCAGGATCGCGACGCCGATGATGAGGATCACCAGCTCGACGAAGTACGCCTGGCCCATGTTGGAGCCCGCGAAACGCGACTTGCGCCCGGCGCGGCCCGGCAGCGACAGCTGACGGATCACCATCAACGTGAGGATGCCGAGCACGGTGAGGGCGCCGATCAGCTCGGTGAACACCTCGTACGGGGCCCAGGTGCCGATGAGCGGGAGGCTCCAGTCCGCCTGGAAGAGCTGTCCGAAGGCGTGCACCAGGGTCAGCACGAGGGTGAAGAAGCCGACCGACACGAACCAGTGGGCCACGCCGACGACGCCCCACTGGTTCATCCGGGTATGGCCGAGGAACTCCCGGACCACTGTCAACGTCCGCTGCTTCGGATCATCCGTTCGGGTGCCTGCTGGGACGTTCTGACCCAGCCGGACGTACCGGTAGATCTGGGCGATGGCCCGGGCGAACAGGGCTGCGCCGATTGTGGCGAGCACCAACGACACGATGATCGCGGCGAGTTGCATGGAGGCTCCTCGGGCCTGCGAGTGCAGATTACTAAGCGGTAACTTATGGAGTTTGATTGAGGGTACCCAGATATCGCGCCGCGCTGTAGTCGGCCCGTCGGTGATCTGTGTCGCTGAGGTGGCCCTCTGTGGCCCTGCGTAGCCCTGTGCGGTGCGGGGTCTGCTGCGGCCGTGGCGGGGCGGGGCGGGGCGGAGTGGGGTGGGCGGGGCGGTGTGGCGTCGGTCGGCGGGCGGTTGCGGGGCCGGCGTGGGGGGTGACACCAGAAACGCCCCCTCCGGGGAGCCGGAGAGGGCGTGTGGACCCCTGTGAGGAGGTGAAGGTGGCTGGGGCCGGGATCGAACCGGCGACCTATCGCTTTTCAGGCGATCGCTCGTACCAACTGAGCTACCCAGCCACGCAGTTCGCCGAGGCGATCTGCAAGCGGTCCTGACGGGATTTGAACCCGCGGCCTCCACCTTGACAGGGTGGCGAGCACTCCAAGCTGCTCCACAGGACCAAGATCGTGTGACGAGAATACTCGCACACGGTGCCCCCAACGGGATTCGAACCCGTGCTACCGCCTTGAAAGGGCGGCGTCCTAGGCCGCTAGACGATGAGGGCTATCGGCCCGCCTGCGCACCTTCCGGCGCGTCGGGGACGTGAGAAGCATATGGGATGGCGGGAGGTATCGCCAAAACGGTTTACGGGCGGCGTCACGAGCCGCGCCGGACCGCGTCGAACCGCGCCCGACCGGGGGCCCGTGGATCAGCCCCAGCCGAGTTCGTGGAGGCGTTCGTCGTCGATGCCGAAGTGGTGGGCGATCTCGTGGACCACCGTCACGGCCACCTCGTGGACGACGTCCTCGGGGGTCTCGCAGTAGCGCAGGGTCGGCCCCATGTAGATCGAGATGCGGTCGGGCAGCACCCCCGCGTACCACTCGCCGCGCTCGGTCAGCGGGGTTCCCTCGTAGAGCCCGAGCAGTTCGGGGTCGTCGGCGGCGGGTTCGTCCTCCACGAACACGGCCACGTTGTCCATGACCCGGGTCAGTTGCGGCGGGATCGTGTCCAGCGCATCGGCCACCAGCTCTTCGAACGCTTCTCGCGTCATCTCCAGCACACGACCATTGTCCGGGACCGGGGCGCCGCGGGGGCGGGACCGGGGCGCGGGGCCGGGTCACACCACCGGTTGGCCGGCCTCCGGGGACGGCTCCACGCGGAAGGTGCGGGCCGCCGCCTGCCCCTGCGGCGGGGGCTCCTCGTGCGCCGACGAGGACGGCTCCGCCACCGTGGGCTCCGGGGGCGCGGGGGGTTCCGGCGTCGGCTTCGGGGGCTCAGGCTCCGGGGTGGTGCGGGTCGGCGTGGGCGCCGGCTCGGGCGGCTTCAGGGTGGGCGCACCCGGCTCCACCGGGCGGGGCGCCCGGGTCGTCCCGGCGGGCGTCGTGGCCTTGGGGGCGCCGGGCGCGGCCGTGCCCGGCGCGGAGGCGGACGGGGTCTTGGCGTCCGGGTCCGCCGGTTTGCCGCTGTGCTGGGTCTTCGCGTTCCGGGAGCCGCCCGTGCGGTGTCCGTCAGCGTCGCTGACCGCTTCCGGGACGCCGTCGGTCTCCACGGCGCTGCCGCCGCTGCGGGAACCGGAGGACTGCGAGGGGCCGCCCCGCGGGGCGGCCTCGTCGCCCACGCTGACGCAGCCCGCGGTGGCGGCGAGCGCCGCCGCCAGGGTGGCCAGGCGGACGGGTACGGGCAGGGAACGCACGGGGCCACCTCCGGGGCGGTGATTGACTACGGTTGTCCAACTCCCTGTCAGGGCAAGAGGACACGGAGGTTCGGGAGGCGGAGGGGAACGCCGGCCCGGCGAACCGGTGTTTCCGCTCCTCGCCGCTCGGTCAGGTGTCCGGTCCGGTGGGGTCCCACCGGGCGGGGGAGCGGGGGTGAGGCGGGTCACGCCGACCGCATTTGCCTCGGGGGGCTCAAGGTGCGTATGGTGGTAGATCGTTTGATCCCATTTGCCCGGCGCACTCCTCACAGAGCGAGGAATGAAGCGCGCCGCGTGTGGCGCGTACTCCCTGCCGTGGCCGGACCGCATAGAGGCGGTCGCTTAGCAGCTTCACGGAGTTTGGGCGCGTGCCGTGAACTCCGGAAGGTTCGCATTTCGCATGTCCGTTTCCCCTGCTGACCGCGCTGTCCTCAACCAGGACGCCGAAACCGTCAGCACCCCCCAGCAGTCCCCCACCACCCCCGAGGTCGACGTGGAGGCCCCCGCGGCCGTCGCCGTCGTCGAGAGCCCCGAGGCACCCCAGGCGCAGACCGTCGCCGCCGAGGTCGTCGCCGAGGAGGCCGGGACCCAGGTGGTCGAGGCCGCCGAGGAGCCCACCGCCGCGGAGCCCGTGGCCGAAGAGGCCGTCGCCGCTGAGCCCGCCGCCGAGGCCGTCGTCGAGGAGCAGGAGCCGACCGTCACGTTCGGTGACCTGGGTCTGCCCGACGGTGTCGTCCGCAAGCTCGCCCAGAACGGCGTCACCACCCCGTTCCCGATCCAGGCCGCGACCATTCCGGACGCGCTCGCCGGACGGGACATCCTGGGCCGCGGCCGCACCGGCTCCGGCAAGACCCTCTCCTTCGGCCTGCCGCTGCTCACGACCCTCGCGGGCGGCCACACCGCGAAGAAGCGCCCCCGCGGCGTCATCCTCACCCCCACCCGTGAGCTCGCGATGCAGGTCGCGGACGCCCTCCAGCCGTACGGCGACGTGCTCGGCCTGAAGATGAAGGTCGTCTGCGGCGGTACGTCCATGGGCAACCAGATCTACGCCCTGGAGCGCGGCGTCGACGTCCTCGTCGCCACCCCCGGCCGGCTGCGCGACGTCATCAACCGCGGCGCCTGCTCGCTGGGCGACGTCCAGGTCGCCGTCCTCGACGAGGCCGACCAGATGGCCGACCTGGGCTTCCTGCCCGAGGTCACCGAGCTGCTCGACCAGGTTCCCCAGGGCGGTCAGCGGATGCTGTTCTCCGCCACCCTGGAGAACGAGATCGACACCCTGGTCAAGCGGTACCTGAACGCGCCCGTCACCCACGAGGTCGACCCGTCGGCCGGTGCGGTCACCACGATGACCCACCACATCCTGGTCGTGAAGCCGCGCGACAAGGCCCCGGTCACCGCGGCGATCGCCGCCCGCAAGGGCCGCACCATCATCTTCGTGCGCACCCAGCTCGGTGCCGACCGGGTCGCCGAGCAGCTGCGCGACGCGGGCGTCCGCGCCGACGCCCTGCACGGCGGCATGACGCAGGGCGCGCGCACCCGCACCCTCGCCGACTTCAAGGACGGGTACGTCAACGTCCTCGTCGCCACCGACGTCGCCGCGCGCGGCATCCACGTCGACGGCATCGACCTGGTCCTGAACGTGGACCCGGCCGGTGACCACAAGGACTACCTGCACCGCTCGGGCCGCACCGCCCGCGCCGGTCGCTCCGGCACGGTCGTGTCGCTGGCCCTGCCGCACCAGCGGCGCCAGATCTTCCGACTGATGGAGGACGCGGGCGTCGACGCCGGTCGCCACATCGTGGGCGGCGGCGGGGTGTTCGAGCCCGAGGTCGCCGAGATCACGGGTGCCCGGTCGATGACCGAGGTCCAGGCCGAGTCGGTGTCCGGCGCCGCCAAGCAGGCCGAGCGCGAGGTCTCGGACCTGGCCAAGCAGCTGGAGCGGGCGCAGCGCCGCGCCACCGAACTGCGCGAGGAGGCCGACCGGCTGAGCGCGCGGGCCGCGCGGGAGCGGGGCGAAGACCCGGCCGCCGTCCTCACGGACGGTGCCGCCGCGGTGGACGCCGGTGCTGCCGCCGAGTCGGTGGACGGCGCCGAGCCGACCGCCGTCGTGACGGACACCGCGTCCGCCGCGCCGAGCACCACCGAGCGCACCTCTTCGTCCTCCTACGAGCGCCGTGACGGTGACCGTGGTGGCTTCCGCCGCGATGACCGCCGGGACGGCGACCGCGGCGGTGACCGTGGCGGCTTCCGCCGTGACGACCGTCGGGACGGTGACCGTCCGGGCTTCCGCCGGGACGACCGTCGTGACGGTGAGCGTGGTCGTGGTGGGTTCGAGCGTCGTGACGACCGTCCGGGTTTCCGTCGGGATGACCGTCGTGACGGTGAGCGCGGCGGTTTCTCCCGCGACCGGCGTGACGGCGACCGCCCGGGCTTCCGCCGTGACGACCGTCGGGACGGTGACCGTCCGGGCTTCCGCCGCGATGACCGTCGTGACGGTGAGCGTGGTCGTGGTGGGTTCGAGCGTCGTGACGACCGTCCGGGTTTCCGTCGGGATGACCGTCGTGACGGTGAGCGCGGC